>NZ_CP030048.1:6607500-7304317 GCF_015291665.1 Bradyrhizobium sp. CCBAU 53338
GGTTCCGATTGTCTTTGATGTATCACTGGCCTGGTCCGCGTTCGCTCGCCACTACTAACGGAGTCTCTGTTGATGTCCTTTCCTCCAGGTACTTAGATGTTTCAGTTCCCTGGGTTTGCTTGAAACCTCCTATGTATTCAGAAGTCTCATACCTTCTCTTGATAACCGGAAATCCAAAACCTCGCGGTCATGGTCCCGATCATTTCTGGTCGAACACCAAGACACAAGGTCTTGGAGTTCCGGCTATCGAAGGTGGGTTTCCCCATTCGGAAATCTATGGATCAAAGCTTCTTCGCAGCTCCCCATAGCTTATCGCAGCGTAGCACGTCCTTCATCGCCTCTCAGCGCCAAGGCATCCACCGAACACCCTTAAGGCACTTGATTGCTCTCATTATCAATGTCCACACACTCGGCAGAATGTTGTCTGCAGAATTGCCTTGCGGCACGCGCCCTCGATGAACGCTATCTGCAGCCGGACATTGACTAGAAAGACCAGCTTGCTTCGTAAGATCGTTCCGATAGCGAGGCGGTCAAGCTTCGCTAAAAGGATCATTTACAACTCGCGGGCCAACCTTGCGGTCGGACGCGAGCGCCGAAAATGATCCGGAGATAATGAAGGATTCGCACAACAATCTGCTGCACGACCCAACTCGGATCGATCTCCTCTTTACGATGTCAGAAAACACGCATCTTGCTGTCTATCCAGACTAGCAGGATGCGAAGTGATGTTTCGCGGACGACGGTGCACGATCTCGGTGATCAAACCATCTGGTGGAGCCAGACGGGATCGAACCGACGACCTCATGCTTGCAAAGCACGCGCTCTCCCAGCTGAGCTATGGCCCCGTAACCAGAAGACGAATGCTCACTCGATGAGTGTGGTGGGCCTGGGAAGACTTGAACTTCCGACCTCACGCTTATCAAGCGCGCGCTCTAACCAACTGAGCTACAAGCCCCTAACGCATATCCGGTTAAGGACCAGGGACCCTGCACATGCAGGCCCAGCGCGTGTTCGTCCGCGAAGAAAGAGAAACGTAGACGGCGAAATCCCGCCAATGGAGCTCAACGATCTGGCGATCTGTTGGCCCCTGATGTTTCTAAAACAGCTCGATAGAAGCAAGCTTCTGAAGAGCCATCCTTAGAAAGGAGGTGATCCAGCCGCAGGTTCCCCTACGGCTACCTTGTTACGACTTCACCCCAGTCGCTGACCCTACCGTGGCCGGCTGCCTCCTTGCGGTTAGCGCACCGTCTTCAGGTAAAACCAACTCCCATGGTGTGACGGGCGGTGTGTACAAGGCCCGGGAACGTATTCACCGTGGCGTGCTGATCCACGATTACTAGCGATTCCAACTTCATGGGCTCGAGTTGCAGAGCCCAATCCGAACTGAGACGGCTTTTTGAGATTTGCGAAGGGTCGCCCCTTAGCATCCCATTGTCACCGCCATTGTAGCACGTGTGTAGCCCAGCCCGTAAGGGCCATGAGGACTTGACGTCATCCCCACCTTCCTCGCGGCTTATCACCGGCAGTCTCCTTAGAGTGCTCAACTAAATGGTAGCAACTAAGGACGGGGGTTGCGCTCGTTGCGGGACTTAACCCAACATCTCACGACACGAGCTGACGACAGCCATGCAGCACCTGTGTTCCAGGCTCCGAAGAGAGGGTCACATCTCTGCGACCGGTCCTGGACATGTCAAGGGCTGGTAAGGTTCTGCGCGTTGCGTCGAATTAAACCACATGCTCCACCGCTTGTGCGGGCCCCCGTCAATTCCTTTGAGTTTTAATCTTGCGACCGTACTCCCCAGGCGGAATGCTTAAAGCGTTAGCTGCGCCACTAGTGAGTAAACCCACTAACGGCTGGCATTCATCGTTTACGGCGTGGACTACCAGGGTATCTAATCCTGTTTGCTCCCCACGCTTTCGTGCCTCAGCGTCAGTACCGGGCCAGTGAGCCGCCTTCGCCACTGGTGTTCTTGCGAATATCTACGAATTTCACCTCTACACTCGCAGTTCCACTCACCTCTCCCGGACTCAAGATCTTCAGTATCAAAGGCAGTTCTGGAGTTGAGCTCCAGGATTTCACCCCTGACTTAAAAACCCGCCTACGCACCCTTTACGCCCAGTGATTCCGAGCAACGCTAGCCCCCTTCGTATTACCGCGGCTGCTGGCACGAAGTTAGCCGGGGCTTATTCTTGCGGTACCGTCATTATCTTCCCGCACAAAAGAGCTTTACAACCCTAGGGCCTTCATCACTCACGCGGCATGGCTGGATCAGGGTTGCCCCCATTGTCCAATATTCCCCACTGCTGCCTCCCGTAGGAGTTTGGGCCGTGTCTCAGTCCCAATGTGGCTGATCATCCTCTCAGACCAGCTACTGATCGTCGCCTTGGTAGGCCATTACCCTACCAACTAGCTAATCAGACGCGGGCCGATCTTTCGGCGATAAATCTTTCCCCGTAAGGGCTTATCCGGTATTAGCACAAGTTTCCCTGTGTTGTTCCGAACCAAAAGGTACGTTCCCACGCGTTACTCACCCGTCTGCCGCTGACGTATTGCTACGCCCGCTCGACTTGCATGTGTTAAGCCTGCCGCCAGCGTTCGCTCTGAGCCAGGATCAAACTCTCAAGTTGGACTTGAACTTTGAACCGGCTGATCACAACGTTTGACGAGGTCCCACCATTATCGACCGAAGTCGATGTGCTGCCTGCGATTCACATCGCTGGCAACGATGGTGTTTCCTTTGAAACGTGTACCGCCGAAGTCTTTCGTCCGGTCTCGATCAGAAAAGCCGAAGCTTTTCAGAAGCGAGACCCGCAAGGACTCCGCCGTCCACGTTTCTCTTTCTTCATCTTCACTTGTCAAACAGCCCGGGACCGTGGAGGCCCCAACCTTCCGGAGTGGAAGGGTTCCGACACCCTTACCGACGTCGAATGACTCCAACCGATTGCGTCGGCTGTTGTGTCACTCAACAAGGTGAGGAGCATCAGTGGCGCGTTCGCTCGCCTTGGTCAGTGACCCGGCGGCGCCGCGCTCAGTGGTTGGGGTTATAGGCCCCACCTTCCGGGCTGTCAACGCCAATCGTCAACAAATCGTCGCACAGTGGATTGTTGTAAAAAAGCTAGCGATTCCAGCCTATTAGAGAGGCGGGGAGCGAGCGAAGCGGATCTGTCCGGTAAAAAATCTGAAAAAAAGTTTGGGCCCGAGGGAGCTCCTGAGGGGCTCCTGAGAGGTATCGGGAGCGGCCTCGGGCGCCCCATGGCCCAGGGCTCCTGCACCCGGCCGTTAAGGAAACTTTTTCCATACCGGGCGCCGTACTAGAGCCACAATCCCGCGGCGTTCTGGTATGACACAAGCTTGAATCGCAGGGATGCCAGTGGGGGCTGCCGGCGATTTTCATGGGGTTCAGAGAAGGCGATCTGACGATGACGCGGCCTTCTTCGGACATTCGAAAGACATCGAGAGACCTTCACCTGCCTTGCTGTTCGTAATTTCGGCCGGGCCTCATCCGGGGCCTACTGAGCGCGAGCACCTGTGCGATCAAGACTCTTCCAGCGATGCCCCTGCAAGAGGGCAACCGGGAAGAGCTCGAAGCGAGGGTTCCGGGTCGTTGATTGGGGGACTTGGGTTGAACCAGAGGACGTCACGCGGCGCTTACGGGCGTGAGACCGGGATCATCGATCTCGGCCACGAGCCGCCGCTGTCCGTCGATGGTTCGGAAGCTGCCGTCATCGATCGCCGTCGCGTCTCGGTGCAATGGTTCAGCGGTACAATTCTGACCGGACTCTGCGGCGCAGCCCTGATCGGCGGCGCCGTTTTCGCATCTCTCGACGGCGAATTGACCTTCGCCAAGGTGCCGGAGCGGGTCGAGGGCGCGCTGCGCGGGGCCTTCGGCGCCGCCGATCGCACCGCCACGCTGCACAAGAGCGACCGCTTGCCGCCGCCGAGTGACTCCACGGCGTCGCGTAATATCGTGCGCGTCTCGACGGTCGCCCGCGTCGGCAACCGCGACGTGATGCGCGTGCGCCCCTTCATCCGGATCGCCGGCAATCTGTCGATGACGACGAGCGATCTATCGGCGAAGATTCCGCCGTTCAACGCGCAGCGTCTGCTCACCGACGTCGGCTCCGATCCCAAAACCGCTGCCGACGATCCGAACAATCCTGAAGCCGTCGAGCCCGACGCCGAGGTTTCCTTCGTCACCAAGGATCTCTCGCCGGTGTTGCCGAAGGCCAGGATCGCCGCAGTGGTGGCGCTCGACGACATCCTGATGCGGGTGCGCGATGCCGCCAATTGGCGCGGCAATGGCGGGGTGCGCTACGCCTCGCTCGCCAATGCCACCGCCGACGTCTCCGGCGCGGCCGGCCCGTCTGACATGAAGATGGCCTACGCCGCCGAAGCGTCGTCGTCCGATCCCTATGCCGGTTTCGAGACGCGCGTGGTGCCGGAGAACGTCACGCTGCTCCCGAAGACCAAGGAGCAGATCACCGGTGGCAATCCCACGGGCGAGCGCGTCCATGTCGTCAAGAAGGGCGACAGCGTCGGCTCGGTGCTGCGCGATCTCGGCGCCACGCCCGACGAGATCAAGGCGATCGCTGCGACGCTCGGCCCCCGTGGCCGCGACGGCGGCCTGAAGGAAGGCGAAAAGCTTCGCATCCTGATGGCGCCCGCAAGCCCCGGCGCACGCCTGCAGCCCTACCGCGTCGTGGTCGCCAACGACACCGTGGTCGAAGCGATCGCGGCGCTGTCCGATCTCGGCAAATACGTCGCGGTCGACGTTTCCAGCATGAACACCGTCGCCGACGCCACGGCCAACGCCAGCAGCGACGACGATGAAGACGATGACGGCAGCGGCGTGCGGCTCTACCAGAGCATCTACGAGACCGCGATGCGCAACAAAGTGCCGATGCCCGTCATCGACGACATGATCAAGATCTACTCCTACGATGTCGATTTCCAGCGCAAGGTGCAGCCGGGCGATTCCTTCGACGTTTTCTACGCCGGCGAAGACGAAGGCGTGACTTCGAGCGAGAAGAACGAGGTGCTGTTCGCCTCTCTGACGCTGGGTGGCGAGACCAAGAAATACTATCGTTTCCAGAGCTCCGACGACGGCGTCGTCGACTATTACGACGAGACCGGCAAGAGCGCGAAGAAGTTCCTGGTCCGCAAGCCGGTCAACACCGCCATCATGCGCTCCGGCTTCGGCAGTCGCCGCCATCCGATCCTCGGCTATGTGAAGATGCACACCGGCGTCGATTGGGCCACCGCCTACGGCACGCCGATTTTCGCCGCCGGCAACGGCGTGATCGAGAAGGCCCAGCTCGAAGGCGGCTACGGCAAATACGTCCGCATCAAGCACAACAACGGCTACGAGACGGCCTACGGCCACATGTCGGCCTTCGCCAAGGGCATGGAGCCGGGCAAGAAGGTGCGGCAGGGCCAGGTCATCGGCTTCGTCGGCTCGACCGGCCAGTCGACCGGCCCGCACGTCCACTACGAAATCCTCGTCAACGGCCGCTTCGTCGACCCGATGCGCGTGAAACTGCCGCGCGGCCGTTCGCTCGAGGGTCCGATGCTCGCCAGCTTCGAGAAGGAACGCGACCGCCTCGACGCCATGATGAGCGGCCGCAACGGCGCCATCGCACGCATGTCGGACGCGACCGGCGGGTCACTTCAGGTCAGCAACCGCTAGCTTTCAGACCGGACGATTTCGAGAAACGCCCCGGAGAGACAACCTCTCCGAGGCGTTTTCGTTTTGCCTCGAGTCCGGCGCTCAGTTCAGCTTGCGCTTCGACACCGGCGCCTCGAACTGGGCGATCTCCGCGGTCTGCGGCGCCTTGCCGTTGAAGGTCAGCACGTTGCCTTCGGACGAGATCGCGACGCTGTCGCCATCCCTGACGTCGCCGGCCAGGATCATCTCGGCGAGCGGATCCTGCAGGTAACGCTGGATCACCCGCTTCAACGGCCGGGCGCCATAGGCGGGATCCCAGCCCTTGGCAGCGAGCCAGTCGCGGCCAGCAGCATCGAGCGTCAGCACGATCTTGCGATCGGTCAGCAGCTTCTGCAATCGCGCGAACTGGATCTCGACGATCCGACCCATCTCGCTCCGCTGCAAGCGGTGGAACAGGATGATCTCGTCGACACGGTTCAGGAACTCGGGGCGGAAATGTCCCCGTACCATTCCCATCACCTGGTCACGCACAGCCGAAGTGTCTTCGCCCTCGGGTTGATTCACCAGGAATTCCGAACCGAGGTTCGAGGTCATGATGATCAGCGTGTTGCGGAAATCGACGGTGCGGCCCTGACCATCGGTCAGGCGGCCGTCGTCGAGCACCTGCAACAGGACGTTGAAGACGTCAGGATGCGCCTTCTCGATCTCGTCGAACAGCACGACCTGGTAAGGCCGGCGCCGCACCGCTTCGGTGAGCGCACCGCCCTCATCGTAGCCGACATAGCCCGGAGGCGCGCCGATCAGCCGCGAGACCGAATGCTTCTCCATGTACTCGGACATGTCGAGACGGACCATCGCGGTCTCGTCGTTGAAGAGGTACTCGGCGAGCGCCTTGGTCAGCTCGGTCTTGCCGACGCCGGTGGGCCCCAGGAACATGAACGAGCCGGTCGGCCGGTGCGGGTCCTGCAGGCCTGCGCGCGAACGGCGCACGGCGGTTGCGACCGCGCGCACGGCCTCGGCCTGGCCGACGACGCGCTGTCCGAGCTGCTCCTCCATCTTCAGGAGCTTCTCTTTCTCGCCCTCCAGCATCTTGTCGACCGGCACGCCGGTCCAGCGCGAGACCACTTGCGCGATGTGGTTGGCGGTCACCGCCTCCTCCATCATCTCGCCGGAGCCTTCACGCGCCTCGATGTCGGCGAGCTGCTTCTCGAGCTGCGGGATCCGGCCATAGGCCAGCTCACCCGCCTTCTGGAATTCGCCGCGCCGCTGCGCGTCGGCCAGATCGACGCGCAGGGCGTCGAGTTCCGACTTCAGCTTCTGGGCGTTGGAGAGCTTGTTCTTCTCCGCGCTCCAGCGTGCCGTCAGTGCCGCAGACTTCTCTTCGAGCTCGGCGAGCTCTTTCTGGAGAGATTCGAGACGGGACTTGGAGCCGAGATCGCTTTCCTTCTTGAGAGCTTCCTGCTCGATCTTGAGCCGGATGATCTCGCGGTCGAGCGAATCCAGCTCTTCCGGCTTGGAATCGACCTGCATCTTCAGCCGCGCGGCCGCCTCGTCCATGAGGTCGATCGCCTTGTCGGGCAGGAAGCGGTCGGTGATGTAGCGGTTGGACAGGGTTGTGGCCGCAACGAGCGCGGAATCGGTGATCCGCACGCCATGGTGCTGCTCGTACTTGTCCTTCAGGCCGCGCAGGATCGAGATCGTGTCCTCGACCGAGGGCTCGCTGACGAAGATCGGCTGGAAGCGCCGTGCCAGCGCCGCATCCTTCTCGACGTGCTTCTGATACTCGTCGAGCGTGGTCGCACCGATGCAATGCAGCTCGCCGCGGGCGAGCGCCGGCTTGAGCAGGTTGGACGCGTCCATCGCGCCGTCGCCCTTGCCCGCGCCGATCAGCGTGTGCATCTCGTCGATGAACAGGATGAAATTGCCGTCGCTCGCGGTGACTTCCTGGAGCACGGCCTTCAGCCGCTCCTCGAACTCGCCGCGGTATTTTGCACCGGCAATCAGCGCGCCCAGATCGAGCGAGAGCAGCTTCTTGTCCATGAGACTTTCAGGCACGTCGCCGTTGACGATGCGCAGCGCGAGGCCTTCGGCGATGGCGGTCTTGCCGACGCCGGGCTCGCCGATCAGGACGGGATTGTTCTTGGTCCGGCGCGACAGCACCTGGATCGTACGGCGGATCTCCTCGTCGCGGCCGATGACCGGGTCGAGCTTGCCATCGCGCGCAGCCTGGGTCAGGTCGCGGGCATATTTCTTCAGCGCGTCGTAGGCGTTCTCGGCCGTCGCGGAATCCGCGGTGCGGCCCTTGCGCAGCGCCTCGATGGCCGCGTTGAGATTTTGCGGCGTGACACCGCCCTTGGCGAGGATCGCGCCAGCCTCGCTGGTCTTCTCCAGCGTGAGGCCGAGCAGAAGCCGCTCGACGGTGACAAAGCTGTCGCCGGCCTTCTCACCGGCCTTTTCGGCTGCATCGAAAGTGCGCGCGAGCTCGGGCGCCAGATAGATCTGGCCGGCACCGCCGCCAGACACCTTCGGCACCTTGTTCAGGGCGTCCTCGGTCGCCTTCAGAATTGCGCGGGAGTTGCCGCCGGCACGGTCGATCAGACCGGCAGCCAGCCCCTCATTGTCGTCCAGCAGCACTTTCAGGACGTGCAGCGTCGAAAATTGCTGATGCCCCTCGCGGACCGCAAGCGACTGCGCGGACTGGACGAAGCCCCTGGAGCGTTCGGTATATTTGTCGATATTCATGGCTTTTCTTTCCCTCGGCCTGCCCCTGGGGCCCTCTAAGGCACCCCAAACGGCATCTTCATTGGGTTTCCACTTGTCGCGTTGACGTTGCTCAACCAACAGCGGTCGTTATCAGCCGGCGCTGGCGCCGGCCTGCCCCAGATGTGGGAAGCGTGCCCTCGGATCGGAAGAGGCGAGTTCACAATTTCGTGCACTGACCGGCCTGCTTGGCGAGCGCGGTCAGAATCTCCTAAGTAGGCCCATGAATTTGAGCGACAAGACAGCCAGCCAGACCGCCGAAATTACCGGCCTTTACCGTTACCCGATCAAGGGCCTGACGCCGGAACCGCTGCCCCGGGTTTCCCTGCGGACCGGCCAAACCCTCCCCGCCGACCGCCGCTACGCCATAGAGAATGGCCCCAGCGATTTTGACCCGGAGGCTCCGGAGTGGAAACCGAAAATCCAGTTCCTGATGCTGGCCCGCAACGAGCGGCTCGCCTCTCTCGACAGCCGTTTCGAGGACGCGACCAACCGCCTGACCATCCGCAAGGACGGCGAGATCGTCGCCAGCGGCGATCTGGAGACCGCGGCCGGGCGCGCGGCCATCGAGGGCTATTTCACCGAAAACTTTCAGCCGGAACTGAAAGGCCCGCCAAAAGTGCTGTCAGGCCGCGGCCACAGCTTCTCCGACGTCGCCCGCAAGGTCGTGTCCATCATCAACATCGAGAGCGTCCGCGCCATCGAGACCATGCTCGGCGGCGCGGCCGTCAATCCCCTGCGCTTCCGCGGCAATCTTTACCTCGAGGGCTGGCCGGCCTGGTCCGAGCTCGACCTCGTCGGCCAGACGCTCGCGATCGGGCAGGCCCGGCTGAAAGTGATCAAGCGCATCGTCCGCTGCCCAGCCACGAATGTGGACCCGGTGACGGCAAAGCGCGATCTCGAGATCCCGCCGACGCTCTCGCGCCATCTCGGCCACATGGACTGCGGCATCTATGCCGAGGTGGTGGCCGACGGCGAGATCGGGGTGGGGGATACGGTGGCGGTGGAAGAGCCGAAGCTGGTGTGAGCCAACGTCGTCTCCACGTATTCCGTCATTGCAAGGAGTTGTTGCGACGAAGCAATCCGGACTGCGCCCGCGGAGGGACTCCGGATTGCTTCGCTTCGCTGCACTGACGGGGTGAAACCTCAGTTCGGCATCACATACGCATAGATCCGGCCGCGCGAGATCGGGGCCTCGCGAACGCGGTTGCCGTTGTTGCCGGAAATCATGATCGGATTGCCCTGCGCGTCGATGCCGGTGATGATGCCGACATGACCGCCGCGGCGGCCGCGCGACATCACCGCGATGGCGCCGACCTGCGGACCGGAGACGCGCGTGCCGTAATGCGCGAACGAGCTCGCCATGTCGGAGCCGGTGCCCTGATGACCGGTCTTCTGAAGCACCATGTTCATGAAGCGCGCGCACCACAGGCTGCCGCGCCCCGTGGGATTGCCGCCGAGATAACGACGCGCCTCGGAGACGAGGCCAGATCCACCTCCGAAACCGCCGCTCATGCCCGCGCCGGCATTGGCGTTCGGATCATAGCTGGCCTGCGTGTTGGCGAATCCACTCGCCCGCAAAGCGGCCGCGCTGCGCTCGAAGCGCGAGCTGCGGGCATGGTGGCGATAATGATGATGTCGATGTCTGGCGTGATGCACGTAAGCGTGCCGCTCTGCGCTATGACGATGATGCGGCCGCGCCGAGGCCGGAGAAACGAACGCGGCAACCGCCGCGAAGAACAACGCCAGCGCGACAACACAACGCGACAGGCGGAACGCAAACAACTCAAACATTCTTCATCCTTCGTTGACACCCCCACTTCCCAAGTGAACCTGCCAAGTTGGCCCGTGCATTGGCCAACATCGATAGGGCCGTTAAGCCGTCCGATGTGGCGAGAAAAAGACGCCGCGCCGGCGAATAGCTGCGATGATTCTGCGGCAATGCTGGTTCGAAGCTGCCTCATTGCGGACATCAGCATTAACTGCGATCCTGACGTCACGGCTTGAAGAGAGGGAAACAGTTAATGCCCCACGCCATGACGAAGGACGACGTCCGCATCTATTTCGAGGAAGCCGGCCAGGGAACGCCGATCATTTTTCTTCACGAATTCGCGGCCGACTACACCAATTGGGAGCCGCAGATGCGCTACTTCTCGCGCGGCCACCGTTGCATCACCTATTCCGCGCGCGGCTACACGCCGTCCGACGTACCCGATGGTGATGTCTACACCTACACGCACTTCTACACCGATGCGCTCGCCGTGCTCGATCATCTCGGGATCGAACGCGCGCATCTCGTCGGCCTGTCGATGGGCGCCTACTCCTCGCTCCAGATCGGATTGAACGCGCCGCAACGCGCGCTGTCGATGACGCTCGCCGGTGTCGGCTCCGGCTCGGAGCTCGACAATCTCGAGGCATGGCGCAAACAGTGCCGCGCCAATGCCGAGCAGTTCGAGACGCTGGGCTCAGCCGAAGTCGCAAAGGTCACGCGCGAGGCGCCGAGCCGGATTCCCTTCCTGGTGAAGGACCCGCGCGGCCACGCCGATTTCTATGCCGCGCTGGCGCGGCACGATTCCAGGGGATCGGCCAACACGATGCGCGGCTTTCAGGGCGGGCGGCCGTCGATCTACACCATGACGGACGCGGTTGCGAAGGTGGCCACGCCGGCGCTGATCATCTGCGGCGACGAAGACGATCCGTGCATCGGAGCGAGCCTGTTCCTGAAGAAGCATCTGCCTGCGGCAGGGCTCGCGATGTTTCCGAAATCAGGTCATGTGCTCAATCTCGAAGAGCCTGCGCTGTTCAACGAGAGCGTGGAGCGGTTCGTGACGCTGGTGGAAGCGGGACGGTTGCCGGTGCGTGATCCGCGATCGCTGGCGGCGCACTGATCGTCATTCCGGGATGCGCCGAAGGCGCAGGCCCGGAATCCATTGAACGGCAGGCGCTGAAGCACGATGGATTCCGGGTTCGATGCTTCGCATCGCCCCGGAATGACGCCTACGGCATCACTCCCCCTGCCCGCGGCTCAGCAGGAACACGCCCTGCTCGCCGAACAGATTCCACACCCACCATGGCAGGCGCAAACGCAGCGGGCGGCCGTAGAGGTCGAGCGCCTCGGCACGCTCCATCTTGACGCCGATCGCGTCGCAGAGCTCGACGAAATCCTTGATGGTGCAGAAATGGATGTTGGCGGTGTCGTACCAGCTCGCCGGCAGATTCTCCGTGCGCGGCATGTGGCCGCCGATCAGGAGCTGGAGGCGCATCCGCCAGAAGCCGAAATTGGGGAACGACACGATGGCGCGCCGACCGATGCGCAGGAGGTTTTCCAGCACGACCTTCGGCTGACGCGTTGCCTGCAGCGTTTGCGACAGGATCACGTAGTCGAAGGCATCGTCAGGGTAATTGACGAGGTCAGTGTCGGCGTCGCCCTGCACCACCGCGAGGCCCTTTGCCACGCAGCGGTTGACGCCCTCGCGCGACAGCTCGATGCCGCGCCCGTCGATGCCGCGGGTCTCCAGCAGCTGAAGCAGATCACCTTCGCCGCAACCGACGTCGAGCACCTTCGAGCCCGGCTTGACCATCTCGGCGACCAGCAGATGGTCGGTGCGAAATGGGCCGGACTGCTCGGAGGCCAGCCCGTTGAGCGGCAGCACTTCCTGTACAGACATCGCTAGCCGTCCTTGGAGGTGAGCCCGCGCGCCTTGCCGGCCGATTGCAGGAAGGCGCGCGAGATGTCGAAGAATTCGGGCACGTCGAGCAGGAAGGCATCGTGGCCGCGATCGGTCTCGATCTCGGCGAACGACACCCGCGCGCTCGATGCGTTGAGCGCATGCACCAGCGCGCGCGATTCCGAAGTCGGAAACAGCCAGTCGCTGGTGAAGGAGACCACGCAGAAGCGGGTCTCGATCCCCGCGAACGCCTTCGCCAGCACGCCGCCATGGTCGGCAGCGATGTCGAAATAGTCCATCGCGCGGGTCAGATAGAGATAGGAATTGGCGTCGAAGCGTTCGACGAAGGATGAGCCCTGATAACGCAGATAGGACTCGACCTGGAAGTCGGCGTCGAACGAGAAGGTCGGCAGTTCGCGGTCCTGCATGCGGCGGCCGAACTTGCGGTGCAGCGCCGCGTCCGAGAGATAGGTGATGTGCGCGGCCATGCGCGCGACCGCGAGGCCGCGATGCGGATGGATGCCCTGATCGGCATAGGCGCCATTGTGCCAGTCGGGATCGGCCATCACGGCCTGGCGGCCGAGCTCGTGGAAGGCGATGTTCTGCGCGGAGTGCCGCGTCGAACAGGCGATCGCCAGCGCGGAGTAGACGCGCTTGGGGTACGCCGCGGTCCATTGCAGCACCTGCATGCCGCCCATCGAGCCGCCGACGACGGCGAACAGCGTGTCGATGCCGAGCCGGTCGATCAGCATCGCCTGCGCGCGCACCATGTCGGGGATCGTGATGACGGGGAAATCGAGGCCCCACACCTTGCCGGTCGCGGGATTGATCGAAGCCGGGCCGGTCGAGCCCATGCAGCCGCCGATCACGTTGGAGCAGATGATGAAGTACTTGGCTGGATCGAGCGGCCGGCCGGGGCCGACAAGCGTCTCCCACCAGCCCGGCTTGCCGGTGACCGGATGGACATTGGCGACGTGCTGGTCGCCGGTCAGCGCATGGCAGATCAGCACCGCGTTGGTGCGATCGGCATTGAGCTCGCCATAGGTCTTGTAGGCGATCTGGAACGGGGTGAGATCGACGCCGCAATCGAGCCGCAGCGGCTGGTCGGCGCCGAAATGCGCGAGCAGTGAGCTCGGGTGATCCACCTCGTGCGACCGTTCATCGGCACTGATCGCGGGACTTGGAATCGACTTGACGCCAACCATCTCTGACCATCGACCTCGTTTGCGATCGGACTTCAGATCGCCACTGACATCAGGCCATGAAAAACCCGGCCTGAACGATAGGTTCGGCCGGGATCGGAAGCGTCCCCGGCCTGTTTAGCGAGTTTTTTAACGTGGCTGCAAGCCGGCCGGCTCAAATGACCACGGAACGGGCAAAAACCTACCGGCTTGAGCCGATTTCGTCAAGTCGCGGTCCGGATTAGCCAAAATCGGCTCTCGATGGGCCGCGCGGCAGGCCGTCATTTCTCTTTGCTTTCGCGGCCCATCCTGCCTAATCAGAACCTCGACCTCAGCCTCACAACAGCCCGTCAAATATGTCCCAACGTCCGCCCGCGCCACCATCGCTCCAGGAATTGCGCAAGGAGATCGACGCGATCGACGAGGCCATGCATCGCCTGCTGATGCAGCGCGGCGACATCATCGACCGCCTGATCCAGGTGAAGCAGACCCAGGAGGTCGGCTCGGCGTTCCGCCCGGCGCGCGAGGCCTCGATGATGCGCGACATCGTGCAGCGCCATCGCGGCATCCTGCCGCTCGACACGGTCGAGAGCATCTGGCGCGTCATCATCTCGACCTTCACCTATGTCCAGGCGCCGTTCTCCGTGCATGCCGACATCTCGGTGAGCGAGCCGGCGATGCGCGATTCCGTGCGCTTCCATTTCGGCTTCACGGTTCCTTACGTCGCGCATTTCAGCGCGCAGGCCGCGGTCGAGGCGGTGGCGAAATCCAAGGGCGACCTGGCGCTGGTGTCGGCGACATCGAGCCGCACGCCATGGTGGCTGGAGCTGGAAGCGGACGGCGCGCCGAAGATCATCGCGCGCATGCCCTTCGTCGAACGCGCCGATCATCCGGCGGCACTGCCCGTGTTCGCGATCTCGCGCGTCGCCGACAGCGCCGTGGTGACGGAGGTCGAGACCTTCAGCGTGCGCGTCTCCGGGTGGAACGCCGAAGTCGCGCGGGCGCTGTCGCCGCTCGCCGACATCGTGGCGGTGCCCGATACCGCCTTCGACGGCGCGGCGCTGCTGGTCTCGGTCACGTCAGCCACCAGCATCGACAGGATCAGGGCTGCCCTGATCGAAGCGGGGGCCTCGGTGCGGTCCACGGCTCTCGTCGGCAGCCACGCAACGCGCTATACGGTGCCCCCGACCGGGCCGAAATCGTAGATCGCGAACCGCTGAAGTTACTCCGGAGTTGAAGATGTCCCGCCCCGTGCCGAATCCCGGCATTCTCGATATTGCGCCCTACACGCCCGGCAAGACCCCGGTGCCGGAGCCGGGCCGCAAGGTGTTCAAGCTCTCGGCCAACGAGACGCCGTTCGGACCCTCGCCCAAGGCGATCGAGGCCTTCAAGCGCGTCGCGGATCATCTGGAGGACTATCCGGAAGGAACCTCGCGCGTGCTGCGCGAGGCGATCGGGCGCCACTACGGGCTCGATCCCAACCGCATCATCTGCGGCGCGGGCTCGGACGAGATCCTCAACCTGCTCGCCCATACCTATCTCAGCCACGGCGACGAGGCGATCTCGACCACGCACGGCTTCCTGGTCTACCCGATCGCGACCATGGCGGTCGGCGCCAGGAACGTGGTTGCGGCCGAGAAGAACCTGACCTGCGACGTCGACGCGATCCTGAAAGCCGTGACGCCGAAGACGAAGCTGGTCTGGCTCGCCAATCCCAACAATCCGACCGGCACCTATATCCCGTTCGACGAGGTCAAGCGCCTGCGCGCCGGACTGCCGTCACACGTACTGCTGGTGCTGGACGCCGCCTATTGCGACTACGTCTCGCGCAACGATTACGAGATGGGGATCGAGCTGGTCGCCACCACCGAGAACACCGTGGTGACGCACACCTTCTCCAAGATCCACGGCCTCGCCGCGCTGCGCATCGGCTGGATGTTCGGCCCCGAGCACATCATCGACGCGGTCAACCGCATCCGCGGTCCCTTCAACGTGTCGACGCCGGCGATGTACGCCGCGGTCGCCGCGATCGAGGACACCGCGCACCAGGCGATGTCGAAGCAGTTCACCGAGACCTGGCGCAACTGGCTCGGCGAGGAGATCACCAGGCTCGGGCTGAAGGTGACGCCCGGCGTCGCCAACTTCGTGCTGATCCACTTCCCGGAGACCGGCAAGACTTCGGACGCGGCGGACGCCTATCTCACCAAGCGCGGCCTGGTGCTGCGCGCGTTGAAGAACTATGGCCTGCACCACCAGCTGCGCATGACCATCGGCACCGAGGAGGCCAACCGCCTGGTCGTCGAGGCCCTGCGCGACTTCATGGCCGGCAAATGAGCGTGAACCCGCACTTCCAGCGCGTCGCCCTGATCGGCTTCGGTCTGATCGGCGGCTCGATCGCGCGCGCTGCGAAGCTCCAAGGCCTGGCCGGCGAGATCGTCACCACCGCGCGCTCGGAGAAGACGCGCGCGCGCGTGCTCGAGCTCGGCATCGTCGACAAGGTCGTCGCGACCAATGCGGAAGCGGTGGAGGATGCCGATCTCGTCATCCTCTGCATTCCCGTCGGCGCCTGCGGCCCGGTGGCGCAGGAGATCGCCGCGCATCTGAAGCCCGGCGCGATCATCTCCGACGTCGGCTCGGTCAAGGGCGCGGTGGTCAAGGACATGGCGCCGCATCTGCCGAAGAACGTTCATTTCGTGCCGGCGCACCCTGTCGCGGGCACCGAGCATTCGGGACCTGACTCCGGCTTCGCCGAGCTCTTCATCAACCGGTGGTGCATTCTCACGCCGCCCGAAGGCACCGACGCTGAGGCCACCGCGCATCTTCGCGCGTTCTGGGCGGCGATGGGCGCCAAGGTCGAGGTGATGACGCCGGATCATCATGATCTCGTGCTCGCCATCACCAGCCATCTGCCGCATCTGATCGCCTACACCATCGTCGGCACCGCCGACGAGCTGCAGCAGGTGACGGAGTCCGAAGTCATCAAGTTCTCGGCTGGCGGCTTCCGCGACTTCACCCGCATCGCGGCCTCCGACCCGACGATGTGGCGCGACGTGTTTCTCGCCAACAAGGACGCCGTGCTGGAGATGCTCGGCACCTTCACCGAGGATCTCGCCAAGCTCACTCGCGCGATCCGTCGCGGCGACGGCGAGGCGCTGTTCGACCATTTCACGCGCACCCGTGCCATCCGCCGCGGCATCGTCGAGATCGGCCAGGATTCGGCCGCACCCGACTTCGGCCGCCAGCACGGGCAGCTCGACAAGAAATAGAGCTAGCAGCGGATCAATACAGCGGCGGAATCTGGCCGACCTTGAACGGGCCGAGCAGCACGGCGCCGTCGGCGAATTTCAGCGGGAAGGTACGGGCCTTCCTGCCCTCGAGCGTGCTCTCGGTGCCGATCGCGTTGATGCCGGCGGCAATCCCGGCATTGGCGTTCTGCTTGATGACCTTGCCGAGACCGGGCACGGCACGGTCGAGCGCACCGAAGAGGTTGTTGAGGTCCTGCGACTTCACGCCGGGCGCGACGCGATCGAGCGTCGCCTGTGGCACGCCCTCCTCCAGCATCTTCTCGATGCCGAGCGCCGGGATGACCCGCTCGAGGCCGGTCACCGTCATCTGCAATTCGCCATCCAGTCGGCCACTGGCCGAGAGGCCGAGCGTACCGGCCGCGACCGCGATCATCTCGCCCTGCTGGATCCGCGACTGCACGATCTCGATATGACCGCCGGCGGCCTGGATCTCGCGGAAGCGCTGCGGCCAGGGCTTCGGCGTGAAGTCGGAGAGGCCGGTGATCTTCGCGCGCGTGTCGGCCTCGAACGGCTCGGCGAGCAGGGGATGAACGCCCTGGATGCTGCCTTGCGAGACCTGGAGCACGGTCTCGATCACGGGATGATCGGCTGGCGATCCCTCGGCGATGCGTCCGTGCAGTTCGATCCGCTTGGCGCGCGCAAGCGGCACCTGCACCGAGCCATCGAGCCTGTCGAGGCTGGGATCGTCGAACACGATGGAGGCGCGCTCCGGCACCGCCGGCAGGCCGATCACGCTGCTGCGGCCCTTGCTCCAGTTCACGACGAACGTGTTCTGCGTGACGCCGTCGACCAGGGTTGCCGGCGCGGAAAACTCGGCGATGACGTGCTTGGGATCGTAGATCTGTCCCACGACGAGGATGTTGTCGAGCTTGGCCGTGAACGGCGTCTTGCTCGCATTCTGCGAGACCAGGGCGACGCTGGCGCCGGAGCACTGGATCTCGAAGCGGAACGGGAAGCCCGCGACCGAACGCTTGGCGCAGTCGTAGATGCGGCCGGCCTTGGCCTCCTGCGCACGCCAGGCGTCGGCGGCGACGCCAGCTTGGGAGGCCGCATAGAACCAGAAGCCGCTCCAGGCGACTGCGAGGATCAGGAGGAGGACGGGAGCAATGAATAGCCCCCAACGGGAGCGCCGGCCTGCGGCAATGGTCGTATCGGACATGCGGCGACCCTTTGGCCCCAGATTTTGTCAAATGTAAGCGAGACGGGCCTGCGGCAAAAGGCGGAGAATTCACTTCGCTTGGCGCGGCGGTTCTGCTAGCCGTGCCCGAAATGTCGGAAATCACCCTCCCCTCCGTCACGACAGCCAAGGGCGACCTCTGGGTGTTCGGCTACGGCTCCCTGATGTGGCGGCCGGGCTTCGAATTCGAGGAGCGCGTTCCGGCGCGGCTGGTCGGCGAGCACCGCGCGCTCTGCGTCTATTCCTTCGTGCATCGCGGCACGCCCGAGCAGCCGGGCCTGGTGCTGGGACTCGATCGCGGCGGCGCCTGCCGCGGCATCGCCTTCCGCGTCGCTGAAAAGAGCCGCGCCGACGTGGTCGCCTATCTGCGGGAGCGCGAGCAGGTGACGTCGGTCTACCGCGAGGTGATGCGCTCGGTGTGGCTGGAGAACGAAGCGCGTGAGCGCGTCTCGGCGCTCGCCTATGTCGTCGACCGTGGCCATGTCCAATATGCCGGCCGCCTCTCGCTCGCCGACCAGCACCGTCATGTGCTCCAGGGCCATGGCCAGTCCGGCGCCAACCGCGACTATGTCACCGCAACCGTGAAGGCGATCGAAGCCGAAGGCTTTCGCGACACGCAGCTGCATCAGCTCGCGAGGATGCTGCATGGCGATCCTCATCCGCCGGCTCCTGCGGACGATCACGAAAGCCGCTAGGTCTCCGACGGCGCGTAACTCGGCGCGGAGCCGATCAGCTGCTCCTGCTCCTTCCGGCCCGCCTCGACGAGACGGCTGGTCGCGTCCTCGATCACGGTCTGCACGCGCGTGAGAAACTGATCCTTGGGCAGCCCCGGCGGCAGCGGATCGAGGAATTCGACTACGAGGGTGCCGGGATAGCGCATGAACGTGCGGCGCGGCCAGAACAGGCCGGAATTGAGCGCGATCGGCAGGCACTGCACGCCGCAGGACGAATAGATTTGCGCAAAACCGGTCTTGTAGTCCGGCGGCGCCCCCGGTGCGCGTCGCGTGCCTTCCGGAAAGATGACGAGCTGGCCGTCTGCGCGCACCGCCTCGCGCGCACGCCGCGTCATGTCCAGCAACGCCTTCACACCGGCATTGCGGTCGATCGCGATCATCCCGGTCTTGACCAGGAACTGGCCGAACACCGGGATCTGCATGAGCTGGCGCTTGAGGATGAAGATCGGGCGATGGAAAAAGCCCGGCAGCACGAAGGTCTCCCAGAACGACTGGTGCTTCGCCACGATCACCAGCGGTCCCTCCGGGATCTTCTCGACGCCGCGGAATTCCACCTTGATGTTGCAGACCACGCGCATCAGGACAAGCGTCGCCTTCGCCCACCATCCGGCAACCGTCAGCATCGCGCGCGGCGGCAGCGCAAAGGTCGGCAGCGCCACGATCGCGAGACACACCAGCACGGTGTAGAACAGCACGTTGAAGACGAGTGAGCGCAAGAAAATCAGGAACATCGACGATCCGTTGGATTTGCCGGTCAATTGGCCTGCGCGGTGGCGGGCCGCCTGGATTGCGGTCCAGCAGGCTGCTCCGACATCTCGGGGGAAAGGTCAATCCCGAAATCCTCCAGCCGGACCCTGAGCTCGGCCGCGGTGTACTTGACATATTCGGACAACAGCAGACGCAGGGTCGAGGCCGAAGTCCACCACGGCTCCTCGCGCCATTTGTCGCCGACCACGGCGAACGGGATCAGCGTGGTCTGCGGCATCGCATGCGAGAATTCCACCAGCGCGCGGGGCATGTGATAGTTCGATGTGACCACGATCAGCGACTTGAAGCCGCGCGCCTCGGCCCAGCGACGCGCCTCCGCCGCGTTGCCGCGGGTCGTGAGCGCCGTGCGGTCGAGATCGACGCAGCAGGTCATGAAGGATTGATTCTCCGGCAGGGTCCGGGAGATGTCGCTCGCCGTCGAGGTCGGATGCACGCCCGATATCAGAAGCCGCCTGCCGTAGCCGGCCGCCAGCAGCTCCATCGCATCGGACACCCGCGAAGAGCCCCCGGTCAGCACGACGATGCCGTCGGCTTTGCGGCCAGGGGCGACCTCGGCACCGCGCAATTGCGACAGGAACGCGACGAAACCCGCTGCCGCGCCGACAAAGGCGAACGCGATCGCCGACACGACGGTCGCGTGGAGCCAGCCGCGCGGCAGTTTCGGCGATCGATCGTCGGTCGGCGAGGTCATGTAAGTCGGTGATCCCTTCCCCGGATGATTTTAAGACGTTTTGAGGCGAAGTGGAGTCCGGTTTATCGGGCTCAATCCACGTCGTTCAATGTCGCGAACAGCGTCTGGCGCGAGGCGACCGCGGTGATCGCGCCGATCAGGACGGCCTGCACCGCGAGCACGACATAGCCTGATGGCCGCAGCGAGAAGGTGCCGAGCAGGGCCGCGAACTGATCCCCGACAGGAGTGCCCGAGAACCAGCCGGCGATCGACTCGGAGAAGCCGAACAGCAGCATCGCGACGCCGCCGCCGATGACGCCGCCTTCGAGGCCGAGCCTGAGGAAATGCCGCAGGAAATGATTGGCGATGTAGCGGTCGCCGGCGCCGACGAAATGCAGGACTTCGACGATCGGGCGGTTCGCCGCCATCGCGCCGCGGGTTGCGAAGGAGACCGAGATGATGGTCGCGACGATGACGAGCGCGAGGATGCCGATGCCGGCGAAAACGGTGGCATTCGTCATCGAGCGCATCCGCTCGATCCAGGCGCGGTGATCGTCGACGCTGGCGCTCGGCGCCACTTGCGTCACACGCGCACGCAGCGCACCGAGATCGAGCACCGTGCCCGGCTGCACGCGCGCGATGATCATGCGCGGCACCGGCAGATCGTCCATCGACAGCCCGGTGCCGAGCCAGGGCTCGAGCAGCTTGCCGCTCTCCTCCTTGGTGAACGGCTTGACCTCGACGATGCCGGCCTGCGCGCGTACCGCCTCGGTGACGGCGGCCGTATCGCGCTCGATGTCGCGCCCCGATTGCGGGCGAACCTGGATGGTGATCTCGCTCGCGACGTCCGACTGCCATTCCGCGGCCGAGGCGCTCACCAGCAGCACCGTGCCGGTCGTCATCGAGGCGAGGAAGGTCATGATGGCGACGACGGCAACCAGCGCGCGGCCATGGATCGAGGCGCGCGGCACGATCGGCGACAGGTTGCGCGCCCTGGCCGGCAGCGGCGGACGCTCCTGTCCGAGATCGACCAATACGCCGCGCTCGTCGGTCCTACTCATAGACGTGCAGCCGTCCCTGATGCAGAACGAAGCGGCGTGCTTCGTACTGGTCCATCAGCGCGATGTCGTGGGTTGCGATGATGACGGCGGTGCCTGACTTGTTGAGCTCGATGAAGAGCCGCAGCAAGCGCCGTCCGAGCGTCGGATCGACGCTGCCGGTCGGCTCGTCCGCGAGCAGGAGTTGCGGCCGCGAGATCACCGCGCGCGCGATCGCCGCGCGTTGCTTCTCGCCGCCCGACAGGATCGGCGGCAACGCATCCATGCGGTCGCCGAGGCCGACCCAGCGCAGGAGATCGATGACCTCCTTGCGATAACTCGATTCGCTGCGGCCCATGACGCGGAACGGCAGCGCCACGTTCTCGTAGGTCGTCATGTGATCGAGCAGACGGAAATCCTGGAGCACGATGCCGATGCGCTTGCGCAAGTCGGCGATCTCGTCCTTGCCGAGCTGCGAGACGTCGTGGCCGAACAGGTTGACGAGGCCACGCGTCGGCCGGTGCGACAGGAACAACAGGCGCAGCAGCGACGTCTTGCCGGCGCCGGACGGGCCGGTGAGGAACTGGAAGGAATGTGCCGGAATCTGGAAACTGAGGTCGCGCAGGATCTCGGGCCCCAGACCATAGCGTAATCCGACATTTTCGAACCGAACCAAGCTCAGCTCCGTTCGAGAGGGGACGTAGACCGCACGGCGGCCCGTTTTCGCCGCACGCGGTCAAGGGGTTGTGCGACCGTTATGGTTTCCGGTTCGTTAACGGTCGCCCTGTAGCATCCCGGCGAGCATCCTTAGAAGTCCCTTCTTGGGAGTACCTTCGGCGCCCGGTTCCGCGCGACAAGGTCATCGTCGAGGCCGTCCATGCATATCGTCTGCCCTCATTGTACGACATCCTACGCCATCAAGCTTGCGAGCCTTGGGGCCAATGGGCGGACGGTCCGCTGCTCCCGCTGCAAGGAAACCTGGATGGCGCATCCGGAGGATGCCATCGAGGAGGCGGCCCTGCCCGCGATGGCCGCAACCGGCCAGGCCGACGACCAGTCCGACCTCGCCGCGCAGTGGAACACCTACGCCAAGGATGACGCCGCCGCCGAGACGCCGGTGGTCGAGAGCCCCTCGATCGCCAGCGACTGGCCGAACGAGGACGCCGCCGAATCCGAGGACGAATGGTCGGCGGCAGCCCGGGCAGCGGAAGAAGAAGTCGTCGGGGCCAAGCATCAGTCCTGGTTCCGCGACCTGTTCAGCCGTCGCGGCGCCAGGGTGAGCCGACCGAAGCCTGCCGCCGCCCCGCGCAAATCCTACTACGGCCTGCCGACCGCCTGCGCCGCCATGGGCGCGCTGGTGCTGGCGCTGGTGATCTGGCGCGGCGACATGGTCCGCCTGCTGCCGCAGACCGCGGCCTTCTACAAGATGGTCGGGCTGGAGGTGAACCTGCGCGGGCTCTCCTTCAAGGACGTCAAGCTCTCGACCGAGACCGTGGACGGTAAACAGGTGCTGGTGATCGAGGGCGTGATCGTCGGCCAGGGCAAGAAGCCGCTCGATATTCCGCGCCTGCGCTTTGCCGTGCGCGACGCGCAGGGCGCCGAAATCTACGCCTGGAATTCCGTGCTGGAGCAGACCGTGCTGCAACCCGGCGAGCGCGCCTTCTTCCGCTCGCGCCTGGCCTCGCCGCCTGCGGAAGGCCGCAATATCGACGTTCGCTTCTTCAACCGGCGCGACATTGCCGGCGGCAGCGTATAATCAGGCTTTGTGGAATCCGCGCGGGGTTGGTCCCAAGGATCGTCTCATGCCAAAAGTGTTGATCGCCGATGACGAGGACTCGATGCGCCAACTGGTGGCGCGCGCCATCGCCATGGACGGCCACGAGACCGTCACCGCACAGGACGGCGCCGAGGCGCTGGAGATCCTGACACGCGAGGACGGCGCGTTCGATCTGTTGCTCACCGACATCCAGATGCCTGTGATGGACGGCATCGCGCTGGCGCTCTCGGCCGCGCGTGACTTTCCGCAGCTGACCATCCTGCTGATGACGGGCTTTGCCGACCAGCGCGAGCGGGCGTCGAACCTGAATGCGCTGGTGCATGACGTCGTGACCAAGCCGTTTTCAGTGGCGGATATCCGCACAGCGGTGGCGGATGCGCTGGCGGCGAAGAAGGGGTAGCGCTGCCGCCAGCCGAGCATTCCGCTGTCATGCCCCGGTCAAGCCGGGCGATGACGGTGAGCTGGTCGTGGGCCGCTCTCAAAAATCCTTCAGCAGGCGCTCGATATAGTCGAGCTCGATCTGCGGCCGCGAAGGGTCGCTCAAGCGGCGGCGGAGCTCTTCGAGAATGCGGCGGACGCGCTGGACGTCGATCTCGCCGGGAATCTTGACCGTGTAATCGTCGCCGAATTCACGGCCATGCAGCGGACGGCCAAGCGGGTCGGTCTGGTTGCCGCCGCTCTGCTGACGACCCACGCGATTACCGGGGCCATCGCCCTGGCCGTCGCCATCGCCCTGCTGCATCGCCTCGGCCATCTTCTGCGCACCCTTGCGCATCGCCTCCAGCGCCTTGCCCTGGGCATCCACTGCGCCGTCGGCATTGCCATCGCCGAGCTTCGAACCCGCATCGCCCATGGCGCTGTCGGCGGAATCGAGCCCGCCGTCGTCATCACCCTGGTCGGCGTCCTGATCGCCGTCCTGTCCGGGATCGGCCTGCTGCCCCTGCTGGCCCTTCTGTCCCTGCTGACCTTTCTGGCCCTTCTGCGAGAGGCCGCGCTTGGCCATTTCGTCCTGGAGCTTCTTCAAGCGGTCGCGCAGCGCCTGCTGGTCCTGCTGCAGGTCCGACATGGACTGGTCACCCTGCTGCTGCTGCTTGCCGCGCATGCGATCGCGCCGGGAGTCCTGGCCCTGCTTGTAGGTCTTGTCGCGCAATTGCTGCTGCTTGCGGATCATGTCGCCGAGCTCGTTGAGCGCCTGCTCCATGTCGCTCTCGCCGGACTGTCCGGGCTGCGCCATCTGGAGGCCCTCCAGCATCTGCTGGAGCTGGTCGAGCAATTGCTTGGCGGCATCCTTGTCGCCGGAGCGCGACAGGCGCTCCATGCGGTCGATCATGTTCTGCAGGTCCTGCTGGCGCAGGATTTTCGTGTTCGGATCGAGCGGACGCGCGAGATTTTGTGCGTCCTTGTTGTTGCGGAACTGCTCGGCGAGCTGGCGCATGAAATTGTCGAGCGCAGCCCGCAGATCCTGCGTCAGCTTCTTGATCTCCTCGTCGCTGGCACCGCGGTCCAGCGCCTGCTTCAGCGCGTCCTGCGCCGCGCGCAGCGCCTTCTCGACGTCGGAGATGTTGCCGTCCTCGATCGTCACCGCGAGCGCCCACAGGCTCGCCACGACCTCGCGCAGCGCATCGTCGGTGCGCGCCGCCTCGAGCTGGCGGGTGACGCTGTAGAGGCCGAGATATTGCCCGGTCTGCTGCATGAACAGTTCGGGCGCGATCATCAGCGCGTCGAGCGCGGTGTAGACGTCGGAATTCCTGTTGGCGTCGAGCGCGAGGATGCGGCGCTGCTCGATCAGCGCGCGTGCGAGGGGCTTGGTGAAGAGCCGCTCGGGCAGGCGCATGTTGAACGGCTCGCTCTTCGCCTCGTTGCCGGCCTCGTCCTTGGCGGTGAGCGTCAGCGTGACATCGGCGCCGGCATAGGGATCCTCGCTGAGGTCCTTCACCGTCTGGCCCACGCCATTACGGGTGCGCGCATTCGGCAGCACCAGCGGGAATTGCGGCGGCTGGAACAGCGGCCGCACCGCGGTCTTGCCATCGGCTTCCTTGCCGGCGTCACTGCTGCGCGCGGCAACCTGCGCTTCGGCGCCGGTAACGCCGTAATCATCCTCGATCTTGTAGACGAGCTGCAGCGCGCCGCGCGCCTGGCGCTCCGGATCCTTGGCCAGCGCGATCGTCGGCGGACGGTCCGGCGTCGCCGCGAAAGCCCATTGCGGCTGGCCCGAGGGCGCGCGGACATGCGCGGTGCCGTCGCCGGAGATGGTGAAATGCTTTTCGCTGGTGCCCTTGGGCGCCGCTTCCTTGGGTTCAGCTTCCTTGAGGCCTCCGGAGACAACGACGTCCAGGCTGCCGCCGGAGGAGCGCACGATCAGGGTCGATCCGGCGGGAACGGCGAGCGGGCCGGAGGCTGGAAGTGCTGCAGCCTCCTTGTTGGCGGCCGACAGGATCACCGGCGGCTTGCCGGTGTAGAGCGGCGGCGTGACCCAGGCATCGACGCGGATATTGGTGGGCGCCAGCACGCCGTTCCAGTCGAAGGCCGCAGCCAGCCGCATCGCGCGCTCGTCGCCCGCGGCAAAGAAGGTCGCGACCAGCATCACCATGACCAGCGCGCGCAGCGCCCAGGGGTCGTGGATGGCGAGGCGCGGGTGCGGCAAACCGGCGCGGATGCGCTTGAGCGAGGCCAGCGTGCGCTCGCGCTGTGCCTGCCAGAGTGCCTGCGCGACCGGGTCCTGCGACGTCAGCGTGTCCGTGAGGGTCGTGGCCGGGCGGTGACGGATGCCCGAACCACGGTCGAGGCGGGCAAGCGCCTCTTCGCGGCCCGGCCAGCGAAACCGAAACAGCGGGAACAGGGCACCGGCCGCAAGGACCGCGAAGATGGCGAGGCCGATGGCACGCGCGACGGAGGGTAGCGCCAGCCAGAGACCGGCCCAGGACACCACCAGAAACAGGCCAATGACCGTCAGAACACGCGCCAAGCCGGGCCAGGCACGCTCCCACGCGATGGCATAGGTGGACCGCTCGAGGGCCTGCGCCAGCTTCAACCGCGACAGGGCATCGCCATCACGGATCGGGTCTGACGGGTCGGGGGTGACGCCGTTCAATCAACTCTCCAGGTTGCCCGGTGGAGAGAAGCGTACCACAACGGCAGCACTGAGGCATCCGTTCCCGTACGGGAGACACCCCTTTTCCCGCATAACACGGGGACGTGACTGCCCCCGCACAACCCCGTAATTTCCGCGCCGCCATCCTGAGAGGAATCAAGGAAACGCCATGGACAAGAAGATGCACGACAAGGGCCTGGAAGTCCGCAAAGCGGTGCTGGGCGAGGCCTACGTCAACAACGCGCTGAAGAACGTCGACGATTTCAACCGTCCGTTCCAGGAGATGCTCAACGAATATTGCTGGGGCACGGTGTGGGGCCGCGAGGAGCTGCCGCGCAAGATCCGCAGCATGCTCAACATCGCGATGATCGCGATCCTCAACCGCCAGCACGAGTTCCGCGCACACCTGAAGGGCGCGCTGACCAACGGCGTCACCCGCGACGAGATCCGCGAGATCCTGATGCAGGTCGCGATCTATGGCGGCATGCCGGCCGCGGTCGACAGCTTTAGGATCGCGCGCGAGGTGTTCGCGGAGATCGACGGGAAGGCATGAGGCCCCATTTGCTCCGACGTCGTCCCGGGGCGCGCGAAGCGCGAGCCCGGGATCCATAACCACAGGCCGATGTGGTTATCGGAACTCGGCGTGACGACTTTCGCACGAACATCTTCTCCCTGGGAATATGGGTCCCGGGCTCGCGCTTCACGATGCCCCGGGACGACGAGCGGAAGATGCGACTCCGCTCTCACGCACAACAAACAAAGGAAACACCATGGACATCGGATTCATCGGCCTCGGAAACATGGGTTTGCCGATGGCGCGGCGGCTGATCGAGGCCGGGCACCAGCTGGTCGTGTTCGACACCCGCAAGGAGGTCGTCGACAAGCTGGTCGCGCGCGGCGCCACCGCTGCAACATCGCCGAAGGACGTCGCCGACAAGGTCGAGACCGTGATGGCGAGCCTGCCGTCGCTGCAGGCCTCGCTCGAGGTCGCCACGGGCGCGAACGGCGTGATCGAGGGCAGCCGCGTCAGGCGCTTCATCGACCTGTCCACCGTCGGCTCGGCGATGGCGGCGAAAATTCACGGCCTGCTGGCCAAGCGCGACATCGTGCAGATCGACTGTCCGGTCTCCGGCGGCGTCGGCGGCGCCGAGAAGGGCACGCTGGCGGTGATGGTGTCGGGGCCGAAGGCCGAGTTCGAGCTGTTGAAGCCCGCGCTCGACGTGATCGGAAAGGTGTTCTTCATCGGCGAGAAGCCCGGCGCGGCGCAGACGATGAAGCTCGCCAACAATTTCCTGTCGGCCACGGCGATCGTGGCGACGTCGGAGGCCGTTGTGATGGGCGTGAAGGCCGGGCTCGATCCGGCCGTGATGATCGACGTCATCAATGCCGGCTCGGGCATGAACACGGCAAGCCGCGACAAGTTTCCGCGCTCGGTGCTGCCGCGAACCTTCGATTTCGGCTTCGCCACCGGACTGATGGTGAAGGACGTGCGGCTGGCGCTGGAGGAGATGAAGCAGCTCGGCCTGTCGATGGAAGTCGCAGACGCGGTCGGCCGGCTGTGGGAGACGGTGATCGCTGCGGAAGGCGCCGGGTCCGATTTCACCGCGGCGATCAAGCCGATCGAGAAGAAGGCGGGCGTGATCGTGGGCGGAAAGACGTAACACTCACACGAATTGCGCAGCGATTGCCGATTCTCCCGGCCAATCAAGCAATTTCGCCGGACGACCGGGTGTCATGCAGGGCTCCCCGCGCTACTGTGCATGGGGTTGTTTTGCAGATTTCGGCTGGCCGCGTCGTGCCGCTTCACAGCCACGGCGCCGGCGTGTCCATCGCGATGAGCTGCTCGACCTCGATGCGCGGGCGCACGACGGCGTATTGATCGCCCTTCACCAGCACCTCCGGCACCAGCGGCCGCGTGTTGTAGGTGCCGGCCTGCACCGCGCCATAGGCGCCCGATGTCATGATGGCGATGAGATCGCCGGGCTTCGGCGTCGGCAGGGTGCGGTCGAGGGCGAGATAATCGCCGGTCTCGCAGACCGGACCGACCACGTCGGCCATGATTGTCGCCGCCCCCTTGGCCGGCTCCATCACCGGCAGGATGTCGTGATGCGCCTCGTACAGCGTCGGACGGATCAGGTCGTTCATCGCGGCGTCGATGATGACGAAATTCTTGCCGTCGCCGTGCTTCACATAGATGACCCTGGCGACCAGGATGCCGGCATTGCCGACGATCATGCGGCCCGGCTCGAACATCAGCGTGCAGCCGAGATTGTGGCTGACGCGCTTGACCATCGCGGCATAGGAATCCGGCGCCGGCGGCGCCTCGCGGTCCATGTAGTAGGGAATGCCGAGGCCACCGCCGAAATCGACGTGGCTGATGTTGTGGCCGTCGCTGCGCAGCGTCTGCACGAATTCGGAGAGGATGCGAAACGCCGCCTCCATCTTGGAGAGATCGGTGATCTGGCTGCCGATATGGACGTCGGTGCCTGTTACTTCGATGCCCGGCAGTTTCGCGGCACGCGCATAGACCTCGCGGGCGTGCACGATCGGGATACCGAACTTGTTCTCGGACTTGCCGGTCGAGATCTTGGCGTGCGTGCCGGCATCGACATCGGGATTGACGCGGATGGAGATGCGCGCGGTCTTGCCCATCCCGGTCGCAAGGCGCGACAGCAGCTCGAGCTCGGGCTCGGACTCGACATTGAGGCAGAGGATGTCGGCGGCGAGCGCGGCGCGCAGCTCGGTCTCGGTCTTGCCGACGCCGGAGAACACGATCTTGCTGGCGGGAATGCCGGCCGCCAGCGCGCGCTTCAGTTCACCACCGGACACGACGTCGGCACCGGCGCCCAGCTTGGCCAGCGTGCGCAGCACCGACTGGTTGGAGTTCGCCTTCATGGCGTAGCAGACCAGCACCTTCTCGCCGGCAAAGGCGTCGGCGAAGACGCGGTAGTGCCGCTCCAGGGTCGCAGTCGAATAGCAATAGAACGGCGTGCCGACGGTCGCGGCCAGCTCGGACAGGTTCACCGCCTCGGCGTGCAGCACGCCGTTGCGATAGTCGAAATGGTTCATGGCGTTGGCTCAGTTATCCCGGCTCATTTCTTGCCGGGAGGTTCGTCCAGGAGCGGGTCGAGGATAAACGGTTTCTTCCTGCCCTTGGTCGCCGCCGGCGCGGCATCCGCGCCGTAGGTCGGATTGAACACGCTCGGCGTCTTCTGGGCTTCGGTCTCGGTGTCGGTCGGCGCGGCAACGTTGGCCGTGGATGCGCTGGAGGCGGTCGGCGGCAGGTCGAGCGGGCCCTTGCGGCCGCAGCCGGCCAGCGCAAGCGCCGTCAGGCTCAAGACAATGATGGCCCACCCCGAGCCGGCCGGGCGAAACTTTGACGTCACGACGAAATCCCCACTACGCGGCGCGCACCATACAGAGATTGGCACGCTCTGGCGAGAGCCGGAGGGCCATGAAACATAAGCGAAATTTTCGCCCTCAGCCCAATTTTCGCTCTTTTTCCAGCCGCTTCAGCCAGCTCTTTGCCTGCGACGTCACGTTCTTCGGCGCGGTGCCGCCGAAGCTGGTGCGGCTCTTCACCGACGATTCGACCGAGAGCACGCCGAGCACGTCCTTGGTGATTTTGGGCTCGATCGCCTGCATCTCCTTCAGCGGCAGCTCGTGCAGCGCCACGCCGCCCTCGGCGGCCTTGGCGACGATGCGGCCGGTGACGTGATGAGCCTCGCGGAACGGCATCTTCAGCGTCCGCACCAGCCAGTCGGCGAGATCGGTCGCGGTGGCGTAGCCCTCGCCGGCAGCGGCCTTCATCCTGGCCTCGTCAGGCACGAGGTCGCGGACCATGCCGGTCATGGCGCGGATCGCCAGCGACAGCGCAGCGAAGCCCTCCATGGCGCCCTGCTTGTCCTCCTGCATGTCCTTTTGATAGGCGAGCGGCAGGCCCTTCATCACGATCAGGAGACCATTCAGCGCGCCGATGACGCGGCCGGTCTTGGCGCGGACCAGCTCGGCGGCGTCAGGATTGCGCTTCTGCGGCATGATCGAGGAGCCCGTGGTGAACTTGTCGCTGAGGCGGATCATGCCCACCAGCGGCGAGGTCCAGATCACGATCTCCTCGGCAAAGCGCGACATGTGCACGGCGCAAATCGAGGCCGCCGACAAGGTCTCCAGCACGAAGTCGCGATCCGAGACCGCATCGAGCGAATTTGCCATCGGACGGTCGAACGCCAGCGCCTTCGCGGTGGCATGACGATCGATCGGGAACGAGGTGCCGGCGAGCGCCGCGGCTCCCAGCGGTGATTCATTGAGCCGCTTGCGCGCATCCTGGAAACGGCCGCGATCGCGCGCGGCCATCTCGACATAGGCGAGCAGGTGGTGGCCGAAGGTGACGGGCTGCGCGGTCTGCAGATGCGTGAAGCCCGGCATCACCGTGCCGGCGTGCTCGAGCGCGCGCTCCACCAGCGCCTGCTGGAACGCGGCGAGCGCGGCGTCGGTCTCGTCGACGATGTCGCGGACATAGAGCCGGAAATCGGTCGCGACCTGGTCGTTGCGCGAGCGCGCGGTGTGCAGTCGGCCGGCGGCGGGGCCGATCAGCTCCGACAGGCGGCTCTCGACGTTCATATGGATGTCTTCGAGCGCGCGCTTGAACTCGAAGCCGCCCTTGCCGATCTCTGACAAAATCGTGTCTAGACCCCTGCCGATATTTTTCGCATCAGAGGCCGTGATGATGCCCTGGCTGGCAAGCATCGCGGCGTGGGCCTTGGACGCGGCAATGTCCTGGGCAAAGAGGTGACGATCGACGTCGATGGAGACGTTGATCTCTTCCATGATCTCATCGGGACGTTCCGAGAACCGGCCGCCCCACATCTTGTTGCTCATGATCCCCTGCTCACGCCTTGCTTTGCCGCATGTTTGCCGGCCGAGGCCAGCCGTATTAAGAGGCCCCTGATAGCCATATCTGCGACCGGATGACAAACGATATGCTCGACAAGAAGCCCTCCGCCACGCGCCGGATCCCCATCGTCATCGCCACCGTGGCGATCGGCGGGCTGGCCGGCTTCGCCGCGCTGTACGGGCTCGGCCTGAGCCGGACCCCGTCAGGCGATCCGGCCTGCCGGGCGGCGGTCGCCACGGCCCGGAAAATCGCTCCGCTCGCCCATGGCGAGGTGGCTGCGCTGACGATGGCGAGCGCCCCCCTGAAGCTGCCGGACCTGGCCTTCGAGGACGCGGACGGCAAGCCAAAGAAGCTGTCGGATTTCCGCGGCAAGACCGTGCTGGTGAACCTCTGGGCCACCTGGTGCGTGCCGTGCCGGAAAGAGATGCCGGCACTGGACCAGCTCCAGACCAAGCTTTCGGGGCCGAATTTCGAGGTGGTGGCGATCAATATCGACACCCGCGATCCCGAGAAGCCGAAGAACTTCCTGAAAGATGCCAACCTGACCAGGCTCGGTTATTTTACTGACCAGAAAGCCAAGGTTTTCCAGGATCTTAAATCGATAGGTCGGGCGCTGGGCATGCCGACCTCGGTGCTGGTCGACCCGCAGGGCTGCGAAATCGCGACGATTGCGGGACCGGCGGAATGGGCGAGCGACGACGCGCTCAAGCTGCTTCGCGCCGCGCTGGGACCGGCCGCTGCGTCGCTTTAGGAACTAGGCGGTGACGTTGAGACTGCCGCCGACGCCGGGGCCGACATTGGCAAGCGAGGGCTGACCGGCGCCCATCAGCGTCAGGACCGTGGATTTCTCCATGTCCATGTTCTGCTTCGTCAGCGTCGCCGCGATATTCGACTGCAGCGCGCCTTGCTGAGAGGCCAGCATGGTGCTGACCATCGCCATCATGTCCATTACGCAGACCCTCGTACCGGGCCGGACACTAAAGCATGATGGCATTAAGTTCGATAGCCTGAGTTTTTCAGGTAGTTGGCGCATTCCTCGGATGTGAAGGCATCGAGTGCGTGGCCGATTGCGGCGCAGACGGTGTCGACGGTTCGCGCGGCAGCTTTGCGGACGAGGTGCTTGAGCTTGGCGAAGACCTGTTCGATCGGGTTCAGGTCGGGCGAGTATTTTGGCAGGAAGAAGAGCTTGGCGCCGACCGAACGGATGAGCTGGCGCACTGCTTTGCTCCTGTGGCTGCCGAGGTTATCCAGGATGACGATATCGCCGGGTCGCAGAACGGGCAGAAGAACCTTCTCGACATAGGTGCGAAAGCTCACGCCATCGATCGGCCCCTCGATGAACCATGGCGCATCAATCCGGTCATGGCGCAGGGCCGCCAGGAAAGTCATGGTCTTCCAGCGGCCGTGGGGAACCTTGGCGTGAAGTCTGTGTCCGCGCGGCGCCCAGCCCCGCAAGGGCGCCATATCGGTCCTGGTCCAGGTCTCGTCGATGAAGACCAGCCGCTCAGCTTCGACGCGACCTTGATACTTTGCCCACTGGGCTCGCCGCCGTGCGACCTCCGGTCGATCGCGTTCGCCAGCCGCCACGCTTTTTTTTGAAGCTGAGCTTCTCGGCATGCACGAAATCCCACACCGAGTGGTAGTCGACCTTCAGGCCGCGTCCGCCAAGCTCGGCGACGAGACCCCGTATGGTGAAATCGCCGTCCTTGATCCGCTGCGACAGCCAGATCGCGTGCTCGCCCGAAATTGCCTTCGGCTTGTAGCCACCGATCTGGCCAGGCTCGACGCTGCCGGTCTTATCGACCCGCTTCATCCAGCCGATGGCCGTGCTGATCGCCACCCCAAACTGCTTGGCGGCTCGATTGCGGGACATCCCGCCCTCGATTGCCGCCACCACGCGCTTGCGAAGATCCAGAGAATAAGGCTTGCCCATCCATGCTGGCCTCCTATCCAGCCAGCATGGTGAATCAGAAACACACTGATTTGGGAATCCCAAATCGATTCAACCTAACCTCATCCCGCTTTAGGCGGAGTGGGTTAACGCGACATGAATTGTCACAAGGCGGATGGTGCTGCCGCCTTAGCGCGTCGGAACCGGCTTGGCGCCACGGTAGTCGTAGAAGCCGCGCTGGGTCTTGCGACCGAGCCAACCGGCCTCGACGTATTTCACCAGCAGCGGACACGGCCGGTACTTGGAGTCGGCGAGCCCCTCGTGCAGCACCTGCATGATCGAAAGGCAGGTATCGAGGCCGATGAAATCGGCAAGCTCGAGCGGGCCCATCGGATGGTGCGCGCCGAGCTTCATCGCCGCGTCGATCGCCTCGACGTTGCCGACGCCTTCGTACAGCGTGTAGATCGCCTCGTTGATCATCGGCAGCAGGATGCGGTTGACGATGAAGGCCGGGAAATCCTCGGAGACCGCGACCTGCTTGCCGAGCTTGGCGACGAATTCCTTGGACGCCTCGAAGGTCTGGTCGTCGGTGGCGATGCCGCGGATCAGCTCGACCAGCTCCATCAGCGGCACCGGATTCATGAAGTGAATGCCGATGAAGCGCTCTGGCCGGTCGGTGGCAGCCGCAAGGCGGGTGATCGAGATCGAGGACGTGTCGGAGGCGACGATCGCCTCGGGCTTCAAGATCGCGCAGAGGTCATGAAAGATCTTGCGCTTGACCTCTTCCTTCTCGACCGCGGTCTCGATCACGAGATCGCAGTCAGCGAGGTCGTCGAGCTTCTCGGCGAGCGAGATGCGCGCCATCGCCTTGTTCTTGTCGTCCTCGGAGACGGCCTTCTTGGAGACCTGGCGCGCCAGATTGCCGTTGATGGTGGCCATGCCCGACTTCAGGCGGTCGGCCGAAATGTCGTTGAGCACCACATCAAAGCCGGCCAAGGCCGCGACATGCGCGATGCCATTGCCCATCTGACCCGCGCCGATCACGCCGACCTTCTTGATCACTGCCGCCATAATGTCATCCACCGGAACGGCGCGCATATCGCGCCCTGCCTATCCCCTGAGCCGGGAGGTCTGATTTGACCAGAAGCCCGATTTAATCAGAACCTTGGCTCGAAACCTAGATTGGATCGCTTCGAAGGCGTGCCCCACGCCAAAGAAAACGCCTCAGAAATGAAACACCGGCCGGGGTTTATACCTCCGGCCGGTGTTTTTGGCGCGTTTTACTTGCCGAGCTTGGCGAGTTCGGCGGTCAGCTCCGGAACCGCCTGGTAGAGGTCGGCGACCAGGCCGTAGTCGGCCACCTGGAAGATCGGTGCATCCTCATCCTTGTTGATCGCGACGATCACCTTGGAGTCCTTCATGCCGGCCAGATGCTGGATCGCGCCGGAAATGCCCACGGCGACGTAGAGCTCGGGAGCCACAACCTTGCCGGTCTGGCCGACCTGCCAGTCGTTCGGCGCATAGCCGGCGTCGACCGCCGCGCGCGAGGCACCGACGCCGGCGCCGAGCTTATCGGCGAGCGGCTCGATGTACTTGGCGAAGTTCTCGCGGCTCTGCATGGCGCGGCCACCGGAGACGATGATCTTCGCCGAGGTCAGCTCGGGACGGTCGCTCTTGGCGACTTCCTCGCCGACGAAGGTCGACAGGCCGGGATCGGCTGCCGCAGCGACGCTCTCGACCGGCGCGCTGCCGCCGGCAGCGGCGGCCGCGAAGGTCGAGGTGCGGACGGTGATGACCTTCTTGGCGTCCTTCGACTTCACCGTCTGGATGGCGTTGCCGGCATAGATCGGACGCTCATAGGTGTCGGGGGCGACCACCTTGATGATCTCCGAGACCTGCATGACGTCGAGCAGAGCGGCGACGCGCGGCATCACGTTCTTGAAGCGCGAAGTCGCGGGCGCGACGATCGCGTCATAGGATGGCGCCAGCGAGACGATCAGCGCGGCCAGCGGCTCGGCCAGATCGTGCGCGTAAGCCTCGCCCTCGGCGACCAGCACCTTGGCGACACCAGCGAGCTTCGAGGCCGCCTCGGCCGCAGCCTTGGTGCCCTGCCCGCCACCGGCGACCAGCACGTGAACGTCGCCACCGAGCTGGGAGGCCGCGGTCAGTGCCTTGTTGGTGGAGTCCTTGAGAACTTCGTGTTCGTGTTCAGCAATCAGCAACGTCGTCATCAGAGCACCCCGGCTTCGTTCTTGAGCTTCGACACCAGCTCGGCGACGTCCTTCACCTTGACGCCTGCCTTGCGGCCCGCGGGCTCAGCCGTCTTCAGAACTTCGAGGCGCGCGGTGACGTCGACGCCATAATCGGCGACGGTCTTCTCCGCGATCGGCTTCTTCTTGGCCTTCATGATGTTCGGCAACGAGGCATAGCGCGGCTCATTGAGACGGAGATCGGTGGTGACGATCGCCGGTCCCTTGAGCTTCACGGTCTGCAAGCCGCCGTCGACTTCGCGGGTGACCTTGAAGTCGGAACCTTCGACCTCGAGCTTCGAAGCGAAGGTCGCCTGCGACCAGCCGAGCAGCGCGGCCAGCATCTGGCCGGTCTGATTGCTGTCGTCGTCGATCGCCTGCTTGCCGAGGATGATCAGGCCGGGCTGCTCCTCTTCGGCAACCTTCTTCAGGATCTTGGCGACAGCGAGCGGCTCGACCGTGCCCTCGGCCTTCACCAGGATGCCGCGATCGGCGCCCATGGCAAGACCAGTACGGATCGTCTCCGACGCCTGCGCCGGTCCAATGGAGACCACCACGACTTCGGTCGCCTTGCCGGCCTCCTTCAGGCGCAACGCTTCCTCGACCGCGATTTCGTCGAAGGGGTTCATCGACATCTTGACGTTGGCGAGTTCAACGCCCGATCCATCGCCCTTGACGCGGACCTTGACGTTGTAATCGACCACCCGCTTTACCGGCACTAAGACCTTCATCGATCCTCTTTCACTCAATTTGGGAGGGGGGTATTCAACTGGCGCGGAACCTAAAGGCCTGATCCGGCCCGGTCAACGCGCGACAAGGCCAAATTTTAGACCTTGGAAATGCTGACCTCAATGGGTCAGCGGTTCTGGCCTGGAACCCAGAGGACGTCGCCGGCCCCGTCATGGTTAGCGGCACGGCTGGCCACGAACAGGAAGTCCGACAGGCGATTCATATACTGGATGCCAGCGGCGCCCACAGGCTCGCCGGGCTGGGCCGCCAGTTCCACGATCACGCGTTCCGCCCTGCGGCAAATCGTGCGGGCGACGTGGAGATAGGCGGCAGCTGGCGTGCCGCCCGGAAGCACGAAGGAGGTCAGCGGCGCGAGCTTGTCGTTGAGCGCGTCGATGTCGCGCTCGAGCCGCTCGACCTGGCTCGCCACCACCCGCAGCCGTTCCGCCTTGCCTTCCCGCTCGGGCACCGCGAGATCGGCTCCGAGGTCGAACAGATCGTTCTGGATGCGGCCAAGCATCGCGTCGAGCTCCGGCGTGTCCTTGGTGTGAAGCCGCACCACGCCGATCGCGGCATTGGTCTCGTCGACCGTGCCATAGGCCGCGATGCGCAGATCGTATTTCGGACGGCGTTCGCCGGTTCCGAGCGCTGTCGTGCCGTCGTCACCGGTCTTGGTATAGATGCGGTTGAGCACGACCATGTTAGCGCCCCATGGCCCAGACCGCCGTCATTGCAATGACGATCGCGATGAACTGAAGCAGCACGCGCCAGCGCATCAATTTCTGCGAGGTGTTGGGCGAGCCGCCACGCATCATGTTGACGAGACCGAGCAGCAGCACCACCGCCACGGCGGCCACGGCAATCGGCAGGATGAAAGTACTGAGGAGAGATGCCATTTGAGGGTGATAACACCGTGTGCGGCGCTCCGCCATGGCGTTCCCAATCTGGCTTTTGAGCCAAGAATATCAGAAGCTGGCGGGATGATTTCCGATTTGCGTTCATTGCTCGTCCTTTTCGCCTCTGCCCTCGTGCGGGCAGAGGCCGGAATGCGCGCGCAGCGCGGATTCCGGGAAAGGGGGACGCTCCGCGAGTCTCCCTGTCACCGTCCGTGCGGAGAGCCCCCCTCACCCCAACCCTCTCCCCGCAGGCGGGGAGAGGGAGTAGCAGTTGCGGTGTAGGTACCGTGAAGATCCTCCGCACCATCTACGTCGTCGTGGAAGACGCCTTCTACACGTTCCTGGCGGACGATGGCTGGGCGATCGCGAGCCACATCGCGCTCTCGACGCTGATGGCACTGTTCCCGTTCCTGATCGTGCTGACCTCGCTCGCCGGCTTTTTCGGCTCCAAGGAGCTTGCCGACCAGGCCGCGGGGCTGATGCTCCAGGTCTGGCCGAAACAGGTGGCCGATTCCCTGTCCGGCGAGATCCACGATGTGCTGACAACCACACGCACCGGCGTGCTGACGATCGGCGCGGTGCTGTCGGTCTATTTCGCCTCGAACGGTGTCGAGGCGCTCAGGGTCGCGCTGAACCGCGCCTATGCGGTGGTGGAGATGCGGCGCTGGTACTGGCTGCGGCTGGAATCGATCGGCTACACGCTGGTCGCCGCCTTCACCGCGCTCGCCATGGCGTTCCTGATCGTGCTGGGCCCGCTTTTCATCGAGGCGGCGCGGCGCCACATTCCGCTGTTCGTCGAATCCAACGAGAGCATCCTCACCTGGGTGCGCTACGGCATCACCATCGGCGCGCTGGTGGTGGCGCTGTTCATCCTGCACGCCTGGCTGCCGGCGGGGCGACGCGGCTTCTTCCAGATCCTGCCCGGCATCGTCTTCACGATGGGAGCATCGCTGATCTCCGGCATCGTGTTTGGACAATACCTGGCGCGCTTCGCCAACAATTACGTGACGATGTATGCGGGGCTCGCCTCGGTGATCATCGCGCTGGTGTTTCTTTATTTCATTGCCGCGATCTTCGTTTTCGGCGGCGAGCTCAACGCCGCGATCATCAAGTCGCGACTTCCTCACGGCGTGTCGCTTCAAGCAGCGCAGTCGCTAAAGCCCGCGGGGACACAGGCTTGACCAGGAAGGCGTCGGCGCCAGCCGCGCGCGACGCCGCCTCGTCCTCGCCGCGGCCGGACACGCCGATGATCGGGATCCGAGCCAGCGGCGCCTGCATCCTGCGAATCCGCTTGATGGCCTCGACGCCGTCGATGCCGGGCAACACCATGTCCATCAGCACCGCGTCGAAGCCGCCCTGCGCGAGCCGGTTCACCGCATCCTCGCCGCGCCCGATGAACTCGGCATGATGACCGAGCTCGGTCAGGATCGTGTTGAGCACGACACGGCCGAATGGATTGTCCTCGACGCTGAGCACGCGCAGCGCCGCCAGCGCATCCGCCACGCCGCCCTCGGCCTTGCGCGACTTCGCCGGCCCGGTCGCATCGAGCGTAACCGTCAGGGTGAAGGTGGCGCCGCCACCGCGCCGCGGCGCGACCGTGATGTCGCCGCCCATCGCGCGCGCCAGTTGCTTCACCGAGGACAGACCGAGCCCGGCGCCACCGAAGCGCGAGGCGATGGTGACATTGGCCTGGGTGAACGGACGAAACAGCCGCTTGATCTCGGCCAAGGTCAAGCCGATACCGCTGTCGGAGACCGAGAAGGCAACACCGACACGGCGCGTATCCTTCTCTTTGCCTTTGCCGCTTGCTTTGCCCTTGGCTGGACGCCAGGGCGCGGCCGAGATTGCAACAGCACCCCGGTCGGTGAATTTCACTGCATTGTCGATCAGGTTCTCGAGCGCGGCACGGAGGCGGACGGGATCGCCGACCACGAGTCCCGGCAGCTTGTCGGAGATCTCGACCTCGGCCTGGAGACCCTTGGCGGCGGCGCGGCCGGCGAGCGAATCGCCGGTGCTGCGGGCGAGCGCCCGCAGGTCGAACAGGTCCTGCCGCAGCGCGCTGCCACCAGCGCCCTTTCCGGTCTTGGCGGCATCGACGAACAGCGTGGCGAGGTTGGCCAGATGCTCGGCTCCCGCCTTGATGGTATCGGCCCAGCGCCGCTCGCGTTCGCCGAGGTCGGAGGTCGACAGCAGGTCGCTGATCGCGAGAATCCCGGTCAGAGGTGTGCGGACCTCATGGGCAAAGGCTGCGAGCGCAGCCTGGATCACGTCGGGGGCAACGGCCTTGGCGCTGCGCGTGCGCACTTTACCGACCGCCCCGGACCGCTTCCGAGGCGGTTGCCTGGACTTTCGCGTGGTGCGCGCTGCGCGCGTTTTCGCCGCCATAAATCCCCTTCGAAGTGTTCCCCTTCGAACCCCCGGGCTATGGGCCAAGCATCGCACGGCGGAACCCCCGGAGTCACGGCGGTGTTTGGCTAACCCCCAGAGAAACTTAGCCTAATCCTACAGCCTTGCGGACACCCGCGGGCGAGGAGCCGGCCGCACGCAACTCTCGCAAGCCGGTCGAGCGGTCCGATTTCGACAGCTTCCGCCCATCCGCATCGCGAATCAGGGTGTGGTGGCGGTAGGCGGGCTCCGGCAAGCCGAGCAAGGCCTGAAGCAACCGGTGGACCGAGGTGGCGTGGAACAGATCCTGGCCGCGCACGATCTCGCTCACGCCCTGGAGTGCGTCGTCGACCACCACGGACAGATGATAGCTGGTCGGGATCTCCTTGCGGGCGAGAATCACGTCGCCCCACGCCTCGGGCCGCGCGACGACCAGGCCGCGCTCGCCATCGGGCCCCTCGCCTAGTTCATTCCAGGTCAGACCGGAGACGCGCCGGCAAGCCGCGGCCATGTCGAGGCGCAAGGCGTAGGGCAAACCGGAATCGATCAGGCGCGACCGCTCGCTGACGGGCAGCGATTTCGCTTCACCGGGATAGACCGGCGCGCCATCGGGATCACGCGGCCACGGCCCATCGGCCTCGCGCGCGGCGACGAGCCTCGCGATCTCGGCGCGGCTTTCAAAGGCCGGATAGACGAGGCCGAGTGCGGCGAGTTTTTCCAGCGCAGCGCGATAGTCGGCGAGATGCTCCGATTGCCGCCGCACCGGCGTGTCCCAGGCGATCCCGAGCCAGCCGAGGTCTTCGTAGATCGCAGCTTCATATTCCGGCCGGCAGCGCGTCGCGTCGATGTCCTCGATTCGCAGCAGGAGCCTCCCGCCGGCTTCCCGCGCTCGGTCGAAGTTGAGCAGCGCGGAATAAGCGTGGCCGAGATGCAGGTGGCCGTTGGGGCTGGGGGCAAATCGGAAAACGGGTGGCGCCATATGCAAAGATCTCATCATGGCCGGGCTCGATCCGGCCATCTTCTGTTACGATAGGAGATGGATGCGCGGGTCAAGCCTGTGCATGACAAGTAGAGCTGCGATGACCATCCACCTCGAAACCCAGTCTGATCTCGAAGAAGCTGTCCACGCGCTGGTCGAGCGCGATCCGCGCCTCAAGCCGGTGCTTGATGTGGCGGGCATGCCGGCGCTGCGGCGGCGCGAGCCGGGCTTTGCTGGGCTGGCGCACATCGTGTGCGGACAACAGCTTTCAACCGCGAGCGCAGCGGCAATCTGGGGACGGCTGTCCGCGGCCTTCGACCCGTTCGATCATGAGGCCGTGCGTCGCGCCCGCACCGACCGGCTGGGGCGGCTCGGCCTGTCCGCCGCCAAGATCAAGACGCTGAAACATCTTTCGCGCGAAATCATCGCCGAGCGGCTGAACCTCGACGTGCTCGCCGAAGAAGAGGCCGATGCCGCGCATCACACCCTGGTCTCGCTGCCCGGCATCGGGCCGTGGACGGCCGACGTCTATCTCTTGTTCTGCCTCGGCCACGGCGATGCCTGGCCCGCTGGCGACCTCGCCGTGCAGGAGGGAATCAAGATCGGCCTCGGCCTGAAGGCGCGGCCGACGGAAAAGCAGATGGCGCCGCTCGCCGAACCCTGGCGTCCGCTGCGCGGCGCCGCCGCGCATCTGTGGTGGAGCTACTACCGCGCGGTGAAGAAGCGCGAGGGCGTCATCGCCGGCAAAGCGAACGCAGTTTCAAACAATGTTGCTGTTGCAAAGCGCGCAGCCGTAAAGGAGAAGATGCCGGCACGGAAAAAGCCGGGACCCTCACCATGACATCGACCGACTTCGTCGTCGCGCGCAACGATCTCGAGCAATGCAAACTGATCGAGACGGCCCTTCCGGATGCGGCCACGCTGCCCGCGGATGCGCTTCTGGTGAAGGTCGAGCGCTTCGCGTTCACCGCCAACAACATCACCTATGCCGTGATGGGAGACGAACTGAAATACTGGCAGATCTTTCCGGCGCCGCAGGGATTTGGCAACATCCCGGTGTGGGGCTTCGGCGAAGTCATCGCCTCGCGACATCCCGGCATCGCCGCGGGCGAACGACTGTTCGGCTATTTCCCGATGGCGACGCACCTCGTCATCGAAGCCGCAGACGTCAGCAGGCGCGCGCTTCGTGACGGCGCCGAGCACCGCAAGCAGGTCTCACCGGTCTACAATCTCTATTCCCGCGTGACCGGCGACCCCGGTTTCGCCGGGCATCAGGGCGACCTCCAGGCGCTGCTGCGGCCGCTGTTCATGCTGTCGTTCCTGGTCGACGACTTCCTCGCCGAGAACGACGATTTCGGCGCACGCACCGTGCTGCTGTCGAGCGCTTCGAGCAAGACCGCATTCGGCCTCGCGCATCTGCTGCACAGCCGCGGCCGCAGGGTGATTGGGCTGACGTCATCGGGCAATACCGGCTTCGTCTCGTCGCTTGGCTGCTATGACGACGTCGTCACCTATGACCGCGTCGCGTCATTGCCGTCAGAAGTGACCGTCGCCTTTGTCGACATGGCCGGCAACAGCGCGCTGCGGGCCGATCTGCACCGGCATTTTGGTGACCAGATGAAGTGCTCGGTGCGCGTCGGTTTGACGCATCGCGCCACCGACGCGGACGAGGGCGTGCTGCCCGGCGCAAAGCCGCGTTGGTTCTTCGCGCCAGACCACATCCGCAAGCGCGCCAAGGATTGGGGACCCGGCGGGATCGAACAGCGTTTTGGTGCGGCCTGGTCGGGCTTCGCGCCGATGCTGGAGAGATGCCTCCGCGTGGTTGAGAGCCGTGGTCCGGAGGCGGTGCAGCGCACTTATCTCGATACGCTCAAGGGGCGCATTCCGCCCGAGCAGGGCCACATGCTTTCTCTGCTCGGGTAAAGCGCTTCTGGCATCGCTTGATCCGGTATAGCGTTCCTCTCGAGGGAGGTCGCGCATGCTTGATCGCACGAAGGATATGGCAGTCTCCGCGCAAGCCTGGCTCGATGAGTTCGAGCGTGCGTTGCGCGAGCCTGATCGCGGCGCGCTCGACCGCCTCTTCCTCGCCGACTGCTTTTGGCGCGATGTGCTGGCGCTGAGCTGGAACCTGCAAACGCTTGCGGGCCGCGACGCGGTCGCGCAAGCACTGACCGCGCTCGCGCCCAAAGCGTCCCCGGCAAATTTCAAGATCGCGCCGAACCGCGCGGCGCCGCGCTGGGTGATGCGCGCCGGCACCAGCAACATCGAGGCCATCTTCAATTTCGAGACCGCGCCTGGTCGCGGCAGCGGCATCGTGCGGCTCGTACCCGACCCAGCCGACAGCGACCGGCTGAAGGCGTGGACGCTGCTCACCGCACTCGAGGAGCTCAAGGGGTTCGAGGAGCAGCTCGGCAGCTCGCGACCGCGGGGACAGGCCTATTCGCGCGATTTCCGCGGGCCTAACTGGCTCGACCTGCGCAATGCCTCGCGCGACTACGCCGACCGCGATCCGGCCGTACTGGTGGTCGGCGGCGGCCAGGCCGGGCTCGCGATCGCAGCGCGGCTGAAGCAATTGCAGATCGATACGCTGATCGTCGATCGCGGGGCGCGGATCGGCGATGTCTGGCGCAAGCGCTATCACGCGCTCACCCTGCACAACCAGGTGCAGGTCAATCACATGCCTTACATGCCGTTCCCGCCGAGCTGGCCGACCTACATCCCCAAGGACAAGCTCGCGAGCTGGTTCGAGGCATACGTCGATGCGATGGAGCTGAACTTCTGGACCGGCACGGAATTCGAAGGCGGCGACTATGACGACGCCAATGGCCACTGGACGGTGACGTTGCGCCGCGCCGACGGCAGCAAGCGCATCATGCATCCACGCCACGTGATCATGGCGACCGGCGTCAGCGGCATCGCGAACATCCCTGATATTCCGACTCTCGATCGTTTTAAGGGTACGCTGCTGCATTCCAGCCGTTACGAGGACGGCGAAGTCTGGACCGGAAAGCGCGCCATCGTCATCGGCTCCGGCAACAGCGGTCACGACATTGCGCAGGATCTTTACTCCAGCGGCGCAGAGGTGACGCTGGTGCAGCGCTCGCCGACGCTGGTCACCAACATCGAGCCGTCGGCGCAGCTCGCTTATGCGACCTACAATGAGGGCACGCTGGAGGACAACGACCTGATCGCAGCGTCGATGCCGACGCCGCTTGCGAAGAAGACTCACGTGATGCTGACGGAGCAATCGAAGGAACTCGACAAGGAGCTGCTCGACGGCCTCCGCCGCGTCGGCTTCAAGCTCGACTTCGGCGAGGCAGGCACCGGCTGGCAGTTCAAATACCTCACCCGCGGCGGCGGCTACTATTTCAACGTCGGCTGCTCCAACCTGATCGTCGAGGGCGCGATCAAGCTGAAGCAGTTCGAGGACATCGAGAGCTTTACGGCCGACGGCGCGCAGATGAAGGACGGCATGGCCATTCCGGCCGATCTCATCGTGCTCTCGACCGGCTACAAGTCCCAGGAATATCTGGTGCGAAAGCTGTTCGGCGATGCCATCGCCGACCGCGTCGGCCCGGTCTGGGGCTTTGGCGACGGCCTCGAGCTGCGCAACATGTATACGCGCACGAAGCAATCAGGCCTGTGGTTCATCGCAGGCAGCCTCGCCCAGTGCCGGATCAACTCGAAATTCCTCGCATTGCAGATCAAGGCGATCGAAGAAGGGATTTTGGGGCGGGCGTAACCACAATCGTCTCCCGCAATGACAAGAGGAGAGAGCACCATGCCTGCCATTCTCGGCACCGGCGAGCACCGCTACCGCGTCGTCGAAAACTTCGCGAAGCTTCCCGACGGGTGGCAGCTCACCGACGTCGCCTCTGTCGCGGTCGACAGCAAGGACCGGATCTACGTCTTCAACCGCGGCGAACATCCATGGTGGTGCTGGACCGCGAGGGCAATTTCCTCCGAAGTTTTGGCGAAGGCCTGTTCTCCCGCGCGCATGGCCTGCACATCGACGCTGACGACAATCTCTATTGTACCGATGATGGCGACCACACCGTGCGCAAATGCAGCACCGACGGCAAGGTGCTGTTGACGATCGGCATCCCCAAGAAGCCTGCGCCGTTCATGAGCGGCGAGCCGTTCCACCGCTGCACTCACACGGCGCTGTCGCCGAAGGGCGAGATCTACGTTTCTGACGGCTATGGCAATGCGCGCGTGCACAAATACATGCCCGGTGGCAAGCTGATCAAAAGCTGGGGCGAGCCGGGCACCGACCCCGGCCAGTTCAACATCGTGCACAATATTGCGACTGATGCCGACGGCTGGGTCTATGTCGCCGACCGCGAGAACCATCGCGTGCAGGTGTTCAACGGCGAGGGCAAATACGAGACGCAGTGGAACAACCTCCACCGCCCTTGCGCGCTGTGCTGTTGCGGCGGGGCGAAGAGCCCGACCTTCGTGATCGGCGAACTCGGCCCCGGCATGGCGGTCAACCGCAAGGTGCCCAATCTCGGCCCGCGGCTGTCGATCGTCGATGGCACGGGAAAGCGCATCGCGCGGCTCGGCGGCGAAGAAGGTCCAGGCGTTGCCAGCGGAAAATTCCTCGCGCCCCACGGCATCGCGCTGGATTCGAAGGGCGACATCTATGTCGGCGAAGTCGGCGTCACCGACTGGAAGACCAGTTTTCCGGACGACGAGATGCCGGGCGCGGTGCGCGCAACGCGCTGTCTGCAGAAGCTGGAGCGGGTGCGGGAGTAGCTGCCGCAGCAGGGCGCGACGCGCTGGAGACGGCTCGGCGCCGGCCACAACTCTCCCCAAATCACGGCGTTTTTGAGCGTTTGCCACCCCGCCGCCGTATTGCTTGCACCTGAATAAGTCGCTCAACGGGCTTCACAATCCCGTCACGCTGCATGTAGTATGTCAGTACATGCTGCTTCGCAGCGTATATTGGAGGCCGGGAGCGTTACTTGAACGCACATGTCTCGCAAGGCAGTTGGCCGGTGCTGGTCCTCAACGCGGACTTTCGGCCGCTGAGTTACTACCCACTGTCTCTGTGGTCGTGGCAGGACGCGATCAAGGCGGTGTTCCTCGACCGCGTCAACATCGTAGCGCATTACGATCAGGCGGTTCACAGTCCGACGCTGCAAATGCAGCTGCCGAGCGTGGTTTCGCTCAAATCCTTCGTCAAGCCGACCACCCATCCCGCCTTCACCCGGTTCAACGTCTTCCTGCGCGATCGTTTCGCCTGCCAATATTGCGGCTCGCCCGAAGACCTCACCTTCGACCACATCATCCCGCGCAGCAAAGGCGGCCAGACCACCTGGGAGAACGTGGTCGCGGCGTGCTCGCCCTGTAATTTGCGCAAGGGCAATCTGACACCCGCACAGGCCAAGATGTTTCCGCGGCAGAGCGCGTTCGCGCCCACCGTGCACCAGCTTCACCGCAACGGCCGCCTGTTCCCGCCCAATTATCTGCACGACAGCTGGCTGGACTATCTCTACTGGGATACGGAGCTGGATCCGTAGGGCGGGCTGGTAACCAGTGTAGTGGGACGTAAAAGACTGTCAAAAGACACAAAAGACTGTCACGTTTTACCCGACCGGTATCGGCGTCAAAAACACAACCTCTGATCGGTAAAGTCACGAAGCCGGCTCGATTCCGGCCGTTCCGGCTTTTAGAAGCCCCCGCTACGATCTGCGACTACTCCTCGAAGTGGCGGCGCGTCCCCGCCGTGCCGACGGTCGCCCTCTTGCCGCGAACTCCACAGCGATCGGCTTGCCTTCTTTTCGGCCCCGCCCCATCTGACGCACTTCTGTGACCTCCTTGTGGGGCACGGAGGGTTCGGGCGCGATCCCCGGAAGTCCTTTGATGAGTTTTCCGATTCTCGCAGGCTTCTTTTTCGACCCTCTGCCTTGATCCTGTCGCGCAGCGACCTTCTTCTTCGGTCGACCCTTCTTCCCCTGAAGTTTCGGCTTCGGCTTGGATTTCCGCGCCCACTTCGGCTCTTTGAAGCTGAACCAGGACGTGTCCCCAGCACGGATGACGGTACTTCCCCCAAAGTAGTGGCCTTTGCGGCTCATCGCGTCCCCCCAGATAGATTCAGCAATAGCTAACGCGCGCGGGTCGCTCGTTCAAATGCCTGCGTCTTTTCTCGAGCCGGTGTTTTTGGATCGTTAGCATAGTCCTTGAAGTGCGCATCCCACTCACGCGTGGATATCGAAGCCAAGTCATCCGGGATCGGAGTGTTGTCGCCCTTTCTCAATAGCACGGCAGTGGCCCCCAAGAATGTCGCAGGATTACCGCCGTACCCGCCGAGTACATCGCAATCGAAATATCCCAGCCTGGCCTGCTGGAATGTCGTCCTGTTGCGCTCCAACCAGGCTGGATCGATCACATCGATGGCCGACAAGAGCAAGAATCCGCCCTCTCTGACGAGTTCTCCAAGAGAAGCAATTAGCTTCGGATGACTAGTTTGCGGCACATGGTGCAGGACGTCTTGGCAGAACACCAAGTCAAAATGAGTTTCGCTCTTCCAGGGCAGCATAGCCCGAACGAATTCGACATTCGGTAAACCTGAAGACATCTTCCTCGCGGAATCGATCGCGGCGCCCACGGGATCCAAGCCAACAATCCTACTGGAGGTGAGCTTCCCCAAAACGTTTGTCGACGCCCCAATATGACATCCAACGTCAAGAACCGGACCGGCGAGCTGGAAACGTCGCAAGACTCCGATTGCCAGTGCGACCCCGTCTAGAATGTAGTGCCGCCTCGCCGAGGCTGCGAACGCAAAGAGCCCTGGGTGCGCCAATAGTCTGAATAGTTCCCGCTCGTCGACGTCTCCGCCTGGTCCAGCCTTCTGTGCAGCCCTAGCGTGAGCTTCGTCGTACCGTTGGAGAAGACCCTCAGTATCAGGAAATTTCACACTGATTAACCCAACGTCAGGTTGGAAGTCCAAGAGCCACTGATCTCGCAGAATTCCGTCAATGGAACGAACTGTCTCCACATCCGGCCAGAGGGCCGCCGTCTCAAATTGCATCTCAACTTCCGTTCTTGCCGTCCAGCTGGACCCAGTTGAGATCGCAGCCTTCGCCCATTTTGCCTGTCCATGGCACGTATCAGCCATGCTCAGGCGTATTGCGCCCGTGCGCTCGCAGGAGGTCAATCCGAACTTTAGCATGCACCGACCTGCCAGCGGCGGTGGATGTAAGGTCGTTCGATTGTTCGGAATCTATTGGTCGGGCGCTTGCGCGCGAAGATCGTTCGTCACCTGCTGACAGTCCTTTTGCTGGGGCATCACACCTTAGATGGCGGTGTTACGACGCGGACGTCTGCGCCGACGGCTTCCGGAAGAGGGCCCAGGCCTCACGCTCCTCGGCGACTTGCCGCTTGCCGCTGATGATCGGCACGCTCTTCTCGGCCGATCGCCAATCGCTCCACGCGTCGCCCAGGACGTGCTCGGCGCCCATCCCCAGGACCTTGAGGAGGTCCCACAGGTCTTCGACGTCCGTCTGGATGGGGGTGGCGGTACCCAGCAGCACGTGCCGCGCTTTCTTGGCGATCTCCTGCATGAAGGACAGAAGATTGTTCGCTGTCCGCTCGTCGGCATCCATGTCCTGCTTGCCGCGTGCCCGATGCGCCTCGTCCAGGATCACCATGCCAAAGGACTTCGACATCAACAGTCGGCGCTCCTCGGTGTTGTGGAAGATGAGGCCGGTGGAGACCAGCGCGATCTGGCGGGGACACTTGGTCACGCCTTCCGCACCGATCGAGGGCATGGGGATCTCATCCGGATCCAGGCGCCAGGCCTTTTCCGACGACAACCAAACCGCAGATGGGATGTTCAGCTTATCCTTGAGCTCAATCTGCCACTGGGTCGTGAGCGTCGCTGGGCACAGAATTAGCACGGGCCCGTCCCCCAGGAGCGCCGAAACTAGGGCGGCGCCGGCGAGCGACAGCGTCTTGCCGACGCCAGAGTGCCCGCCCAATTGAGGACGCGCCCTATCGGTTCGCCAGCCATAGGATCACGCTTAGCACCACGGAAATGATGAGCGAGGTCGTCAGCGGAAGGTAGAAGGCAAAATTCGACCGCTCGACGTAAATATCGCCGGGTAGCCGGCCAAGCCCGAACTTGCCAAGGACAGGCCAAAGCAGCCCAGCGACAAGTCCGACGATGATGAGCGTGCGCGACATCTCGCACCTCCATCTGCCCTGCGGCCCTTATAGTCACATCGCGAGACTTCGCTGCGTCAGCACTGCGATTTTACTCGCTTAACCACAAACAGGAGTTGCTTACCTGAAGAACACATCTCGGCACCTGCGGCGACGCAAGAAACGCCGGCGGCACGAGCGATCCACCATCCGACCGGGGCCAGCTTTTCCAGAAGAACAAGCAGCGCCAGCAAAGCGATCCAAGTACGTTCATAACCCCGCCAACGAACAATAGCGCCATCATCACGTCATCGGTGCAGCGGACAGATTGCAGCTCACTAAGGTACGGTCATGAGTTCGAGCACATGACCATCAGGGTCGCGCAAATAGACGCCGCGGCCGCCGTTCCAGTCATTGAGCTTGCCATCCTCAAGGCTCCACGGTGCGCTGCCATAGGCGAGCTTCGCCTCGCGAATGCGGCTGAAGATGGCATCGAACTCGGCGTCACTGACGTGGAAGGCGTAGTGGTGGCTCCCGAACTCGTCCTCGTCATCGAAAAGGAGCGTGAGCGTGTCGTTGATGCGTACCGACGCGAAATGGCCGTCTTTCGGATCGGGCTGGAGGCCAAAAATGCGCGCAAAAAATTGCGCCGCTGCCTTCTTGTCGCGGGCAGGGACGATGGTGTGGTTGAGGGTGATGGTCATCGAAAGACCCCTCGCTAACGACTGCCGCAGACTTCTCGGCTCGAGACCAAAACCGGCAATGCTCCGATCAAGCGCCGATTTCTGTCTGACCTCAGAACGTCTGCGCCTTTAACACGCCCTAAGCCGACTTCCGCTGCGGCCTGGCCGCAGGCTTCTTCGCCGCCGCCTCCTTCGCCGGCTTCTTGCCCTCGATCGGCATCAGCATCTCCTTCTGGCCGGCCGCCGCCTTGCGAGGCTTCTTGGCGGCCTTCTTCGGAGCCTTGGTCTCGGCCGCGGCGCCGCCCACGCTACGCCGCAGCGCCTCCATCAGATCGACGACGTTGCGGGCCGCGGGCTTCTCCTTCGGCGTGATCGGCCTGCCGGCGCGCTTCTGGTTGATGAGGTCGATGAGCGCGGTCTCGTAGTGGTCCTCGAACTTTTCCGGCTCGAACCGCCCCGCCTTCTGATTCACGATGTGCTTGGCGAGATCGAGCATGTCCTTCGTGACTTTGACGTCCTGGATCTCATCGAAATATTCCTGTTCGGAGCGCACCTCGTACGGGTAGCGCAGCAGCGTGCCGACGAGCCCCTTGTCCAGTGGCTCGAGCGCGATGATGTGCTCGCGGTTGGTCAGCACGACGCGCCCAATCGCGACCTTGTCCATTTCGCGGATGGTCTCGCGAATCACGGCGAAGGCATCGTGGCCAACCTTGCCGTCGGGTCGCAGGTAGTAGGGGCGGATCAGGTAGCGCGGGTCGATGTCGGACCTGTCGACGAACTCGTCGATCTGGATCGTGCGCGTGGACTCCAGCGCGATCTCCTCAAGCTCCTCCTTCGTCACCTCGATGAACTGGTCCTTCTCGAGCTGGTAGCCCTTCACGATGTCCTCGTTCGGGACCTCGTCACCGGTGTCGGCGTCCACCTTGAGGTACTTGATGCGGTGGCCGGTCTGCCGGTTGAGCTGGTTGAAAGAGATCTTTTCGCTCTCCGAGGTAGCTGGGTAGAGGGCGACCGGACAGGTGACGAGAGACAGACGTAGAAAGCCTTTCCAGTTGGCGCGTGGGGCCATGTACGCAGAACTCCGTTCAGGGGCGCCTCGGATTCAAGACGATCATGTAGGGCTTGTTCCGACGTCCCGCCCGCCATCCGCTGATTCATCCTTAACCGGCCTTAACTGGCCACACCGCGCCAGCGGAAATCCGCAGGAGGATGCTCGACTCACCGTGAACAAACAAGGAATATCAATTCGGCAGCAGCTTATTGCCAAATTGGAAGAATCCATCGACTTCACGATGTCCGCCGCGCCCGAATTTTCCGCGCCTCCTGCCGCCGACCTCGAGCTCGCCGCGGACCAGGCCATTGCGGCCTGCGGAGGGGATGCCCGCGAGGCGGTCAAGGCGCTGATAGTGGCGAACGGCTTCCTGGAGACTCAAGTCGACGAGCTCAGGAGTGCGGTGTCGAGCGGGTATGCGCGCGGCCGGTATGATCGCGTGCGAGAACGCGAGGAGTGATCGAGATGAGCGACGAGAACAGGTCGGCGGAAGTTGCTGCCCGCGCGGAGGTCGATGTCGAAGAGATCGCCAAAATACTCGGCATCGCGCCTGCGCTGGTCCTGCGCCGGATGGACGATGGGCGGCTCCCGTTTCGCCAAGAAGGGACACGACGCCTCGCCAAGCGCGAAGACGTGGCGAAGCTCAAGTCAGAATTCGAGACGCAAGAAAGGTTGCTTCGCACAGTTGCAGAAGCGGATGAGATCGATTTCCAGCCCGAGCCGAGGTTGCGAGCATAGTCGCCGGTGGCGGTGTCGACAGGAGACTGAGACGGGCGAGGTCACCTACTACGTCGCTTTGCCGTTCGTCCCTTCGCAGCCGGGGAAGCCGTCGAATGCTTCAACGCCAACGCGGTCGTGATGCGCGCATCCTCCGTTGAGGCGCTCGACGAGCGCTTGCGAAAAGATGTCCAGATCCGGCACGCGAGCGCCCAAGCGCTTGGTCCGATCAGCCCAGTCGCGTCCGCTCGTCGCAAGAATTGCCATGTCGCGCTTTAGGTCAGCCATCACGGCGAAACCGTCCGGGTAGCTGACCAGTATCTTCAGCACCGTGACCTGGAAATTCACCCTCAGCCCCCGCTCGGAACCAGGCGTTACATGGTCGGCGCTGCAGAGAGAGCTTCGCGGCCGACCTGCTTGAGGTTGTCCGGCGACGTCTCGCCTCTGGTTGCAGCTTCTAGAATTTTTGAGGCTACGTGGGTGCGGGCACCTGTCTCGCTCCGGGAAACATTTTCGCAGACCTCGTCCAGGACCGCGCGCAAAAGCGCAGTTGTAGCAGGATCAAACATGGAGGCCCCCAGGAGAAAAAAACATTGTAGCGCAAGCGCTCCAGTATCGGATTCAAGAGTGTTAAGAAAACTCCTGAACTCTACATTTTGGCCTGGATCTCGCAATAGCGCCGCAACTTCCCTTACCGAGGTGGCGCGGTACCGCTATGTGCAACCATCCTCGCACGATCTCCAAGCAACCTGCCGGTTGTGCTGTTGACGAAATGAAGAGAAGCGCAGGCAGGACAGAGCACCGAAACGTGAGTGTCGGTGGACTCTGAACACTCCGGCCCAGCGTCGTCGAGCCGAAGCTGGACGTTTGTTCCGGTGCGGGGGCACTTGAACAGTATCTGGCGCAGCATGATGTTGAACATGCGCCAGGACGCGCCATTGCGAAATTGCGGTTGAATACCTAAGGCCTCTTCCGGCCTTTGCGATGCGTCAAGGTAGGCGATACGCTCGGTCCTAAAGTTTGTATGGCAGCGAGCACGCCGCTTCGTCGCCGGATGAAGCGGGCCCGGACTCCTAGGCACTCCGGGCTCCGCTTCATGATACGGAACCCGCTCCGTAGAGCGGCTGCGCTGCCAACTTTGTTGGAACCAAGCCAGGTGCGGCCGGTTGGAGCACACAGCCGTTGGACGAAGACCTCTGGAAAATCGGCCTCGGCGCTCCTTTGGACGCCGGGGCTGACTTGCGTTCGGCTCATGCGGCAGTGGCACGTCGATCAAAGGAGTCTGATATGCCTGCCGACACTCGTACCGACAATCTGACTGCGGTCGTGCGCTACGCCCTTGAGACGACTCGTGCGACGATTGTTTGCCCTTTCCACGAGGACGTGATCATCCGCGTTGGAGATGACGCCGCCGAGAGTCACGCCTTCGAACGTGCGAAGAAGATCGTCAGAAGCGATGGCACGACCTGGGAGGGGAAAGCTCTTAGAGAGGAGCCTGGCCGTCAGCTTAGTGCAGCTAGCGACGGCCGCTGTTCAAAGTGTGATTCTAGCGGTTTGCGCGTGTGAAAGAACATCCCAGCGAGGTTTCAGCCGGACGCAAGCGAACCCGCCAGAACAGTCTGAGATCACCTTCTGCGCAAGACAGCCTCAAGCAACTCGATCCAGGTCCACCCGAGCCGATCACTTTCGATATTCGGCGCCGTCAAAGCTACGCGGAGAACATCGCCTTGGCCAATACGACAATTGCGATGACGCATGAAAATACGATCAGATGGATGGCTTTGAAAATGGATGGATTCATCTTGTTCAGAAAATGCAGCGTCATCGCACTTACGAAGCAGACGAGAACGACGGCGGCAAACGCAACCTTGACCATCAAGAGACGCCCGAAACTGCTCTGTGGCATGATCGATAGATCGGGAAAGTGAGCCCGCAGCAGGAGAATTCCGGTCGAATAGAGCACGACGATCACGACCGGCATGAACTGTCGGGCGCGCCGGATGATACCAGACTCGATTTCCATCATGGTCGCCTTCGAGAAGCGCCCGTGCAGGGACTCAAGGATGAGCACCTCGAAGATCACCACTCCACCGAACGTCATGGCGCTCAACAGATGGAGGATCTGAATGATCAGGTAGTGCTCGTTCGCGAAGTCGCTCATCCTCGACTTCCGTTCTCCGGTTCACGCTGCTCCATCAGGAGCGGTTCGCCAGCGCAGAAGTCCAGGTGACTAAAGCGCTTCGCGCCGCTCGAATCTTGGGAACAGCACGTTGTTCTCGAGATGGATGTGATCCATGACATCGTCGACCAATTTGGACGTCCCGGTATAGAGGGCCGTCCACGATCGACATGCGCCCTGGGGCAGCACGAAGCCATTTGCAATGGTCTCCAGACGCCGCAGGAGTTCCCCATGCCGATCATGATCGTGGCGAATTTGCGCAGTCGGGACCACGCTTTCAGCATCAGGCTGTTGCCGCATCAATGGGAAGAGCGTCGTCTCTTCGGTCTGCATATGCTCTTCCAGTTCGGCTCGAATCTCTTCGAGCGTGTCGGCAAGACCCTGGGGCGCCTCGGGATGGCCGGCATGAACGGCCTCGACTTTCCGAGCGAGGCGAGCGAGCTCGGGCAGTTCGCGCCGGTGGGTCTCGTGATAGCGGGCCACAATGTGATCGATCAGCGCGCCAGTTGCTGAGGGCACGGCAGCGGAGCTGCCCGCATCGAGTGCGGAAAGCGCCTCCACGATCGCCGCGACGTCCAGGCCGCGTTTGCCGGCCGCTTCGGTCAGGCTCACATTGCCGCCGCAGCAGAAGTCGAGCTTAAACCGTCGGAATACGGCCGTCGCACCAGGCAAAGTCGCGGCGATGTCGCCGATAAGGCGGGTTCCAAACGTGTCATCTGTGGTCATTATTCACGCCTTTTCCTTCAGGTGCTTCCAGATCGAAGCAGTTCACCCTATCCGAGTGGCTGCCCTATAAGATATATATTTTATCGATGTTATCGCACGCAATATGAAAGATATGTCGTTTCCGGCGAGCCACGAGTGGCCGACCACCGGAAACGTCCTGGTCAGCGGACCTCGGCCGCCGCGAGAGCGCGATCCAGGTCCGCAAGCAAGTCGGCTTGCGCCTCAAGGCCGATCGACAGCCGAATCAGGCTGTCAGTGATGCCGACTGCACGCCGTGATTCCGCGCCCATGCCTGAATGAGTCATTGTCGCCGGATGCGCGACCAGGCTCTCGACCCCGCCGAGCGACTCGGCGAGCGTGAACACCTCGACTGCTTCGACGAAGCGACGCACGGCGTCGACGTCACCCTTCAGCTCGAAGCTCAGCATCGCGCCGAAGCCGCTTTGCTGCGCCGACGCGATGGCGTGCCCTGGATCGGTCTCGAGACCGGGATAGTGGACCGCGGCGACCAGCGGATGCTGCGCCAAGAACCCTGCAATGATCATCGCGTTGGCCTGCTGGTATTCGACGCGCGGAAACAGCGTCCGCAGACCGCGCAGCGTGAGGTGCGCGTCGAACGGGGCTCCGGTCGTGCCGGCAATGTTGGCCCACGTGCGCAGCACCTCTGCATCGGCCGAAGCAGCGGCGATCACGGCACCACCGACGACGTCGGAATGTCCGTTGATATACTTGGTCGTCGAATGGATGACGAAATCAGCTCCAAGCGCGATGGGCTGCTGCAGGGCCGGAGACAGGAAGGTGTTGTCGACCGCGGTCTTGGCGCCGGTCTCCCTAGCTCGTTCAGCGACCGCTCGAATATCGATCACCCGCATCAGCGGATTGCTCGGGGTCTCGATCAGTACCAGCTTGGGTTTCCGACGCAGCGCCGTTGCAAGCGCGGCCTCGTCACCCAGGTCAACAAATGCGACATCGAACTGCTCGCGATCACATCGCGCGGCAAGCAGCCGCTGGGTTCCGCCGTAGCAATCATGCGGCGCGACCACGAGATCGCGCGGCCGCAGTGTCGATAGCACGAGATCAACGGCGGCCATTCCGGACGATGTGACGACCGCGCCAGCACCGCCCTCGAGTTTGGCCAGCGTTTCGGCCAACAGGTCGCGAGTGGGGTTAGAGGTTCGCGTGTATTCGTGACCCAGGTTCCGCTCGTATCCCTCGAACGCAAAGGTGCTCGTCAGGTAGAGCGGCGGTGCCACGGCCTTGAACGCTCGGTCGGCGGCGACGCCGTTCGACGCCGCCACGGTGCGCGGATCCTTCGTCTTCCCCACCGTCGATACCTCCAGAATGCCTCGTCAACTTCTCGCCACTGCGTCGAGCGCAAGTGATGCTTGCCCCGGCTACCTGCGCCCGGGCAACGGCTCGCCACGACCTGTCCAGATGCCCGCTGTTCAGGCCGCCAGACCCTGGGCGTCGAACACTCCCTCGAACAGGACCGTCGACAAGTAGCGTTCGCCGGAGTCCGGCAGAACCACAACGATCGTCTTGCCGGCATTCTCCGCACGCTGCGCCAGGCGCGCCGCAACGGCGACCGCGGCGCCACTGGAAATCCCCGAAAGTATACCCTCTTCGCGCGCCAGACGCCGCGCAAATTCGATGGCTTCTTCGTTCGAGACCTGTTCGATCAAATCGACCAACGACAGATCGAGGACGTCAGGGATGAAGCCCGCGCCGAGACCCTGGATCTTGTGGGGGCCGGGTTTGAGCGGCTGATTGGCCCGCGCCTGGCTCAGAACAGGACTCCCCGACGGTTCGACCGCGACCGACAGGATGTTCTTGCCGCAGGTACGCTTGATATGGCGCGACACCCCGGTGATGGTCCCGCCGGTTCCGACGCCAGAGACGAAGATATCGATCGCGCCGTCGGTGTCGTTCCAGATTTCAGGCCCAGTCGTCTCCTCGTGGATCGCGGGATTGGCGGGATTCTTGAATTGCTGCAGCAGCACATAGCGCCCCTCGCTCGATGCCACCAGCTCCTCGGCCTTGGCGATGGCACCCGGCATTCCGCGCACCCCGTCAGTAAGGATGTCGCTCTTCAAATTTGGAACGAAGACGCTGCGGAGTGCCGTTGCAGGAGAAAGTCACCTTCGCAGCGAGCGCTCGTTTTGGCACGCTACTCCGCGACCATTCGTGCGGAGCATTGATCTCATCGAAAGGCCCGATAGCCAAGAGTGGTCTATCCAGCACACCAGGGCGTGCTCGAGGGACGTATTGGGAGCCGGAGATGCGCCGGAGCGCACTCCGGATCTTTGTGCTGGGACAACGATTTTTCCCAATCCGGGCGTCAATTCGACGCCTTCCACCGGAGAACTCACGATGAAGAGCAAGTCTGAGCTACCTCTCGTTTATTCGTGCTCAGGCTGTTCGAGCGCCGCTCAGATGGCGAACGACGTCGCGCTACGTCTGGATCACGATGAAGAGGCAGAGATGTCTTGTATCGCCGGGGTCGGCGGCGACGTCGGTCCGCTCGTGCGGATCGCGAAATCGGGTCGACCAATTCTGGCTATCGACGGCTGCTCTCTCCGATGCGCCGCGCACTGCCTTGCGAGGCACGGAGTGAAGCCAACGACTCATCTCGTTTTGACCGACGTCGGCATCAAGAAGCGGTTCCACAAGGAGTTTGACGAGAGCGAAGCGACGCTGGTCTACCGAAGGGCCGTAGCCGAATTGAAGTCCATCAAAGCAAACCCGCCTGCGGACGGATTGACCAGTTCGTCGGAGATGGTGGACGTCTGAACGTCCGCGGTTGGTGGCAGCCGCCCGGTTCGGCCTGCGAGAACAGTCCAAAGGCTGTTTAATCGGCGTTTGGAGTAGCGATGCAAACCCGAGTCGCATGGCCGCACCGAATCCCCCTCGCTGCGGTAACGATCGCGTAAGTCGTGACCGCCTAGCTCGACGAACTGTGAAGGATTGTATCAGCCATCTATCGATTCTTCGACTTCGACTTTCGCGACGGTGCGTAACACGGAGAGCGCCGCAGCCAATGTAGCGGCGTCAACATTCGTCGAATACGCCGCGTAGACCGGGAAAGAGAAGTGAGGCGCGCCTGGAACCAGATGGAGCTTTCCTGATGCCAAATGGGATTGTACCGCGTGCATTCGGAAATAACCAGAACCACCCTCCAATAGAACATAATTGAGCGCTAGCGGACCAAGATTGGCCACCAAGCTCGGGGTCGTGTCCGGAAAACTTACCGCATGATGGAGAGCGAAGTCGGGGCCCCATTCGACGTGAACGTATCTGGGATCATTTGCTTGATACGTCTTGAGGTCGGTTGTTATCAGTACGAGCTCTTCCTCAATCAGCAGATCTATCTCCAAACCGGGTCGATGCTGAGGCGCGTACATAATCGCGATATCAACGAGTCCGGCCGCTACGTGTGCGATCAGATCCTGAGGTACGTCGACATGAACGCGAAGCGCTATGTCTGGATGCGAGCGCCGCATCAGCCTGACCCACTGGAGCAGAAGCGGCTGCCACAAGCTGACCTCGCTTCCAACCGTCAAAACCGCGCGATGTCCCTCCGGTACCGCGACTTGCTGTTTTGCGCGCTGCCACAATTGTACGAATGTCGGGGCGTAACGAAGAAACTGCTCGCCCGCCGGAGTGAGGCTAGCGCCGCTTTTGTTTCGGACGAAAAGCGGTCGACCGAGTTGCTGTTCAAGAAGGCGCACACGTGCGCTAACCGTCGTCTGTGCGACATGCAACCGATCGGCGGCTTTGATGAAACTCCCGGTCGAGACAATTTCTATGAAAGTCCTGGCCAGCTCGATATCCATACTTTCATAGCATAATCAATGAGGACAAATGTCAATGAAATTCGTTTACCTGCTTGATCGTTCGATGAAGAAGCTTTCGTGGCGCGAGAATATGAGTGCCTGACGCTCAAGCTCACGTCCAGGCCGAGAAGCTTCTTCCAAAACTTCTGCCTTTGCCGCCGATGCAGCAGTTGTGGCGAAGCCTCAGAGACGAACAGCTGTCGAAACGTGTCAGAGAAGGCCTGCATGAGCGCCGAGACTTCATACCGGTCCAATCGGCGGGCCCAATCCTGAGAATCTCGCCAGGGTGGTTCGATTCAGTGAGGTGTTGTCTGCCAAGTATAAGGCTGGGGTCGGAGTATCCTCCCGTCGCTCCAGGCCCAACTAAACTCCAGCAGTCGCGACGCACTGGGCGTCGATAATATCTGGGAGAAGTTCAGCGCAACTTGCGCTTCCCAATCACTCCGTAAGCTTCTGCCCACAATTACAAGAACGCTTTGAGTGAAGTTTCTCAATCGCGTCTTGTTTAGTCATCACGGAGCGTTCGATTTCCGACTTCGATGGCGCTAACATTTCCAGCCTGCCTTCTTGCCGATGAGGGGACCGTGGCATATCGCTCAAACGCTCGGCGGCTCGAGCAGGATGCTACTTCCGATCATCAATCGGGTCCCCGATGCCGCCCTATTTCCGGCGTACGAGCGAAAACTTGTAGTCATTCGCTTGAGAGACATTGATTGATAAAATCAATCTAGGCTTTGTGGCCGGAGGCGAATGGAGGCCAAGCACTCACGGTCGTATCTCACGAGACTACCGACAACGTCGTTGGGTTCACCTACAACGAAGGACCGTTTTGCTGCTTCGGTCGCCGCTTGCAGTACACCAATCAATCGATGCACCCTCAGATAGCCCAACTAGGGCAGCACCCAGCGGCGTCAGCACTGAAACCGCGTTTGGTTTGACAGACGTCGCGTCCGGAAATACGAGCACTATTTGGCTGTTTGTGCCAGTGAGATTGTCGCGTACATCCACGTTTGAGTGGACGGCGACAACATTTGACGGCAGTTGATCATCGGGAACAATGGTGGCTCGATAAATCTCTCTCAATAAATTTGAGGCGTCCGGTGACACGCGCCTGTCCGTCAGTGCCGCCGTCGCGACTGAAATTAGTCTTTCTCGATCGGTCTCCGAAATCATCACTGGGGGCAGTCTCACTGGGAGATCATGATAAAATGTAACTTGGCTTGTGATCATTGCCACTCCCCTCGGCTTGGCCCTGTTCTCCAAAGACCGTGTTTAACCTATCGGCTATATTTTCTTCTCTCGCGCGCATTTGACAAGCGACAAATATTGCGCATCAGCACCAAAAAAGATGACGCATCTCAGCAATTGAACTGGTCACGCGTCGCCTCCGGGTTTTCGCCACTCGCCGCAAATCGCGCGACTCCAGACACACGACTTCTGGTTCAGTCAGATAACTGTCGACTGGGAATTAAGACATTGCCCCTCAACACGAGCTGAGTTTTCCTGAGGACAATAGTCCGGGTCTATTCATCCACTTGGGCCCGCTGCCGCTGACTTCTTCCTCGAAGCGGTCAGGCCGGACGGCTTCTTTCGGCCTCTTTTGATTGCACCTCACATAGCGGCAGATTGCAACCTCGCTGCCGGCGCTCTAAGATTCTTCTGTGCGGCCTACGCCATCTACTGCGAACAAGCCGACGATGGATTGATCGACTTGGTCCTCGATGGGCTGCGTGGCATCGCTCTATCTCACCAGGTGGAGCGCGCAAATTCAATGCGATAGGCCTTCGTACCCATGAGCAGATTTGCGCCCATGGCGCGTTCTTCATCAAGCAACTGGTGCGAGCGGCGAGCCCGCTTTAAGTCAAGATAATCGCGACGATCATTCCAACGAGCGTCATGATAAGGCCCGCGATTAACATCGGCACTAGGCTGCTGCCGGAATAGGGATTGCTGGAAGCTTCATCGGTCACCGGTTGGCCTCGACGTCTCATGGCTTTTTTCCTTCCTGCGGACGCCTGAATCTTTCGCCAATACCGAGCATGAGGCCGTTAGCGTTCGCGATGCCGAGTTCGAGGCTCGAAGCAATCCGTCGTGCGCGCTCAGCGAACTGCGATGCGGGTTCCGGCGGGCAGATCTCGCATGCGGTCTGTTCGAACAGCTCGAGCCAGCGGTCAAAATGATCGGCGTCGACAAGCAATGAGATGTGCTTGGCCATCGGTGTGCCCTGATAGCGCCCTGTCATCAGCAGGACCGACGACCAGAAGGCGCACATCTGCGAGAGGTGGGGTTCCCAGTCGTGGATGCGTGCGTCGAACACCGGGGCCAGCAAGCCGTCCGCGCGAACCTTCGCGTAAAAGGCGCGCACTACGCGCTCAATCATAGCCTCGCTAATTCCGCTTCGCTCCGTGACCTCAGCAGAGATCCGCTCGCGGCGTTCCGCCGGCGTCATCAGGTTCTCCATAATGAGCATTCACAATATATCTTTAAAGGAGTATAGTCGGGCTGCAAAGTTAAATTTTGGAGGGCCCCTAAATGGCTGACGTCTGGCTACCGTCGTTGAAGACCGATAATCCCCAAGCAGGCTTTGAGCTAGCCGTAAAGCTGTCGCGAATGGGCGCGAAACTCACGCAGCCCTCCGATCAGGTGAGGGCCCATCTGCGTGCCGCTTACGAGCAGGATTCCGCACAGCTAATAACCGCTTCCCATGTGATTGCCGTCCACTTCCAAACAGTCGCCGCGGCGAACAACTGGTGGCGGTAGCAAGGGTGGCCTCCCGGCCAGGACGCCCGCTCGGTGAATTGCCGCTAACCGGCGCGACGCAAGCGGCTCCAGCGCATGGCGTCACCTGAAGCAATGCAGCATGGAGCGTGCAGCGCGGGCTGCATGGACGATTGAAAATGAGCGGACGCCGGTGAAGGAAGTGCCGCTGCGACAACAATCCGCAAACCAAGCTGCCGCAAGCGCTTGGTCTTGGAGGCGCGACCCAACGACGAATCGTGGCACGACTGATGGAGGATGACTTTCGCAAACTTCGGACCTTCCAGTCCATCCTCATGAATACGGATAGGAAAGCATTACAGCCTGAACTTGGCGTGTGCGCTTTCGTCGCAATGATCACAGCGTAGGGACTGACTATGTTTATTGCGCTATGACGTACGTCCTCGACACCGACTCGCGCATCGCGCGCCTTTATTTGCACGCTGGTCGCCTGCACGCAGGCATTTAGCCGGACGGCCGCGCGCGCCGTCCGGGTTTCTCCTCCCTTTGTTGATTGCATGTCGTGACTTCCGCTTGGGAGTCGCCTGGACTCGAATAGAAGGAGCCTGCGGTGTTGCCTCTTCCGAAGATTACATTGACAGCATCCGACTACCCGCGTCTTGAGCAACTCGCACGCACGGCCGCCCAGCAGGGGGATATCGACGCGATCTTCTTAATCGGGGAGATCAACCGGTCGGAGATCGTGCCGGACCAGGTTGACCACGTTGGCTCACTCGTAACGATCGGATCGTGGGTCACCTACTGGACGAACTGGGGTGTGCCACGAAAGACGGTCCAGCTGGTCTGGCCTGAGGACCAGTCATCTGATCTCGCTTGCGTTTCCGTTCTATCGTCGTTGGGCGCAGCCTTGCTCGGCCTGCGGGTGGGCGACCAAATGCCCTACTTCGTCGGTGGCTGCCTGAACCTGGTCAGGGTCCAGAGCGTGAAACGATCCGAACCGAATGTCGTGCCCCTGTTTCGTCCACCGGCACGTGCGAAGCCAAGGCCGTTTGACGATGACCCAGGACCATCTGCCGCCTAGACACGACCAAACAATCCACTCGGAGATGTCAATGAGTAACACCAATACTGATAATCGAAAGCGAAAGGCCGTGCTGCCGCCTATCAAGGTGACAAAGGATGATATGCGCCGCCTCAACGTGCTGGCCAACTCGAGCACCGAACTCTTCCCCCGCGTGTCTCATTTTCTCGCGAGAGAAATGGAGCGTGCGACCGTCGTTGCCGACGGCACAGATCTCCATGGGGTAGTTAGGATGGGTTCTCGCGTGAGCTACAGTGTCGAGAAGACGGGCGAAGCTCGCGAAGTGGTGCTTGTCTATCCGCACGAAGCGAACATCGAACTGAACAAGATATCAGTTCTAACGCCGATAGGAGCAGCCCTCATCGGTTTGTCCGCCGGGCAAAGCATAGAGTTTCAAACACCTGGCCATCAGGTCAGATCGTTAACTGTGCTTGGTGTGTCCGAATGAAGGAAAGATCGGCTATCGCGGCATCATGCGCCCCGATCGGCTTGAGCGAGCGCCGGAGCCGATTGCTCTGCGCTCGGGCCTATCGTCTGATCCGCTTCAAATTGACGCTGTGGAGTCACAATGCTCGCTTATATTTTCTGGCATAGGCCTTTCGCCCGCGTCGATGCACGCGAATATGAGACCGCGCTGCTGGATTTCCACGCCGACATGGCGCGCGATCCGCCCCCAGGGTTCGAAGGATCGGCGACCTACCGCATCTCCGAGGTGCCCTGGTTGGACAACCGAGCCGGGTATGAGGATTGGTGCTTCCTGAAATCGTCGGCGGCCCTGGACGACCTAAATAGGGCGGCGATCAAGCCGGAGCGATGGAATGTGCATGCTTCGATTTCCAGTAGGACCGATTTCGGACATGGCGGCCTGTACTATCACTTGTCCGGGGAGGAGCGACCGATTGCCGGATCGCGGCTGATCTGCTTGAAGCGGCCGCGCGGCATTCGTTATGAGAAGCCGCTGCAAGACATCATCGATAGTTCGACGGGATTCTCGAGCTGCTGGCGAAAGCAAATGGTGCTGGGTCCCGGTGACGAGTTTGCCATCATCGGAAATTCGTCCCTTCGCATCTCTGTGTCGGAGCACTGGCAGAGCCGCGTTGTGGAACGGTCGCTTCTGACACCGGACAACACGCCGCGATGAAGTGGAGACGATGGGCACCTGCATTCGCGACCATCGTCGCGGAGCGCCGGCGTGAGCGGCGCAATCGGCCGCGAGGATCTTACGTGCCGCCGCCCACCGAGCCGGACTCGACCGTGGGCCTCGACGGGAGCCCCTCGCAAATCAGCTCCATGAGCTCGGCGCCGAGTTGCAGGTCGGGAACATAGCCAAAGACGTGCCGGCGAAGTTGTCCGTCGCGGTCGAAGAGGAGCGTCGTGGGCGTTCCCCGGAAGCCGTAGACGCGCATCGTTTGAGGAATACCGATGCCGTCAGGAGCATCGACGCCGACGGGAAAGCCGACCTTATACTCGTGCAGGAAGGCGCGGAGTGCGTTGGGCTGCATCGCATCGTGGTGCTCGAACACGCTATGAAGCCCGATCACTGCAAGGTCGGACGACTTGAAGGTAGCCGCAACGCGCTGCGCTTGCGGAAGACTGGTGGCGACGCAGCCTGGGCAAAGCATCTGGAAGGCGGTCAGCATCACCACCCGGCCGCGCAGGACGGTCAGCGATAGTGGATCGGGAGTATTGAACCACTCCGTCGTCCGCCACTCCGGCGCCATGTCAGCAGCCGCCATGCTGTCCCTCCTCGTCAGTTCGCCAAGGCAATGGAAACGCGAATACGGGTGCTGACGGTCGACTTGCTGAGGTGAAGCCGGTCCGCGGCGCTGAAGAAAATCCCGCTCGAAACCACCGTCAGACAAGGTCCCGGCCAGCGCCGTGTCCATCTGAAAAGCGTCGCTCCTTGATATCAAATTCATCGATATGAAGTGCCTAAATTATTCGTTTGTCAAAATTGATCCAGAACATAGGTTTTTGGTCAACGGGCTTCTTCCGGTTTCGTGCCGAGTGATCTCACCTCGCGGCGGAAGGGAGGAGATACATGGCGACGTTTCTGTTTCGTGTTGTCGCTAGCTTGCATCGCACCGATGTCGCCCGTCGAGCTGTTGCCGACCATGTAGGACACGTGGATGCGGCTGGCTGGAACGAGTTCGTGGAATGCTGTCTGAGTGCGTAGATGCGCAGGGAGAACGAAAATGAAGACGTTGGCGATGCGTGTGCTGGAATTGACGAGGCGTCTGCTCGAAAGGATGAGCCAGATCAAGCGCAACCGTGAGCCGGCACTTTCCGTCTGGCTCAAATCCTATGGCGGCGAGCTGACGCCGCCGCGGGAGCCTGTTCCGATCCGCCGAAGGTGGATTTGACGACCGGCTCCCTCGCCGGATGCCGGGAGCCGTCGAGCCAACTGCTCGACGGCGAGGTCGCGGAAGAGACTGCGTGATGCGCGCAGCGGTCGCTGCGACGCTTAACTGAGAGGTCAGCCATGTACCGAAAAATTCTTCTGGCCTATGACGGCTCGACCGATGGCGACGAGGCCTTGGCTCAGGTCGAGAGCCTGGTCTCGTCGACGAATACGACTGTTCGTCTTCTGGCGATCATCGATCTCTCCGAGAACATGCTCATCGTCGAAGGGATGGCTTTCGTTCCCGACAACCGGCGACACCTCACGCAGAAGCTGCTGGATGCCGGCGTCAAACGTCTGCGGCGCGTCGGATACAAGGCGACCAGCGACATCAGATATGGCAATCCCGCCGACCAAATTGATCTGATCGCGAGGGAAATGAGTGCCGATCTGGTCGTTCTCGGCCATCGCGACCAGGGGACGCTGGCACGCTGGCTGAACGGATCGGTCGGCGAGACGATCCTGCACCATCCGCCCTGCAGTCTGCTTGTCGCGGTGAAATCCAGAAAGGTCAAGAACAACGTCACGCCGATCCGGGAAGATGTGGGAGCGGCGTGAGGAGGCTGCCATGTTGAAAGCATCGACTATGTCGGCTCTCTTGCTGCTGGCCGCGACCCTAACCATGCCGTCAGACCCGGCCATCGCGAAGGACGTCGTCCTCGGAGCGTCCGTGCAACTGACCGGCCCGCTTGCCAATACCGGCCGCTACTACCGCGACGCCTACCAGTTCACGGTCGACAAAATCAATGCGGCGGGCGGGATAAAGGTGGGCAATGAAACGCGCAAGCTCGAGCTCAAGCTGTACGACAACCAGTCCGATGTGAACTTGAGCGTGCGCCAGTACACGCAGCTGGTCACGCAGGACAAGGTGGATTTCTTGCTGGGACCGTTCGCAAGCAACTTCGCATTGGCGGATTCGGCCGTGTCCGAAAAGTACAGAGTTCCGATGGTTCAGGGCGGTGGCGCGTCCGACCAGATCTTCGCTCGCAAGTTCAAGTACATATTCGGAACGCTGGCACCGGCCAGCAACTATTTCGGCTCGACGGTGGACATGATGAAGGAGCTCGATCCGACCCCGAAGTCGGTCGCTCTGCTCTACGCCGACGATGCCTTCGACGTCTCGGTGGCGGAAGGCACGCGGCCGAAGCTGAAGCAGGCGGGCCTGTCCCTGGTCATGGACGAGCGCTACAGCACCAACGCTACGGACTTCAATTCGCTGCTCTCGCAGATCAAGAGCAAGAACGTCGATGCGGTGCTGGTGGCGGGTCACGAAACCGAGATCCTGAATTTCGTGCGGCAGGCGAAGAGCCTCGCGGTCGCGCCGAAGATGTATTCCTTCACGGTGGGCGTCCCCAGCGAAGACTTCCGCAAGGCGCTGGACAAGGATGCGAACTACGCCTTCGGCATGACCGCCTGGCTGCCCGCCGCCGATCTAAAGGACCGCTGGTTTGGCGATGCCGCAAAGTTCGCTTCGGACTACAAGACGAAGTTCGGCTATGATCCGGACTACCATGCGGCCTCCGGCGCAGCCGACGTCGAAGCGTTGGTGCAAGCCATCGAGAATGCCGGATCGACCGAGCCGCAGAAGGTCCGCGACGCGTTGTCGAAGGTGAAGTTCGACAGCCTTTATGGGAGCATTGCCTTCAACGAGAACGGTCAGATCGACATACCTCAGACGGTCGTCCAGGTTCAAGGCGACGCGCTGGTCGCGATCTACGGCGTCAAGGGCAAGGTCGCGCAGCCGAAGTATCCGATGCCGGCCTGGGACGCGCGCTGAGCGGATCGCAAACGATCCAGCGGCGGAGGAGAGGACGACGTGGATCTGCTCGGGCAAGTCCTCATCAACGGAATCCTTCTGGGCGGCTTGTATGCCGTGATGGCGCTCGGTCTGGCGCTGGTCTGGGGCGTGCTGAACATCGTCAATCTGGCGCACGGCGCGTTCATCATGCTCGGCGCCTACGTGTCATGGCATCTTTACACCTACGCGGAGGTCGATCCGTTCCTGGGACTGCCGATCACCGCCGCGGTGATGTTCGTGCTCGGCTACGGCGTGCAGCGCGGGCTCCTGAACCTGATCGTTCGGGCGCCGATGTTCAACACGCTGCTGATCACGTTCGGGCTGGAGGTGGTGCTGACCTATCTGGCACAGCTGGCGTTCTCCGCCGACTTTCGCACCATCAACCCGTCCTACGCCGGCGCCAGCATCGCGCTGGGTCCGGTCGTGTTGCCGCTGGCGCGGCTTCTGGCCTTTGGCGTCGCGATCGCGCTGACCGTCGGCATGTGGCTGTTCCTGCTGCACACGCGGCTCGGCCGCGCCATCCGCGCCACCGCGCAGAACCTGGTCGCAGCTCGCCTCTACGGCGTCGAGCCGCGGCACCTCTACGCCATGACTTTCGGCGTCGGAATCGCGCTGGCCGGAACGGCGGGAGGCCTCTACGGAACGGTATCTCAGATCAATCCGTATATCGGCGCGGCGCTGACGGCGAAATCGTTCGCCATTTCGATCATCGGCGGGCTCGACAATCCGCTCGGCGTGATCGTCGGCGGCCTGTTCCTGGGCATCCTGGAATCGTTGACCGCGCTCTACGTCGGATCGACCTACGCGGACGTCGCGAGCTTCGGCGTGCTGGTTCTGGTGCTGATCGTGCGGCCCAACGGCCTGCTTGGGAAGGCGGCGTGAGCGCGTGGCGCATCGCGCTCGTTGTGGCGGTGATCGCCGCTCTCGCGGCTGTGCCCTGGCTCGGATCGGACGTCACGATCCAGTTCGGCATCAACGCCCTCCTGCTCGCGGTTCTTGCCCAGAGCTGGAATATCATCGGAGGTTATGCGGGTTACGCCTCGTTCGGCAATTCGGTGTTCTATGGCCTCGGCAGCTATGGTGTGGGCATCGCGATGGTGCAATGGCAGCTGCCGTTCGCCGCCGGTCTGGCATTCGGCGTAGCTCTTGCCACCGCCTTCGCCATTCTCCTCGGTGTGCCGGTGCTGCGGCTGAAAGGGCACTACTTCGCGATCGCAACGCTCGCGCTTGCGCAGGTCATGACGGCGATCGTTTCCAACGTGGAGCTGGCCGGCCGGAATATCGGCCTCGTGCTGCCGCCGCTCAACAATGATCTCCTGTTTTACGAGCTGTCGCTCGGACTCCTGGTGCTGACCACGGCGACCGTCTTCTGGTTGACGCGCAGCCGCTTCGGATTCGGACTGATCGCCATCCGCGAAAACGAGGAAGGGGCGGCCGTGATGGGTGTCAACACGACGTTTTACAAGACGCTGGCATTTGCGCTGTCGGGCATCTTCAGTGCGCTCGCCGGCGGCATTCACGCCTACTGGGTAACCTTCATCGATCCGGAAAGCGCATTCGACATCAGCCTCAACGTCAAGATGATCATCATGGCGGTATTCGGAGGACCCGGCACGGTTCTTGGGCCCATCGTCGGGGCATTCGCGCTGTCGGCGATCTCCGAGTTTCTGTCGAGCGAGATCACCCGTCTCGCGGGCCTGTTCTTCGGCGTCGTCGTCGTGGCAGCCGTCGTCCTGATGCCACGCGGCCTTGCCGACATGCTGCGGCGCATCCGCAAGATGGGCTGGCGGTATTTTGCCGAGAACATTCGGACACATCGGCTGTGAGCGAGATACTCAAGATCAGGCACCTGACGAGGCGCTTTGCGGGCCTGATCGCGGTCGACGATGTGAGCTTCGTGCTGGAGCGCGGCGAGATTCTCGGCGTGATCGGTCCGAACGGCGCCGGAAAGACCACGCTCATCAGCCTGATCAGCGGAACGCTTACACCCAGCTCGGGCGACATCCTCTTCGAGCAACACTCTCTGGGCCGCTTGCCCGCCTATCGTCGTGCCCGACTGGGCATAGGGCGCACGTTTCAGATCATGCGTCCGTTTCCCGGACTGTCGGTGCTGGACAACGTCGCGGTGGGCGCCCTGTTCGGGCGTGGCGGAGGACAAGCCCAGCTGACGAAGGCGCGCGAGCAGGCGCGCGCCCAGCTCGATTTCGTCGGGCTGGGCAGCAACGTCAATCAGCGCGCCGACGAATTGGGAGGTCCCGGGCGCAAGCGGCTCGAGCTGGCAAAAGCCCTGGCGATGCAGCCCAAGGTTCTGCTCTGCGACGAGGTCATGGCGGGGCTCAATCACGTCGAGATCGAGGAAGTGATCGAGGTGATCCGCAAGGTCCGCGATACCGGCATCAGCGTCCTCGTCATCGAGCACGTCATCAAGGCCATTAAGAGTCTGTCGGACCGGCTGTTGGTGCTGCACCATGGCGAGAAGATTGCCGAGGGCGAGCCCGGCGCCGTGCTCGCCAACCAGGCCGTCGTCGAGGCGTATCTTGGCAAGAGGCGGACATGAAAGGCGAGCTGGCAGCCGGGAGGGAGCCCCTGCTTGACGTACGCGCGGTCAGCGCAGGCTATGGCGGAATGCCGGTCCTGCGCGACGTCGCTTTGAAGGTCTACCCGGCGGAGATCGTGGCGCTGGTCGGCAGCAACGGAGCGGGCAAGACCACTCTGCTGCGCACGCTGTCTCGTGTGCTTTCCTGCACGGGTGGCATCGTTATGAACCGCCACGATCTGGTTCCGATGACGTCCGACCAGGCGTTCGCCGCGGGACTGGTCCAGGTACCCGAGGGCCGCCAGCTCTTCAATCGCATGAGCGTCCATGACAATTTGCTGATGGGCGCCTTCAGAAGACATAACAGAGCTGCGATCGCACACGATCTGGAAAGGATGTACGCGCTGTTCCCGCGTCTGTCGGAGCGTCGACGGCAGCTCGCAGGCAGCATGTCGGGTGGCGAGCAGCAGATGTGCGCCATGGCCCGCGGGCTGATGGCGGCGCCGATCCTGTTGATGATCGACGAGATGAGCTTGGGACTTGCGCCCGTCGTCATCGAGCAGCTGATGGATGTGTTGACGAGGATCCGCGACGAAGGCGTGACGGTATTGTTGGTCGAGCAGGATGTGCATCTGGCGCTGTCGATCGCCGACAGGGGCTACGTCATGGAGACCGGCCGTATCGTTCACAGTGGGAGCGCCAAGAAACTCATTGACGATCCCGATGTTCGAAGAGCCTATCTGGGATTCTGAAAATCCCGGCGATGCAACCTCGTCGGCAGAGGTAGGCTCTCGGACAGTTCGTCGGCAAAGCCACCTTTCCGGCCGACCTGCTGCACCATCCGACTTGAATTTTCAAGTGACGGGGCTGAAGATATGACGAGTTACTCGGCCGCCGGGAACCATTGCCGTTATTCGTGAGTTCTTGGCGCGTCGCATCCACTGACGAAGCGAGGGAGTACATCGTGGCGTTGCAGCACGCGAAACCAGGAGAGGTCGTCGATTTGCGACCGCTTGGCGGCAAACTGAAGGACGCCAAAACGGCGGCAATCATCAAGTCTGAACATTTCGAGGCGGTTCGGCTGATCGTCCTGGCCGGAACGGAAATCGCACCGCACAAGGTGCCCGGCAACATCATGCTCCATTGTTTGGAAGGGCGCATATCGCTTGGCCTTGCGAATTCTTCGATCACATTGGGTGCCGGCGAGTGGGTCTACCTCACGGGCGGCGCGATCCATGCGCTGAAGGGTATCGAAGATTCCTCCCTCCTTCTAACGATCCTTTTCGGCACCTGATGGGGAAGCTCGGAGCGAAAGGCCGCGGAGCGACGGGCGTCAGCGCCACCAATTGTTGGCCGCCGCAACGGTCTGGAAATGCAAAGCGATTACATGTGACGTTGCGATGAGCTGTTCCGACTCCTGCTCATACGCTGTCCGAAGACGCGAACGAATTTCGTCGGACGGCTGCGTGATTTTCACTCCCATCCTGGACAGCTTGACCGCCAATTCGAAGCCGGCCTGGGGGGTGTCTGTCGCTCATGGAGTCTCTCCCTGTCGTCACTGTCGAACTCTATCGTCTCAGTGTCCCATCCCCGGCATCACCTCGCCGTTATAGATGTCCGGGTTCTTGGGGCCCTCCACATGAAGCACACCGAGCAAACCCCGCTCCATGCGAGCGAGTGCGTGATCGACGAGCGTGTAGTTGCCGGGCACGTCGAGCTTGAACTCCGTGATGGCCGCACCGCCCGGCGGCACTGAGACCGTCTGAATTCCTTCGAGCGGAGCCGTGGTCATGCCGCCCAGATTGTAGACTTTATCGAAGATCTCGCCGATGACGTGGAAGGACGATGTGTAGTTCGGACCTCCGACGCCGAAGAAGATCCTGACCGTATCGCCGACCTTGGCCTGGAGCGGATGTAGCTTGGTGAGCGCGCCGACGGAGCCATTGAATACGAAATATTCGGGCCGCTCGTTGAGGAGCTTGTCGACGCTGAACTCGGCGCTGCCGTGCCGACCGAAGGCGATGTCGGAATAGATCTCGCCCTGCATGACGTAGAACTCATGGTCGACGGGCGGCAGTCCGCCTTCCGGCTCGACCAGAATGAGGCCATACATGCCGTTGGCGATGTGCTCGGCGACCATCGGCGTGGCGCAGTGATAGACGAAGAGACCCGGCACCAGCGCCTTCCAGGTCATCGATTTCTCGCCGCCCGGGTCGACCTGCAGCGCGGCCGCGCCGCCGCCCGGACCGGTCGCTGCATGGAAGTCGACGGAATGGATCATGGCGCTATCCGCCGAGTTCTTCAGATGGATGTCGATGGTGTCGCCGACACGTACCCGGATGAAGGGGCCCGGCACTTTGCCGTTGAACGTCCAGTACCCGAACGTGGTGCCTTCGGCGAGTCTGCCTTCGACCTCGACGCTCAACAGATCGACGCGGACTGTCTGGGGATCGCGCTTGCCGATCGGAGGCGGCAGATCGCTGGGCTCGCGCGAGATGTCGGCCTCAACGACAGTTTGCGGAGACGGTCTCGGCGTGACGATGAACTGGCCTTCCATGCCCGCCAGGCGATGTCCGGGGACGCTACAGTAGTAGGTGAAATCGCCGGACTTGCTGGCTCTGAATGCGATGGTCGTGCTCGCGCCCTTGCCGGTGACGCGCGGCGATTTAGTATCCTGGTCGGGAAAGACGATGTCGTGCTCGGCGCCTTCGCCGTTGATTAGCGTGAGCTGGACCACCTGACCTTCGGAAGCCGTGAGTACGGGGTTGACCTTGCCCTCGATCGCGCCGCCCACGCCGATATAGACCATGCGTCCTTCGGCGATGCCGGACCGAAGCGTGTATCTTGCATCGGCAATGTAACCGATGTCGGCGCCGGTTGCGCTCTGCGGCCGGGTCGGGGCTGGCGCGCCAGCCGGCGACGCTGCCGGCGCCGGTTGCGCCTGGGCGGCCGGTGTCGCAGCGGCGCTCTGGCCGGCGGCCGATGCCGCCAAGTAGGCGATGACGTCCGCCCGGTCATGATCCGTCTTGAGGCCGGGAAAGGGCATCTTGTTGCCGGGCACGAGCTTCTGCGGATCGTCGAGGTACCGGTCGAGCGTCGGACGATCCCAGGTGAGATCGGACTGCTTCATCGCCGGTGAGTAGTTGTACCCCGCCTCGGTACCAGACTTCCGGCCGACGACACCGGCGAGCGAGGGACCCAGCATGCTCTTCCCCGCATCCAGCGAATGGCACGCCTGACATTTGCGGAAGACCAGTCGACCGGCTGCAGCATCACCAGCACCTGCTGCCGGGACAGCTGAGGCTGCCGTCGGGGACTTGGAAGCCCACGCGGCCTGGCCACTCGTCGTCGGTGCTGGCGCGGGAGCCATCTGCGCCATGTCGTGGGCAACCTGAGGCTGTTTGGACTGCTCGGTCTCTCGGGTAGCAGCGTTCTGCTGCGAGGCGTTCTGCTGCGAGGCGGTCTGCTCGGTGGCCGCGGAAGTCGAGGATGGACCGGGCTGCGGCTCGCCGTTCGTTCCTCGAGCCGACTGCCCCGACGGCGCGTTGTGCGCCATCTGATGACTGTCGGAAGTCGTTTGGTTCTGCGGCTTGGCACCATCCGCGGAGTAGAGCACTTCGCCGAGCCAGAAGCCGCCGACGATCAGAACCAGCCCGATCAGGAGGATCGACCAGCGGCGCAGCGTCTCGGCGGCAGTGTCCCACATCGAATTGTCCTCCAGTTTCACTCTTCGCTGTTCTGGCGTTCCAGATCAGTCGGTGGCCTTGACGATCTCCGGCGGCTGCGAGGCATAGTAGGCGGCGGCTCCGTCGATCTCTTGGGGGGTCATGGCGCGGGCGATATTGCGCATCTGCTGGCTGATGTCGTTGGTGCGCTGCCCAGATGCGAAGGCCTGAAGCTGGGCCTTCAGGTACGCTTCGGATTGTCCTTCCAACCAGGGACTGCCGACCTTGTTGTCCAGGCTGCCATGACACGATCCGCAGGGGGCGATCCCGCGCACCGGCGCACCGTAGATCACGACGCGAGGTTTCGGGAGTTGCTCCATCGGATGAAACGCGGGTAGCCGCGGCAGGTAAGCGTAGTATCCGGCCAGGTCAGCGATGTCCTGATCCGACAGGTTGACTGCAAACGGTGACATGATGGCGTTCGTGCGTGCGCCCGCACGGAAGTCGAGAAGCTCCTTGTAGATCACGCTCGCATACTGACCCGCGAGGTTCGGCGAGTCGGCCCGGCTGATGCCGGTCGGCCCATGGCAGATGGCGCAGCGTTGGGCAAGCGTCGCGCCGCGTCCGATCGACTCCTGTGTCGAATGCGCGAGCGTCGTCGGCGTCAGGACCACCTCCGTGAGGCGTGGTCCGACCTTTGCTGTTGGGACAAATGTAGGCGGCTGAGGCAATCCGGCGGCGCTGCAGATCGCGTCCCAGAGGCTTGCGAACTTCAATTCCGTCTGAGCGTAGGGTAATACGATGAAGCCACCGATTGCTGTCAGCACGAAGAAGCCGGCGGCTATGCCGACGCCGGCCGCAAAGTAGGAATTCCTGAACGTGAAGAGCTCGCGGACGCTCATCACTGCGCTCCTACATATATCGCAGGAACGGAGGTGTCCTGGCGGGCGGCGAGCGTCAGGATCGGATAGCCGTAATTCGTGACTGTGAGGCCAATCATCAGCGCCACCCAGATCGCGTGGCTGTTGAGCGCGAGCGGCACCGAACGAACCGGATGGACGGGCAGACTGAAGCGGTACGCTCCTGCATCCGTCGCCGGCTGGGCATGGGCGCGCGCCAGGATAAACAGAAACAACAAGCCCGAGATCAGCAGGATCAAGGCACCGCCGGCCGACATGCTGACCGATAACGCCTGAGGCGCGATGGCGGGGTCGGAGTAATCGTAGTAGGCCATGCGGCGCGGCATGCCGAGGATACCGACCCAATGCCATGGAAACGTGGTGACGATCATGCCGATGAACCAAAGCCAGAGTTGCGCACGCACGAGCCGGATATCCGGCAGCGCTCGTCCCGTCAGATGCGGCCACAAATCATAGGCGATCGCGAAATACATGATGACGATGGCGCCGCCGAAGATCAGATGAAAATGGCCAGTGATCCACTGCGTGTTGTGGATGGAGGTATCGAGCTGATAGCTCATGTTGATCAAGCCGCCGGCCCCGCCGAAGCCGAGCATGATGAAAGAGAAGGCCACCGCCAGCATGACCGGATTGTCCCACGGCAGCGCTGCGAGCCAGCCGAACAGGCCGCGGCCGCCGCGCAAGCGCGCGGCGATCTCGACCGAGGCACAGATGGTGAAGACGGTCAGCAGTGTCGGGAGCGCGACGAGCGCAGTGAAGGCGGAGTGGATGAACTTAAAGCCGGCGCCGACTTGCGGGTCCTCAAAAGTGTGATGAATCCCGATCGGCATCGCCACCACCAGGAACAGGATGAACGCGATCCGGGCCATCGTGTCGCTGTAGAGCCGCCCACCGATCGCGCGCGGCACGATCACGTAATAGGCGATATAGCTTGGGATCAGCCAGAAATAGACGATCGCGTGGAGAGTCCAGGAGAAGAACACACGCGCCAAGCCTGCGTCGATCGTCGTCCTCCAGCCAAGCGCCACCGGAATGATCTGCAGCAGAAGCTCGAGCGCGGCCCCCACTGCGGTCCATGCCCAAAGGTAGGAGCCGGCAACGTTTGCGAACATCGCGAGCGGCACTGGTTCGTCCGGATGGGCGCGCCGCCAAACGCGCAGGTTGATGGACATCAGGGCGACCCAGATCCAAGAGCCGACCACGACGAGCACGACGCCGATGTAGTAGAACGCGTTGCCGATCAGGGGTGGGTAGAAAGTGTACAGCACCGATGCCCGGCCAAGTGCGACCGGGATCATCGCCGTGATCGCACCCACGACGATCAGCCAGAATCCCGACCAGGCCCAGCGTACGCCGACCAGCGGCTGCTTGAGAGCCGATTCCGAGATGGCATATCCGAAGCCCATTGCGACCAGGGTCGGAAAGACGTAGCCCATGACCGTGCCGTGCGCGGTCAGCGACCGGTAGTACCATTCGGGATTGCTGATCCAGGTGTAGAGCGGGCTCCGGACGAACATCTGCCAAGCGCCGAGACACAGCGCGAGGCCGAAAACTACGAAAGCAAGCCAGAAATGCGCAAGGACGAGCTTTCTATTCTCCAACACAGCTCAGCCTCCCGCCGTTTTTCGCCCGATCGGCGAATGCCGCCTTGTCCACGACTTTGACCTTGCCCCACATACCTTCATGACCGAAGCTGCAGAACTCCTGGCAGGGCATCAGGTAATCGCCCGTCTTCTCGAAGCGCATGTACTGCTCGGAGACATAGCCCGGCACCAGCATGGTATTGACGTTGGTGCCCTGGATCAGAATGCCGTGAACGACGTCGGCGCTGGTGGCCCGTAGCGTGATCGGTGTTTGCGCCGGCACGAGGATGCAAGCCGGCGTGAAGGAGTATTGCTGACCGATCGCGCGCACCGTCACGGCCCCGCTTGGTTCCAGCACACTGCCGAGATTGGATTCGACGAATTCTCCCGAAAGGTGCAGCCGGGCGGGATCGATGGTTTCCACGCGAGCCTGCGGCATGGTCGCTTGGTGGATGCCCGCGAAGGCTGCCAGCAGCGCGAGCACGACGATAATCGCGATCGACACCTTCGCCCAGCGCTTCTCGGTCCGTTCGGCGACTTCGGCACCGCGATGGTCGTCCTGCACCGTCATTGCAACGCTCCGCGGGGCAGAAAGACGAGCAGATAGAATGCGAACCACATCGCAATGACACAGGCCGTCGCGATGCCAGCCACCGCCAATGCTCCGCCCGGACCTCTTGCCACAATTCGATCAACTGAGTCGTCGGCGGGAGCATTGGCGTCCGGGTGCGGATTGGAGTTGAGCATGTCCGTTCTGTTCTCAGTTGAGTGGTGCCGAGCGCAATTCATTCGCTTCGCGGGCGCTGACGGGAGTGCCGCGATTGCCCCAGGACGTGCGAATGTAGGTCACAACGGACGCAACCTCGTTGTCCGAGAGTTGGCCTGCGAAGGGCGGCATGCCGTAGGGACGCGGATTGCCTTCGGTGCCCGGAGGATAGCCGCCGTTGAGCACCATGCGGATCGGATTGACGGCCGACTCCATCTCGATTGACTGGTTGCCGGCGAGCGGCGGCCAATGCGGTGGTTTGCCCTCGCCTTGTGCGCCGTGGCAGGTCGCGCATTTCCCGTCATAAACGGTCTTGCCGAGGCTCATGAGCAAGCTGCTCTCGGTTGACGGCAAGGTCGATGCCGCTGACGCTCTCGTTGGTGTCGGCTCGGCGATGCTCTTGAGATAGACCGCCATAGCCTTGGTATCTTCGTCCGTCAGATACTGCAGGCTGTTGTAGACGACCTCGGCCATGGGACCGTACACCACGCCTCGCGCCGAGACGCCGGTTTTCAGGAGGTCCGTGATATCCTTGATGCTCCAGTCCCCCAAACCGGCCTCCCGGTTTGACGTCAGGGATGGGGCGTACCAGTTCTGCATGGGTATCAGGCCGCCCTTGAAGGCTTCCGATTGGGAGGTGCCGCCCAGCGCGTTGATCGGCGAATGGCACATGCCGCAATGGCCAAGTCCTTCGACCAGATAAGCGCCGCGATTCCATTCGGCGGATTTGTTCGGATCGGCTATGTATTCGCCTTCGTTAAAGTACAACGTTCGCCAGCCCAGGATCAGCTGGCGGTTGTTGTAGGGGAAGCGGAGGTCGTGCTCCCGGTTCTTCTGGTTCACCGCCGGGATGGATTTGAGGTAAGCGAAGATCGCGTCGCTGTCTTCGCGCGTAATCTTGGTGTACGAGGCGAAAGGCATCGCCGGATACATCAGCCCGCCATCGGGAAAGCGGCCGTAGTGCATGGCCTTATAGAAGTCTTCGGCGGTCCATTTGCCGATTCCGGTATCGCGGTCGGGTGTAATGTTGGATGAAAAGAGCGTGCCGAATGGCGTCGGCATCGCTCGTCCGCCGCCGAAAATCCGTCCCTCCGGCGCGGTGTGACAGGCGATGCAGTCCCCGGCGCGCGCCAGGTACTCGCCTCTCGCCGCGACACTGTTGCCGCTGGACCTCTGCTGCGCCTCAGCCGTGCAGCCGACGAACCAAATCAACAAAGCCATAAGGATTCGTGAGCGCGATGGCATCTCCGTCTCCTCAATCCGGTTCGCTACCGCAGGCGAAGGGCAGCACATAGGTCCCCTTCGGCGCTGGAGCGATGCTCACCGGGGCTGGACGAGCTGCAAGCCAAGCCGCCACCGCAGTGACGTCCGCCTCAGTCAGGCGCGACGCGACTTGTTGCATGCAGTCCGGCGCCTTGGCAGTACGCGTCCCGTACCGCCAGGCTCCGAGTTGTGCGCTGATGTAGTTGGGGCGCAATCCCAACAAGCCGGGAATGCCGGGCTCCATTCCGGTCAAAGCCGGTCCGTGGCAACTTCCGCACGCTGGGATCTGTCGAACGGGATCGCCTCGAGTGACCAGAGTTTGGCCATGCCGAAGCACGGCCTCGCTGACGTCGCTCGGAGCAGGCGGCGGAAGCGGCGGATGCTGTTCCGCGAAATAGTCGGCCATCTCCTGCAAGTACGGATCAGTCAGGAATTCGAGCAGGTAGTTCATTGGCGGGTATTTCCGCCGGCCGTTCTTGAAGGCGAGGAGCTGATTGAAAAGATACCCGGAGGGCTTGCCGGAGAGCCGAGGAAAATAGACGTCGTTCGTGCCCTGTCCCTGGTTGCCATGGCACGGAGTGCACGCTTCCACACGGGCCGCCATCGTATCCGGCGGTCCGCCAGGCGTTTGAGCGAAAACGGGCAAAGCCAGGGAAAACCCCAGTCCCACCCCGGCGATGGCACTTCGCAGCTGCACGCGCATCCCCAATGCTGCGCAAACGAGCGGGCTTAACTCGATCCGCAAGCTATTGTTCCATTAAGGAACTGTCCGACGTCAATTAGCAAATCGGAGGGCTGCCCGGCGGGCCCAAATGGTGAAGCCGCTCGCCGTGCGATCGGGCGCCAACTAAAGATTCGTATGCCTCCGAGGCAAGTCGTTTAGGTAAGAAAGGCTTCGAGTTGCTCAACCTGTTTGCGGTGGAGGAGTAGCAGGTACATGAGCTTCGCGTTCAGCTGGGAATCGAAGATGTTCAGAACGGCCTGCTCGATCATGTCGGATAACCTGGTCTGGTTCCAGCATGCAGACGTGATAGTGCGCTGAAGACTGGACGTCGGGTTGGCCATAGTGACCGTCTTCTTTTGGCTTTGGCGAAGCGAGTCGGCGCCTCCTCTCGCGACGATCTCTTTCTTGAGAAGAACGCATATTGCCCCTTGGGCGAGCTCCGACTCGAAAGCGACATCCGCAAGATGAATGTCAGCCACGCGGCCGATTGAGGCAAACGCCTTGGCGCCGATGTGCTCGGTCTCGAGGAGATCTCTGAGAAACTGCAGCACTTCCTCCCTAGACCAATACCCGAAGTATGCCGGATCCGCCTCACTCATTCCGCACGGAGGCGATGTGAACCTTTGGCTCGTACTGTCTAAGATACTTTGGCGTGGTAACCGGGCCTTGTGCATGATTTCGCTCCCCTGCGAACAAAGACCTGCAGCTTTCCTGATCGTGTCAGATCGTGGACTGCGTGTGGGCCGTTTTGAGTTCTCGCTCTTTGAGCTGCGTTGACAAGCGAGAAATATTGCCGGTTTGCATCAAGGAAGTTGTTATCTCGGGACTAGCATGACCCCCAGGTTACGCACTCTCATCTCGAGGGTCCGCGATGCTTTTCGACTTAATGCGTAGCGCGACACCCCACGAGAGGTCTCGGTGACGCACGAGACGGCACTTCAGGAGCAGCGCATCAGGCGCGCCAAGCAGCTTCAGAGCTTCTTCCCATAAGTACAAACAGGGCGGCGGCTCTGATAGCCCGCACATTCCGTCCGACAGGCGCGGTCACTGTCGCGTTCAGATGCTGGCCGCCGGGACGATCGGAATGTGATCAATCACTTCTGTATGAAGTCTGGTACCGAACGCCAGTTGTCCCTCTCGCGAGTCAACGGCGGCCGTTTGTAGATGGAAAGAAGCGGCAAGACGTGCTCTCGGCCGAGATCGATCAAAAATACTGCACTCAGACGACAATTTAATTCGTTTGTCGGGCGCATCTACGGATGGGACACATAAAACGCCGCTACTGCTGCAGTTTACGGGTCAACCATCGAGCTTAAGTCCGCAAGCCGGTTAAAGCACGAAGAGTGGGTATCACCTAGGTTATGAGCAGCCGATTGGTCGGAGTCACTGAATGTCGACTACCTCGAGGGTTACGGACGCGCACACTGTAGCTCATGCAATACCGACGGGATGGCGGCGCTATCTCTACTCAACCAACCACAAAGACATCGGCACGATGTATTTCGTGTTTGCGATGTCCGCCGGACTGATCGGTGCAATGCTATCGGTGGCGATCCGAGCCGAATTGCAGGAGCCGGGCGCGCAGATCTTCGCCAATCCGCACACCTACAACGTCTTCGTGACCGGCCATGGCCTGATCATGATCTTCTTCACGCTCATGCCGGCCATGATGGGAGGCTTCGGCAATTGGCTGGTGCCCTTGATGATCGGTGCGCCGGACATGGCATTCCCGCGGATGAACAACATCTCGTTCTGGCTGCTCCCTGCCTCGTTTACGCTGCTCATCATTTCCATGTTCGTCGAGGGTGAGCCCGGCTCCTCCGGAGCAGGCACCGGCTGGACTCTCTACGCACCGCTCTCGACGGCCGGACATCCCGGCCCGTCGGTTGATTTCGTCATCCTATCGCTGCATCTGGCCGGCGCGTCTTCGATCCTCGGTGCGATCAATTTCATTACCACCATCTTCAACATGCGTGCCCCCGGCATGACCATGCACAAAATGCCTCTGTTCGTGTGGTCGGTGCTGGTTACGGCTTTCCTGCTCCTCTTGTCACTGCCCGTGCTCGCCGGTGGCATCACCATGCTACTGACCGACCGCAATTTCGGGACGACGTTCTTCGCTCCGGAAGGTGGCGGCGACCCTGTGCTGTTCCAACACCTCTTCTGGTTCTTCGGTCATCCCGAAGTCTACATCATGATCCTGCCCGGCTTCGGCATCATCAGCCAGGTGGTCTCAACCTTCAGCCGCAAACCCGTGTTCGGCTATCTCGGAATGGCCTATGCGATGATTGCCATAGGATTCATCGGCTTCGTCGTTTGGGCCCATCATATGTACACCGTGGGCATGTCGAGCAGCGCTCAGGCCTACTTCGCCGTCGCCAGCATGGTGATCGCCGTGCCAACCGGTGTCAAAATATTCTCCTGGGTCGCGACCATGTGGGGCGGTTCATTGAAATTCGAAACGCCAATGCTTTGGGCAATCGGGTTCATCTTCGTGTTCACGATCGGCGGTGTCACCGGTGTGGTGCTCGCCAATCCGGGGATCGATCGATCCCTACAAGACACCTACTATGTAGTCGCTCACTTCCATTACGTGCTGTCTCTGGGCGCGGTCTTCTCGATCTTCGCCGGCTGGTACTACTGGTTCCCGAAGTTCACCGGATACATGTATTCGGAGACGCTGGGCAAACTGCACTTCTGGCTGACATTCATCGGCGTCAATCTCGCGTTCTTCCCCATGCATTTCCTTGGCTTGTCGGGAATGCCGCGCCGCATCGCCGACTATCCGGACGCATTCGCGGGCATGAACCTGATTTCCTCGATTGGCGCCTATGTTTCCGCCGCCGGCCTGGTCGTGTTCTTTTCGGGGCTCGTTTATGCCCTTGCCCGCAAGTCGAGGGCGGCGGGCAACCCGTGGGGAGCAGGTGCGACGACGCTCGAATGGACGTTGCCTTCGCCACCCCGGTTTCACGAATTCGAGGTTCTCCCGCGAATTCAATGATCGGATGATCATATGGAGTCGACTACCTTCAGAACGTTGGCCAGAGCAATCAGAAGGGGTGGACCATGACGAGACGGTTGCGCGATCCAGACGCTAGCAAGGCGTTGGATCGTCAGTTGGACATCGAGCTTCAGGACACCTTTCCGGCCAGTGACCCGTTGAAGATCACGCGGTTCGCCGTTCCGGTGTACGAGCCGCACTCGAGAAAGGTGAGGTTGACGCCGCCCCTTAAGGGCCGGCCACCGGCTCGCTCCAACGGCAAAGGAAGGGGTCTAACCATGAGCAGGAAAAGCACGGCAGACCGTGTCAGGATCAAGCGGGCCTATGAACCGCCCACCTCCGAAGACGGAACCCGAGTCCTCATTGACCGGCTGTGGCCACGCGGAGTGATGAAGGCGAATGCCGCGATTGATGAATGGATGAAGGCGATAGCGCCCAGCACGGAGCTGCGGAAATGGTTCGGACATTCTCCCGAGCGTTGGCCGGAGTTTCGGCGGCGCTATCGGTCGGAAATCCGGCAGCATCCCGCCGAGCTCCAGCGATTGCGAGAACTTGCGCAGGACGGACCGATCACGCTCGTCTATGCCGCACATGACGACGCACACAACGACGCGGTGGTGTTGAGAGATCTACTTCTCAAAAGAAGCTGAATGGAGATGTGACGCAACTAAAGGCGCATTCTCGATCATTTTCCTTCACCCCGGATAAATCCCTTCGGTCAAACTCGATTATGCAGGAACAGTGGAAGCGTCGGGGGCGAACTCTTTTGATCGATTGGAGATAGACGATGACTTTGGAATGCAATTTGAACATCTCACGGCGCGAGACATCGGCGCCGATCTCGGGGCGGCAACAGATGGTGGCCAACGCACGGAGCGTTTTCGCCGCCTCGACGCAAAAGACGGTCCTGCATAAGCAGTGGCAGCGCCGATGGACTGCGGCACGCAGCGTGTGGGGGCCATGCTGTTGGCTCTGGAGTTGGGCGGAACGAATTGGCGAACCACGGTGATGGTGTCGGCCACGGCCTTCATGCTCGCCCGAGGCGGCGACATGCTTGACGATCATTGAGCGGGATCGCTCGGCCGGCCCATGTTCCGGGAGCGCCCGGCAGATTTGGAGGAGGAGAGCAGTGATCATTCGGCGTTCCGACGAGATGCCTCATATCACGCTGCTGAAGCGCTTCCCGGTGCCCAGGAACTTCGGCGTATCCGCCGGATCCCGCATTGGAAAGGGACGAAATTGGCCAAAGCCAAGCGGTGCGGTCCGGATCAAACGATTTGACGTCTATCGCTATGATCCGGACTCTGACGCAAATCCGCGCATCGATACCTTCCACGTCGATCTCGACGATTGCGGCCCGATGGTGCTCGATGCGCTCATCTGGATCAAGAACAGGGTCGATTCGAGCCTCACTTTCCGCCGCTCGTGTCGGGAGGGCGTCTGCGGCTCCTGCGCGATGAACATAGACGGTACGAACTGGCTGGCCTGCACGAGGTTCATTTCCGATCTGGCCATGCCAGGGACGATCTATCCGCTGGCGAACATGAGGATCATCAAGGATCTGGTGCCCGATCTCACTCACCTGTTTGCCCAACACAGCCTGGTTGAACCCTGGCTCCACTCCAAGACGCCCGATCCCGAACGCGAGCGGCGTCAATCGCCGGAGGAGCGCCACAGGCTCGACGGCCTCTACGAATGCATTCTGTGCTTCTGCTGCACCTCGAGCTGTCCGAGCCACTGGTGGAACGGCGACCGTTTTCTTGGTCCTGCGGTACTTCTTCAGGCGAACCGCTGGCTTGCGGACAGCCGCGATGAGGCGACTGGCGAGCGGCTCGACGATCTCGAAGATCCATTCCGACTTTATCGCTGCCATACCATTCTCAACTGCACGCGGACTTGTCCCAAGGGACTAAACCCCGGAAAAGCGATCGCCGAGATCAAAAAGATGCTGATCGAACGCCGCAGTTAACGACAGAGAGAGGATCGGTCCATGCCAAGCATTCCAACGGATCGCCCAAGGCCAATGTCGCCCAACATCCAGATCTACAGGCCACAGCTCACCTCGGTCCTGTCGATCGCAAACAGAATGACCGGCATTGCGCTAGGCGCTTATGCGGTCGCAATGGTCGTCTGGCTGATTTCGATAGCGGCCGGACCGACCACCTATGCCACGGTCCAATCGTTCATCGGGTCATGGCTCGGCCAGATCCTACTGTTGGGGTGCACGTTCTCCTTCTTTCTGCACCTTTGCGGCGGCATCCGGCACCTCGTCTGGGACGCGGGGCAGGGCTTCAGTCTCGGCGCGATCTACGCTTCCGGATGGACGGTGGTAGCGGCAAGCGTAATGCTGACGGCTCTCACGTGGGTCGTGGGAATCACCTTGGCGGGACACGGCAGATGAGTAGGACCGAGATGCGTTCACCGCTCGGCAAGGCGCTGGGACTGGGCTCCGCTCGGGAAGGGGTGGAAAATTGGTTGCTTGAACGCGTCTCGGCTATTGCACTCCTCCCGCTCACCTTGTGGTTCACGGTCTCAACCGTCATGCACGCGGGCGACGACTACGGGACGGTGGTGGCCTGGCTCAAGATGCCCGTCACGACGACGCTGATGACCTTGCTTCTGGTGGCGCTGTTCCATCATACCGCGCTTGGCCTCCAGGTCGTGATCGAAGATTATGTTCACTCTTGGATCAAGCTTCCCGCGCTGCTCGGAATGCGCCTGGGCTGCCTAGCGTTGGTGGTCGCAGGGCTCGTAGCGACGCTGAAGGTCGCCTTTGGAGTTTGAGATGAACCGGATCGCACGTTTTAGACAGATATCGACGGACGCTCTGACACGAATGCGGATCAAGGATGTTAGAGTCCCTAATAGGCGCCTCAGCCGTCAATGATTGTTGAAGCAATCCTGCCTGTCGCTCGTGAGCGGCTCATCACTCTGGGCGACAGGGCTTCGCTCGTTGACGCAGCAAGGCTCCTGCGCGACGTCGAAGTGGATATCGTCGTCGTACGCAAAGCCGACGAAACGTTGGCGGGCGTCATCACCAAGACGGACGTTGTTCGCCAAATCAGCCATTGCCAGGGAGCTTCTTGCATGGCAGCGGCTTCGGCCGTCATGACCAAGGCGGTCGTCTATTGCCGTCCCAATGACTTGCTGAGTGACGTCTGGTCGCGGATGAAGGAACGGCATCTGAAGAACGTCCCGATTCTGGATCCGGGCTCCCGACCGATAGGCGTGCTCAACGCGCGGGATGCGCTCGAGGCGCTCCTCGGAGAGCTTGAATATCAGGAGGTCCTGCTGCGGGACTACGTGATGTGCGTTGGCTATCACTAACGGCGAGTGATCTTGCCCCAGCCGCTAGGGAGGGGCTCCGTTTCCGCCGAGAACAGGGAGTGTTGAAATGACCGATACGATGTATCCGCCCTCGTCACGCGAACTTGCCGAAAAGCGCCGAGACCTCGCGCCGGAGACCGAAAAGGCATTCCAGGCCTTTAGCCGCCAAGTGTTCGCCGACGGGGCGCTGCCGTCGAAGACCAAGCAGCTGATTGCAGTTGCAGTGGCCCACGTAACGCAGTGCCCCTACTGCATCAAGGGACATACGAAAGCTGCGCTCCGCCAAGGCGCGACGCGCCAGGAACTGATGGAAGCAATTTGGGTCGCAGCCGAGATGCGCGCCGGCGGCGCCTATGCCCATAGCGCCCTCGCATTGGCGGCTATGGACGAAGTGGAAAATCGGGCCAAGTCCTGAAGACCGGCGCTCGCGCGGAACCAGCCGGCAGCAACTGCCAGCGAGACCGTCGCACCCCGCTTTCCCTCGGCGCCTACCGCGCGATGGTTATGGATCCTTTTGCCCGACCATGTAAATGGCGCTCAGGTTTGCCCGATAGCGCTCGAACACCCATCGCATGGCCATGACCCGGTCGCGCGCCGCATCGTCTTTCAAGAGATTCTTTGCCAGCCTCAAGGCTCCAAGAATGCCCTCGTCCTCGATCAGCCGAAGCGGCCGTAGCAGGTGCATCGGCGCATGGCCGAGGGCAACAACACGAAATCCGCCGCTTTGCAGGAGGGATTTCCATTCCTGACTGCGTAGCGGCCGGGCGCCGATGTGGATGACCGAGGAGAGTGCCCGATTGATCTCGCCCTGGCGCTCGGACGGCATGTCGTCAGGGACGATAGCGAGTTCGTGAATGCCGTACCGCCCGCCCGGACGCAGCAGCCGGAACGCCTCAGCCACGATCCGTCGCTTGTGCTCCGCGGTCTGCATGCTCAACATCGCCTCACCGACGACGAGCGAGGTGGACGCGGAGGGCAACTGCGTCTGGTCGGCTCGACCAACGACGACCGAAATGTGAGGAGCGGAGGGCAGTCGCCGAGCGGTCCACTGCGCCGCTTGTGCGTCACGTTCGATGGCCGTGTAGCACTGCGGTTCGTGACGCAGAATCATGCGGGCCGTGACGCCGAGACCGGGCGCGAACTCCACCACTTCGTCCGCGGGACTAATGGCCAGGTCGTCGAGCAGCGCCCGCGTCAGTTTAAGCCCTCCTGGGCGCAACACCCGCTTGCCGAGCCGGGCAAGCAGCCAGTGTCCCGGCATCTTCGCGATTTCGAGACTGCCGCCAGGCAGATCCACATCTTGGATCGAATGAATATCGGTCATTTCCCATCTCCTGCTCGCGGTGGCAACGTCATGCCTGTCAGCCGGTCGCCCGCTGGGCGTCCGGGATTGGGCGGTCGCCGAAATCGATCGCCGATCTACGAAGGAGGCGACCCGCCAAGTCCGTGATCAGCCGTGCGCGGCGGCTCCGGCAAAAGAAGGTGAGGCGAAACTCACCTTCGTCCTCCCCGATCCCGCGCTCGCAGACGCTCGTGATTTGTCCCTCGCGCATCAGGACCGGCACGCTGGTTACCGGCACGTGCAAAAGCTCGCCAATGAGTGCGGCGTCCACAAGAAACGTGTTGTCGCTGAACTCTATGACGCGATCGGATGGTGCTTGGGATTGGGCATCCTGGAGGCTCTCGATCATCGAAGATTCTCCTTGTCGGTTCACGCTAAAAGATATATCTTATATATATCTTTGAAGAAGGGAGTGTCAAGCGATGTCCGCGTCTGTCCAGTCGGAAGCCCGAACGTTGGCGCGGGCGGTCCGCGCTACGAAGCTTCGGGCCAAGCCGAGGTCACGGAGCGCAAGAGTCTCCAATAGCAATCTTCGTCCGACTCTCTCGACGGCCGAGCTCGCGTTCCGCATCTACGCGTCATTTCGCGCCCATCCACACATATGCAACGTGCTGACGCATATTTCATGCGCCAAGTGGAGCGAGGTGGAACGGTCCATCAGCTCTATTCTCGATCCGGCGACGACAACCGATGAACTTTCTCCGCTTGGGAGGAACATCGTCGATCTGATGGTCGCCGAGCGGGGGATCACTGGAAACATCCTGAAGCCCCATTTCCAAGCGGTCTTGCATAGGCTTCTCGATCCGCCCCAGTCGGAGCGGCTGATCCGCCATATCGAGGCTCTGTTTCGCGACCTCGAATGGAAGGCCCAACATCCCGCGCAGCCGCCAGCGCCGAGCACATCTTCTGAGAAGTCCGAAGTGTCAGAGTTGAATTGCAGTGAACGCGTCATCAACGTTGCGGACATCGATCCGCAATACCGTCATGCGATCCTCTCTCGCCTGTTCGAGCATCTGGCTCCGGATGACTCGATGCAGATCGTGGTAGATCACGATCCGAGGCGACTGCGGCTGCAACTCGAGGCGCGCCATGGCTCGCGATGCGGTTGGTCCTATCTAGAAACGGGACCGGATGTCTGGCGCGTTCGCCTCCGCCTGCTCGGTCGTGGGAGCGAAGATCATGGCTGATCCGTCAATCTCGAGCTGGAGACGTTTCGGTCAGCTATTCACGGTGGATGCCACGTCGCGCTGGCCCCGTGACGGCCGACGCTCGCGCGCGGAAAGGCTGGAAATCATCTCCTGCGTCGCCGCGACCGGGATGAGCGAGTGCTCCGCATGGATCGTCCCGATACTTGAGCGCACGATTGAAGAGGACCCGACAATGGAGAAGCGCAAATGTTGAGCAATTCCCATCACCATGTAAATCCAGCGAACGAGGCGGAACGGACCTATCTCGAGTCGCTCATCCGCGAGGATTTTGAGCGATGTCACTCCGGCGAAACACTGGATGATGTCAAACGCCGGGCATCGTTTTCCAAAGAAGACAAGGGACTTCTACGGGATTGGATGGCGGTAGCTGCGACGCGAGCGGCCGACGAGCAGGCAGGATCGCCAGCCAGGCTGGCTGCCTGATCGGCGCGCCGGAACGGATTGTCGGTCATGCTGCGGGTCGGACGCCAAAGTCCTTGGGCCTGAGCATCAGGTCGGCGAGCGTGTACTTGTCAAGCACCGCATTGAACGCATCGAGCCCCTCGTGGAAGATGCCGCGCAACCGGCAACTGCGTGTGATGATGCATTGGTTTCCCTTAGCAAAGCATTCGACCAGTGCGAAATCGGGTTCGGTAGCGCGGACGACGTCGCCCAAGCCTATCCTGTGCGGCGGCTTTGCCAGCGTCAGTCCGCCGGAGCGGCCACGCACGGCCTTCAAGAAGCCGGCCCGCGTCAGGGTGTTCGTGATCTTCATGAGGTGCGCGCGCGAGATCTTGTAGACCTCGGACACTTCCTCGATGGTGATCAGGCGGTCGTCATGGGCCGCCGCGTACATTAGCAGCCTGAGCGCGTAGTCGGTAAAATTCGTCAGTCGCATGCGGATCCCAAATTGAATAAATCAGCGGCACGGAGAAAACCAAAGGTATACATAATCTCGATGTTTTGCAATTTGCAGGGCTTCCATTTGCAGCGCCGACCGGCTCGCGATGCCGGTAGCCTCCACAAAATCGATCACAGCTTGCGCAGGAGGCGGTGCAACAAGGCGTTAAAGCGCCTCTCATCCTTTGGGGCGCTTCGACGGAGGATGACGCAGGCCTTGCCGGCGATGCGGCAGGCGGCGTCTACCTCGCCGGCATCGGCAAGCTTTTGCAAAGCATCAAGCAAGAGCAAGTTGATCTGCTCGTGCGGCGAGATGAGGGGAGCCAGCGCGGAATAGTTGAGGCCGGGACTGACGGAGGCCCGCGTCATCGACCGCCCCCTAGGTAGTTCTTTGCCGCCTGGCTCATCACGACCGGAGCCCACGGGGGATCATAGGTAAGCTGGACATCGGCCCAATGAACCCCGGCGACGGACTGCGCTGCCTCTCCGGCACCGTCCCTGAGATAATTGGTGGCGGGGCAGCCCCTCGTCGTCGTGGTCATGGAGATTCGGGCCACACCGTCGTCCGCGATGGCAACATCGTAGACTAGCCCGAGATCGACGATATTGATCACCTGGCGAAGCGCCGTGCGCACCCGCTCGACCAGATCGCCGGCGACTTTCATTCGGCCGCCTCCCTTTGGGCGCCCTTACGTATCAGGAGCTTGTACGTCGTCTGATCCGTCTCGAACCCGCCCAGCCATTCGAATCCTCGCTTGCCGAGTTCCGGCAGCAGGAATACCGGCTCGCGGCACAGAAGAGCACACAATACCTCGCCCGGCTGCAAGTCTTCGACGGCCGCAAGCGTGCGCACCATTGGCTCCGGCGGATCGAGATCGCGATTATCAAGCAGGCGCACGGGCTCGGGCCATCTCGAAGCGGCAACGCCGTCCGGTGTCGGCTGAGCGTCAGCGGCTTGAACGTGCGGAGTGAACAGCACTTCCCAATCGCCGCCACCGATCTCTTTTGCGGCATGGTCGAATCCCTTCTTACCCAGCACCGTGTAGAGCGGCACCGGCTCGAACGTCGCCAGCAAGCGGAGCGCCTGTCCAGCGCTGAGGCCGTTGACGGCCTGCATGATGGCCGAGAAGGGTTCGCCGCCGGAGCGCAGAATCGGCCGTACGTCGAGTTCGTAAGAAGCTTGCGTCATATGTCATTCCTTCATCTTGCGGTCGTTACAGAAATGGCGCGATGCAGCCGCGGCCATGCAGGATGGTCGTCAGGCAACATCGCCTCCGAGTCAGCGATGACTTCTCCTCGAGATTGGACGGAGGCGAGGCGAAACAGCCTCGCTCCCGCTGCCCGGTGCCGCTCAGGCCGCCTTGGCGAGTTTTCCGATCTCGACGCGCCAGACGGTCGGACCGCTCTCGACATAGGTCCAGGAGAACTGCTTCGGATGTTCGGCCTCCAGTTGGTAGTAGAGCGGTTTCGGATCATGATCGTTCACGAGAATGAACGATCCTCCGACGGCCAGTTCGTTGACGAGCTGGAAAATCTTCTGATGACGCTGAGCCGGCGGTAGCTCGCGTACATCGACGATTGAGGCGTTTGCGTTGGCACTGGACATTCCTAGTCTTCTCCTTTGGTCGCACGAACGTCTGATTGATCACCGCCGGCGACCTCGGCAGCAGATCGAAGCTCGAGCGGCTCATCCGGCTTCGGGCTGAAATGCTCGGCAAACTTGTTGGGAACGCCGTTCCAGGCATCGGCATCGGGTGGCGACTCGCCCTTCTTGACGATGTTCGGCCAAAGACCAGAATACTTATGGTTTAGACCAAGCCAATGTGAGTTGGCCGGAATATCGCTGTCCGGAAAGATCGCTTCGGCCGGGCACTCCGGCACGCAAACACCGCAGTCGATGCACTCGTCCGGGTGAATGACAAGCATGTTCTCACCGACGTAAAAGCAGTCGACGGGACAGACCTCGACACAGTCCATGTATTTGCACTTGATGCAGTTATCAGTGACGACGTGAGTCATCGGCCTGCCTCTTGTCGCCTCCCGCGCGCCGCATGGCGTCGAAGGAGCTGTCGTAGATGTTTAAGCGCATCATTCCCAAAAAGCAATATTCAAAATATATCTTTCGATTGTGAGGATCGTTTTCAATGGCTACGATGCGTAGCAAAGGGCCCAAGATTCAATGCGGCGTGCTCTTCACTGACATGTCGGCTACGGTCGACACGGTCGCGAGTTGCTCGGGATATCGGCAGCGGTCCCAATGCCAGCGACCTCCATCGGAACGCCGCTCGGCACAGCCATCTCTGCGCCCTTAGGTGGGCGGAGTTAGGTCGTACCTCTCGCGTCGTCCGATCGCGCGAAAGGACCTTCGCAAAGGGATGCGATGGGCCGGTGCGGAGTTCGAAAGCACCTTCCGTTTTGAAGCTGTCCACGTCTTCTGTGGGACAAAGCGCGGTCGCGGTACTGGATCACTTGCTTAATGCAGGTATGCCTTCATTGGGGTTAGTCCCCGTAATCGCGCACGAATAGAACTTCCCCGCGACCAACAGATTCGGCCTAACGCGCGTGGTCATACGGGCGTATGGGCATGCGCGCCTGTCATCTCCACCTCGGCTGTAAACTCGACGGCATAGTCGGCCATCTATTACATAGCCCGGCCGTCCAGATCGTCTGAATGCCGGCTGTGACGCTGTCCCAAAATTCACTCCGAAGGCGTTCTGAGTTTATCCGGAGCCAGACAGATCGTGCAGCGCAATCGTCAGCGCCTGCGGGACATGGACGCCCGATGGCCCCCCGCGGAATTGACGCCAATGTCGTCACACCTCGACAGAAGACTGGTGAGCGCCGAGCATACCATTCTCAATGAAGGCGCCCACGAAGCTTCGCAATGATCTGGCGGAGATCGTCGGCATATTCATCAAGGATCCGAAGCGCCTCGTTCCGCTGCCTACCGTGGGTTCGGCCTGCGGGCTTCGACACGTCCGACTTCGAAGAAGCTGTCTTTTCCGATCGACTCATACGTCACGCATGATCTATGTCCGAACAGGGGCGTTGATCCAAATCAACGGTTCCGGTTCCTCCGAAAGCTGGTCTGTTATGCGTCTTCCTCCTCTTGGGGACTGCCTGGCCAGGCCAGCAGTGCCGCGAGCGCGCAACCGACCACAATGCCGGAGGTGAGATCCTTCAAGAGCGTGAGGGCGAATGTCGGGACTAGCACGGCGGCACTCCGCCAATTCTTGACCAGTCGAACAAATTCCTCCTTCTCGGCCATGGACCAGCAGACGACCACCAGCACACCCGCGAGTGCTGCAAGCGGGATGTAGCGCGCCAAGGGAGCCGCAACCATCATAAAGAGCAGCAGAAACCCTGCGTGGATCATTCCCGAGAGCGGGCTCCGCGCACCGGCACGGATGTTCGTAGCGGTCCGCGCGATGGTGCCGGTCACGCTGATGCCTCCGAACATGGCGGAGGCGATGTTTGCGATCCCCTGCGCCATCAATTCCATGTTGGAACGGTGCTTGCGGCCGGTCATGCTGTCGGCGACCTTGGCCGACAGCAGGCTTTCCACGCCACCGAGCAACGTGAACGAGAAAGCGGTCGGAAGGATCTGAACGATGAGATCGAGCGAGAAACTCGGCAGGTGCGGAACCGGCAAGCCTTGAGGGATTTCGCCGAAGCGAGTGCCGATGGTCTCAATGGGCAGATCAAAAACCAGAGTGGCCGCGGAGGCTACTGCAATCGCGATCAGCATCCCGGGCCAGTTGGGCCGCCACCGACGTAGCGCGAAGATTAGCGTGGACGTGCCGACGCCGATGCCGAGAGCGGCCCAGCTCATGGTCGGCAGCGCGGACCCGAGCGCGACAAGCTTGGGTACGACCGGACCGGGCTCCTTGGTCGCCAGTATGAGGCCGAAGAGATCGCGGATTTGGCTTGAGAAGATGGTGCCGGCGATGCCGCAGGTGAAGCCCACCGTGACCGGATGCGGCATATGCCGGATCAGCGATCCGAGGCCGAGCGCACCTATCAGGGTTAGCAAGAGGCCGGAGACAAGGACGGTCAGCAGAAGTCCGTCGAGCCCGAACTGAGACACAGTCGCGGCCACCAGCACGATGAAGGCGCCGGCTGGTCCGCCGATCTGATATCTGCTGCCACCCAGCGCCGAAACGAGACAACCGCCGATGATGGCGGTGAAGAGTCCGCGCTCGGGCGTGACGCCGGAGGCCACCGCGATGGCCATGGAGAGCGGCAACGCCACGACGGCGACCGTCAGCCCTGCCGTTGCGTCCCGCTGCAGGTCTGCGAGTCCATAACCTTCGCCAATCGTCGTGAGGAGTTTGGGATGATAGAGGTGGGCAGTAGAGGAACCGTCGGGCATTGTCTTAAGAGTGCGTGAGTTTGACCAGGATCCGAATAGCGCCGCTTGGGTTGGGCCGCACACTGATGCTGATGCGGTGTCATTCTGCGGGGCTATGCGGTGTGGGTCATTGGGTTGGGATCGTCGCCGCGGCCGATGCAATTCGCGAGTCGGCCGCGACTACGCAAGAGAGGTGTCCATGCGCAACTGTGAAAGTAGCCGAGAGGAACGCCGACGACCTTGTCGCAGCGCAAATACGTCGCGACGCTTAGTGAACTGGCGCGAATCCGAGCGACTCCTTCACCTCCGGCGCTATCATCGACGGCGTCCACGGCGGGTCGAATGTCATCGCCACGTCGACCGACCGGACGCCCGGAACCTGCGAGGCGGCATTTGCGACACCTTCCTTGAGGAAACCGGCGGCCGGGCAGCCTTTCGTGGTCGCCGTCATCAGAATATAGACGTCGTCGTCCACGACGGTGATCTCGTAGACGAATCCAAGGTCGACGATGTTGTGTCCGAGTTCGGGATCGATGACGACGCGGAGCGCATCCCTTATAGTTGCGATGAAGTCATCCGTCATTGCGGTGCCCTCACGGTGAGTTCATAGGTCGTTCCATCAGGCGTGAAGCCGCCGAGCCAGCGGAAGCCGCGTTTCTCGAGATGCGGAAACAGGAGGAGCGGTTCGCGACGGAGGAGCGCCGACAGCGTTTGACCGGGAGCAAGTTGGTCGGCGGCACCAAGAATTCGGACCATCGGTTCGGGTGGATCCAGATCGCGGTTGTCGAGTTGGACGACCGGATCAGGCCAGACGTTGGGGACAGCCGCTTGCAGCGATGGCGCCGCCGACGGCGCGTCGCCAGGCGTAAACAGGATTTCCCACTCGCCGTCATCGAGCGCTCGTTCCGAGTGCGCAAAGCCCTTGTCGCCCAGGACGGCGAACAGCGGGGTCGGCTTGAATGTCGCGTAGAGGCGAATGCCCTGGCCTGTCTCAAGCCGTCCCAGCGCCGCCATGATGACCGAAAACGGTTCGCCTCCGGCGCGAAGAATGGGACGGACGTCGACGTCGATGTAGCTGGTCATGGCCATTGTTCCTTGTTCGTGAGTCAAGTCCGGGAGTACAGAAGCCGCGGTGCAATCGTCCCACTCTGCTGGCGAAGCGGCTCGGCCACATCAGTGAGGCGTCGCGTCCGGATCAGTTCCTGCACGATGCCGATCGTTGCCACTGTCATGGCAAGGGCTGCGCCGCGGAATATCGATGCTTGGCCGCACAGCAGGGCGGCGGTTCCGATCCAGACGGAGGCGAAGTAGGCCGCGAACCATTTGACAGCTCGCCGTTCGGCAACCAGGTCCTGCACGCGCGGCGTCGGAGCGCGCCCCATCGCCGGGCCGTAGGCCTCAAGCCAGGTCAGGAAGGCAACAATCTTGTAGAGCTTGGCGAGGACAAGGCCGGAAAGCCAACCGAATGCGACCAGGAACACAAAGGCACCAACGTGAGCAGCGAACGAGCCTGTGACCGCGAGGGCAAATCCCAGCAGCGTCGCGGCGGCGAGGCTCGCAAATCCACAGGCCGCCATCTTCATATTCAGTTCGAGCTGCTGCCGCTTGCGGCGGCGATAGAGCTCGCCGACATCGCGGCCGTAGAGCGCAAGCGTTGTGAGCCCGAGAGTTCCGGCGAACGCGAGAACAACACTGACGCTCCACTCGGTCGCGATGGCGAGCAGCCCGCCGGCCACGGTCATGCCGAACGTCGCCGAACCAGCGATGAGGGTCCTTCGGACCCTGCGTCCGTCGATGTCTGGCGACAACATGAACATCGAAAGTAGCCGATAGCTGACGCCCATGGCCGTGAGCGTCAGCCAGCCACCAAGCCCTGCGATAGCATGAAGCGGGACGCCGGACGCCAGCAGCGCAGCGAATCCCGGCCCTCCATAACCGGCGAGCGCCCACGCGAACGTGCTTCCAAGTGCGGCTGTCGCACACAGCGCGCCCAAACCGGCGAGCACGAAGTGAGCAGGACCGACCGGCGTGCGGGCACGCCAGACTGTCAGGCCGAGATTTGTGGCGACGAGACCGAAGCCCGCGACGAGCAAGGCCGCGGCGAGTGGAAGCAGCCACAGCCAAGCTGGCAGGCGACCACCCAGCGCAAGAAACCCGGCGAGGAGGGCGCCGAGTCCTGTCGTGAGCAGTCCCAGGCTCGGAAGCTCCCAACTCTCGGCAAAGAGTGGTTTTGCAACCAATACCGGCACAAACTGGAACAGGGCGCCGCACATGGCCAGACTGAGCCAGCCGATGCAGACCATGTGGACCACGACCAGCGTATCCGGCGAGCCGAGGTCCGCGGCAGGAAAGCCGAAACCGGCCGCCATCAGCGCTTCGGCCGCGATCAGCCAGGCGATCGCGATCGCAAAGTAGCTCATCGTCCATTTCGAGAGGTTGCCGCCAATCATGATCGCCTCCTCAAGCTTTGCGCACCCGGCAGAGCAGCGATGCGTACGCGAGCGCGAAACCGAGAAATGCGACCGTCCAAGCTACGCCGGCAACCGGCAGCAGAATATCCGCATGCGCGGGCTCGAGCGCGGCGCAAATGCGTGCGAGCGCCGCTGTCACAACCGCGAGGTAGAGCAACTGGGTCGTGGGCGAGGCCGCCAGCGCCTGGCCGGTGTGACCGAGCGAGGCACGCGTCATCACCGCGATCGTCATCGTTCCGATCGCGCCGCCGGTCCAGGCGTGCACCCCCGCCCCCGGCGCGGCGAGATCGAGCGCCGAAAGGGCAGTCAGGAAGTAGCCGACCGGAACGAAGGCATAAGCAACGTGGAGAATTAGGACCAGCCGGTCCGGAAACGTCCGCTCGCCCGCCCATCGCGACAGGCGCGCCAGATGCAGCAGGCCAGCAAAACAAAGCGCAGCGGCGACAAGTCCGCCCCTCGGCGCGGTGATCCAGATCAACAGCGCGAAGACGCCTGCCGCCATCGCCACAGCATCAAACCGCCCGAAAGGAATCGGCATGCGTCCTGGCGATCGCCGCGCGAGCCAGTTGCGGGTGAAACTCGGCACGATCCGGCCTCCGATGACGCCGATGAGTGTCACGACGAGGGCAATACCCGCGCGCGTCGAATACTCGGCGAGGCCGCTGAGATGTGCTTCGACGTGAAATGCCACGTTCACGATTGCCAGCAGGCTGACGATGCCGACGACTTTCAGGTTGCCCCACTTCCGGCCTGCTACGATCTCACGCGCCGCCGCGGCCGCGAGGAGGAGCAAGAACAGGGAATCCAGCATCATAGCCGCTGCCCAGCCGATCTCCGCGGAGAGGCTCACGGCGAGGCGGCCTGCGAGCCAAGTCGAGAAGAGAACCGTGAGCGGCTTCCCCTGGATGGGCAGACGACCGGTCCAGTTCGGCACCGCCGTCAGCAGGAAACCTGCAATCACGGCGGCGACATAGCCAAACAGCATCTCGTGGACGTGCCAGTCCCGAGGAGCAAATGCGGTCGGCAGCGAAATCTCACCCGCGAAGACAGCGAGCCAAAGCGGGATCATCACGCCGGCGTGGATTGCACCGAACAGAAAGAACGGCCGGAAGCCGAAGGAGAATAGCGCTAGCCCTCGATAGGCGCGCAGTTTGGCCATGGTTGCCATGGACGGGTTCCTGAGTGTTGTCCCCAGCCTAGGTGGACGTGCCTTGGGTATCTTTGTTAGGCCGCAAAGACTGCGGATGTTTCGCAGTGCGATAAGCTCTCGTAAATAGATCGGAGTACGATATATGAGAGTCTTCGAAAGGTTGCGGGAGCGCGTCCGCGTCACATCATCCGAATCGGAATGTCACGAGCCGGTGATCAGTAGCTCAGCGACGGTCGAGCGTGTAGAACACCAGCTAAATGAACGAGGCCGCGACGATTGCTGTTCCTTCTCCCCGGCGAATGCAAACTTGGTCCCCTGAGAAGATCTGCTCGCGCTACCCAACGGACGTCAGTGGTTTTGTCGCTGCCGAGGCGAGTGTTGTGAAGCGTTCTCTCGCGGGGTAGTGTCCGCGGCGTTTCGAGGAGAGCACGCCATGGCTTCCGTCGACCGCTCGCTGGTCATCAATCTCTCGATGTTCGCGGGCCTGATGCCCGCCGAGCAGGAGGAGTTGCTGCACGAGGCGCGGTCCGTCCGATATCCGAAGGATTCGGTTGTGTTCGAACAGGGTGCGGAAGCCGACCGCTTCTTCGTGCTGCTGCATGGTCATCTCCGCGTCGAGAAGGTCACGGCGCAAGGTCAGCAGACGGTCGTCCGCTATGTGTCCGCGGGCGAACTGTTCGGCGTCGCGCAGGCCATGAACCTGTCGCACTATCCCGCGACGGCGGTCGCGGCCGTCGACAGCATCGCGCTCGCCTGGCCATCCTCATCCTGGGGACGACTGATCGCCAAGTATCCGAGCCTTGCCAGCAGTGCACTGCAGACAGTCGGTAGCCGGCTGCATGACACCCAAGCTCGCGTGATCGAGATCTCGAACGAACAGGTCGAACAGCGCGTCGCGCATGCGCTGCTGCGGCTCGCCAAGCAAGCCGGCCGCAAAGTAGACGCCGGAATCGAGATCGATTTCCCGATCAGCCGCCAGGACATCGCCGAGATGACAGGCACGACGCTGCATACCGTCAGCCGAATTTTCAGCGGCTGGGAGAGCCGAGGCCTTGTCGAAGGCGGTCGTCAGCGCGTCGTATTGCGCGACCCGCACCGGCTTCACATCCTGGCCGAAGGCCGCGATGACGACCGACCCACGAGTTCAAGGTCCTGATTCGCCGGCCAAGATTACCTGTTGGGTACCAAGATCACAGGTACATCGGTCAAAGGACTGTCCCCTTCTCCAAAAGTCCGCGACGGATCACTCCTTTTCGTGGCCGAGCAGCTTGTGGGTGCATCGGTTGACGAAGTGCACGCGGCCACAAGACGGGCATTTTACGACGGCGAAAGCATCCCGTTCGGCGGGCCGATCCTCATCGATCCACTGCTGGACATATTCGGCAGTCGCCGGACATCGAAACATGATGCTGCTCATGTCTCATCATCCGGCCGCCTCGTGGCTAGACACATGACGCAGATCAACAATTTGCCTATTTTTCGGGCACCTTGAGAGAACTTTCGATCCAACCGCGGACGACGACAGACTTGAGCGGGTCGACATTCCCGCAATCGACGCAGCTAAAGCTCTCTCGTCCGTCGCCACTGGACGGCACGAGCGTCATTGGCTTGCCACAAGTCGGGCAAACCTTCGTTCTCGGATCGTGCGTCGTCATCGGACCTGCCCCAGTCAGACCAGACAAACATAGTGCCGGGTAAGGTCGCTGTTCAAGCTCCTAAGAGCGGCAGAGGCATCTCCGATAGTGACCCCAGCCGGGGGCTGATGGGGCTGGGGTCACTCCCGGATCAAGTGCCGGCGTTTCGCCGGCACCGTGCTGCAACGCGATCGGCTTCAACTCGTTCCCACCTTGCGCAAGGTCAAGGCATGGCAGTTCGACGGCCGCATATATTCACCATAGCCGAACGGGGTGCTTCAGCGCCCCGTCGCGGTTGCGAGGCCCGGGCTCCTAGGTAACCCCGGGCCTTTGCATTTGGATGACGATGCGAGTCACGCCGGCCGATCTGTTGTCTAATGGTGACGGGCCCCTATTGCTGGGTCAGCTTCACCGGAGCCTTGTCGAAAGTGTGCAGATACGCGATCAAGTCCTTGATCTTTTGCTCGTCCTTGATCCCGGCGAAAGCCATCTTGGTTCCGGGAACCTTGGCCTTCGGGTCCTTGATATACTCCGAGAACGTCGCCTCGTCCCAGGTGAGGCCCGACTTCTTGTTCGCGTCGGAATAGTTGTAGCCCTCGACTGATCCGGCCTTGCGTCCGATCAACCCGTTGAGCACGGGACCCACGGCGTTCTTGGCGCTATCGCCGACCTGATGACACGCCTTGCAGACAGCAAATGCCTTTTCACCGGCAGCCGCGTCCTGGGCGCTCGCCTGCCCAAATCCGGCAGCGAGGAACAGGGCCACAAATGCAATTCTCTTCATCCAGTTCTCCTTGCTTCAGTTTCAACGTCAAACTGTCACGCCACGAGTTCCGATACCACCCCCGCAGTATCGATCAGGTGGACCCGTTCGATCTCTAACTGCGGCAGCAGAGATCTGATCCGCGGTTCAGACATCAGGCTTAACGCGGTCGAGAGCGCGTCCGCGGCGGTGGCGCTGCGGGCCACGGTCGTGACGCTCTTATAAAGGTGGGCGCAGGCGCCGGTCGCCGGGTTGAACAGATGATTGAACCGACCCGTGGGATCGAAGCGGAAGCCATAGGCGCCAGAGGTAGAGACGGCGCGGTCAATGATCGGAAGGGTCGCTTGCATCTGGCCGACGATTTCGGGATCGGCGACGCCGACCTCCCAAGGCTGGCCGTCGGGACGCGCCCCGATTGCTCGCGTCTCGCCCATGTCGACGAGACTTTGCGTGATGCCTTGCGATCGCAGCAGCTCAACGACCTTGTCCGTCACGTAGCCCTGAGCGATGCCGTTGAGGGTGATGCGGGTGCCCCGTGGCATTGCGATCCGGTCGCGGCTGACCGACAGACGATCCCAGCCAACTCGGGCGAGCGCCGTCTCGACGGCAGCTTGGGATGGCCCGGAAGGATCGGCATCGGTCTTCGAGAAATGGTCCGCATAGAGCTCCCAGAGCGGCTGGACTGTCGGGTCGAACATCCCGCCGGTCAGCCTGGCGTAACGCTTCGAGATCGCGAGAAGATCGACCAGCTCGGCGGCAGGATCGACCAAGACACCGGTCCGGTTCAACTCGACCAATGTCGAATCGCTTCGGTAGAGGCTGAACAGGCCTTCCAATCGGCGCGCCTCCGCGCAGGCCACGGAAATCAAGCGCTCCGCCTCGGCTCTTACGGAATGATGAATCTTCATCGTCGCCGTCGCTCCCAGCATCGTGCCGCGCCAGACCACGATCTCCGCATCTGAGGTTGTTGCTGGGGACAGCGGAGAGAGCGCGAAGCCAGCCGTTGCTGCACTGATTGTGATGAATCGTCGTCGTGAAACCATTTGCATGATGGCATCCTTCTCAGTCGGCCGGTCCGCGCACGATGGCGCCGTCTTTCGGTCCTGTCCCTTCGCCTTCCGAATCTAGGACGTAATCGCGCGGTACCTCCGCGAAGCCGACAATGCGTCCGCCGTTCTCGGCCACGAACTTCTCTGCCGCGCCGCGGTCCGAGAACGGAACGGCCTCATTACCTCCCATGCCTCCCTTCGCGCGGCTGGCGATGACGAACAGGGCTTTCCTTGCCTCAACCCAATTGTCCGGCCCCGGCTTGTCCCAGCTCGGCGCCTTGCCCATGTCGGACACATAGATCGCCTGAATGTCTTTTGGCTCGTCCGGCAACATCGTGAACGCGATCGTATCGCGCACTGAGGAGAACCAGACCGGCTCGATCAGACTCGCGATGAAGATGTGCCCCTTCGGTCCCGGATGCTCGAGCACGTTCATGCCGCAGTAGTGCCCGATGTCTTCGGCGGTCATCCTATGGGGCGGCGGAGGGGTCGCGGCCTGCTTCTCCCAGCAGCCGCCAAGCGCGACCGGCAGCACCAGAGCGAACGCGAGGGCAGTTCGCCTCATAGCTCCCTCCTCGAGAAGGCGAGCGCAGCCAGTCCGAGAGGCACGGCGGTCCAGCAGATCAGGACGGCGAGGAGGACCGGCACCGTGAGGGAGGTACTTTGCGCCAAACCGGCCATGCCGGCGAAAGTGCTGACATTGGCGAACCCGGTCAGGTTGATCAGGCGGTAGGCGTCGGTCGGATTCGCCAGAAGCATCGCATTCAGCGCGGTGGCGGAGATGCTGCGGCCCTGATCGAGCGCAAGCACGCCCAGAAGTGCCATGTCGTAGATCAGGACTAGCAACAGCCACAGCCCGATGCAGATGCCGGCCGCCGTGCTGCGGTCGCGCACCAGGGCGCTGACGAGATAGCCGATCGCGACGAACGCTGCGCCGAGCAGCACGGAAGATCCGACCATCGCCGCGAAGGCGAGCAGGCTGTCCGAGTCCACCCGGGTGCCAGTCGCCGCCAGCGCGCCGACGGCAAGCCCGTAACCGAGGCAGGTCGCAAAGGCGAGCACCGCGAGGTGCCCCACGAATTTGCCGAGCAGCACCTGCCATCGGGCGACGGGGTAGCTGAGCAACAGGAGCATGGTGCCGCGCTCCATGTCGCCGACGATGGCGTCGTGCGAGATCAGAAGCGCGATCAGCGGAACGAGGAAGATCGTCAGGCTGGAAAGGCTGACGATCACGACATCGAGTGCGCGTACGCCGACGGTGCCGGTCGGGGCGCTGCCCAGGAAAGTCAGCGACAGTGCGAGGGCGGCGAGCAGGAGCGTCGCGGCGAGCACCCAGCGATTGCGGACGGCCTGGTGGATTTCCTTGGTCGCGATGATCAGCACGTTCACGGCTTTTCCTCCATATTGCGAAGGAAGTGGGCGTATAGCTCGTCGAGAGTCGGCGGAGCGACCTCTACGTCCTCCACCGAATTGCCGGCGGCCGTCGCGCGGTGCAGAAGTTCGATCTTCCGATCTGATACGGCTTCGATCTCGACGATCCGACCGTTGAGACGCCGGCACGTCGCGTCCGCCGGAACCCAAGCCGGCATTTCGCTCTTCGCCAATCCGGCGACCTTGAGGCGGATCCTGGTCGGCAGCCGTGCTAGACGGCGGAGCTCGCCGATCGAGCCGTCCGCGACCTTGATGCCCCGGTTCATGATGATCACACGGCCGGCCCGTTCCTCAAGCTCAGTCAGCGCATGTGAGGACAGCAGCACGGTCGCGCCGTCGGCCGCGAGGCGCTCGATCACCTCATAAAAGGTCTGACGTAGCTCCGGATCGAGCCCTGTTGTCGGCTCGTCCAGCAGCAGCACCCGCGGATGCCCGATCAGCGCCTGTGCAAGTCCAAGCCGTTGGCGCATGCCTTTGGAGTAGGTTCCGACCCGGCGGCCCGTAGCAGGGCCAAGGCCGACGGCGTCGAGCAGGGCCAAGGCCTTCGCGATCGGCTCACGCTTCAGCTTGGCGTAGAAGGTTTGGGTTTCGCGGGCTGTGAGGGCGGCGTCGAAGGAAACGTTCTCCGGGAGATAGCCGAGCTGTCGGCGACCGGCGAACTCGCCGGCAGCGGGATTGTCGCCGAGCACCTCGACCGATCCGCTGGTCGGTCGGATGAGGCCCAGCATCAGCTTCATCAGCGTGGTCTTGCCGGCGCCGTTGTGGCCAATAAGGGCCACTAATTCGCCAGCCTCCAACTGGAAGGAGGCGCCGCAGACGGCCTTCACTAGGCCGTACTCCTTGGTGACGTCGCTGACGCGTACCGTGCTGGTCATCGCGCCTCCGCGGCCGTGCGGCGCTTTGGCGGCGCCATCAGCGGATGGCTGTCGACCACGCCTCCCGGCAGCAACGCCGGAAACTGCGCTTGCGCCCAGCGGATCACCTGGACGGCGGGACTGTTGATAAGAACCTTGGCCGCCGGCGCGGTCCAAAGCACGTGGTCGATCAGACCATTCGGCCGGTAGGCCGTGTCTGCGACCCCGTCGCCGTTGAGATCGAAGGCCGGATTGTCGCTCCAGTAGTTGCCGCGGCCGCCGTTCGACCAATCCAGATGGCGGGTGCCGACATACTTCACCTGATTGGCATTGTTGACGAAGGCATTGCCTGTGATCCGGTTGCCCTCGGAGCCGGCCGTGAAGTGCACGCCGATCTCGCACCCTTCGAACCAGTTGCGCTCGATGCGGTTCTTGTTGGTGTTGTAGATGAACACGCACTTCTCGGGGCCGATCCGTTCGCCTCGAGCGACTTCGAGGGAACCCGCCACCGTTGGTGGCACGCCTTCGTCGGTGGCGCGATTGTCCGACGTAGCCCAGCGCTCCGCGGGCTGCGGCCCGCCGATGACGGTATTGCCGGATATGTCGGACCCGTTGGTCGCGTTGAAGAGAATGCCACGGTCGCGATCGTGATCCGAGACGTTGTCGCGCACGACGAGGTTCTTGGAGAACATCAACGCGTAGCCGATGATATTGTCCTTCGAGACATTGCCGATGATCTCGCCGTCATTGGTGTACATGTAATGGACGGCAAAACGCAGATCGCGGAAGCGATTGCCGCTGAAGACGTTGTTGCGGCTGGTAATCGCGAAGATGCCGTCGCGCCCATACCGGAAATCGTTGTCGACGACCTTGGCTCCCGGTGCATTCCAGACGGTCACCCCGTTGCCGGTTTGACTCATCGGTGCCTGGCGCAGGCCGATGATGCTGTTGTGGCGCGCGAGCGAGTCGGGGGCGCCGTGCAGATAGATGCCGAAGAGATTGTCCTGGAGCCGATTGTCCTCTACGACGGCGCCCCGCGCCGACTGCTCGACGAAGACCCCCGAATCCATGCCTTCGAGCGCGCGTCCAGATCCACGAATGTCGAGCCTACGGACCACCGCGCCAGGAGCCGAAATGGTGATCACACTACCCTTGCCGGAGCCATCGACCACTGCGCCATCGGCTCCCGAGAGCATGATCCGATGGGCGATGCGCAGCGGACCGTGGTAGGTACCTGCCGCGAGCAAAATCTCGTCGCCGTCGGCGGCAGCATCGAGAATGGACTGGAGGTCGTTAACCTCGGGCGTGACCGAAAGCTTCTCCGACGCCGCCGCGTGCGCGCCAACGCTGGCGGCCAAGAGAGCCGCCAGCGCCGTGACCGCAAGACGTCGCGCGCACCGCATGGTCAGACGTTCTGCGGCGACACCAGCATGCGCCCGCGCATCTCCATGTGCATGGCGTGGCAGAACCAGGTGCAGAAGTACCAATAGACGCCCGGCTTGTCGGCCACGAATGTCACCGACGAGGTCTGCTGCGGCCCGATCTCCATGTTGATGCCGTAGTTGACGATGCAGAAGCCGTGGGTGAGGTCCTCGACGTCATCGATGTTGGTCACGTAGACGGTCACCTCGTCGCCCTGCTTGACGTCGAATTTCTCGAGCGCGTAGGCAGGCGCGGCCGAATACATGTAGACGCGCACCTTGTTGCCGTCTCGGATCACCTTGGCGTCGCTTTCGAGCGTGACGCCGTCCGCCTTGGCCTGTTTGACCGCGTCCGCGAACATCGGATCGTCGCGCTTGTAGATGCTGGTGACCTTGCCCTCCAGCTTGGAGCGATGCACGATCACGGCATCATGTGGCTCGGCGAAGCTCGGTCCGTCGTGCACGAGCTTCATCTGATCGCCCGAGATGTCGATCAACTGGTCATTCTCGGGTTTGAGCGGGCCGACATTAATGAAGCGGTCCTTTGAGAACTTGTTGAGTGAGATGAGCCACTTGCCGTCGGCTTCCTTGGTCTCGCCCATCGAGGAATGATTGTGGCCCGGCTGGTAGTGGACGTCGAGCTTCTGGATGATTGGGTTGACCTTCTCGCCCTTGAACGCGCGCTTCGCCGTCTCGATATTCCACTTCGCGACCTGGCTGTCGAGAAAGAGCGTCGTGTAGGCATTGCCCTTGCCGTCGAACGCAGTGTGCAGCGGCCCGAGACCAAGTTCCGGTTCCGCGACCACGGTGTCACGCGGCTTGATCTTGTCGTCGAACAGGTCGTCGAACTTGCGGACGTCGAACACCGAGACTGTCGGCGACAGCTTGCCGTTGGCGACGACGTGAATGCCGTCTGGCGCGGTATTGATACCGTGCGGGCTGTTGGGAATGGGAACGTAGCGGGTGTAGGGCGATCCGTGCTTGCCGTCGAGCACCGGCACCCCGTTCATCTCTTTGAAGTCGCCCTTCTTGACTGCGTCCTCGATACGCTTGAGGTTGAAGATGACGATCCAGTCCGTCTCGCTCGCGGTCATCTCAGCCAGCGTGACGCCCTTCTCAGAATTGTAGCAGGTCGAGAACGCGTACTTGCCCTGATAATCGGCATCGGTGTTGTCGAGGTTGCCGTCAACGATCACCTGCCAGGCGACCTTCATCGTGTCGCCGTCAACGGCCGAGAACATCGACCAGTATTTGGTCTTGTCGTCGAGCACCTTGCCGTCGTTCGGCAGGGGCACCTCGTACTCGCCGTTGCAGAACACATAACCGGTGCGCGGGAATTTCTGTGGGCGCATGCCGTGGATCGTGTACTGGTTCGGCAGCTCGACGATCTTGTCGCACTTCATGATGTCGGTGCGGATGCGGGCTAAGCGGGTGTTGGCCTTGTCGTTGATGAAGATGTAGCGCCCGTCGTAGGTGCCGTCGGTGAACGACATGTGCGGATGATGGCAGTCGCCGTTCTGCCAGACCCCGTTCAAGCGCCCCTTCAAGCGGTCGCGCGTCTCCTGGGTCATTCCATCGTTCAGGATCTTCAGCGACTCGTTCGTCAGGCCCCAGCCGGTCGCACTGTCGCGGTTGAAGACAGGAATGCGCATCAATTCTCGCATCGAGGGCATGCCAATGATACGGACTTCGCCGGTCTGGCCGCTGGAGAAGAAGACGTAGTAGTCGTCGAGCTCGCCGGGCGCGACCTCGATCTTCTGGCCGCCTGCGCGCGCAGGTGCCTGGGCCTGAGCCGCAGCAGGCTCCGGCTCGACGGCTCTGCCGAGACCGAGGCCGCCTGCCAAGCCGGCGGCGCCGATCGCGGCGGTCCCGACCACCTGTCGTCGGCTGACGGCATTCTTGTCTTCGTCTCGATTCTTGTCCTCGTCTCGGGCCATCGTTCGTCTCCTTGCTGTCATGAGGAAGTGGATGGATCGGCGCCTGTTCCTGTAGGGACGGGCTTTCCGGCGTGGGTGATGACGGTTTTCGGACCCTTGCCGCCCGATCGCATCGTCGGCGAGGACATGGCCGCAAACTTCTCACGCTTGAGCCGCACCTGGATCATGTGCGGGCAGCGATGGTCGTCATAATAGAGTTCCTGGCAGTGCATGCAGTAGATGCACTCGTTCACGTTGATGTGTCCCTCGGGATGGATCGATTGCACTGGGCATTCCTTGGCACAGCGCTGGCAAGGCGAACCGCACTCCTGCCAACGTCGAAGCCATTCGAACGTCCGCATGCGGCCGGGGATCGCGAGCGCGGCGCCGAGCGGACAGAGATAGCGGCAGAAGAACCGTTCAATGAACAAGCCAGCCACCAACAGCGCAACGGCGTAGAGCACGAACGGCCAGCTTCTTGCAAACTTCAGGATAATCGCGGTCTTGAATGGTTCGACTTCGGCGAACCGCTCGGCCATATCGACCGAGTACAGCGAGAGCCCGAACAGCCCTAGGAAGATGATGTATTTGATAGGCCACAGCCGCTCATGCAGACCCCATGGCACCGTGATCTGCGGCACCTTCAGCCATTTTGCGACTGTATTCGTGAGCTCCTGCAAGGCGCCGAACGGGCAGAGCCAACCGCAGAACGGGCCGCGGCCCCAGAACAGTAGGCCACCGGCTACCGCCGCCCAGAGAATGAAGATCAGCGGTGCCGCAAGAAAGAACTCCCAGTGGAAGCCAGTTACCAGGGAGTTGGTGAACGTCAGGACATTCACCACGGAGAGCTGGGCGTTGGCGTACCAGCCGAGCCAAACCAGCACGAATGCCAGATAGGCGCGGCGTACCCAAGTGTAGAAGACCGGTCGTCGCACCAGCACGTTCTGGAAGAAGAAAATAACGGTTAGAATAGCGAGGGCGAGGGCGGTGACCGCGACAGAGGCGGCCTGCGAGCGCCAGATACGCATCCAAAGAGGCTCCTCCTCGGCATTCGCCGGCGCGCCCGGCTGCGGAGCAACGGCGGCTGGCGCCGCCGCGGTCGCGGGAATGGTCACCGCGCGCTGCTCGCGACGGATGTACTGCTCGGGAAGGTCGTAGTTGAGATCGAATGTGAGGAAAGCCTTGTCGCGCCCGACGGTGGCTCTCTGGACGAGGAGTTTCAATTCCCACGGTTGCGTCGGATCGAGTGTGAACTCAGGCGGCGTGACGAACAGCCCGATCTCCTTGAACTCCGGTGCGCCCGCGGCCGCCAGATTCCCCAGGCGCGTATGATTCCGGTCGCGGAAGCGGGTGCTGGATCCTTCCTGCAGGATTTCTATGCGATCGAAGATGCCGCCCCGCACGTAGGCCGAGCCTTTGAACGAGTAGATGCCGTTGCCGGCCACCAAGATCGCCTGCTGGCCCGGTTGCAGTCGTTCCTTGAGCCTTGCGTAGGCGTCATCGCCGAGCAGGCTGCGTCCGATGGTGGGCACACTGACGAGAGCGGCGTAGAGGTCGATGAAGGTATCGGACGGGTCGCCAGGCTCGGAGTTTTGAGCGGCCGCAGCATTGCCGGATTTGGCGAAGGCGTCGTTCACGTCCCCGATGCTCAAGTGCAGGTGGCGGACCGACCCGTCTCCTGCGAGAGTTTGCCAGTCGCGGACCTCGCTTTTCTCGAGATTGATCGTCTTGGTGACCGGAGGCAATGCGGCAGCGGCCGCAGCGGCATCGCTGCCCCCGATCCGCCCGGACCGGATGAGCTTCGATGCGGAGCGCACGATGCTGTCGCTCATGACCAGAACGGTCACGGTCGCGCCGCTCACGATATCGACCTGCGGCGGCTGCTCGGCGCCACTGGCGACGGGCTTCATGTCCTTGCCAATGAGGCCATTGACGGCTGCGACGATCCGAGCCTCCGGAATGCCGATCAGAACGATCGGCTCCTTATGATCGACCAGCTTTATGCCGGTGATCACACCCTTGGGGTCGATGCCGACCAGAATGTGGATCGGCTTCCCCGAATAGCCGACCGAGTTGGCGAAGTCGGAATTGAGATAGACGAAGCCCTGCAGCTGATCGCCGCGGTAGACGGGCGCGATCGGCGGATCGCCCTGTAGCGGACCAAAACGGTCGGCCTCCGGAAAAAAGTTCGTAGGCGAGGATTTGGGAAGATAGTTGGCCAGGTCGCTGGCCGCTCGAGCCGTTTCGGCCCAGAGCGCGGTGCAGATTGCGAGCAGGACGGCGAGCACGAAGCTGACTTCGCGTCGCTTCAAGGCGACGAAACTACGGGCCATGGAGCACCACAAGCGGAACGGCCTGCCTAACAGGGGCAGGTATTCCACCCAATTTTGAACGTTTGATGTCCCGGAATCGCCACTGAGACCGGATTTCGGGCTCATTGAGCCCAACGAAATTGACTTCCGTCAAGGCTGTCTTGTTAATATCGGAACACGATGCATCTTTGCGCCGCAACAAACAGCGGTGGAGATTGACCATGCCGTTGCTCCGAACCACGCTCTTGAAAGCGGAACCGGCCGGCGCGTTACATTCGCTTGACGAATTGTTCTCGCTCGCCAACGCCATGGAACAGGAAGCAGCAAGCAAATACTCGGAGCTTGCCCAGGAGATGGCCCGCCAAAACCGTTCGGAGCTCGCCGCAGTATTCAGCGATCTTGCGGCCGCGGAACGCGAACATGTCGATAGTGTGACCCGTTGGTCGCAATCGCGCCGTGGCAAACCGCCGGACCCCACCCTCGTCCGCTGGGACGCCCCCGCGACGTTCGACCGCGACGCCACAACCGAAATCAAGACTTCCAAGCTGATGACGCCATATCGCGCGCTGGCAATGGCGGTTCGCAATGAAGAGCGCGCCTTTGCGTTCTGGTCCTATCTCGCAGCGTTCGCCGAAGACCCAGAGATCAAGAAAGCGGCCGAGGTAATGGCGGGCGAGGAACTTGGTCATGTCGCGACTTTGCGCAAAGTTCGCCGACGCGCCTATCACCAGGAACATGATCGCTTACGTTCAGCTACCGGAAAAGCCGAGCAAATCGATGCCAGTGCCCTGGAGCGCCGATTGGCTGGCCAGTTTGAGCAATTGGAAGGTGGGCTCGACCCGGTACAGGCGCGAAGAATGCGAGAGCTTGCAGATGAAGCCCGGCAAATGTCGACCGAGGCTAATGGATTCGGTCGCTTTCCAGCGGAGCTTGAACGGCGCGACGCCGAGACCATCGCCGAAGTTTTGACGGACGCCTATCTCGAGGAAGCAGAGAGAGCGGATGATCCCGTGTGTCTTGAATCTCTGCAGGCACTCGCCGGGCGCGCCATCGCCCGTCTTGCCTGGTTACGTTCCTTGTCGGTCTGACGCGGGCCGCCCCCACGGGAGCTGGGCCAATCAGACAGACGATTGCGAGCCCAATAGTTGATCGTCCGGTTGAGATCGCGCGCTGGGCCAGCGCTACGCAGCTTGCCCAGGCCGTTCTCGACGGCGATGGTGGCTGCGCCGATCTTGCGCGCGAGGGCGATAGCCTGGCCGCAGACCCGCGACAGCAATTCGGTCACGCTCTCGCGCGAGACGCCGGGCTTGGCTGACAATTCCACGAGTGCCCAGTCGAGCGGCCTAGTGCCGTCGAGCCGCCTCGGATCGCCAGCATGCTCCACGGCGGCCAGTCCGATCCAATTCGCCCGTTGTTGCGCTGGTGGCGGTCCGATCGCGCCTCGTTAGATCCTCAAAGCCCGCTTCCGGGCGAGATCCAGTTATTCGCTTGGCTTCGCCCAAAATAACGGTGGTCAGAGTTTTGGCGTCGCAGGAGCCGCCGACAGCGAGATCAGGCGTGCCCCTTCCTCGATCAAGGATTGAAGATCGGCCGTGGCAGCGGCCGTTCGTCGCTTAATGGATGTCATATAGACACTAAGCTGAGAAACCTTGTCGTGGTCTTGGGGAGAGTCAGATACGAAGACCTTCACTAGAAAGTCGTGGGGACTCTTGTCGTTGGCATAGCTCGACAACGACATGGCGGAGTATTCGTCGTTGAACGGAGGGCAGTTGGTCCAGGCCTGCCCCGCGCAAGAAAGTAGTTTTTCCCCGACAAACGACCATTCGGCCGAAAACGTATTGTTTTGGACATTTTGCAGTTTCGAAGGTTCGCCGTACTTGTTGAAGATTGCCGCTCTGAAGTCGGCCAAGCGAGGCGCCTTGATAGGATCTCCATAGGTGAGAATCCGCCCAAGAGCGATGAGTTGATTGCCCGAGGCTGGTCCGCTAAACCTCAGAGTAATGTTCTCCCAGCTTCCAGTTTCGTCCTGCTTTCTCGCGACAGAGACGACATTGGCGAAGTCAGGGGTTTGAATCAGCGCTCCCTTGTAGTTGAGCTGGATCGCGGCGCGAGGGACGGAGATCTCAGCTTTCGGAAGCGCCTTCTCGAGGATCGCGCGGCTCTCCAGATAGGACATACCGAGCTGAACGTTCAGAACGTCCATCGAGCGTCCTGGAACTGCTATCGGCTCCGCTTTCAGCACGACTTTAGGTTCGTATCGAACAAGCTCCAAAGCGAGAGCACTTGAAGCAGCGATCATCGAAGAGAAGACGAGAACAATGAATCTCAGCACGGAACCCCCAGATTGAATGTCTAGTTGTAGCGAATAGGAGATTGAAGGGCGGTTGAACGTGCCTTTCGAAATGACGGGGTCGTTAGAACAAACTATTAAGATACCTTAGCCTTGCGGTTGACCGGATCAACGCGGTCGCGCGCTGGACCGAAACCACCTACTGGGGCCCGAGCGGGGGTCCATGGACGCGCCGGCGCCCCAACATTCATGGATCGCTTTCTGACCGACGAATGCTCGAACGCCGACCTGGTTGCCATCCCATCCTACGAAAAATCAGATTGGTGAACCGTCGCCGACGCCATCATCGTTGTCCGATTTCCGGATCAATGATCTGGCCGCCTCACCGTCTTCGGAAACGACACGGAAGCGGCGTCCCCGACGATGCCGCAATCAATCTTGTAGTAGCCGTGGCTCGTGCGGACCCGCATCCTTCGGGCAAGCCGCAGATTTAGGTCGGGCACGATTCGGTCCAGTTCAGGATTTAGATCATCGAGCTTCCCTGCTGCCTCGCCAAGCGCTTCGATGCACTTTGCGTTTGCGTCCTGAACCATTTCATCTTGCAGAAATTTGGCACGCTCAACGCCGGCGCAGATGCTGCCAGCAAATATGAAAAACCTCTCAAGAACAAAAAAGGCGGCCGCTCGGCGGTAAGGCCGGATTGGTGTTTCGGGGCCATTGTCGCCGTCCAGCCGACGGCGAATCCGGCGCATCGTGGCCCCGCCAGCAGCCGCTTTTTTTTCATCGCGTCCCGTTCGCTGGAAGCGAAGGATGGCGATCCAGCCCGGAATGCTCCGGATTGGCGCTGCCGGTGGTTAACGCAGGCCCGGTGCAGGCCCAGGACCGTCGTCGGCATCTTCGGCCGCACTCAGCGCCGGTTCGAGTTCCTTGATCAGGGAGAGACCCATCCACCGGTTGGTCAGCTTCTCCGTGAACATCGGAGGAGCGGGCAAGTTGGGCAACAGGCCCGGCCACACGTCGAGTATCTCCTCGACCGTATCCTTGACCTCCCGGATCACGATCCTGGTGTCGAGTCCCACCAAGCCCGCCAGGCGCTCGAAGCGGCGCAGGTTCACGGCCGCCGGATTATGGCTCTTGGCAAACTCGAGCGCCATCGTATCGTCGCCGAAGAAGAAGGTCGGCACGACGTCGTAGGCCGGAGACAGCTCGGGCGTGACGCCGTCGGGCAGCAGGAACGACCAGTTCTTCAGATGGCTGTCGCCGTTGCCGATCATGACGTCGACAACCAGCCGGCGCACCGCCTGCAGCATCTCCCCGCGCTTGTCGGAGGCGAACAGCCCGACCAGCTTCACGAGCGTCGACTGGTTGGCCATGGTGTACTTCTGATCGTGGATCGAGCCCATAACCTGAGCGAAATCCTCCATGTGAACGCGCTGGCCGTCCGGCGCGCGGTCGAAGCGGGAGATGGCGAGCGAATAGGCGCCGCCCTGCAGGAATTTCTCCGGCAGGCCGGCGATGTCCTTTGAGGCGACGAGTTCTGCTTTGACAGTCCGGATGCCGACGGCGCGCGCCAGCTCAAGCGCGGTGAACTCAGCTTCAGGCACCATCGCATGCTTGTCGCTAGGTGTCTTCAGGATGATGTCTCCGGCCGCCCCGCGCATCGGGAGCGTCAGCGAGCCCTTGTCATTCTGCTTCATCGAGAACTTGAGCTGGATGCCGGCGAGCGAAAAGCGGATGCCTCCGTCGACGTCGTCCTTCACTTGCTTTGTCGATGGCGGCGGCGCGCCGGCCTCAAGCTCAGCGACGACAGCGCCCGGCAGGTCCGCGCCAAGGCGCGATAGGACGTCGAAATTGTCGAAGGCGCCGGCGCCGAATTCCTTCTGCACGAGCTCGAGCAGCGCGCCTTCGGGCAGCAGGTTCTCGAAATAGGGCGGCAGGATGGATCCTTGCGTGATCTTATCCCCGTGATGGAGTAGCCGCGCCTTGGAGCCCTTGGGGCCGTCCTCAGTCTGGCCCTTCCAGGCGAGGCTGAGGATCGGCCGTCGCGCGCCGAGCGCCACGTAGGCCTGATCGACGGTGAACGTGATCGCACCTTCCGGGTCGCGGTATAGCGACCCGACCCGGACCGAAGCGTCGGGAGACGGCCGGAGGTAGATGCCGAGAGCGGCCGGCTTATTTCGGACGCGCATGTACCGGTTCCTCCTCTTCCAGCGTGTCGTCGACGAATACGTCGTCGAACACCGACGGCACCGGTCCGGTCGGGACCGGCGTTTGCATCGGCGTCTCGCCGATCAGCTTCAGCACCTCGTCGAGCCGATCGTTGGGAACGAAAACCAAGGACATGCCCAAGGCCTCTCCGGCGTCAGCCAGCATGTCCACGGTGCTGTTGGTGGCACCGGTTTCCATTTCGCTGATCCGGGAGTTCGGGCGACCGGTTCGCCGCCCGACCTGGCTGAGTTGCCAGTTGCGGCCGCGGCGGGCGCGAGCCAGCTGCTGTCCAAGCCGTTTCCGGGTGTCGCTTTCCGTCATAACGTAATTCCTCGCTTAAATCACGGTATAGCGTAACGGAGCGACGAAGCGACTGTCAAGTTTAGATTACCATAAAGCGTAATTATCAATGCGAATTACGCTATAGCGTAATTACTTCAGCGAGGAAACTCAACGCCGCCGTCCGCCAAGAGCTCGCCTCCCGGCAGAGCGGCGGATTACAGCCAACTCTTCAGACCATCATCGGCGAAAGATGCGCGCGACCCCCATGCCGACGAGTCCGAGCACGGCGAACCCGCCAATGGGCGAAGTGACGAGCGGCAGATACCGACAAATGAATCCGGTGTCCGGCGAAGCCGCCGGACACCGGTCGACATCGGCTGCGCAGGCATCATTCTGTCGAACCGCGGCGGCCGGCAGCTAGATAAGACGGATCGCGTGCTGCTTTCGATCAGCTCGCCGAAGTTGTCGACGCGTTTAGACTAAGTGTGGGAACGCCACGCTGGTTCACATCGCGAAGGATGGTCTCGGCGTCGGCGTCTTGAAGCGGTCAAAGACCTCGAGCACCTCGTCGGCGTGAAACAGACGATTGCGCCGGGCGTCCTCGGGTACGCTCACGATTTCCTCGCCCTGCAGCAGGCGGACGGCCGTATTGGCTGTGGCGAAGCTGACGGCTAGGTCCTTTTGGACGTCCCCGACCGTAAATACCGGCTTCGAGACGGCATACGAAACGAGCCGATGGACGACGCTGTCGCTTCTGGTTTGCGCGAAGCGGTCCTTCCAATCCGCTTCGATCGCCTCCAGCCTATCCAGACGCGCGATGTTCGCGTCGGCCGTTCTCCTCAGGAAGCTCAGCATCTGACGCACGAAACTCATTGTATTGCCCGAAATCCTGGCGTCCTTTAGAGCGTCGATGTAGAGCGATTTATCCTCATGGACGGCCTCTCCGAGAAACGCGCATGCTGTTTTGGTGAAGCCCTTGGCTTTCAGAACGATCGGCACCAGAAGCCGGCCGATGCGCCCGTTTCCATCCGAAACCGGATGGATGTGCTCGAACATCCAATGGGACAGTATCTGACGGACCAATTCGTTCGTTCCGTCATCTGAAGCCAACGTGAAGCCGCTCCAGTCCGACAGGGCGGCCCCGACCGAAGACGGTTTCGTGTAGCCGAAGAACGCACCGGGTGCGTCAGGATCCCGAACGTAGTTTGGCAATTGCTTAAAGACACCGGCGCTGGCGGCGAGCATCTTGTTCGAACTACGTTCGAACAACCTTTTATGGATCTTGAGGACTAGTCCATTGAGATCCCCGCGTTCGAGGTTTTCGTCTAGTCCAGCAGCAGCAGCCGCGACAACCGCCGCATCCTCGCGATCCCGCGCGACTCGTAGGGCGCTTTCGTATTCCATCAGATCCGTGAACGTCGTCGTGGAGCCTTCCGCTCCGGACGAGTGCACGGCATCCAAACGCGCGAACAAACGGCCGACCGTCCCCTTCTTCTCGAGAACGGTCAGGCGCCGGTCGAATTCCCTGAGCGCCGTTAGAGTAGGGTCCAGAAGGCTATAGATGTCTTCAAGACGCGGGAAGGGAGGGACGTTCGGCTTGAAGAGGCGGCGCCCCTGCTCATCGTATTCGAAACCACCGGAAGTCATAGGACACACTCTCTTTGTTATTAATTAGGTATATATCCTATAATAACGGAAGTTCCAATTATGACTTGTCGCCGGAGGCGAAAAGCTAAACATGCAAATTGCAAAATAGTTTTGCATGCTGGCCTTGTGTGACGCTCCGATCGGAGCTAGGAACGCAAATGCAGATTAAACTGCATATTTGCATGAGGTCTAAATTGGCTGGTTTCACGAAAGAACAGGTGCTCGATGAGCTGCGAACGATCTTCCTTTTCGAAGCTGATCACGTACTCATCAGCTCAGGTCCAGCAAAGGCTGAAGCGTTCATTGGCTTTCCGCCTGGCGAGAAGGGCGAGTACGTCCATGAAGCTCCCTCGAAGGTCGACCTTTCGCTGTTTGCAAACATCACGGCGTCCTTCGAGCGGGCCTACGAGTTCGCGTTCAATCGCAGCCGGCTGAACACATTCGGCGAGCATGAAGTCCAGGATTTGCAGGTATTCATGGAGGGGACACCGCACATCGGCGGCATTTCCTCTGCCGGGGAACAGCACCGCTTTATGACTCCCGAGGGCTATTGCCGGATGGTCGCCGACGCGGCCCTCGCCAGGTGGAAGCTCGAATGGGCGGGCGACGAGTCGGTCACCTTCACCACCCGCGAACTGGCGCTGCTCGCCAACATGAGCGAGGGCGCCGTTCGCATGGCGACGTCGGACAAAAGCGAGGGCCGCCTAAAGACCATCCCTGGCTCGAAGCCCGTCGCGGTCGAGTTCGCCGAAGCGAAGCGCTGGCTCTCGGGACGCCGGGGTTTCATTCCGTGGCCTGAGCGCGCCGCCGACGATCGCTTCCTGACGCGCGCAATTCGGGATGCAGAGACGCCCAAGGTGTTCGCCCGGCTCGTCCACCAGGTCGCCGGCTTCGAAGCGGCCGAGAAACTGGCCGAGAAACTGGGTTGGAGCGCCGCGGACGTACAGCCTTGGTTCGACGGCACGTTCGCCTTCGACGCCGACCGCGCTGGGCGGATCGCCAAGGTCTTGCAACTCGATGTTCCCATGTTCGTCGGCAAGGCGCTCGAGGTCATGCTTCGCTCTGAGGGAGGCCGCTCGTGAGCGCGCTGGCAACGGCTGATCTCCACATGACGACGCACTCGAGGACGCGCCTGCAGCAGCGCGCGATTCCTCCGCTCGTCGTCGACCTGCTGATGCAGTTCGGATCGGCTTCGCGCGCCAATGGTGCCGAGCGGATGATGTTCGACAAGTCGGCCATTAAGCGGCTGCGTCATCACCTGGGCGGCGACCGCGGGCTCAAGGTCGTGGAGCGCTGGCTCAATGTTTATGCGGTTGTCGGCGACAACGGGTTGCTCGTTACCGCAGCTCACAAGAGCGGACATTTTAGGCGCCAGTGATCATTCACATCGCAATTCGAGGGAATACAGAATGGATAGCATGGTTCACACGTCGTCGGCGTTCACGCATGGGTGCAATGATTGCCGCGCTTGTTTCGACGGGCCGCAGCCCGCCTGGCACTCGGTTGATCGCAAGTCCTATGAGGTCAAAAATCACCGATGGCTGTTGCGCGCCAATCCCGCTTACTGGGGCTCCAGCGCACCGGAAATCCTGGTGCTCGGGTTTTCCAAAGGGTCGGAGCAGAACAGGCTCATCGACCGGCATCTCGCGTCTCCGCGCTCGGGCGTACGGTTCGAAGATATTCCGTTCAACGACGACAAGCGCAGGATGCGCTCCAACCTGAAAAAGCTGTTGGTCGCGATGGGCTTGCTCGGCGAGACGGCCCCGATAGACGCGCTGTTCAAGCCAACCGAAAAGGTGTTCGGGTTCGCCTCGCTGGTCCGATGCTCGGTCGCTTACGCCAAGCCTGGCAGCGCAGAATTCGTGATGCAGGGAGCCCAGATCACTAGGAACACGCTCAGGCAGCGCCCGGAGTTCGTAAGGACCTGCATCAAGCGTCATCTGTCGGTTCTCCCCAACAGCGTGAAGCTGGCCATTGTCCTCGGCGCAACGACAGACTACGTCGCGGATGTGATGGAAATGCTGGGAGGCATTCCGGACTTTCCAGGCGAGGACTGCTCATACGCCTATCACGTCGGTGAAACCCAGGTGATTCACGTCCCGCATCCTTCCGGTGGTAACAGTGGCTCCGTGGATGTGTTCGCCAGTGTGCGGCCGCCGACGACGGAGAGTCACAGCGAAAAGAACATCCCCGAATGCCGCCGGCAAGTCGACGCCGTGCTGGCCGACATGAGCCGGAGTTCAGTGGCGGACCGTGAATTGGCCCATGCGTAGGGAAAACAGTCGATGAGGGTATTCCGAGCTTTTCGATTGAAGCGTCTCGTTTTCGCGTTGCTGGCGTCGGTGTCCTCCCCGGTTACAGCGGCCGACTATCTGGGGAAGGTGCTCGCGGTTTCCGACGGAGACACCTTCACCATGAAATCCGGATCGGCAACGGTGCGCGTTCGGGTATGCGGCATCGACGCGCCGGAACGTGGACAGCCGGGCTACGGCCAAGCCGCCGGCGTGCTATCGAACATGATCGAAGGCAAGATGGTCCACTGTCTCCAGGTCGGCGAAGGCACCCCGTGCGACGGTCGGTCGAAACCGATGAGCCGAGACCGCATCGTCGCGCAGTGCTTTCTCGGCGACCTCGACATTGCCGAGGCTATGGTGAAATCCCGGACTGCATGCGACTGGCCGAAATTCTCGGGCGATCGCTACAAGATCGACGATGCCGCGTGTTCTAGAAGGTAGGACGGACCGCAAAGCCCGTACCGGCAGGTACTGTGAAAAGGAGCATCGATGGCACTTTCCAGATTATACGACGAAGCCCTTGTCTACGCGTCCGATCTTCATCGGACACAGATCAGAAAAGGGAGCGGCACGCCGTACATCGCCCACCTGTTGAGCGTCTCCAGCCGCGTGTTGTCCGCCGGCGGGACGGAGGTTCAGGCCATCGCCGGCCTTCTCCATGACGCCGCGGAGGATCAAGGAGGCCAAGCAACGCTCGACGAGGTCAGGCAAAGGTTCGGTGGTGACGTAGCGCAGATCGTGGCCGACTGCACCGATTCCTGGGTCGAGCCGAAGCCGGCTTGGCGTCCGCGGAAGGAAGCCTATCTTTCGCTGCTGCCGAAAAAGGCACCCTCGTCGTTGCTCGTATCTCTTGCTGACAAGGTCGACAATGCAGAGGCGATTCTGAACGACTATCGCAACATCGGCGACGAATTGTGGGGCCGCTTCACAGGTGGGCGCGACGGGACCGTTTGGTATTACCGGGAGCTCAGTAGAATTTTCGAGGTGGTCATGCCTTGCGCTCTGGCTCGGCAACTCGCGATGACGGTCTCTCATTTTCCAGACTGACAAATTCGGCTCGATGCCGTCGGTAACTCAACTAAGAGATGATAAAACGAAGCGTTGCAATTAGTGTGCTGATCGAATATTGAGGTGCTTGAAGGATATCAAGATGGACGAAGAACTGTCACCGTTCATTCAGCTGCAGGGATTGAGGCTACTTCGTGCCTTTCTCTGCATCGAGAACCCGGCTCATCGGCTCTCCGTCATCGAACTGGCGGAGCGGTTTGCGGGAGAAGAGGCCATAAGCGCCACTTCAAGATCAAACGGCCGCACAGCTGACGTGATCACCTTTCCCAACGCATCCCCGGCATCCTGATTTTCGGATTGGAAATGCGCCGAACCGCGACTGGGGTTCGCCTGGAACCCATCCCAACCTGTCCACGGTGCAAGAAGGCCATGACCTTGGCGTCTCCGGAAAAGGGTAAGGGGCCGCCAGTGTGGCGATGTTTCAAATGCGAGGCCGACTGACGCTTCCTTCTTGAAACTCCGCGGCTTACCGGCTGAGAGCGGTTCATGCCAATAAATCACGGCATTTTATCGATTCCTGTAATCCTGCCGAGAGGCCAGATGGATAGATTGGCGCTCTTTTCGGACGCGAATGACCGGAGCGCCAATTGCAACGACAAATCATCCTTGCAGCCGCCATTGCTATTCAGATTAGTTGCGCTCACGCCGGCACGACAGACGACCCCGGCGCGACGGACTGCAAGCAGTTCGCGGAGACGCGACTATGCATCCGGCTTGGTGAAGACCCTTCCAGGCAGGTCGAATTGCCTAAACCGGTCGCCGCCTACGTCAAGGACATCGTCGAGACCTGTACCGCGGTCGGCGGCAAGCCGGTTGCAGGCCCCAAGATCGAGCACGATCGCCTCGTCTCCGGGCCCGAATTCTGGTCGGTCAGCGATGCCACGCTGACCTGCGAGGGAGCTTTGTCGATCTTTTCAGGCCCCCACGGATCGGACGTGGCGGCCTTTGTGGCCTTGCCTGATGGAAATCTGAAGCGGTTCACGATCCAGGGCACCTTCGGCATGAGAACAGAAGACGTCGCAAATTCGTCGAAGCTCTGGCTGGCGGTGAGCGGTGCGAATTGCGGCCAGAAGGGTGACGTTGCCACCGCTTCGCAAATCGCCTGCGAACGCGATCTCGTGTGGGATCGGACGACGCAGAAACTCGATTTTGCGCCGCTGTCGCGGGCGATCTTTGCCAGCAGGGTGGTCAGCCCGAAGCCGGCGCCGCGCGACCCCCCACGCTTCTACCAACCGGCCGTTCACAACGGATCGGAAATGCGCGTGAATGAATGGGATGACGGCCGGATCGAGATCGTTTACGTCGCGCCGCGCCCCGATCTTCATGTCGCGGAAGGCACGGTCCTATTCCGCGGAACCGCCAAGGGCCGGCGCTATGCCGGCACCGCGTACACCTTCAAGCCCGGCTGCGAGCCCGCGCCCTACCCGGTGTCGGGTGCCAGAGACGACAAAAGGGACATCATCGTTCTTACCGGCCCCGCGACGGGCAGGATCCCGAACTCGTGCGAACTCACGTTTGGGTCTATGCAGTCGAAGAACGCAAGGCTCGTGTTCGACGTTCGCATCGACGGCGACGAGTAGAAGCCGCCCCCGTCTCGTGAATTAACATCTGTTCAAAGGCCTGTCTGACGATTTTGACCTCTGACTTACCAGCCTTGGCCAGATGGATAGTCCGTCACGTTCAATTCTAAATATCGCTCCAACAAGGCCGTAAGCGCCCTGTGCTTAGTTTGCCATCATGCAATTGCTCGATAAACGGCCATCCGCGCCAAATGCCATAGCCGCCGTCAAAGACTCGCTTGATCAGCGGATTGACCGCATCTTTGACGGAAACACTGCAAGCACGCCAGAGCGGAAGTCTAGCGAGAGCGGCGCACTCCGAAGTGAGGCAGTGATCACGCTCTCTTTGGGCTGGTGGCGAACAAGTCAATCCAGTTTCGGGGCCTTTCACCCAAGTGATTCTGATTACTGCCGTGACTTCGCCGACCTGGATCAGATTTCTTGCGAAGATCTGAACGCGGCTATAGCCAACCCAGCCGAAGCTGCAGCGCTTCAGAGAAACTGGCAAGGTCAAGCCCTATCGCTTCTAGCAAAGCACGGCACCAAATTTGACGTCAGGCAGTGGCCAGCGAGATGGCATTACCACGAACGTTGCGCGGGCTGCTACGGCGAGGGAAAGGTACTTTGCATGTCTTGCTATGGCGGCAAGACACAGTGCAGCTCTTGTGGTGGCCGCCGGGGCGAGCATCGCACCGAGCCGACCATGACAGCGCCCGGCGTTTATCGCCAGGTTTGGATTACTTGTCTTTCCTGCAACGGCCATGGAACGACCACTTGTTCTTTTTGCCGGGGCTCTTGCCGCACCACCTGCTTTGGCTGTTACGGACACGGCTACTCGACCCACACATTCGAGGCCAAGATCACGGCCGGGGTTGAGGTCGCGCACGGATTTTACGGTGATAATACCGACGTGGCGGGAGACATGGCAAAGCTCCCGCTTGACACCCTTTTCGAGCAATCCAATCTTTCTCCCATTCAGGCCGAACCGCTGAACGGTGGTGTTCGTTTCCGCGTTTCAGCGGAGACGGCGTATCATGTCCGTGCCTACGACATCGATGGGTGGGAGTTCCAGTTTTGCGCTGTCGGTCATGACAATCTCATACCCGCCATGCCCCCGATCCTGGACCATGTTCTTGGCGATCTCTCCGCGCGTATCCTGTCAGAAAAAAGTCCCGCCCGGATTCAGGCCCTGACATCAGAGAGCGCAATCACGCGAGACATCCTGCAGGCAATTGGCGGAATTGACGGATGTAACCTGGCCAACGTCAGGCGAAGCTACGAAAGCTCAATGTCGTCGGACCTATTCGAGAAGGTCAGTGCAGCCGTAAAACGCGGTTATGATGGCGTAGCCGGTGCGCGCGGTCGCAAGATTTGGTTGAGGAACACGGTCATAACCAATGTCGGGTTATTCTCGCTTTACAAGACAGGAGCGTCGGCGGCGCTCGTGAAGTTGACAGGCCAACAGCCAACCCCAGCCGTGCAAACGGGCGCTCTGATCTTGTTGGCTCTGGCGCTCCTCGTCATCACCTGGACATCGGCTCGCTCCTCAGCCCTTAGAGAAGCCAAGAAACTGATCTCGCCGGATGTCACCGTCCACCCAGGGCTCGGTTGGGCGCCAGGAGGCGCAATTCTGGCGACATGCGCGACTGTCGTGTACCTGTTTGCAACGATGCAAACGCCCCCGATCGCTAGCAGCGTTCGCGCGTCGACTCCCGCCACGCATGACGCTCGCGCCAACACTCCGAGGTCGGCCATGATAGCAGGCAATCGGTAGCAGATCCTTAGACGGTTTTTTGGACGTGCTGCAGTATCATGCGCGGCGAATCATTCTCTCTTGCTATTTTGTTTGAGAACCTCACTTCTATGAAACGTTTGACGCTGGCTGGCTTCGCCCTCCTGATCCTTCAAAGCATCTCCGCCAATGCCTCCAGTCTGGAGACGATATCGAGGCTATCCTGCTCCGATGTATCGCAATCTGCGGTCGCCAGACAATCTTGGTCGGCCAACGGGGCGCCGTATGGCGTGCCACTTGCGGAATGGCGCCAGGATGAATTTGCCCAGCTCCGCGGCCGGGTCGCCGAGTGCGCCCGGCAGTCTGGCACCGATTCCCGCGGGCTCATCGCCTACCTGCAACGTCTTGAAGGCATGACCCGCCTTCAAAGCGCAGCGGGCGACCGCGCGCAGCGCCAGACGAGCGTCGATGAGGCGCATCGGCGCAGTCAGGCTCTCAACGAGAGCATGGAGCAGGCTCAAAAGGACCAGCGGGCTGCTCGGGACGCTGAGATGGACGTCGAACGGGGTATTGTGGCCAAGGTGGAGGCCTTCACTTCGGCAAGCGAGCTGAAGTCGTTTTGCTCAGAAACGTGGAAATCCCAGCTTCCGGAGACCACCCGCGTGGATGTGGCCGTCGCGTGCAAATCCAAGCTGTCTCAGCTCGCCATCGCCGAGCAGGAGAATGCGGAGGCCCGTAAGGCTCAGACGTCAGCCGCGCAGCTATCGGAGTTGATCCGGAAGGTTCGGGAGATGCCGGCAACCCAGGAGACCGCCCGGCACTTGCAGTATCTGCGCTCCGACAATCACTACCGTCCTCCGTCCCTCACATTCCAGGATCAGAACAGCTACATCGATGCGATCGACAGCAGGCTGGGCGAGATCGGCAGCCGGTTGACCGACGCGGCCTGTGCAGGCGTCGTCTCGAAAATAGCGGTACCCCAGGAGTTGCGTGATGCCCTCGTGGTTGATGGCCTCGCAGGCGTCTCACTGACCTACTTTCTTTGTGGCCCGGCGCTGACGACAAGGAACGTATCCGTCCGACTTGGGCAGCGAGATCTCGTCGAAGTTAAGGTCGAATCCGCCACGCTGACGTTCGCGCGCCGTCGCTTCCTGCCGGATCGCAAGATCGACGTGGCGCTCGACTCGCCGATTCAAGGAGGCGTCAATGCCCTCGTGCTGACTGGCGCGTCCGACGGAGCAAAACCGCTCGCGATCGGGAATCCCAATTTTTTCGTCATCAACTTCTATTCGCAATTTACGCCGCAACTGGACGAATTCTTGAAGCAGTCCTCCAATTCTAATGCCGCTGGGGACCAATTCGTGCGCGTGGAATGTCAGATGGGCGAGTGCATCTGGTCGGCTCTGTCGGATAAGAAGGTCGTCAAAGAGCTGCCGAACGGAAAACTTGTCGAAGCGCTTTTGCGAGAATGCGACGTCAGGTATGAGGACGACTTTCCAGAGCATTACACATGCCGCGATGCCGAGACTTCGAAGGCGCAGTACGCGGCCTTCTGCAGCACCAAGTTTCCAAGTATCGCGTACAAGGATGGCAATCGCTGGCAACGGACGCGACTGTCGATCTCGTCGGATGGGGTCTTCGGGTACAACAGCGGCTTGATCGCTCGATATCTGCGCATATGCCACGACAAAGTCAGCGGTCCAAAAGACCTCGATACGGTGGTTGAAGAGTTTGGCTATAAAAGCCGCGTCGAGGCTCTCGGAGACAACGTGCAGGACTCCGTGGATGATGTCTCCAAGCTGGTGGAGTAGGCCTGCTGTTCACCGGATAGCGAGAGTTGTCAGAACTGCTGAAGGAATAGATATATAGCAATTTCATAGAGTTATTTGACACATATTCGATCTCCTCTAGTGTGATTTGCGGGACCTGCGGATCGCCGCGATTGCAAACACCAAGGAGTTGTCAGTGACTTTCGATATGAACAATTATCTTCCCGTCGAGCCCGACTTTTTTGCTGGCTCTGCTGTCGAAGTGGCTCAGAAGGCGGTCGGGTGCCTCGTGATCTTCACTGATCTTCGTCGCAAGACCGACAGCGGGATTATCATTGTCGAGGACGAAGCCTACGACGAGACCGATATGGCCTCGCATTGTCATCCTGGGGCAGCAGCGCAGCGCCGTAACCGCAGCTCCTCGATGCTGCTCCCGCATGGCCACGTCTACATCCACCACGACAGGGGAATGCCATGTCTTAACCTGGTCTGCGGGGAAGAGGGATTTGGCAGCGCAATCCTGATCAGAGCAGGGATGCCCGTGATCGGAATTGATGCGATGGCAGAGCGACGCTCCGCCCATCCATCAGCGGATCGCGCGATCCGCGGCCGTGCTTCAGGGTTCGAACGCAAGCTTTGCAACGGACCTGCAAAGCTGGGCGAGGCACTCGGGCTTTACCCAGAGCTCGATGGAGCCTCGCTCTTTAAGTCACCCTTCCGCGTCTTGCGCCCGATTGAGCCGGTGACCAACCTGCTCAATGGACGTCGCATCAACATCTCCAAGGACGCCGAGCGTCCGTGGCGCTGGGGCCACCCTGGCTACCGCGAATGGCTTAGTGCGCCATTTCCGTCGGTGGTGGACGCGTGAGAGGAAATCATGAGATCCGCATTCCTGCCGATCACGAGCCTCACGCCTGCACGATTATGGCGTGGGCAGTGCACCGGGAATGGGGAGCCGAAAAGGAGCAGGTCGAATGCGAGCTCGATGGTGTGATCCGGGCTATCGCGGAGTACGAGCCTATAAAACTACTGACCACTCCGAACCTGGTACCGGCGGCGCGGGCTCGGAAATTCGGGCCCGAGGTCGAGATCGTACCGGCGCCGGTCGACGATATCTGGATGCGTGATATCGCGCCGGTGTTCGCAAAGCGCGGGGCCGAAACGATCACGATCGACTTCAACTTCAACGCCTGGGACAATTCTCGGCGCGGCCGCGCGGGCGACCGCCTGGCGCGCACGCATGACTTCGGCGTTCCGGTGATCAGAACGCCATTCGTTGCCGAGGGAGGAGCGTTCATCACCGACGGTAAAGGGCGCGCCGTCGCGACGCGGAGCTGCCTTCTGTCGCGCAACCCACACCTGGATGAAACGGCAATCACCGAGGGCTTTGGCTGCGTTGGCATTCGGGATGTGATCTGGCTTGACGGTGACGGGACCGAGCCGATCACCACCGGACATCCGGACGGTTACCTGGCCTTCCTGCCGAACGGCGAGTTGCTGGTCGAAGTTATCGCTTCAGGACCGGGAAGCAGGCGACGCGAGCGCGACGTCGGAATGCTGCGGCAATTGTGCACGGACGGAAAGCTGAAGGGCGTCAAAGCGTTTGAGGTGGTCCCGGATGCCTCGGCTGGCAGCGCGATGATGGCTGCGACCTACATGAACCTGTTCGTCACCGCTGGCGCTGTCCTCACGTCGGCATTTGGCGAGACTCAAAACGACCTGCGAGCCAAACTGGAGCTGGAGCGCCTTTTCCCGGGGCGGGCAGTCCGCATGTTGGACCTGAGGACGATACTCAATGGTGGCGGCGGCATCAGGTGCCTGACCCAGCCAGTGCCGGTCTGATGCTTCCTCTATCGCGGGAGCGGTATAAACAACGTTGTGTGATCGACTTTCAACATGGACCCTTCATCAATGGATAATGAGGCGGGCCTGTACGTTGCCCGGGCGAGCGAGGGCCAACCTGAGTTTTTGACCGACGTCGCTTCCGTCAGGGCGGCAATCAGGGCAGGCAAACCATACTACGTGTACGTTCTCCACAGGCCCGATGGTCGGCCGTTCTACGTTGGCAAGGGCGTGAACTTGCGAGTGCTCGATCATGAGGCGGAAGCACGCAATACGACCCGCCTGACCCACAAGCTGAACGTGATCCGAAGCCTCTTTCGATTGAAAGTGTCTATCCACTATCACTTGGACAGCTTTTTTGAGGACGAAGCGGAGGCACTTGCCCGAGAGCGCCAGCTGATCCAGATCATCGGCCGCCATGACCTCGGGACTGGACCTCTCACGAACCAGACCGACGGCGGGGAAGGCACCTCCAATCCGTCGGAAGAATCCCGTCAACGACGTCGGGAATCGCTCTGGGGCGATGCTGCTGACCCCGAGCGGCAGATCGCGAACAACTATTTTAGAAAACTCGCCACCGTCGAATCGGTCACCCTGAAACCAACATCGACCTGGCGCAGCGCCACCGCGCTACGCAGGAACCGCACCGTCCTCAAGATGACATCGCGCCAGGCAGCGACCCTGGCCGCCAGTGCCATCCAGAACCGCATCCTGCTGGAGCCGGGCGCCCTGATTCCGAGGCGGCTTCATGTGGAAGGCCTCGAATTCATCATCGAGAACGGCGTGGGAAACGACGTACGCGTCCGGCGAAGGCCCCGCGCAAACCGTTTTTGGCGGAAGGCTGATCGCGCTTAGGCGGCCTGAGCGATGCTTTGAGTGTGCGGATTGCAGACGATCCGAGTATTCTCCGAGCGGCGTCTAATAGTTGCTCGGGGCTTTGGCCCTTCTCGCGCTCATCGCGGTCTACTACTTCGGTTAGGAATGAACGGACCCGTCTCCCGGATCTGGCGAGCCACGCGCTCCAACAGATCCGGGAGCGCAAGCATCGTATCCATGTCGGCCTGACACGAGAAACCGTTGCCGTGCTCGCCGCCCATCACGATCAGCAGCACGCCGCCGCTTTGTGGGATCTCCCCACCACCGAGGCCGACCTTCTCGCGGATCTCGCGGCATAGCTCGTCATATTTGCCCTTTCCCAAGGTCATCGCTCGTCCTTTCGTCGCTCGCGGCTGGGAGTGTGCATCGCGGGCTGTCCAAAAGCCAGTCCGGACGAGACCGTATCGCGGTCTCGACAGTATCGCACTTAAGCGGCGTGAGCGACGCTTTGAGGCTGCCACTTCCAAGGGAGCAGTTCGTCAATGCGCTTGGCAGGGTGATCCGGCAGGCGCGCCAGCACGTCGGCAAGCCAAGCCTGCGGGTCGATGTCATTGAGTTTGGCGGTGGCGATGAGACTGTAGATGGCAGCCGCACGCCGGCCGCCCTCATCGGACCCGGCGAAGGTCCAATTTTTTCGTCCCACGGCGACCGCCCGTAGCTCACGCTCAGCAGCATTGTTCGACATGCAAAGCCGTCCGTCATCAAGGAAGCGGCTAAATGCATCCCAGCGGCTGAGACAGTAATTGATCGCTTTGGTCGTGTCGTTGTTCCTGGAGAGCTTGGCGCGCTGCTCGCGCAACCAGGCCTCCAGCTCGACGATCAGGGGGCGACTACGCTCCTGGCGCATACGCAAACGCTCCTGCGCAGTAAAACCGTTGATCTCGCGCTCGATGGCGAACAGGACATCGATGCGCTTGACCGTCTCGGCCGCGATCGGCGCCTTGGTGAGCCGTGCCAGATCAAAGAACTTGCGTCTGCCGTGCGCCCAGCATGCGGCCTCGATGATCGGGCCGCCCTTGCGATTGGCCTCGTAAAGCCTACCAAAGCCGGCGTAGGCGTCGGCCTGCATCAGTCCAGCATAGCCCGCCAGATGCTGCTCCGGATGCGCACCGCCACGATCGGGCGAGTAGAAGAACACGGCCGCCGGCGGATCTGGGCCGGCAAACGGACGGTCGTCGCGCACGTAAGTCCAGAGCCGGCCGGTCCGGGTCTTGCCCTTGGCCAGGACCGGCACTGTGGTGTCATCCGCGTGGATGCGCTCGGCTGCGAAGACGTGGCTCCGGATCGCATCGACCAGAGGCATCAGGGTTGCCGCGGAGGCACCTACCCAGTCCGCGAGCGTCGATACGTCGAGCTCGATGCCTTCACGCTGGTAGACGTCGCTCTGACGATGAAGAGGCAGGTGCAGGCCGTACTTGGCGAACAGGACATGGGCCAGCAGCTTGGACCCTGCACGCCCGCGCGCAATCGGATGCGAGGGAGCCGGCGGCTGGGTGATCGCTTCGCAGGCCCGGCAGACGAGCTTCTCGCGCACGTGCTGGATCACCTTCCACCGGCGCGGAACGAGCTCCAGCGTCTCGGTCACGTCCTCGCCAAGCTTGCGCAATCGGCTGTCGCCGCAGCATGGGCAGGTGGCAGGCACCGGATAGACAATGCGCTCCCGCGGCAAATGCTCCGGCAAGGGCCGGCGGGCTGGCTTGCGACGCTCGAACGATGGCACCACGATCTTCTCAGCTGCCATCTGCGCCGCGGTCTCGGCTTGCACGACGTTCTCCTCCAGATCGGCGAGCTGTAGCTCGAGCTGGTCGAGCAATGCGCCTCGCTCGGAGGACTGTCCGAACTGCTCGTGTCGGAGCTTCTTGATCGTGAGCTTGAGCTTCTCGATCAGCAATGTCCCCGCCTGGGCCTCAGCTTCCGCGGTCAAACGGGCCGCTCGCTCGGCGCGCAGCATCGCCTGCAGCGTGGTCACATCGTCGGGAAGAGAATCATCATTGCCCATCGCCGACCAGAGAATCACAAGACGCGATCTCTGTCCGAACCGATGATCCTGCCACCGATTCAAATCCCAGCGATCAGCCAGCCGCCTGCGGTCGCCACGTATGTTGCGGCAGCCGCCAGTCGATGCCCTCCAGCAGGTATCCAAGCTGGGCTGGGGTGATTGTCACCACGCCATCAGCTGACGACGGCCACAGGAACCGGCCGCGCTCCAGCCGCTTGGCGTAGAGCGACATGCCCAGTCCGTCGTGCCAAAGGATCTTGATCAGCTTGCCGCTTTTGCCACGGAACACATAGAGGTCGCCGCCGTGCGGATCTCGCTTGAAGGCTTCCTGCACCAGCAAGCCCAGCGAGTTCATGCCGCGACGCATATCGGTGTGGCCAGTCGCAATCCACACCCGCACGCCCGACGCAATGGGGATCACCGCAAGCGTCCATCTGCCAGCGCCGCCACGGCGGCGTTCAGCGTCGCCGCGTCGACCGCACCCGTGATCCGCATCCGAGCCCCGGTCGCAAACTCAATCTCGATCGACCCGCCGCTACCGGCCGGTGCGGCTGGACAAGGCGTCGGCTCTGATTCCGCGACCACTATCGCCGGTACGAAGCTAGGTTGATCGACGGCATCCTTCGGCTCCGGCCGAAACGAGCGTCGCCATCGCAGCAGCAATGAGCGCGAAACGCCGTACCGTCGCGCTGTTGCCGCCACCTGGCGCGGCGCCTGTAAGCTCTCCAGGACGATCTTGAGCTTCTCATCCTCGGACCAGCGCCGCCGCCGACCCGTGTCCACCACTTTAAGCCGTTCGACTTGGGCACTGCGCCTATCACTGTCCATAAGGACAGTTCTCAACAACACGCCTCATTCGGCAAGGCGGCCTTCACCGGACGGATACGAAACGACATGCTTTCCAGCGACATGACAACGATCGCAGATGCTTCGCCGACCCGCGAGGTCCTATGCCTGACTGAGGCTGGATACCGCTTCCTTGCTGCGGCATTGGACAAGGGGATGCTCATCGATGCCGGTGTATTGTCCCCGGAGGAGGAGTGAATGGCGCCAGCCACTGCCAGCGAGGATACGCCTCCAATCCTGATCACGTTTGACGCCGATCCGGATGGCGTCGTCAACGGCGGCGGTGGCAGTCGTCGCGTGCAATTGTCGTCAATGCGCGATGTGGACAAAGCAAATATTGGATCTTTCGCGCCGATCGTCCTTCGTCCGGACCAAATCGCTCAATGTCGCGCTACTTCGGTTGTCAAGTTTCTTGATTGGAAGCACGCCCGAAGAGCGACCATCCTTAACGAATTGAGCCAAGATACTCCTGATAGGATCAGCCCAGTAGCTGAGGCCAGCATCGGCTCCGCCCTTCATCTGGCGGAGGGTCCCGCTCTCCTTTCCGGTGATGATGTACCCATCGGGGTTCAATGAAACGAACAGAAAACGATCTCCTCCTGTAGCATTCAATAGGTCCGGAACCTGTGCGGCATCCAAATCCAGGATCTTTCTTCCGCTCCGGTCAGTCCCGGAGCGACGAAGATAAACGAGCGCAACCCTTTCGAACGGGCCGGTTTGGCCAGTCGCTTTTGACAGATCGGAGTCAGCTACCTGCGATACTGAGCTTTTGATTTTCGCTTTGGCAGCTCCGATGATGATGCGCGCGGTCGCTGGAATTGCCTCATCCTTGTTGGGCAAAAGGAAGATGACCTTACTTGCCTTAAACGCGTTCAGTTGTTCGCCCAGCCCCCCGCCGAGCGCTTCGTAGTCGGGCAACACGCTAATGACGTATCTGTTCGTGCTGAAGGAATTCAGACCAACGACGAGATTGGACTCACCGCCAATATCCTTCAAAGTCGTGTCGGCGGATCCATCCTTGGCGTTCATCGATAGGCCCCAAGTCTGTTCGAAGATCGTTATCTGCTTAGTTCGCAAGTTGGCCGAGTTTTGCAGGGTGACGGTGCCAGAGGCAGGGTCTAGATAATCGTTGCTCGCCAACTCGATCCGTCCGGCCGCCTTGATGATGTCGGCGACCTTTCCCTCAAGGTCCTTTCGAGCGGCGTTCCATGCGGAGGCTTGCTCGTCAGCAGGGATCGTTCCTCGAATTATGAGTTGTATACGCGCAAGGCCGCTTGTGAAGGCATCGAACTGGTTGAAATCGAACGAACAGTAAAGCGCAGGCTCATCCACGACTCGCGGCTGGCCGCCGCTTCCCCAGCCAGTGCGATTGTCAAACTGCGGGCTCGTATCTTTACGAGCCTGCGGCGAACTCGGACTCAGGCTCGACACGCCTTGTCTCGAAGTACCGTCAGCTGGCAGTGTAGTCGAAATAACCTCACGTCCAGGCGATGATGGGGGAGACGCTGGCTTCTCCGGCTGAACGTCCGGCGGCAATGGATCGACGTTCGGAGCCGGAAGCTTAATCCTGCTGTCGATTTCGTGTGACGGCGCAAGAGAGTCCGTAAAGCCCGGCGGATAAGGATCGACGTCCGGCTTGGGAGCGTTCGCGGAGAACCAAGCATTCAATTTCTGCTCATACTTTCGCGCAAGTTCCTCTTCGTCCTGTCCCTGCCTGGGGTCTACGTTCGGTGGATTTTCATGAAACCATATCTCGAATGCCGACTGCTCCTCAGCCTCAAGCTTCGCCAGATGCCTCGCGTTCCACTGGTCCTCAGTGTAGAAGCCATCGTCGTTATCTGACGACTTTGTTTCCCCATTGTTGTCCTTCTTTGAGCCATTGTCCGAGCTGCCATCGTTGTTCGGGTGGCTACCTCCCTCAGAGCCCGTCTTGCTGCCGTTATCTGTCCCGGACTCGACGCTGGTAGGCTCTCCAGCGTGCTCAAGCGTGACCTTGCCATCATCATGAGCCTGAAAGACCGCGCCGGGCTCTCCCGAGCCACTGTCCTTACCCGATCCAGTGCCGTCACCCGAACCGTTCGGTTTGCCGGCACCGCTTCCGTCGGCGGCGTGTTGCCCGCCCTCGTTTCCGCCGGCGCCGCCGTTTAGATTGCCATTGCTGTTGCCGTCGCCGTTGCCATTTCCGCCAGCGGTCCCGCCGCTACCATTGTTGCCGACCTCGTCTGATTTGACCGGTGCTGCCGGCGGGGTGTTAGCGCTGTCTCTGGAGCCATCTGATCTGAGGTTAGAAAGCGGCCCGCGAATATCAGATGGAACGCTGCCGGAGGAGGTTGCCGACGGCGTCGATGGCGATGGCGATGGCGATGGCGGCTCAGAACGCGGGGGTTGCGGAGCCGACTGACTCGATCCAGACGCTCCGGATTGATCGCGTCCCGCCTGATCACCAGAAATCAGTTTGAGGACAACCTCGGCAGCACTTGCAGGCCTTGGTGGAGCACTTGTTAGATCGCTTGGCAGCGGTGCCGGCCCACCTTTCTCCAATTGAGTTCCGATGGTAACGGCAACACCGCGCATGAAATCCGCGTAACTCGGATGGAGCGTAACTACGTCCAACATGTTCTCAAGCTTGTGCTGAGCAAGCAGGTAGCTCACATTCCCCGCAAAGCTGCCGGACGGCAATATCGTGCGATCTGGAAATGGATCTAGTTGAACGCGCCTGCCAAGGACGTCTGGAGTGTTTGGCCAGCGGCCTGCAATCGGGTCCGTAGGTCTTGCAAAATGAACTGAACTAGCGTCCCCCGCTTGGCCAATTCCAAAGCGGCTCAATACGGTCCTCGGCACCTGCGGTGCCTCGAAAGTTACACTCGACACTCCAAATTTGGCGCTGACAATGTTTGCCAGAAATCCTCCCAGCGAATGCCCCACCACCACGACTGGTGCGTTGGTCTTACTCTGCACATCGCGAAAGAACGTCAGCGCCTCATTAATCTGAGAATCCAAGAAATTGTACGAGGTGTCGATGTGGTCGATCACTCGCTGCGCGGCGCTAACATCCGTAATCCTTGAGTTTACAATCAACTCAAGACCTAGGCGATGGTCAGCCAGAATGTCGCTCGAAAGGACAGCTGTGTCGCCATATGATACGATCGCAATCTTTTGCGATCCGAACTGAAACTCCACGGCCAACGCCTGAAAGCCGCCGACAAGTCCGGTGTCCTTACGATCAATTACCTGGGCGCCTGGTGGAGCGGCGAACTTCTCCGGCTGAGACGCGGCCGCGCTCATACTGTAAAGGAACTTGGCGATCGGAAGATCGCTCTTGTTCAAGCTTAGTGCTTGGGACGGCTTTTGTTCAGCGTGGACCCCCAATGGCGCCACGTGCGCAGCTAGAAGGACGAATATTGCCGCGCCAACGGTCGGTCCATATCTCCTCATGGGTTCGCGCCCCCAAAATGCATTCTTGAAAGAAGCCCAGACTAGCATTTTCGCCTCGAGTTCCGCGAGGTTTTCCGCCGGCTTCGCCAAAATCTTTCGATTCCGTGAGCCGCTTCCCCGACGCGCGACGCTGGAGACGGCTTTGGTCGTGTCCGCAAGGGCTCTCGCGATTCACGCTAGTTTTCCGTCGCGACAACGATAAGATGAGACAGCTCTTGGCAGGGGGGACAGATGAGGGGCTTTCGCTTCACCGCTCGATGCGCGTCGATATTGCTGGCCTGCGCGTGGCTCGTCGGCGAGGCCAAGGCGCTGGATTTCACGATAGCAGGAAAGGTGCTCACACCGACTGGCCTTGTGAGCGACGGCGCAGTCGCAGTCAGCGGAAAGAATATCGACGCCGTTGGCCCGGCGGCTTCGGTCCCGGGTGCGGCAACCGCGATCAAGATCCCGGATACGGTGATCCTTCCGGGCTTTATCGATCTGCACAACCATCTCACCTGGAACGTCCTGCCCCGCTGGATCCCCGGCCGGAAATTCGCCAGCCGCTACGAATGGCAGGACTCCCCGGAATACGATCGGCTGCTCGTGGCGCCTCACAACGCCATCATGGACAAGAATGGAGCACCTTGCGAAGTCGAAATCTACGCCGAGATCAAGGCACTGGTCGGTGGTGCCACGTCCAGCTTGGGCTCGATCTTTGACAAGGATCACCCTGAATACGCCGATTGTGCCAAGGGGCTGGTGCGTAACCTGGATCTTGCGTCCGGGCTGGACTTCAAGAAGCCGGATGACACAGACCCCTGCAAGTCCCCGCAGCCGATTGGCGACGTCGTCTTCAATGACGTGTTTCCGCTCGAGGAGACGCATGGCCGCATGGACTACTTCCTGTGCGAGCTGAACCGGGGCTCCCTGCGCAGCCTCGTCATCCATCTCTCCGAAGGCGCACCGGCCGATTCCAGCGCCCATCGAGAGTTCACCATGCTGGATAGAGCCGGGCTGTTGAAGCCGGGCATGGTCATCGTGCACGGCACGGCCTTGCGCGATGCTGATTTCGGACAGATGGCGAAGAACGGCGTCGGGCTTGTGTGGTCGCCGCGCAGCAACGATGAACTCTACGGAGCGACGACCAACGTCGGCTCCGCCAGCCTCGCTCACGTGCCGATCGCCATCGCCCCGGATTGGAGTCCCTCGGGCAGCGCCGGCATGCTTCAGGAGATTGGATACATCGCCCGGCGCTACCGCGCGATCTCATCCGAGGATCTGTTCAAGATGGCGACGTCCGTCCCCGCGCAGATCGCGAGACTGGACGGGAGCATCGGAGATCTTACGAAGGACAAGAAGGCGGACTTCGTGGCGATCAGGGCGAAGCGGGACCCAAAGGCACGCAATCCGGATCTGGACCCGGTGGTGAAGGCGATGCCCGCCGATATCATGCTGGTCGTCGTCGGCGGAGAGCCACTCTACGGCGATCCGGCCGTAATGACGCAGCTTCGGCCGGGAGCGAAGCTCGAGGACATGACCGTATGCGGAGCTTCTAAGAAGCTCTACCTCGGGGAGAGCGATGCGCCATCGCTCAAGAATTCCTCGTTCGACCAGATCCAGATTGCCATCAATTCGCTCCTGGTGAAGTACGGATCGAAGCTACCGGATATCGAGTGCGAGTGAGTGTCGGTCGACGGCCAACTCACGATGCGCCTCTATCGAGGAATAGCCGTTCCCGAAGTGACGGCAGACGTGACCGTCGCCTCCATTCGTGAGAACGGCCTGCTTGTCGAGGGGCGGTTCTGGAGCGGCCTCGCCGTGCACGACTTGAAGGGACTCCTCGACGAGCTTTGGGAGATACCGGATCTATCAATGGAGCTCACCCGCCCGGAGCGCGAGGAGCCATTGTCGCGTATCTGTGCCTGTGCCCGTGAACGGGACGCGATGTACTATGCCTGCAGTCACAACCGGAAGGCCGAGGACACGACGCCGATACTGATTTCGTTCGACGCGCATCCGGACGATGTCGTCATCGATGGCAGAGACTTCCTCTACACAGTCGTGCAGCTCGGCAATCCAACTTTGAGCCGCGACGCGCTCAAGCAGACATTTGGGCCGGCGGTTCTGCGTTATGCGGACCGAGCTTGGGCGACAGCCGATCAATACGCCAGGATCGCTTGCATGGACTTGGCGGCTCAGGACCCAGATGTGATCGCGGCTCATGCGGCCAACGAGCTCGTGATCGGCGGTCGATATCGCACCCGCTTTTCGTCGGCCTTCATGGTGCGGGCGCCGGTCCCCGCGGAGATGATCGTTTCCGTCGAACGCGCCGATCATGACGACTACGTCTTGCCGGACATCGACATTACTCTAGAGCAGGCATTGGGGCGCTAATTCCTTCGAAGAAGCCCAGTCAGATTAGAGTTCCTTGAATCGAAGGCGGCGCTAGTCGGGTGTGGCGTCTTCCTTCGGAAGCGGCGGATCCGCAGCTTCCTCGCTAGTTCCTTCACAGACGGCATCAGGCGCCGGCGGCGTCCCGACGACTTCACCGGCGCTAGCGGACTCGTCGAGGTGTTTTTCCGCCGCTTTGAGGAATTGGTCACACGCCGCTCGCTCCGACGCCTCGATGTCCTGGGGCAAGGCACGCACGAGAGCGACCAGAGCCGGAAGGTCCGCGAAAGACATCACATTCCCAAGCTGGAAGTTGACCATGGGGTGAGAAACATAATCACCCAAGGTCCACGCCTGTCCCGTCTGGACGAAGGCCTTGAGGAATTTCGGGAGCAGGTTCGGTTGCGTGACTGCGGAGGCAACCCATTCCCGAGGGCCCGAAAGATCGGCGAAGTCCCGCCATCGATAGAGGTAGCTCACGAAATGCGGATTTTGGATCATCGTTTCCGGCGCCCGCTCAAGGGCGGCTCGGAGCTTTGCCACCCAGGCGGCCTTGGCGGCGTCGAGCTGCACGTCCGTCATCAGGAGATCGGTGTCTCCCTTTTCACGCCTGTCGATATCCAGCGAAATCAATGTCGCCGGGACGGCCAGCGAATCAGAAGTCCTCAAGGCCCGCAGAAAGGTTTCGCCGCGGTGATCGAGATTAGCATCGCCCTTTAGGTACCAGGACACGGCACACCAAGCCGAGATGAACGGCACTCTCTCTGCCAATCCAAGCAAATCGCCAGTCAGCGGTTCGGCCACATCGAACAACGCTGGCACCAACGCGTCAGCACGCGCGATCGGTAGCGTTCCGGCGTTTGCGGCCTGCTCAATGCGGCTAAGGATTTCTGGGAGGAGATTCCGCTTGGCGAGATCGGCAAATGCCCGGTCAATGTAGCCACGGTCATTCGAGTGCTCGACGAAATCGAGGAATTCAGACTCAGACATGCGGCCGTCCGGGACGCGAAGCGCGAAGTACCGATCGAAATATTGACGCGAGCATATCTGCCGTCGGGAGGACCACTCTCGTTCCCAATCCGGACCGTGCCAGGGAGCGCCGAAGGCCCAATCGACGACGGGGAAGATTTTGGACACGATATATTGCACTGCCTGCTTGTTCTCCGCCGAAGCGGCTGCAACTACGGCTTTGACTTTCTCTTTATCGGTGTCCCGCCGATCATGCGTGCCCGTTATGAAGGCCTTGCTCTGCGCAACGGCCGCATAGACGTCCGGCTCGAACAGGCGCAGTGCTTCGAGTGCGACCGTATCGATGAGATTAGTCTCCAGACCTCGAGGTTCTCGGTGCAATGTCAGTTGTACCTCGACGCCGCCGATGAACCGCTTGGCGTCTCGTAGATTGCGAAAGAAGTGCTTCATCCCGCCGTGCCACAGGTTACCCCAGCGGGTTTGATCGAAGGCGGGATCGGTCGGCAGTGCCGCCGTAAGCTTGTTGAGCTCGGAAAGAACGATATTGCCGATGCGCGCCCCCTCGACGACCGGCACGTCGAAAGCGGTTTGCACGACCTTTTCGAGGTACTTGCGGCCATCGCCGGGCGTCCCGCCGTCGAACGCGCGTTCTATGACGGCGCGCTGGTAGAGTAGCAGGTAGGTTAGCCCGGGAAGGCTCGCGTTCGCCTTGATGTGTCGGATGACCGTCCGAATCTGTTCCGGCTCAAGCCGATCGATGTCATCGACCACCACCAGGATGTTTTGCGGCAACGTCTGGAGACGTTTCTCAAGTCGCGCGCGGGCTATGTCGAGGGGCCGGGCGTCCTCCCGATCTCTGAAAATGAAGCCTAACATTCGGCTGACAACGAGTGTCACGACGCCGAGCCCGATCAGGAGTCCAGCGAGCACCTTTGCTGCCGGTTCGAGGGCGATCACGCCGCCGGCGACCAACAGTCCCAGGCCGGCGAGCCAGGTTGCGTGATCGAGTACCTGCTTGCCGGCTGCTTTGATCCCTCCCGAAAATTGTTCGAGCAGCTTCGCGTAGCGACGGAATTCGTACGCTCTGGCGCGCGCCTCAAGCGACTGGCCGCCATCGCCGAGAGCCGCGGCGATCTCCCGAAAGAACGCTCGTGTAATGGCCTCGTCCGTTCCCCATTGCCACGGGTTGAAATTGACCACCTTCATCGGGCTCTCGCCCCGCGCGCTCAGCGTCTCGACGATGAGGTTCTTGATCGACGTCTTGCCCGACCCCCATTCGCCACGCAGAGCGACGACCAGGCTTTCCCTGCCGCGATATCGAGACAGGACCCCGGCGAGCGCCCGGGCGAATTCACCGCGACCGAGCAGGTCCTCCCGTGAGCTGCCGATCGGCAGATCCTCCGAGAAGGTGCCTCGACGTTCGGCGTCGTGTTCAGCGCCCCGGACCCATTTCCAAAGTCGTCCCATAACAGATGCACTCTTCATCATCGTTCGTCGCCCGTTTCCTCGGATGATATTCGAATCCTTGAGCCGTTCACAAACGTCAAGCGAAACATTCCCAAGGGCGATCTCATCGTCCATCATTCGGTTCGTTTTCCTGATCGTATTCGAATCCTTGCTCGGCGATCACGTCGCCGGCATACGCTCGAGCCACGTCCGTATTCGAATCCTTGGGTCTGGCGCCAAACGGTCGGACATATGAGCCCCTGAGAGTCTGACCGTGAAGTCCGCGCTCGCTACTTGCATCGCGCACCGCAACGCCGGAAGTCGACGTCGCAGGGCCGAAGTGGGGCGTAGGGTCACTCGGTCGTGTGGTCCGTTCGGGAGAGCATTGCTCCCCGTACTGGACGGGACGGGACGGACCCCGGCATTAACCGGATCCATCGGTACTTTCCACTGCTCGTCCACAGTTTCGTGAGGCGATTTTGACAGCCAAAATCAAGGTAAACGACGCACGCAGACTGAGCGACAACGTGCTCCAAAATTGTTGACGCGAATACTTGCGGACCCCTGAAAACAGCTTGTCTACGCGGCATGCGCTCATCCTGAGCCCACTCGGCTTTCAAGGACTCGTCTGCCGCCGCTCTGGCGGATTGAACGCACGAGACCGCGGTCGCGGCGCGTTGCGAACTCAACGAGAATGATTCATGAAACTTGTTCGTGTGCAGGTCGAGCGAAAGCTCGAGCGTACGCTCATAATGTGGAAACTGCGCGAAAGAGTACCTATGACGTTCAGAAGCGGATGGCCTTCACTGCGCTCGAATTGGAGTAGGTATGCACTCGTGGGGGCGCACCTAAGCTTCGCTGTGGCCGCTTTCGGAGAAGCAGCCTCGGCGGATCGGACGGCCATTGCGGATGGGCCGCGGATCGCACCTTCGGACCAGATTCCCGGGTCGCCTCGTACCGATGTCGTCTCCACCAACGAGACGAGCTTGGACGAGGTGCCGCTCTTCCTTTCCGCCATACCTATCTCAGACATTGGGGCAAGAGCCGTTCTGAAGGTGCGTGTCACCGAGCTCGTTGGGAAGCTCGAGTGTCTGCTAACCCAACCCTCCGCGGACAAACCGACCATTCATAGTTCGATCAGCCAGTATGCTCGCGCCGAAGTTCTATCGGTCGAACGCGGATTCTACGCCGGGCGGATCATTTTGCTCTGCGCTTCGAAATCGATCCGCCAATTCGTGGTCGGGGATAGTGGCCTTGTGTTCGGGCCGATCAGCGCGAATGGGAATGGCGAACCGCGGCTGATGATCGCCGAATCATATCGCCAGATGGTGGACCGCAGGCGGCGCGAAGGCGCCGCCTGCGTCTGGAAATACTGCGTAGATTTCTGGGGCTTGTTTCGAGGAGCAAGTAAGTGAGCTGGGATTCCATCGAAGAGAGCATTCATTTTTGGAACAAGGATAACGGAGACAATTGGCAGTCGGCCAGCGCGACGGATCCGGCAGTATCGTCGGATGACCAAGCTGCCATAATGGCGGCGATCAAGCTCCTATACGATCATTCGCCGACCGCACAGGCAATGCTCGAGGCAGCGTCTGCGCGACCGCTTGGCATCCGGATCTATCAAGCTCCTCCAAGTGATCCAGGACAAGCGGCAGCACACCCACTTGGCCTTTCTGCCACGATAGGCATAAACGTTGCTGAGGCGGAAAATGACTACTTCTTCAATAATCTCGGTGAACTGAAGCAGGAACTCTTGCCGCTCGCCATCGCTCATGAACTCAGCCATGAGCTTGGTACTGTTGATCCTTCTGGAACATCGAACGCGGACAGAAACGCGCCTGATTACAATTTCGATGGCTCATTGAGCTACTTTCCGGATCCAAGCGTTGACAACTTTGCCGGCCAGTTGCACGGGGCTGTCGGCATCGAGGATCAGGTAGCCGATGAGTTAGCGGGGTACGACCAGAACTTCGCAAACCACCACCGGACGTCTTACGAGAAGCCAATCTTCAAATACTCCCTGGATTCCAGTGGCAATCCGGTGATTTCCGCAGCTTACGCCGCATATGCGCCTGACGGTGGATTTACTCGTGGAACGCCGGTCGACATTGTGCGCTTGGCTGTGGCTCAAGACCCTCCCTACTATGACAATATGGATATGTCCTCCCGCACCGACGGGAAGTCGATCCTTGCTTTCGGCGAGGCGGGGAACGACGACATTGCTGGTGCTAGCGGCAATGATTTTCTGTATGGGGGAAGCGGAGACGATAGCTTATCCGGGGGTGCCGGAAACAACTACATTAATGGCGGGCTGCTCGGTATTTCATCCGCCACCGATGGCATAGACACTGCGAAGTACGGCAGCGGGCGAGCCGTTGTTGCACTCGATGGTGGTAGCGGCGGCATCACGCAAATCGACGATAGCGTGTTGAAGCACTCGATCGTGGTCTCCGACAACTATGCTCCGGATCCGACCACTGGCGGAGCGCCTTACTCGCATGGGCACGACGATCTATTCTCGATCGAAAAGATCAACGGCGTTGGCACGCTGAACGTTTCGAGTTTCGATCTCTCGAACTATGAGCTGACCCGGACGGCCGGTGCCGATCCAGATCGGCCCATCCTCTGGGTTCTCGGGACCAGCTCCAGCGTCCTGAACTACTCGGGCGGAAATACCAAGATCACGTCCTATGATTACGCCTTTGATGGTTCATCGAATTCAATCTATCGAGCCATCGATGCCGACTACGGGCAAGGGGCGGCGCACACCGGACTTGCGGTGAAGTTCTTCACACAGGTGAATCTGCAGGGCGGGTACGACAGCATTAAGTTAGGCGCCGCCGATCCGATCACCGACATCAAGCTTACCGGATCCTACGATACAGCCGACCTCTCCGCGACTGCGATTGCGGATTCAACAACTGTCCACACGGACGACACCGGATCGATAGTCGCAGGAGCAGGCGCAATGAGCGCGTCCTCAATGGACGCAGGCATCCTGGAAGGCACTCTCGTCCTGCCTGAGAAATGGTCGGACTACACGATCGTCCAGACCGGCCAGACCGCCTTTACGCTCACGGCGAAGGATGGCTCCGCCGGCACCTACACGACGACGGACATCGCGAGCTTCCAGTTCGCGGATGGCACGCTGTCGAACGCGACGGTTGGCGAGAAGGCCCCAACCGGCGTCGGGCTCTCTCTGGCGCTGTTCTCGGTTGGCGTTCCGAGTTCGCTTGACCTCGGTCAGCTTTCCACAATGGACGCCAACACGCTCGACAAGTTCACGTACGCGCTCGCGGGCGGGTCGGACCAGTTTTTTCTCGCTGAGCACCGATCAAAACGGCGCCACGACGCTCGCTCTCAAGTCGGCAGGCGCCCTCAACTACGACGCCTGGCGGGCGGTCATTGAGAACGTGTTCGGCCCGGGGCTCAATGCCAATGATATCGACGCCTTGCTTGTAACCGGAACGGTCAAAGATCCAGTGAAGGCCGCCGCACTGGCTGCCTCCTTCGCCGGAACGCCATACATGGCGACAGTGACCTCGACGGACTCGCAAGGTCAGAGCGTCACGAAGAACCTATTCTTGGACCTGCATAACGACGGCAAGCCGATCGTGCATGTGCCGACCATGCAGGGCAACCTGACCCTAACCGGCGATGGCCAAATATACATCCTGGGCGACAACGCCTCAGTGACGATCTCCGGGGTCGGCAACACGGTCATCGGCGGGAATAGCGACACTGTCGTTCTTGGTATGGGTAACGCTCTCTTTGCGGGAGACAACGCCATCGTTTCAGCTGACAGCGGCGACTACGTCTCGGTCGGAGGCTACGCGACCATCACAACTGGGGGCGAGCACGGCAGTATTCAGATCAACGCCGGCGACCACGCCAAGATCTACGCAGCGGGGGCTCACGAAACGATAAGCATGGGCCTCGGACAAGATTCGAAGGTCCAGGCCACACACCTCCTGTGGTCGGACCTACAGTGGCAGAGCACGAACGTCGACTTTAGCAGCCTGACGACAGGCATATCCTACGAGAACAACGTCTGGCTCGCTCAGAACGTGGCCGACTACAACATCGCCTACACGCTCCACAGCTTCATCTTCACCAGTCCAGGGAAGCCGACCGAAGTTCTCGATTTTGGCGACAACTTTGGCCTGACGTGGGCCGCCTATCATTTTAAGGACGCTACCGTTGGAGCCGGGGATCTTATCTACCTCGCCAATCAGCAGCAGTTCCTGGCGCAGCTTGGCGATCATCAGGGCTTCTGGACGGCGCCGGCGGCAGTGTCCGCGTCGGCGTCCTCTCCCAGCGCATCGGCCAACTTATCTTTTGCCGACGGCTTGGCTTTCGATACCCACACGGTTTCTGTTGCCTACACGGGGTCGCTGCCAGAGCAAGGACATCTGACCGCGACGTTGGCCGCCGATAGCAGCCGCTTCTCCGCGGGAGCTGTTTCCCTTGCATATGTCTTGGATCCGTCCAAGCTCGCAACGAGCTACAAGGGGGCGTCTGACCAAACCTATGCAGTTACGATCACCGACCAGAACGGCAATGCATTCCAGCAACAATTCACGGTCCACACGACGGGTCAGGGCAACACGACCCAGTTCGGGTCGGGTGGATCTACGGATTCAGTGCCGGAATCGCCGAGCGGAACGTCGGTCACATCCACCAGCGGCACGTTGGCTTTCACCGATAGCGACACCTACGACCAGCATTCTCTCACTATCGGTCACGGGACGACGTCCGTATCGGGCTCGCAGGTAACGATTGTAGGCACATATGGCACCCTGACCGCCACGATGTCGGACAGTACGTCGACCGGCAACGGCGGGGTGGCCTGGACCTACACCACCAACGAAGACGCTCTGCATTCGGCGCCCCACCACGCGACACTTACGGACAATTTCGTCGTGACGCTCGACGACGGTCTAGGTGGCGTCGTGACACAGGGGCTCCCTATAACCATCACCACAGCGGCCGGCGGGCTTTCCATCTCGTCGGGACCCTCGACGTCTCTCTACCAGAAAGCATCGTCCTCCGGCGTCGAGACCGGGTCCGGAGTTTTGCCGTTCTCCGACGTCGATCTAGGAGACTTCCACGTTGTCGCGACCTCGCTCCTGACAACCTCGGCTCTCGGAGGGGTCGATCCGGGCAGCTTCACCGCGCAGGTCACAAAAGACACGGTGGGCACCGGATCTGGCGGCCAGATCTCATGGACCTACTCGGTGTCGGATGCGACCCTGTCTGCGATGGGCATGTCGTTCGGCCACAACAATTATTCATCGACCTACCTGGTCACCTTGAGCGACGGCCGCGGGGACGCCATCACCCAGAACGTCATTGCGTCCGTCTACGGCACTGTGCCAACCGCAGCTGGCACTCTTCTTTCAACGACAGCGCTCCCCACCATGTACGTGGGGTCTGGCGCGACAGATACAGCGACCCGATCGTCGCTTTCCTACTCAGACCAGGACATCTACGTCCATCACTCGATTTCAACCGCTTTCGTGTCGGCAACGAACGGCGAAACGGCCCCCGTCGGGATGCTCACGCCGGTCATCACCAAGGACCACAGCGGCTCTGCCTACGGATCGTACAACCTGACCTATAGCGCGCCCGACTCGGCGCTCGACTGGATGCAGGACGGTCAGACATTCAAGGAGACTTGGGCCGTTTCGCTGCAGACCGTTGAGAACCCTTCTCTCGTCTCAACCAAATACCAGACGATCACCTTCATCCGGACGGCGAACGCCATGAGCGTCACTGGCGGAACGACCGCCGGATCGGTCACCGCGATGGCCGATCAGACCACCTCGGAATCCGCTTCTGGCGCAATCACCTTTACCGACGGTCACAAGGCCGATCACCACACCGTATCCGCCGCGTTCGTATCATCAGACGGGGGACCATCCCCGCTTGGCGCGCTGTCGACTGCAATCTTGGCCGACAGCAGCCCCACTCTAACTGCCGGATCGGTCGGCTGGACATATTCGGCTGACAACTCTGTGCTATCGGCCATGGCGCCCGGCAGCACAGTCCACGAGACATGGACCGTCACGCTCGACGATGGCCACGGCGGAACAACCCCGCCCACAACCATTTCGATCACGCTGACCCGACCTGCCGACGTGGCGCCGCAGATCCTGTCGTCGGTGACGTCAGGCAGCCTCACCGAGGCAGCCAACACCACCGGATCGTCGGTGGTTGACCACGCCGGCGGCGCGATCATGTTCGCTGATGGCGACACCACCGACATCCCCACCGCGACCGTCCTCTCCGAGAGCGCCGTTTACAAGGATGCCGCCGGCCAGACATTGAACCTCGACCCCGCAAAGCTGGCGGTCTTGGAGAACGCCCTCACGGAGACGGTCCGGCCGGGCAACAGCAACGTTGGCGGGGCCTACTGGTCCTACGATGTCGCGGACAAGGACCTCGACTTCCTTGGCCAGGGCGAAACCGTCACGGTCACCGCTACGATCCGCCTGGATGACGGACACGGCCACCAGGTGGATACGCCTGTCACCGTCACCATCAACGGCACCAACGACCTGCCGACGGTTGGTCCGGTCGCGTCGCAGCAGGCCACGCCGGCGGATGGGCCCATCACGATCGATCTGCTCTCGACGGCGACTGATCCGGACCACGGCGACGTCATCGCGCTCGCCGGCGCGCCGACGGTCACCTCAAGTGACGGCCATGTCGTCACCTTCTCGACGAGCGGCTCGATCATCACGATCGATCCTTCGCAGTTTGCCTACCTACAGTCCGGGCAGGGCGTCGATCTCTCGATCGGCTTCGACGTCGGAGATGGTCCCGGAGCGACCCATGCGACGGCATCCGTCGCCATCGCAAAGCCAGGTCCTGGAGACATTCACCTGGCCGACTGGACCGGAGCTCGGACAGAACAGGCAGTCTTCACCGACATATTCGGCACGATGGACCACTCGTGGCAGCCACTCGGTAACGTGACCGCGACGGATGGAGCTCATTCCGGCTCGTTGTCGTACTCGCTGACCGGCCCATCGGCGTCGGATTTTACGCTCATGGGGACGGGCCTTTACCTGACTGGTCAGGCTCACCTGGACTACGACGCCTGGCACACGGCCGTTGAGAACGCCTTCGGCGGCGGCCTGACGGATGCGCAGATCGACGCGAAGCTCGGCACCGGGATCGTATCTGATCCGGTTGCCGCCGCGGCGCTCGCCACCGCATTCGCCGGCACGCCGTACATGGCACAGATCACGGCGACGGATGCTTTTGGCAACACCTCGGCGCAGAACGTCTTCGTCGACCTCCACGACGTTGGGCGCGACCTCCAGAATGCGCTGGTGACGCTGGACAGCTCATTGTCCGAGCTGACGCCGGTCGGAACGGTGGTCGGCCATGTCGATGGGCTGCTGCCGAACGACCCCTACAAGCCCTATTTCCAGGCAGACCCGAACGGGTATTTCTCGTTCGACGGCAATAACCTCGTCGTCGCCAGGCCGCTGGATTTTGCGGCGCAATCGCACTTCGACATCCAGCTCGAGACCCCGGTCGCACCGACGGCAGACACGCCGTTCTGGCAGTATTCGTCCTCATCGCTGCCGATCAACGTCCAGGATGCCCACCTTCTCAGTGGGGATCCGTCATCCTTCAATTTCACGCAGACCGCGAGCGAGGCGACGGAAGGAGCTCCGCAGGAGACGCTCATCGGCTCGTTAAGCTTGCCGACGGCCGGTACTACCACCCTCGCTTTGGACGACTCCTATCCATGGCACCCGTCACATATGTTCGATGTCCGGACCAACGGCGACGGGACCGCGAGCCTGTATCTCGAGGCAGGTGCTTGGGTAAACCGCAACGCCCTTGGCGCCTCGGGTCTTCTGAATCTGTCGGTCGGCGCCTACACCACCAACGACGGTGCGGTCACGAAGTCCGTGATCCCTGTGTCGCTGCACATGCATGAGGCCCGGTATGACCCCAGCCAGCCCAATTTGAACGGTGTCGTCTGGTCGAGTCCGCACTCAACCGCGCCAGCAGCGGTCGTTGCCTTCGTGAACCCCGACTATTACGACGTGTCCTACTCGGTGTCCCTCGGTTCAAGCGCCGACGACCAGGCCTTCACGCTCTCGGACGCGCAGACCGACCAATGGGGACAGGTGACAGCTGCATTGCGTCCTGCGGTCGCGCTGCAGGACCGACCGTACACCGTCGACGTCCACGTGGTCGGTTCGAACGGCTACGATCACGTCTCGCAGCTGACTTTTGCGCCGCAGATGTCGCCCCCGATCGAGGCGTCTCCGATCGATGATGGCCAGGTTTCGACAAGCAACAGCCCCGTCGTGATCGACCTGTTGCAGAACGCGTTCGGATCAGGGCCGCTGTCGATCGCCCCCGCTAGCCTGCACATTTCAACGACGGATGGTCAGCCGGTCGGCTATACGTTGGACCATGGGGTCATAAACATCGATCCCTCCCTGTTCGCTGCCGCAGTCGGGCCTGATCGACTCTGGAAGTCCGCGAGCAATGACGTGGGGCTGGAGCATGTCAGTATCTCCTATGGCATCACGGATGGAGCCAACACCGTTACCAACGAGGCGCACTTTGACGTCGACAGTGCGGGACCGGGCGCGCTTGGCGGCGCTCTTTTCAATAGTGCTAGCGCCGACTACTCCTCGCCTTCAACCGGAGCCGTGACGGTCGGTAGCTGGTACAACGAACAAATCACCGGCGCTGCCTTCTTTCGGGTCTTCCATCCGACGGCGGAGGGACTTTCGTTCTCTGAAAGCGCCCACGTTGTTGCCGCCTATAATGCCGACGGATCGCCGCTCGTGCTCACCGACGCGCAGCAGGCAGCGCTCACGGGCGGGGCGAGCATTTACGCATCCTTGCCAAGCATGGGCTTCGCCGACTGGATGTACAACGTCGATGATGCGGCAGATGGCTTCCTGCTGCGCGATCAGAAGGCGATCCTGGAGGTGGATATCACGGCGAATGACGGCGAAGGGCACACCGCGGTCCAGCCGTTCACCGTCATCGTCAATGGTCTCGATCATGCGCCGCAGCTCAACGGCGTCTCGGACGCAATAGCGGCAGATGCGGGCCCCGTTTCCGGCGTTAGTTACTTGAGCGACAGAGACGCTGGGGACCTACACACCCTGAGCGCGACCTATATGCCAGCCTGGTCGTCATCTCCAGTCGGCCAAGTCGGCAATCTGTCGTTGACCCTCCTGAGCGAACCGAACCCCACCGACAGCAATCCGTACGCCCCAGGCTCCTTCCGCTGGGACTACACCCCGGATCCCGTTAAAGCCGCCGCGCTGAGCCAGGGCGAGACCGCGACGGACTACTTCTATACCCAGGTTGCCGACAATCATGGCGGATCGTCCGGAAGTGGAGCGGTCTTCACCGTGACCGGTGTCAATTCCGCTCCGACCGTCATGGCTCCCGCCCAGACCGTCAACGTCTCGGTTGACGCGAACCATGGGCCCGGGGCCTCCGAGTCCTACGGCGACAACTTCCAGTTTGCCGATGCCAATTGGCATGACACGCACGCCGTCTCGGCGACGCTGCTGTCGACGGACTTCGGGGACCATGCTCTCGGGACCATCGGAGCAAACATCCGGACGGATGCGACGAACGGCGCCGCCGGAACGGTTGGCTGGTCGTATGCGGTGGATGATGCGGCTCTGACGTCGCTGGCGCCCGACCAGGTGGTCCACGAGGTCTTCGACTTCGCGATCGCGGATAACCACGGCGGGGTTGCCCACCACCAGGTCAACATCAACCTGTCGCACTACCCCATGATGGCGTGATCGGCGGGCCGACTAGCCGGTCCGTTTATCATTTCACCGCCTCCCTTCGCCGGAGGCGGGTGATTTCAGCCTGAAACGAGTGGAAAGCAGATCATCGGCTTGCAACCGACGGTCGCGTTCGGCGTCGGCGGCCGATTCCATGACACTCTTTTACGTCCCATCGGGGGCTTTATGACCGTCTTTTATGTCCCACGCGACAGTCTTTTACGTCCCATCGGCTACGAAACGATTGAGGTTTCTGGGTTCCGATGACAGTCTTTTACGTCCCACTACAACCAGACCGGCCGAATCCGCCCTAATTCGTTACCGTCCCTTAAACCTCCGATGGCAATTTGGCAGGGATCTGCGGACGTGCCCAACAGCCGCGGACGGTCATTCCGAGGTCCGGGTCTCATGCTCGCCGAAACACTGGAACAGCTCCAGGCTTCGCCTTCGAAGCAGAGAACCTATGTGCGTTTCGTGCTGGCGGCGCTGGCGGTGATCGTCGCCTTCAAGACCTTCTGGTTCGCCCGCTGGGGCGGCTGGGCCGATCGCGAACTCGCCGACTTCGATGCCTTCCACATCGTCGCGCAGCACGTCTGGCTCGGCGATCTCGAGCAAGTCTATCATTTCGAGGCCCTGCTGAAGATGCAGATCGCGGCCGCCGGTGGCAAGACCAGCTTCATGCCGTGGACCTATCCGCCGCAATACGATGTCGTGATGGCGCCGTTTGCATTCGTTCCGGTCGGCATCGGCTACCTCCTGTTCACCGCCGCAACGCTGGCGCTCTATCTCGTGACGCTGCACAGGATTGCACGCAACAATTTCGCGCAGGTTCTGGTGATCGTCTTTCCGGCGCTCGCGATCACGATCGGTTGCGGCCAGAACGGCTTTCTGACGGGTGCATTGGTTGGCCTCGTCTGCCTCAATCTGGAGCGGCGGCAGATCATCGCCGGTCTCGCGCTCGGCGCCATGGTGATCAAGCCGCACCTTGCGATTGCCGCCGGCGTCTATCTGCTGGCAACGCGCCGCTGGGTCACGGTGGCGGTCGCCGCCACTCTGGTGCTGGCGAGCTCCCTCGTCTGCACGCTGATGTTCGGGTGGCAAATCTGGACTGCGTGGCTCGGCGCAATCAGGGAATCGGCGAGCTATCTCGAGCAGGGTTTCTATCCCCTCTTCCGCATGGTCTCGGCCTACGCCGCACTCTATACGGCGGGCGTCCCTGCCAGCGTCGCCTTCTGGGGACAAGCCGCCATCGCGGCGATTGCCCTGCTCGCGATCCTGCTTGCAATCTTCCTCGGCGCAGCGCGCGGAATATCGGCCCAGTTCGCGCTCGGCATTGCCGCCATGGTATCGGTGATGATCAGCCCCTACGCCTATGACTACGACCTTCCGATGCTCGGCATCGGCCTGGCGCTGCTGCTGCCCGAACTCGGCAAGGTAGCGACCTCACGCGAGCGCAGCGTCATGTATGGACTGATCCTGCTCGCCGGCGGCTATGGGCTGCTGCAATCGGCGCGCATCGCGGCGCAGTTCGGACAGAAGGGCGAGCTCTCCCCGCATGTCGCGCCCGCGATCGCCGGCCTCGCCATGATCGCCTTGCTCGCTCTGCTGCTGAAGATGTTGTGGCGCGCAGCACAGCCGGCCAAGATGCTGCAACAAGCTGCGGAATAGCGCCGCTAAAGCGTGATGGTATTAAGTTCGATAGCCTGAGTTTTTCAGGTAATTGGAGCATTCCTCTGAGCTGAAGGCATCGAGTGCGTGGCCGATTGCGGCGCAGACCGCGTCGACGGTTCGCGCGGCAGCTTTGCGGACGAGGTGCTTGAGCTTGGCGAAGACCTGTTCGATCGGGTTCAGGTCGGGCGAGTATTTTGGCAGGAAGAAGAGCTTGGCGCCGACCGAACGGATGAGCTGGCGAACTGCTTTGCTCCGGTGGCTGCCGAGGTTATCCAGGATGACGATATCGCCGGGCCGCAGAACGGGCAGAAGAACCTTCTCAACATAGGTGCGAAAGCTCACGCCGTCGATCGGCCCCTCGATGAACCATGGCGCATCAATCCGGTCATGGCGCAGGGCCGCCAGGAAGGTCATGGTCTTCCAGCGGCCGTGGGGAACCTTGGCGTGAAGTCTGTGTCCGCGCGGCGCCCAGCCCCGCAAGGGCGCCATATCGGTCCTGGTCCAGGTCTCGTCGATGAAGACGAGCCGCTCAGCTTCGACGCGACCTTGATACTTTGCCCACTGGGCTCGCCGCCGTGCGACCTCCGGTCGATCGCGTTCGCCAGCCGCCACGCTTTTTTTTGAAGCTGAGCTTCTCGGCATGCACGAAGTCCCACACCGAGTGGTAGTCGACCTTCAGGCCGCGTCCGCCAAGCTCGGCGACGAGACCCCGTATGGTGAAATCGCCGTCCTTGATCCGCTGCGACAGCCAGATCGCGTGCTCGCCCGAAATTGCCTTCGGCTTGTAGCCACCGATCTGGCCAGGCTCGACGCTGCCGGTCTTATCGACCCGCTTCATCCAGCCGATGGCCGTGCTGATCGCCACCCCAAACTGCTTGGCGGCTCGATTGCGGGACATCCCGCCCTCAATCGCGGACACGACACGCTTACGGAGATCCAGAGAATAAGGCTTGCCCATCCATGCTGGCCTCCTATCCAGCCAGCATGGTGAATCAGAAACACACTGATTTGGGAATCCCAAATCGATTCAACCTAACCTCATCCCGCTTTAGGCCCGCTGCAAGGCCAGCGTCACGCCGCCGAGCGTGAGCGCCATCGCGGCCCATTCGCGCAAGCCCAGCGGCTCGCCCAAAATGATCGCGGCGGAGACCACGCCAATCACCGGCACGATCAGCATGCCCGTCGAGGCCGAGGTCGGCGGCAAGCGGCGCAGCGTCTCGAACCAGGTGACGTAGCAGACGCCCATCGGTACCAGCGTCATGTAGACGAAACAGCCGAGCCCCAGGGGCGTGATCGCGGAAACGTTCGGATGCTCGAACAGAACGCCCAGGACGAGCATGGTGGCGCAGCCAAGCCCGACCTGCCAGGCGACGACGACAAGCGGCGGCAGCGGCAACGGCTTGCGGTTGAGCACATTGCCGAGCGCGAACAGGATGGCGCAGAGCAGCGCCAATCCGATGCCGAGCAGCTTGCCGGCGCCAAAGACAAAGCCGTTGCCGCTCAGCAGCAGCGCGACCCCGGCGACGCCGAGGACGAGCCCAAACATGTCCCGGACGGTCGGCCGCGTGTGCAGCACCGGCCAGGCGAACAGCATGGCCCAGATCGGCATGGTGTAGGCGAGCAGGGCACCCTCACCCACGCTGACATATTTCATCGCGACCGTGCCGAGGCCCATCCAGGCGAAAACGTTGGTCAACGTCGCAAACAGCAGCCGCGGGATCGCCTCGCGCGGAACGGCAAGCTGCTCCTTCCGGCTGAGCGCAAGCATGGCGAGAATGAAGGAGGCGGAGACGCCGGCGAGACCGCGGGCGAACAGCGGCGGCCATTGCTGCAGCAACAGCTTCATCAATGGCCAATTCAGCGCCCATCCGGCCGCCGTCACGCCAAGGCAGAGAAAGCCGATCGTCCTGTCGCGCCGCACCGAATCCATGGATAGCGCTTAGCAGGCAAGGGGGGCATGCTCCACCTCGGCTGGCGCATGCTGGCCATCGCGGACGACGGAACCGGAAAGGCCGGCGTCCGTTCAAATCGAGAGTCCATGCGGCGGCTGACGCCGCCGCGCAACCCAGGGAGGCTCACCATGCCCACAGCCGAGAAGGATCACGTCTACAAGATCCTGGAACTGGTCGGATCGTCCGAGACCTCGATCGAGGACGCCATCAAGAATGCCGTCAGCAGGGCGTCCAAGACCATCCGCGAGATGAAATGGTTCGAGGTGGTGCAGACGCGCGGCCACATCGAGAACGGCACGGTGCGCCACTACCAGGTGACACTGCGCGTCGGGTTCACGCTGGAAGGGTGAGGCAGTCTTGCGTCCGGCAGCACCTCGGATATCACTCTGATCGCGGCCGGACGTCCCGGCCACCCGAGAGTGCTGCCGTGACTGGTGCGATCAAGCTCGTCCTCTTCGACATGGACAATGTCCTCTGTGACTATGACAGGGGAAAGCGCGTCGCGCGCCTGGCGGAGCTTGCCGGATCGACGGACGCAGTTGTCCACCAGGCGATCTGGGACAGCGGCTTCGAGTTGCTCGGCGATTCCGGCACGCTCGATGCCGACGATTATCTGCGGGGCTTCGGCGAACGCATCGGCTATCCGCTGTCGCTCGACGAATGGGTAGAGGCGCGACGCCGCTCGATGCAGGCCGATCGCGCCATGCTGGAGATCGTCGGGGATTTGCGCCGAACCGTCGACATTGCGGTCCTGACCAACAATACCACGCTGGTCGCCGATCACATCGATACGCTGCTGCCGGAATTACGACCGCTGTTCGGCTCCAAGATCTACACCTCGGCCCAGTTCAGGACCGCGAAGCCAGACCCGCTCTGCTACCGCCGCTGCGTTTCAGAACTCAAGGTCCGTCCCGAGACGGTCCTCTTTGTCGACGACCTCGCGGCCAATGTTGCCGGCGCCAGGGAAGCCGGCCTCCTTGCGCATCACCACACGTCGGTGAGAGCGTTCAGGCAAGCCCTTTTGGGTCACGGCCTGCTTCGTGCGCGATGAGCGCATTCGACGTCAGGCGAGATCGGCGCCGCGCCGCTCCGGGATCAGCACGAGCAACGCCACGATGTCGATCAGGTAGAGCAGTGCAAGACCTGCGATCGCGGTCGGAAACCCATAAGCGGCACTCACGATGCCGACGACCAGCGGACCGAAGCCGGCGACCGCGCGACCAATGTTGAAGAACACGTTCTGTGCCGTGGCGCGCACCGCGGTTGGATATAGCTCACTCATCAAGGCGCCGTAGCCACCGAGCATGCCGTTGACGAAGAAGCCCATTACGGCCCCGCCAATCAGCAGCGCACCGGCGCTGGTGAGCTGCGAATAGACCACCACCATGACGGCCGCGCCGAGCATGTAGGTCAGGAACGCCGCCCGGCGACCGAAACGGTCGGCCGCATGACCGAACAGGAAGATGCCAAGCGCCATGCCGGCGATGGTGACTGATGTCCAGAGCGCCGATTGCGTCAAGCCATAGCCGAACCGCGTCGAGAGATAGTTCGGCAACCAGATCATGATGCCGTAGTAGCCGAAATTCTGCACCGAGCAGAGGATGATCATCCCGATGCCGATTCGAGTGGTCTCCGCATCGGCCACGAGTGCGCGAAGCGACGAGCCGGTATCCGCCGCCTTTGCCTTGTACGCGATGAAGACGTCTGGTTCGTGCAGCTTGCGACGGATCGCATAGGCAATCACCGCCGGAAAGACCCCGAGCGCAAACATTCCGCGCCAGCCGATGATCGGCAACAGGGCCGGCGTCACCAGCGCCGCCGTGAGCACGCCGAACTGCCAGCCGAGCCCGACATAGGACGTCGCCCGCGCGCGCTTGCTCGCAGGCCAGGCCTCGGCCACCAGCGCCATGCCGATGCCGAACTCGCCGCCGAGACCAATGCCGGCAATGGCCCGGCAGGCCAGGAGGTCCCAATAGCCCCGTGCCAGCGCGCAGAGCCCGGTGAAGACCGCGAACAGGACGATGCTCCAGGTCAGGACCCGCACGCGGCCAAGCCGGTCCGACAGCATGCCGAAGACGAGCCCGCCGACGACCGCGCCGACCAGGGTCCCCGTTACGAGCGAGGCCGCCTGCGGCTGGGTGAGATGAAGATCTGTAGAAATCGCCGTCAGCATGAAGCCGAGGATAAGGAGATCGAACCCATCCATCGCGTAGCCGAGCGCCGATCCCCACAACGCCCGTCGTGCTTCCGCATCGCGATCCGTCGCAGCCGTATCAACCGCGCCGAGAGTAGCGTCCTGTACCTGGCTCATGCGTTCCCCTACGTCAGCCGGTCCCGAGCGATCAAGGCCTTGGAGGCCTATGCACCGCGCAACTCAGGCCAGATGGCACGCCACGAAATGCCCGCCTGCGCCTTCCTTCAGCTCCGGCGCGCTTTCAGCGCAGCGCGGCTGCGCGATCGGGCAGCGGGTATGGAAATGACAGCCTGACGGCGGCTTCATCGGGCTCGGCACGTCGCCCTTGAGGCGGATGCGGTTACGCTTGAGCTTGGGATCCGGCACCGGCACCGCGGAGAGCAGCGCCTTGGTATAGGGATGCTGCGGATTGCGATAGAGGTCGCTTGCCTTCGCCAACTCGACGATACGGCCGAGATACATCACTGCGACACGGTCCGAGATGTGCTCGACCACCGAGAGGTCGTGCGCGACGAAGAGATAGGTGAGATTCAGTTCGGCCTGGAGATCCTCCAGCAGGTTGATGACCTGCGCCTGGATCGAGACGTCGAGCGCGGAAACCGGCTCGTCGCAGACGATCAATTTCGGCTCGACCGCGAGTGCACGCGCGATCACGATGCGCTGGCGCTGACCGCCGGAAAATTCGTGCGGATAGCGGCGCATGTGCTCGGCCTTCAGGCCGACCTTCACGAGCAGGCCCGCGACGCGGTCCTCGCGCTCCCTGGCGTTGGCGGCGAGATCGTGGATGGTGAACGCCTCGCCGAGGATGGAGCCCACAGTCATGCGCGGATTGAGCGAGGCGAACGGATCCTGGAACACCAGCTGCATGTTCCGCCGCATCGCCCGCAGATCGGTGCCGCCGAGCTTGCCGACATCCTGGCCGTCGAACACGACTTCGCCGTCGGTCGGCTCGATCAGGCGGAGCACGCAACGCCCCGTCGTCGATTTGCCGCAACCGGACTCGCCGACGAGACCGAGCGTCTCGCCGCGATTGACCGAGAACGACACGCCATCGACCGCGTAGACGGTGGCGACCTGGCGCGACAACAGGCCGCCCAGCACGGGGAAATGTTTCTTCAGGCCGCTGACGCGGAGCAGGGGCTCGCTCATGCCGCACCTCCCAGCCGTGTGTCGCCGAGATGGCAGGCCATGCGGTGGCCCGGCGCGATCTCGCGCAACGGCGGCTCCTTCTCGGTGCAGACGTTCATGGCGAACTTGCAGCGCGGCGCGAAGCGGCAACCGACCGGCGGATTGATCAGGATCGGCACCGAGCCGCCGATCGCCTCGAGCCGCGTCTTGTGCTCGCTGTCGAGATCGATACGCGGGATCGAGCGGATCAGGCCCTGCGTGTAGGGATGGCGGGGATCGGCGAAGAGATCGTCGACACCGGCCTCCTCCACCACCTTGCCGGCATACATCACGACGACGCGCTGTGCCGTCTCGGCGACGACGCCCATGGCATGGGTGATCAGCATCACCGCCATGCCGAAGCGTTCCTTCATGTCCTGGAGCAAATCGAGAATCTGCGCCTGGATGGTGACGTCGAGCGCGGTGGTCGGCTCGTCGGCAATGATGAGCTTGGGCTTGCAGGCGAGCGCCATCGCGATCATCACGCGCTGGCGCATGCCGCCGGAAAACTGGTGCGGATAATTGTGCACGCGGCCTTCCGCATTGGGGATCTGGACAAGCTTCAGCATCTCGATGGTGCGCGCGAGCGCCTGCTTCTTGGTCACGGCCTCGTGCCGGCGCAGGCTCTCGGCGATCTGCTCGCCGACCGTCAGCACCGGATTGAGCGAGGTCATCGGCTCCTGGAAGATGAAGCCGATCTCTTTGGCCCTGATGTCGTCGAGCTGGTTGCTCGTCAGCGGCACCAGATCGCGGCCCTCGAAGATGATCTCGCCGGCCGCGATGCGGCCCGGCGGCATCGCGATCAGCTTCAGGATCGACATCGCGGTAACGGTCTTGCCGCAGCCGGATTCGCCGACGACGCAGAGCGTCTCGCCCTTGTTGATGGTGATGTCGACGCCGTCGACGGCCTGGAGGATGCCGTCGTCGGTGGAGAAGTGAGTCTTGAGACCCTTGATCTCGAGCAGCGGCGCCATCAAATCACCCGTCGCGCATCGAGCGCGTCACGCAGACCGTCGCCGATGAAGTTGATGGCGACCACCGCGATGAAGATCGCCCCGCCGGGAAACAGCGCCCAGTGCGGGCCGATGTCGAGGAAGTCCTTGGCGTCGAACAGCAACCGTCCCCAGGTCGGGGTGTCAGGCGGAAAGCCGAGACCGAGGAAGGACAGCGTCGATTCCGCGATGATGGCGGCTGCGACGTCGATGGTGCCGGCGATGATCACGGGACCGACGGCATTGGGCAGAATGTGACGCACCACCTGCCGCACCGGGCTCGCACCAAGCGCGCGCGCGGCCTCGACGAATTCCTTCTCGCGGATCGACAGGAACTGCGCGCGCACGAGGCGCGCCACGGGCATCCAGCGCAGGCCGCCGATCACGAGCACGATCAGGATGAAGATGCCGCCTTCGGGGCCGAACACCGCCTTCAGCCCGTCGCGGAACAGGTAGATCAGCATGAGGAGCAGCGGCAGCTGCGGCAACGAAAGGAAGAGATCGGTGAGCCACATCAGCCCGTGTCCCAGCGCGCCCCGCGACATGCCGGCGAGCGCGCCAATCAGCGTTCCCACGAACACGGAGACCAGCATCGCGGCGAGCCCCACCGCGAGCGAGATGCGGCCGCCATAGATCATGCGGGCGAGAATGTCCTGCCCGAGATCATCGGTTCCGAAGGGATGGTCGAGCGAAGGTCCCTGCAGGCTCGCGGTAATATCGATGTCGTTGATCTGGACGTGCCATACGAAGGGACCGAGCACCACCGCCAGGATGAGAACGAGCAACAGGAGCGCGCTCACGACCGCGAGCTTGTGCCGGCGATAGCGCCGCCACGTTTCGCGCCAGGGCGAGTAGACGGCCCGCCCGGAGGTCCGCTCAGCGGAAGGAGATGCGAGGGTCAAGCCAGCCATAAAGGACGTCCGCGATGAGATTGAACAGCACGACGAGGCACGCGAAGACGAAGGTGACGGCCATCACCACCGGCGTATCGTTGGCCAAAATTGAGGAGATGAGCAGCGATCCGATGCCGGGAATACGAAAGATCTGCTCGGTGACGATGGCGCCGCCGAACACCGCGGGCATCTGCAACGCGATCAGGGTAACAACCGGGATCATTGCGTTGCGCATCACGTGCTTGACGATGACCTTGGCTTGTCCAAGGCCCTTGGCGCGCGCCGTGGTGACGTAGTCGAGCCGGATCACGTCGAGCATGGCGGAGCGAACGAAGCGGGTCATGGACGCCGCCTGGAACAGGCCGAGCACCATCACCGGCATGATCGCCTGCCGGATCATCTCCAGCACCCAGCGAATGCCGGTCGCATCGATATCGGTCGAATAGACGAAGGGCAACCAGTCCAGCCTGACCGAGAAGATCAGGATGAACAGGATGCCCGTGAAGAAGGTCGGCAGCGAGAAGCCGACGAAAGCGAGCGTATTGGCGATCTGGTCGAACAGCGAATATGGTTTGGTCGCCGCATAGACGCCGACCGGAATCGCGACTAGCAACGCGAGAAGCTGCGCGGAGCCGATCACGTAGAGCGTGGTCGGCAGGCGCTGCAGGATGAGTTGATCGACATCCATCCGGCTGACGAAGGAGAAGCCCCAATCGCCATGCGCCATGGCCGAGAGCCAGTGCAGGTAGCGAAGATAAACCGGATCGTCGAGGCCGAACTTCGCCCGAAGCGCGAGAGCGACTTCGGGCGGAACGTTCGGATTGGTCGCCAGGTCCGAGAAGGGATCGCCGGGGGCCAAAGCCAACACGACGAACAACACGAGCGAAATCCCGAGCAAACTCGGAATCGCGATCAACAGGCGACGCAGGACATACTGACTCATCAGGGAAGGATCCTCTTAGCGGCCGTCCCTCATGCCTCCCGATACCAGTCCTGGATGTTGTCCGTTTCGTTGGCCCAGCCGCTGATGGCAGGGCGCAGCGTGTTGGAGGCAGCCTCCACCTTCAAGCGGTGCAGGACCGGAATGAACACGGTGTCTTTCCACAACAGGTCGTTGCACTTGATGTAGAGCGCTGCGCGCTTGACCGGATCGGTTTCGGTCTCGGCCGCGGCAATGGCCGCATCATAGTCCTTGTTGACGTAACGAGGGAAATTCTGGCCCTGCCACTTGTTTTCCTTGGTTGCTACATTGGCCGAAATGTAGCGCCTCATGTGAAGCGCGGGATCGGGCTGGGTCATCGGGATCTGGAATTCCTCGATGTCGGAATAGAACTTGGAATAGGTGTCGGGGTTGGCGACGTCGGAAGAGAAGAAGACCGACGCGACGACCGATTTCAGCTCAACCTCGATGCCCGCCTTCTGACAGGCCTGCTTGACGATGGCCTGGGTCTTCTGGCGCGGACCATTGATTGAGGTCTGGTACAGGAGCTTCAGCTTCTTGCCGCCCTTTTCGCGAATGCCGTCCGCACCGGCTTTCCAGCCGGCGTCCTCCAGCATCTTCGATGCCTTGTCGATATTGAACTCCCAAGAGGTGTTCTTGGAGACGAATTTCTCGGGGCCATTGAGGTAGTTGGCCGTGGCGCGGCCGGCGCGACCGTAGATCGCCTTCCTGATCGCGTCACGGTCGACGAGCAAGGCGAGCGCCTGGCGAACGGCCGGGTCGGACAGGAGGGGATGCTTGGTTTTCATCGAAGATCGCTCGCCATCGACCTCGGTGTTCGGGTCGGTGAAGTTGATCGCGATGAACTCGATGTCGCCGCCCACGGCATAAATGGTCTTGCCCTTGCCGCCCTTCTCCAGCCGCAACAGCACGTCGTCCTCGACCTGCATGTTCCAGGCAAAATCAAATTCGCCCGTCTGGATCACCGCGCGCGCTGCGGAGACGGCATCGCCGCCGCCTTTCATCTCGATCGTGTCGAAATGCGGCCGGTTGGGCATGTGATAGTCAGGATTGATCTGGCCTCGGACCAGATCGCCCGGCTTGAACTCGACGAACTTGTAGGGGCCGGTGCCAACCGGCGCCAGGTTGCTCGGCGCTTCGCGGGATTTCGCTCCCTTGTACTCGGCAAACAGGTGTTGCGGGATCACGCATCCGTAAGCGCCCACGAAGGCATTGGCCCAGAACGGCGTGGGATTCTTGAACTGGATGCGGATGGTGAGACCATCTACCTTCTCGACCGTCATGTCGGCGTACGTGCTGATGGACACGGCGGCTGTGGCGGCGTCGCTGGCATACGCCCAGGTGAACACGAAATCGTCGGCGGTCAGGGGTTTGCCGTCATGCCATTTGACGCCCGGCTTGATCTTCCAGGTGACCGACTTGCCATCGGCGGCCAGGCCGCCATTTGCGACCGACGGAATTTCGGCGGCGAGAATCGGGTTGAGATTGCCGTTGGCATCCCAGCTTGCGAGCGGTTCGTAGAACAGGCGCGAGCCATCCTGGTCCTTGGTGCCGGTGGCAAAATGCGGATTGAGCAAGGTCGGCCCTTGCCACCACAGTAGCTTGAGCGGACCGCCGCCGCCGCGCTTGGTCGGCGGATATGGGTTCGGGCTCTGGGCCATGGCGACGCCGCCGATGGCGAGGATCTGATTCGCCATGGGAGCAGTGAGGCCGACAGCGGCCATGCGCTTGATGAAGGCACGGCGATCCATCCGCCCATCCTTCACGTCACCGATCATCGAACGCAGTTCTTTGTCCAGCATGGTTGTCCCCCGTCTGGTTCCCTTATGGATACAGGCGGTCGCAGGACGGCCGCCGGGTTTTGGCTGGCGGTAGATGGCACACTGAATAGGCCGCACGTCAACTGCGGCCGCGCGTGTACAAACGAAGTTCTGGCTGTCCGTTGGGCAAAACTTCGTCCCGCAGCCCAACGGTTTGGCATTCCGGCGCCAAAATCCGCCGGAAACCAAGTTGCACTGCGAAAAATTTGTTCTTCAGATCAGACGAAGTATCGAGATGGAATTCTACGCCACGGACATATTGAGCGGCGGCGCGACGTGGTCGGGCAGCGGGCAGACATAAGGCGTCTTGGCCGTCCGCTTCGTGAGATCGGCCTTCGCGGCCTTGATCAGCTCCGGTTCGGTCAATGCCTTGATGCCGAGGCCGGCCATGGCCTTTGCCGCCTGCACCATCGCCTTGTGGGCGTGCGGGCTCTTGCCCTGCGCAACCACCTGCCAGGTGTGGAACGGCGTGCCAATTGCAACCGTCGGTGCGTGAACCTGCACGGTCGGGACCACCCAGCTCACGTCGCCCACGTCGGTCGAGCCGACCAGCGGGTTGCGCTTGGCATCCAGCGGCACCAGGAAGTCTGCCAGCGGCCGATCGGTCGGCTCCATCCCAATCGCGTAATAGACCGACGCGATGTCCTTGTCGGTCAGCGTCGCGCGGATCTGGCTGGCAAAGCCCTTGTCGCTATCGTCGAAATGCGGCGGTCCGAGCTCTTCCATGACCCGATGCAGCGCCTGCTCCAGCGGCGTGTTCGGCAGGATGTTGGAAACCGCCGAGATGATCTTCATCTCGACCTTGGTCTCGGTCATCAGGGCCGCGCCCTCCGCGATCTTGCTGACACGCCCGACCAGCTCGTTCATGCCGGGGAGATCACGCGCGCGGATCGAATAGCGGACGCGGGCATGGGCCTGCACCACGTTGGGCGCGATGCCGCCCGTGTCGAGCAGCGCGTAGTGCACGCGCGCATCGCTCGGCATGTGTTCTCGCATGTAGTTCACGCCGACATTCATCAACTCCACCGCATCGAGCGCGGAGCGGCCGAGATGGGGCGAAGCCGCCGCATGCGAGGTGCGGCCGGTGAAGATGAAGTCGGCGCGGGTGTTGGCGAGCGACGGCGTCACCGCGACTTCCCAGAAGCTGTGTGGATGCCAGGTGATCGCGATATCGGCGTCCTCGAAAGCGCCGGACCGCACCATGAAGGCCTTGGCCGCGCCGCCCTCTTCCGCCGGGCAGCCGTAATAGCGCACGCGGCCGGGCACCTTGTTCTCGGCGAGCCAGTCCTTGACCGCGGTTGCGGCGAGCAGCGCCGCGGAGCCGAGCAGATTGTGACCGCAACCGTGGCCGTGGCCGCCGGTCTCGACCGGACGGTGCTCGGCAACGCCCGCCTCCTGGCTGAGGCCCGGCAGCGCGTCGTATTCACCCATGAAGGCGATGACCGGACCGCCCTCGCCCCATTCGCCCATCACCGCGGTCGGAATGCCCGCAACCTTTTCGGTGATGCGGAAGCCCTGGTGGCGTAATTCGGCGAGATGCTCGGCGGCGGAGCGCGCCTCGGTGTAGCAGACTTCGGGCATGCCCCAGACCTTGTCGCTCAGGTCGATGAAACGTCCCTTGATCGTGTCGATGCCACGCCAGATGTCGCTGCGGTTATCCATTGCTTCGGTCCGTGATCTCTTGGTCCAACCAAGCGCCAATGGTTAGCAGCTTCGTTGGACCCCGCCTAGCATCTCGCCGGACACCAGCCATGCGACCGATGCCGGATTGGGCAGCCACCGACCGAATTTCGGTGAACGATGCCTGTGATCTTCGGAAATCGGCGGCGCGACATCCGAATAGTTGAGGTCAAGTCTTTCAAGACGACCTTCTCCGGCCTAAATTATGCTTGCTTCGCGCGTTGTTGTTCCGCAGCCAAGGCGGAGCGAAGCTGTCAGCCAGGAGAACTCCATGACCGTTCTGACCGAATGGAGAGTGCCGCCGGCCAATCAGCCGCGTGCGAGCGAGTACCCCGGCTTCGACCTCGACCGTGCGCTCGCGTCCATCGTCGGCCTGCACGCCATCATCCCGTCGGACGCCTTCAGCGCGGAAACGCTCGGTACCGAACGCGCCGGCAACGGCGTCGTGATCGATGACGGGCTGGTGCTCACCATCGGCTATCTCGTCACCGAGGCGGAATCCGTGTGGCTTCATCGCGGCGACGGGCACGTCGTCGAGGGACATGTGCTCGGCTTCGATGCCGTCACCGGCTTCGGCCTGGTGCAGGCGCTCGGCCGGCTCGATATCGAGCCGCTGCCGCTCGGCTCGTCGGCGAATGTCAGGCTCGGCGACCGCGTCGTGGTCGGCGGCGCGGGTGGGCGGACGCGATCGGTCGCGAGCCAGATCGTCGCCAAGCAGGAATTCGCCGGCTATTGGGAGTACCTGCTCGACGAGGCCTTGTTCACCTATCCGGCTCATCCGAATTGGGGCGGCACGGGGCTGATCAACGAGCGCGGCGAGTTGATCGGCATCGGCTCGCTTCAACTCGAGCGTGAACGCGACGGCAACGCCGAGCACGTCAACATGGTCGTGCCGATCGACCTGCTGAAACCGATTCTCGACGATCTCCGGAAGTTCGGCCGCGTCAACAAGCCGGCGCGGCCGTGGCTCGGGCTCTATTCGACCGAGATCGACAACCGCGTGGTGGTGATCGGGATCTCCGCCAACGGTCCCGCCGCGCGCGCCGAGCTCAAGACCGGCGACGTCATTCTTGCCGTGGACGGCGAGAAGGTCACGAGCCAGACGGCGTTCTACAAGAAGATGTGGGGGCTCGGCCCCGCCGGCGTCGACGTGCCCCTCACCGTGCACCATCAGGGCACTGCGCATCATGAAGGCGTCACCTTCGACGTCACGGTGACGTCGACCGACCGCTTCAAGCTGCTGAAAGCGCCGAAGCTGCACTGAGCCACCCAAAGGAAGCGGTAATGACCGAGGCCGTCGTCGACGACATCGTGGCCGTGCTGCCGCCGCTGCTCAATGCGCTGGAAGCACTCGGCTACTTCGCCCGGCATCTGCATCCGCCGGCCTTCGGCTCGGTGATGAACGCGATCGGCGCGCCGGATGATGCGCTACGATCGGCGCATGAGGCCGTCGGCGCGTGGCCGGAGCAATTCGCCGGGCTTCGCGAGCGGCTCGATCGCGCCTGCAACGAGACGCTCGCCGCCTTTGCCGGCATCCGCGACGTCGAGCGCGGCAATGGCGATCTCCTCGCGGTATTCCGCGCGCTCCGCCATCTGCCGCGTGCGCAGGAGGCGCTTTATCCACTGTCGGCGCAATTCCCGCCCGTGAGCAATTTCTTCCTCACTGCAGCTCATCGCGAGAACGAAGAGCTGCTCTCGCGGCTCGGGGGCGGTGCGAGCGAGCCCACCGGCATCTTCCACGATCACAACGAGCCCGGCAGCCGCGGCGGCTTCTCGGTCTATGTACCCGAATATTATACGCCCGATCGCAGCTGGCCGCTGGTGATGGCGTTGCACGGCGGCAGCGGCAACGGCCGCGGCTTTCTGTGGAGCTGGCTACGCGACGTCCGCAGCCTGGGCGCGATCCTGGTGACGCCGACCGCGACCGGGCAGACCTGGGCGCTGATGGGCGACGACACCGACACGCCCAATCTTGCGCTCATCCTCGAAAGCGTACGCGGCCGCTGGACGATCGATGCTTCGCACATGCTGCTGACCGGCATGAGCGATGGCGGCACTTTCTGCTACGTGAGCGGGCTCGATGGCGCCTCGCCCTTCACCCATCTCGCGCCGGTATCGGCAACCTTCCATCCGCTGATGGCGGAGATGGCCGACGTCACGCGGCTTCGGGGCCTGCCCGTCTTCATCACCCACGGCAAGCTCGACTGGATGTTTCCGGTACAGACCGCGCGCCAAACGCAGGGAGCGCTCGCGGCCGCTGGCGCCGACGTCACCTACCGCGAGATTGACGACCTCAGTCACACCTATCCGCGCGAGATCAACGCGGAGCTTCTGCAATGGCTGAACGGGGCGTGAACGAGGCGTCCTCACCTGCGCCGCACTGGCGCGGAACCATCACTCTGGGCCGACGTTATCCGCCCGACACACCGGAGGGTTCGCCATGCAGACTTTTTTCGGAATGATCCTGGGCGCGCTGCTGCTTGCTTGCGGCGTCTATGTCTATGACTCCATGCAGACGTCGTCCGTCGCCAACGGCGAGGTTGCGACCACCAATCGCACCATCGTGAACTGGGACGTCGCGAAGGCCGACTGGGACCTGCTGCGCGACCGTGCGCACAAGGACTGGGTCCGCATCTCCTCAAAGTAACCTCGATCGACCGGACATGAACAAGGCGCCGTCGCGATTCCGCGGCGGCGCCTTTGTCTTGGCTGCGATCAATGCAGCGATGGATCAGTTCATCTTGGCCTTGCGGGCGTCGGCGATGACCTGCTCGAACTCGGTCATGCTGAGCACACCCGGCACGCGGTACTTGCCGACGATGAACGACGGCGTGCCGCGGAAGCCGAAGGCTTCGGCCTGATCGTTGTTGCGCTTGAGGATCGCGTCGATGTCCTTGCCGTGCGCCGTGAGGTCACCCTTGACGCGGTCCATGTCGACGCCGACGGAGGCGAGCAGTTCGTTGATGCGCGACTCGGTCAGGCGCGAGCTGACGCCCATCATGGCGTCATGGGCTTGATGGTACTTGTTCTGATATTTGGTGGCGAGCGCGATCCGGGCAGCCGTCACCGAGACCGGCCCGAGGATCGGCCAGTCCTTCAACACCAGCCTGACCTTGCCGTCGTCCTGGACGACCTGACGCAGCTCAGGCTCGAGCTTGCGGCAATAGGGACAATTGTAGTCGGACCATTCGATGATGCTGACGTTGCCATCGGGATTGCCGGCGACGGGAACGTCGGGATCGCGCAGCACCTTGGCTTCAGTCAGCACCTCGCCATCATTGGTAGCTGTGCGCGCCAACGACATGCCGCCAGCCGCGAAGGCGCCCGCCCCGATCAACGTCAGCGCGGCACGGCGCGTCGGCCCAAAGCCCTTGTTTCCAGATCCAGCCATATCTCGTCCCGTTTCGGTCCCATCGCCGCAAGTACGGCTCGGAACCGGGAATTGTTACAGACCATATAGAGTGTCGCGGGGGCGATGTCACCGCACCAGCAATGTCACCACCAGCGGGACCAGAAACGACGTGACCAGAGCATTGAGACTCATGGCGATGCCGGAGAAGACGCCGGCAACCTCATCGACCTGGAACGCGCGGGCGGTGCCGATGCCGTGCGCGGCCAGGCCCGCGGCAAAGCCGCGAGCACGGAAGTCCGTGACCCCGGTGCGGTTCATCAGCGGTGTGACGATGATTGCGCCCATGATGCCTGTGAGGATGACTGCAACCGCCGCCAGCGAAGGATCGGCATGGAGGGATTCGGCGATGCCCATGGCCACGCCGGCCGTGACTGATTTGGGTGCAAGCGAGAGCACCACGTCACGCGGCAGGCCGACGAACTCTGCGAGCAGCACGACCGACACCACGGCCGTCACCGAGCCCGCGACCAACGCCGCCAGCATTGGCACGATGGAACTCACCACGCGCTTGCGGTTCTCATAGAGCGGCACGGCGAGCGCAACGGTGGCGGGCCCGAGCAGAAAATGCACGAACTGCGCACCGGCAAAATAGGTGGTGTAGGAGGTGCCTGTAACGAGCAGGAACGCACCAATGATCCACATCGCATGCAGCACGGGATTGGCGAACGGATGCCGCCGCGTCGCAAGCGATATCGCGTCGGTGGTCGCATAGACCACCAACGTCACCGTCAGCCAGAGCAGCGGCGATTGCGAGAGATAGACCCAGAGCGAGAACGGATTGTCCTTCATTGCGCGTCCTGTTGCTTCAACAGGCGGCTGACCAGGCGAAAGGTCAGAACGGTCGCCAGCAAAGTGACGATCACCGAGAGCGCAAGCACCAGGACGATGGCGATGCCGTGAGAGGCGAGCAGATCGAGCTTCTGAACGACGCCCACCCCGGCCGGCACGAACAAAAGCGACAGATGAGCCAGCAGGCCCTTGCTTGCGGTCTCGACGCCGTCGTTGCGCAGCGGTCCGTGCGCGAGAATAGAGAGGCGGTCGCGGGCAAGCAGCAAGATCAGAAGCAGGAGCAGGCCGAGCACAGGCCCCGGCAGCGGCAGGCCGAGGCCGCGGACCGCGGCCTCGCCGATCAATTGGCAAAGCAGGATGAGGCTGAGACTTGCAAGCATGACGCATCAAGGAATGCGCCGCAGGGCTTGTCAATTGGCGCTAGCCGCGGGACGCGCGCGGTTCGTGCGAAGCCGCAATCCGAGGCAGCATCGCCATCAGCGTCCCGGTCATGGTGGCGATCAGCGTGGTCGTGCCCTCATGCTCGGCAAACGCCCTGGCTTCGCAGAAGGTGAGCGTACGGCCCGGCTTGACCACCTCGGCCTTGAAGACGAAGCGTTCGCCGCGGGCCGGGGCGAGCAGCGTGGTCTTGAATTCGACCGTGAGGATATCGGCCCCTGACTGCATCAGCGTGAAGGCGGCAACGCCGCAGGCATTATCGAGCCCCGCGGTGATGATGCCGGCATGAACAAAGCCGTTCTGCTGCGTGAAGGCGGACGAATGCAGCATGGCGAGTTCGGCCTCACCAGGCGCGAGCCGCACGATCACGACGCCCAGCGTGCGCATCGCCGGCTGTCCCTCGAACATGGCGATGGCGGCGGCACGATAGCCGGGATTATTCGGCTCAAACGCAGCCATGACTCAGGCCTCGACCGGCTCGGAAAGATATTTCAGCGCGATCCCGCGGACGGCCTCAGCGAATGGGACAGATTTGCGCAAGCTGCGGTCCATGTGCACGCCGGTGATCTCGCAGAATGCGGCCATCTCGCCGGTCTCGGCATTGGTCATGTCGTGCCGAAAACGGACCGACTTGTCGCGAAACTCGAGCAGGTGGCTGCGGAACTCGATGATGTCACCGGCCAGCAGTTCGCGCTTGTAGGTGATGTTCTGCTGTACGGCGGCCATGCCGCGGCCGGAGGAGCGCAGATAGCTCGGCGTCAGCCCGAGCCGGGCGAACAGATTCCAATTGGCCTCGTCGAACTTGCCGACATACCACATGATGTTCATGTGGCCGACGTGATCGCATTGCCACGGATAGACCGTACCGCGATAGGTGGCCTCTTGCTCCATCGCCATTCCCCGCCCTTTTCGGTGTTCTGGTCTTGATACGGTAGCGTATCGGGTATCGGGCGCGTTAGCAATACGGCACCGTATCAAGAACCGGTGAGGCTTCCTTCATGAACGACGGCAAGGGCGACGTCTGGGTCGAGGCAGGGTTCAAGGAGCTTGCCCGCGCGGGTGTCGAGGGGGTGCGGGTCGAGGTGCTTGCCAAGAATCTGGGCGTCACCAAGGGCGGCTTCTACCGCCGCTTCGCCGACCGGTCCGCGCTGCTCGAGGCCATGCTGGTGCACTGGCGCGAAGGACGCTCGGCATCGATCGCACAGCAGACCAGCCTCGACGGGCAAGAGCCGCGCGAGCGGCTCAGGGCAGTGATCCAGCTCTATTCCGAGCGGCTGAATCCGGACGGCATGGCGATCGAGCTCGCAATCCGGCAATGGGCCCGCTCCGACGAGAGCGCGGCGGCGGCAGTGGCAAGCGTGGATGCGGCGCGGCTCAAGCACGTCACCGAACTCTATCGCGCGATCGGCCTCGAGGCCGAGGAGGCAGAGGCACAGGCCTTCTTGTTCTACTGCTTCATCTTCGGTCAGAGCCTGCTGTTCGTCGAGCGCGGCCCGCGCAAGCGGTCACAACTCGTGGCGAAATCGGCCGAGAAACTGCTCGACTAAGAGAAGAGGCCGGGGCTTGGCTCCGGCCTCTGCGTCGTCTCGAAGCGTCAGGCGGCGCCCTTCAGCTTCTTGTTGCATTCGCTGTAATAGCCGCCACCCTTCTCGATCCACTTCATGCCGCCATTGCCGTTGGTGGTCTTGTTGGCGTTGTACTGGTCGACGCAGGTATGGAGGCGGGCCTTGCCGGCGGTCTCCTTCGCGTATTTCGGATCGACCGCGTTCGGGAAGATCGCGGGGCCGGCCGGCATCGCCGGAGCGGCAGTGGGGGTCGCCTCCTTCTTGGCCTGCTTGGGCTCGGCAGCGGGCGGGGGCGCAGTCGGGGCAGCGGCGGTCGGCGTAGCGGCGGGCGTTGCGTCGGCGCCGCACTGGGCCTTCCGGAAGTCATTCCACTTCATGGTACCGAGCGAGCCGTCCTTCTTGGCCGCCTGGTATTTCGCGCTGCACTCCTGCGAAGTCAGCGCCTGCGCCGGCGCACTCACCATCAGCGCGGCAAAACCCGACACCGCAACTGCACACAACAATTTCGATCGAATGGTCATCCTTGGTCTCCCTCAGGGAAGCAAACGAGGATTGCTATCCTAGCGTGCCACGGACGTCCGACAAGGAAGTGATGGCGTTCAGGGCCAAAATATAGTGATCGCCTTGTTCAGATTATTCATGTCGCGTTCAGCAACCCGGGCCGACGTTCGCGCCCTTCGCAATTCTCGCAAGAAGAGTGCAGCAACATGACCCTCGCCTCCCGCCTCGCCGTCGTCGCCATTGCTTCCCTGTTCGCCACCGGTGCCGCCTTCGCCCAGACCGCGGCGCCGGCCGCCAAGACCGATGCCACCACGACCACCGACAAGAAGGCGCCGAAGGAGCGCTCGGCCGAGTCGCTCGAATGCTCCAAGCAGGCGGATGCCAAGGGCCTGCATGGCAAGGAGCGCAAGAAATTCCGCTCCGAGTGCATCAAGACCGCGAAGGCCGGCGCTGCCCCTGCTCCAGCCGCCGCCGACAAGAAGTAAATCCGTCACAATCCCTTCCTCGCGTTTGGCGGGAGGCGCGCGCATTTCGGCATGACGAGCCCGCAATTGTGCGCCTCTCGCCGATTTGCGATAAGGCGGCGTGAAGCAAATCACCGCCTCCCTACCGTTCGAATGGCCAAGCCGTGCCAAGGTTTTGGGCACCGCGGAGACGCTCGTCATCGGCGCCGGCGGCGGCCTGATCTTCCTGGTTGCGGGACTCCCGGGCGGGCTGATCTCGGGCTCGATGATCGCGGTCGGGATCGCCGCGATCGCCGGACGGCAGCTTGCCGTCCCTCCGATCCTGACCCAGACCGTGTTGGTGCTGCTCGGCATTTCGCTGGGCTCGGTCGTGTCGCGCCATCTGATCCAGCAGGTCAGCGCGTATCCGCTGACCATCGGGCTATTGGCGCTCGCCACCTTCTGCTCGACCTTCGGCTCGAGCTATTACCTCCAGCGCGTCCATGGCTGGGACCGCACCTCGGCCTTTCTCGCCGGCAGCCCTGGCGCCCTCTCGCAGATCACCATCCTGGCGGTCGAACGCGGCGCCGACCTGCCTGGAATCGCGGTCGTGCAGACAATGCGCGTCATCATCCTGACCGCGGCGCTGCCGATGGTGCTGGCGGTCGCCGGCGTCGCACCCTCCGTCGCGCCGTCACTGACGACGACGACCGCCTCGCCGCTCGATCTTGTTGAGCTGATCTTCGCCTCGCTGGCGGCATCGCTGGTGCTGCGACTGATCAAGTTTCCGGCGAGCTGGATGTTCGGCGCGATGATCGCCTCCAGCCTGCTGCACGGCGCCGGCTGGGTCGAGGGCGGCCTGCCGAACTGGGTGCGCGGCGTGGCACTGGTCGGCATCGGCGCACTGATCGGCAGTCGCTTCGCCCGGATGCGCATCAAGACGCTGGCGGGCCACATCAACGCCGCGCTTGGCTCGTTTGCAGTGGCCATCGCCGTCTCAGCGATCTTTGTCGGCATCGTCGCACTTACCACCCAGGTGAAGTTCTCCGACGTCGTCGTCGCGTTTGCGCCCGGCGCGATGGATGCGATGCTGGCGCTGGCGCTGACGCTGCACATCGACCCGATCTTCGTCGGCGCCCATCACCTCTCGCGTTTCGTGTTCGTGACGATCGCCACGCCAGGCATCGTGCACCTGTTCGGCCGCACCCAGGACGACGTGGACGATTAACCCTCCGTCGCCTGCCCTTTCAGCGCCGCAACTTGCGCTTCGAGCTCCGCAATCCGCTGGTCTTTTGCCGCCAACGCCGTCGCCACATCCGGGGCGTCGAATTTCTGCGGAATGTGCTGCGGGCAGTTGGTATCCCAGGCGGCGATCCTGAACAAGATCACCTGCTCGGGCCGGGCGCGATAGCCCTTCGGCATCAGCGCATCCGTCAGCGCATCGTCATCCTCGACCACCCGCGCCTCGCCCCAGATCTTCACCCGGCGGCGATGGGCGTAGTCCATCACGAAGATGTAGGCCTTGGGATTCTCCGAGAGATTGCCTTGGGTCAGATATTGCTGGTTGCCGGCATAGTCGGCGAAAGCGAGTGTCTGTTTGTCGAGCACCTTCAGAAACCCTTTCGGCCCGCCGCGATGCTGAATGTAAGGCTGGCCTGTGGCCGAGGCGGTGGCGAAATAGAAACTGTTGGCATCGGCGAGGAAGGCTTCGAGATTCTCGTCGACCTCGGTGCGCCAGCCTCGCTGCTCGACGCGGCCATAGGCCTCGCGCGACCCCTTGCGCGCCTGGATCGCCTTCACCGCGGGGGTGAAGGCCACATCGCTGGCATAGGTCTGAACTGCGGCCATCGGAACATCTCCTGAAAATTCCGGCGAATTGCTTTTCATCGGTCAACATAGACATTCCGACGATCAGAACAATTAGCCAACTTGACACTTCATCATTGCGATATATGGAATAATTCCATGGATCGTCTGGAAGCCATGCACGTCTTCGTCACAGTCGCCGACCTGCACGGCTTTGCGCCGGCAGCGCGGAAACTTCGGCTGTCGCCCTCGGCGGTGACCCGGCTGATCGCGGCGCTGGAGGAGCATCTCGGCGCGCGGTTGCTGCAACGGACCACACGGCAGGTGAGATTGACCGACGTCGGCACGCGCTATCTGGAACGCGCCCGGCGGATCCTCGCCGATGTCGAGGAAGCCGACGGCTCGGCGCGCGAGGAGCGCAACCGGCCGAGCGGGCGTCTGGTGGTATCGGCCCCCGTCGGCTTCGGCCGGCTCCATGTCGGCCCTGTCATGACCGACTATCTCACGCGTTATCCGGAAGTCGCTTGCGAACTCAGGCTGTCGGACAATCTCGTCAACCTGGTGGAGGACGCCGTCGATGCCGCGGTGCGGATCGGTCATCTCGCCGACTCCTCGCTGGTCGCGCGCCAGGTCGGGGAGATGCGGCGGATCACGGTGGCCACGCCGGGCTATCTGAAGCGCCATGGCGAGCCGAAGACACCTGAGGCGCTGCGCGAGCATCAGACCATCCTGTTTGGTCCGGCAACGGCGTGGCGCTTCGCGCAGGACGGCCGTGACATCGAGGTGATGCCAGCTCCGCGATTCACCAGCAATAGCGCCGACGCCGCCCTGCAATATGCCGAGGCCGATGGCGGCATCACGCGTGTGCTGGCCTATCAGGCCGCAGACGGCCTGCAGCGCGGGCGGCTGAAGATCCTGCTGGAGACATACGAGCAGCCGGCGCTGCCGATCCACATCGTCTATCCGACCTCGCGCCTGCTCTCGGCCAAGGTGCGCGCGTTCATTGATCTCGTGGTGGAGACGACGCAGTGGAGGTTTGGCTAGATTTCGGCACCACGCGGAACGTGCCGCTGGCCCGCGCGATCACGACGCCATCGGCCTTGATCAGGCTCTGCGCGAAACAGATCGTCTTGCCGGTCTTGATCACGTCGCTCTCGATCGAACACCATTGGCCGATCTCGGCAGAGCCGACGAAGTCGATCGAAAGCGATACCGTCACGAACGAAATGGTCCAACCCGTCGCCTGCGCGCAACTGTAGCCCATGGCATTGTCGGCGAGTGCGGTGATGAGGCCGCCATGGATCAGGCCACGGCCGTTGGTGTGCGGCCGTGCCAGACGGAGGCCGATGATGACGGCGCGATCGGTTTTCTCGCGTAGAGCGGCTCCCAGGGTTCGGTGAGCGGGCTCTTGCGAGAGAGCGGCTCGAAGCCTTCGGGGAAGTCGGTGTCGGTCATGTGGGCCTCGCGTTGCTGATTGCCAGCATTGAACGCGATGGACGTGACGGACGCATCAATGACAAAGTTTTAAACGGGATTTGCGCGGATGTTTGAAACGGCACAACATCGTCACAGCAATGACGAAGAGGCGGCGCCGTCCCTCAGAACGGCAACCCCACGTAATTCTCCGACAGCGACGTCATCGCGGCCTGCGATTGCGTGACATAGTCGAGCTCGGCGACCTGGATGCGTGCACCGATGCTGCCGTTGTCGGGGAATTTGTGCAGCATCGAGGTCATCCACCAGGAGAAGCGCACGGCCTTCCAGACGCGCGCGAGCGCCCTGGCCGAGTAATCATCGATGCCCGCGTTCGATTTTTCGTCGTAGAACTCGCGGAGCGCGCTCGAGAGATAATGCGCATCGCTGGCGGCAAGGTTCAGACCCTTGGCGCCGGTCGGCGGCACGATGTGGGCGGCGTCGCCACACAGGAACAGCTTGCCGAAACGCATCGGCTCGGCGACGAAGCTGCGCAAGGGCGCAATGCTCTTCTCGATCGATGGACCGGTGACGAGATTGTCGGCGGCCTCCTGGTCGAGCCGGCGCTTCAGCTCGTCCCAGAAGCGATCGTCCGGCCATTGATCGACATGGTCGTCGAGTGAGCACTGCACGTAGTGCCGGCTGCGCTTCATCGAGCGCATGGTGCAGAGCGCAAAGCCGCGAGCATGGTTGGAATAGATCAGCTCATGGCTGACCGGCGGCGTTTCGGACAAGATGCCGAGCCAGCCGAACGGATAGACCCTCTCGAACTCCTCGATCGCCGAGGCCGGGACGCTGGCCCGGCTGACGCCGTGAAAGCCGTCGCAGCCGGCAATAAAATCGCAATCGAGCGTCTGAGTGACGCCGTCCTTGACCCAGGTTACGCGCGGGTGACTGCCATCGAAGTCATGCGGCTGCACGTCCTTGGCTTGGTAGACGGTGGAGAGGCCGGCAGCTTTCCGCGCATTCATCAGGTCGAGCGTGACCTCGGTCTGCCCGTAGATCATGACCGTCTTGCCGGTCGCGCCCTTCATGTCGATGCGGTGACGGCGGCCGGCAAAGGCGAGTTCGATGCCTTCATGTACCAGGCCTTCCGCATGCGCCCGTGCGCCCGCGCCGATCTGATCGAGCAGCCCGACCGTTCCCTCCTCCAGCAGGCCGGCGCGGATCCGTCCCAGGACGTAGTCCGGGCTCTGCCGCTCGAGAATGACGTTGTCGATGCCATATTCATGCAGAAGTTGCCCAAGCAACAATCCTGCCGGCCCGGCTCCGATGATTGCGACTTTTGTCCGCAATACTTGCTCCTCCCGATCCTGTAGGCTTTCGTCGCGGCTCGCTTGTCGCACCGATCCGCGCGGGATAATTATATCATATAACGGTTGGGCAAAAGGGGAGGCTGGTCGCCCGGGCGGCGACAAATCCGTGCAACATCGCTGACGTAGATGAAGCGCCAGTTCCGGCTTGAATGCGCCGGCCAATTAGATAACATGTTAACTAACGAGACCGGGCCATCGAAGCCCGCCGTCACAAAGAGGGAGAGACACGTGATGAGGAAAGCCTGTCTGGCTTTGCTGCTGGCAGCAAGCGTGACGCCTGCGTTCGCGCAGGACAAGACCTTCGACCTGAAGGTCTCGCATTGGGTACCGGCATCGCACCCGCTGCAAAAGTCCCTGGAAGACTGGGTCGCCGCGGTCAATAAGGATTCTGGCGGCACCATCACGGGCAAGGTGTTTCCGGCTCAGCAGCTCGGCAAGGCGTTCGATCATTACGACATGGCGCGCGACGGCATCGCCGACGTGACCTACGTCAATCCCGGCTACCAGCCCGGCCGCTTCCCGATCATCGGCGCCGGCGAATTGCCGTTCCTGATTTCGGACGCCAAGGGCGGCTCGATGGGGCTGGACGCCTGGTATCGCAAATATGCCGAGAAGGAGATGAAGGACGTCAAATATTGCCTCGCCTTCGTCCACTCGCCCTCCTCGTTCCATTCCCGCACAAAGAAGATCGTGATGCCCGAGGACGTGAAGGGCATGAAGATCCGCCCCGCCCACGCCACCATGGCGAACTTCGTCACCTCGCTCGGCGGCACCAATGTGCAATCTTCAGCGCCTGAAGTGCGCGACATCATCGAGCGCGGGGTGGCCGATGCTGTGACCTTCCCCTGGGGCTCGCTCGTGCTGTTCGGTATCGACAAGGTGACCAAGTACGACATGGATGCACCGCTCTACACCACGACCTTCGTGTTCGTCATGAACAAGGACAAGTACAATGCGATGTCCGACAAGCAGAAGGCCGCGATCGACAAAAACTGCTCGACCGAGATGGCGGGCGTGGTCGGCGAGCACTGGGGCAAGTTCGAGGACGCCGGCATCGACAAGGTGAAGGCGGAGTCCGATCACGAAGTCTACAAGCTGACGTCCGACCAGACCGCCGCCTGGAAGAAGGCTGCCGAGCCGCTGGTCAAGACCTGGGGTGATGGCGCCAAGAAGGCCGGCATCAATCCCGACGCGGCGCTCGCGGATCTGAAGGCGTCGCTGAAGAAATACAACGCGCTGGCGGAATAGGTTTTCACTTCGACAGAAGCGGCGGCGGGAATCCTCCCGCCGCCGTTGTCCTGCATACCCGAGGGCCTCCACCCATGAAGCGCTCCTGGATGGACCGCGTGATCGATTCGATCGAATGGATCGCCGCCGCGTTCGTCGGCATCGTCGCGCTCGACATCTTCCTGTCGGTGCTTTTGCGCAACACGTTGAACTATTCGATTCCCGACAGTTTCGACATCGGCCGCATGCTGCTCGGCATCCTGATCTTTTGGGGCATCGCGGCGACCTCGTATCGCGGCACGCACATCACGGTGGACCTGGTCTGGGGCAATGTCGGGCCGCGCCACCAGCGCTGGATCGACGTGTTCGCGACGCTGGTGCTGCTGTTCGTCGTGACCGTGCAGACCTGGACGCTGTTCGACAAGGTGCGCGGCACCTACAACGACAATGTCCTGACATTCGACATGCACATGCCGACCTGGCCGTTCTTCGCGATTGCCTGGATCGGCGACGTCTCGGCTGTGCTGCTGATCGCGATCCGCACCTACCGATTGATCTTCCATCCCGAAGACATGCACGATCCCAAATTGAAGGCGACGGAGTAATCATGAGCACCGATGCCGTCGCCGTTATCGGCTTCGTTTCCCTGTTCGTCCTGATGCTGCTGCGCGTGCCCGTCGGCATGGCTATGGGACTCGTCGGCGTGTCCGGCTTCGCCTACCTCGTCAACGGGACGGCGGCGCTGAAGCTGGTCGGCCAGACCTCGATGCGCACCGTCACCGACTACACCTTTGGCGTCATCCCGATGTTTCTGCTGATGGGCTCGTTCGTCAGCAATTCCGGCATGAGCCGCGAGCTGTTCCGTGCCGCCAACGGTTTTGTCGGACACTTGCGCGGCGGCCTCGGCATCGCGACCGTCGGCGCCTGCGGCGGCTTTGCCGCGATCTGCGGCTCGTCGGTCGCGACCGCCGCGACCTTCTCCGCCGTCGCATACCCAGAGATGCGCCGCTTCGGCTATCCGCAGTCGTTTGCGACCGGCGTGATCGCCGCCGGCGGCACGCTGGGTGCAATGCTGCCGCCCTCCACCGTGCTCGCGGTCTACGGCATCATCACCGAGCAGGACATCGGCAAGCTCTTCATCGCCGGCATCATCCCCGGCCTGTTGGCGATGACCATGTACATGATCACGATCTTCCTGATCGGCTATCTTCGCCCCGACTTCCTGCCCAAGGGCAAGGTGCTGCCCTGGCGCGAGCGCTTTGCCGGCCTCAAGGACATCTGGGCGCCGGTGCTGCTGTTCGTATTCGTGATCGGCGGCCTCTACGGCCTGCCGTTCCTGCCACGCTTCACGCCGACCGAGGCCGGCGGCGTCGGCGCCACCGGCGCGTTCATCATCGGCGTCGTCACGGGACGGCTCGACCGCGAGAAGATTTTGGCCTCTCTGCTCCAGGCGACGCGCACGGCCGCCGCGGTGTTTACCGTTCTGATCGGCGCACTGATCTTCGGCTACTTCCTGACGGTGACGCAGACGCCGCAGAAGGTGACGGAGTTCCTCACCGGCCTGGGTCTCGGCCCCTACGGCGTGCTCGCGCTCATCATGCTGATGTATCTCGTGCTGGGCTGCCTGATGGACGCGATGGCGATGATCATCCTGACCGTGCCGATCATCTTCCCCGTCATCACGCATCTCGGCTTCGATCCGATCTGGTTCGGCGTCATCATCGTGATGACGGTCGAGCTCGGCCTGATCCATCCGCCTGTCGGCATGAACGTCTTTGTCATCAAGAGCGTGGTGAAGGACGTCTCCTTCTCCACGATCTTCAAGGGCGTCATCCCGTTCGTGGCAACGGATCTGGTCCGCCTGGTGATCCTGATCGCCTTCCCGCTGCTCGCCACATGGCTGCCGACGCGGATGATGGCGCACTAGAGGTGATGCGATGACCGCGCCGACGCTCGAGACGAAATACGTCTTCACCATCACCGCGAAGATCGGCGACGTTGTCACCGCCGGCGAGACCGGCATCGGCGTCCGCCGCATCATCCCGATCATCGGCGGCGAGGTGAAAGGCGCGATCTCAGGCAAGGTGCTGCCGTTCGGCGCCGACTTCCAGACCATCCGCCCCAACGAGCTGATCGACCTCGAGGCCAAATACGCCTTCGAGACCGACGACGGCGCAATCGTCTATGTCGAGAACAAGGGCATGCGCTTCGGTCCTGTCGAACTCTTGCAAAAGCTCAAGCGCGGCGAGCCTGTTGATCCCAAGCTGATCTATTTTCGCACCGTGCCGAAGTTCGAGACGGGGCACGAGAAATATCGCTGGCTGATGGAGCACATCTTCGTGGGCTCGGCCGCACGGCACGCCGATCGCGTGGTGATCGACGTGCATCAGGTGGTGTGAAGCGGTCCCCCGTCGTCATCGCGAGGAGCGAAGCGACGCAGCAATCCAGACTGTTCCCGCGGCAACGATCTGAATTGCTTCGATTCGCTCGCAATAGCAATGACGGAGAATTTTGCAGGAACGGCGTTTTACAACACGCTCCTCGCCCTGGCCGTCGCGCGACACCGGGCGGCTCAAGGGGGCGCCGGCGCCATTATACGCCGTCCATCCATATTGACTCCCGCAGAATTCGTTATACAACATAACTATTCTGACAAGGACGCAAATGACACAGGGAAACGCCGAGACCGCTGGTGCGGGCGCCTCCGGGCTGCTTCAAATCGAGAGGGTGAACCGGGTTCTGACCGTGGGTCTGAACCGCCCCGCCAAGCGCAATGCGCTCAATGACGGCATCATCCTCGAAATCGGCGAGTATTTTTCGTCCCTGCCCGAGGATGTCGGCGCGGTGGTCATTCACGGCATCGGCGACCATTTCTCCAGTGGCCTCGACCTGTCCGAGCTCCAGGACCACGACGCCACCGGCGGCCTGCTGCATTCGCAGATGTGGCACCGGGTGTTCGATCGTATCCAGTATAGCCGCGTCCCCGTCATCGCCGCGCTGAAGGGCGCCGTGATCGGCGGCGGGCTGGAGCTTGCCTGCGCGGCGCATATCCGCGTCGCCGAACCTTCGACCTATTTTGCCCTGCCGGAGGGGCAGCGCGGCATTTTCGTCGGCGGCGGCGGCTCGGTGCGGCTGCCGCGGCTGATCGGTGTCGCCCGCATGATGGACATGATGCTGACGGGCCGCGTCTATAGCGCCACCGAAGGCGCGTCCTACGGCTTTGCGCAATATGTCACCGAGGCCGGCAACGGTCTTGCCAAGGCGCTGGAGCTTGCGACCAAGATCGCCTCCAACGCGCCGCTGACGAATTTCGCCGTGCTGCAGGCACTGCCGATGATCGCGGAGGCCAATCCGCAGACCGGCCTGCTGATGGAGTCCCTGATGGCCACTGTCGCGCAGAGCGACAAGGAGGCAAAACGCAGGATCCGTGAATTTCTCGAGCACAAGACCGCCAAGGTAAAGCCGAAGTCATGAGCGCACAGCCGTCCTCTTCCAGCACAGAGCGCGGCGCGAGCAATTCTCCGCTGCGACCGATCTCGTTCGGCGATCCCGCCGTCGACATCGAGCGTCGCGCCGATGGCACGATCTATCTGCGGCCGAGGCAGCCGCTTGGCGACTATCCCGTCCGCATCACCGACCGCCTGCATCATTGGGCGGCGACGACCCCAGACCGCATCTTCATGGCCGAGCGCGAGGGCGGCCGCGGCTGGCGCAAAATCACCTATGCTGAACTTCTGACCGCGAGCCGGCACATTGCATCCGCATTGATCCAGCGCGGCCTGTCGGCGGAGCGGCCGGTCGTCATCCTCTCCGGCAATTCGATCGACCACGCTTTGCTTGCCTTCGGCGCGTTCTATGCCGGCGTTCCGTTCTGCCCGGTGTCACCGGCCTATTCGCTGGTGTCGAAAGATTACGGCAAGCTGTCCTACCTGATGAAGCTGCTGACGCCGGGCTTGGTCTTCGCCGAGGACGCCGACAAGTTCGCGGACGCGCTCGCGGCCAATGTCTCGCACGGCACCGAAATCGCGGCGTCCTATGGCAGCGTGCCAGGCCGCGACGTCACGCTGCTGGCCGATCTCATGGCGACACCCCTTCGCAGCGATCTCGACGCGGTGCACGGCAAGATCGGCCCCGACACGATCGCGAAATTCCTGCTGACCTCGGGCTCGACCGGCAATCCCAAGGCCGTCATCAACACCCAGCGCATGATCTGCGCCAACCAGGTGATGCTGCGCGAGACGCTCGCCTTCCTCAAGGACGAGCCTCCCGTCATCATCGACTGGCTGCCCTGGAACCACACCTTCGGCGGCAACCACAATATCGGGCTGACGCTCTACAACGGCGGCTCGATGTATCTCGATGCCGGCAAGCCGATGCCCGGCGGCATCGAGGAGACCGTGCGCAATCTCCAGGAGATTTCGCCGACGGTCTATTTCAACGTGCCCAAGGGCTATGAATCGCTGCTGCCCTATTTGCGCGACGACCAGGGCCTGCGCGCAAAGTTCTTCGACCGGCTGCACGCGATGTTCTTCTCCGGCGCGGCGCTGTCGCCTTTCGTCTGGAACAGCCTCGACGAACTCGCGGTGAAGGAGAAGGGCTATCGCGTGCCGATGCTGACCGGACTGGGCGCCACCGAGACCGCGCCCTTCTTCATGTCGGTCAATCCTCGCACCAGCCGCTCCGGCCATGTCGGCCTGCCCGTATCAGGCAACGACGCCAAGCTGGTGCCGAACAACGGCAAGCTCGAAGTCCGCGCCAAGGGGCCGAACGTGATGCCCGGCTACTGGCGACAGCCCGACATCAGCGCAAAGTCCTTCGACGAGGAGGGATTTTACAAGATGGGCGATGCGCTCAAACCCGCCGATCTCAACGATCTCAACGCCGGCTTCGATTTCGACGGCCGCGTCAGCGAGGATTTCAAGCTTGCGAGCGGCACCTGGGTGAGCGTCGGCCCGCTGCGCGCGCGCCTCACCGCGGCTTGCGCGCCCTTGGTGCGCGATGTCGTCATCGCCGGCATCAACCGCGACGAAGTCTCCGCACTCGTCGTCCTCGATCTCGACGGCTGCCGCCTGGTCAACCCGACGCTGCCAGCCGACGATCTCACCGTCACCGCGCGCGACCGCCTTGTGCGGGAGGCTTTTCGCGAGCGCCTGACACGTTTCCTCACCCAAGCCACCGGCTCCTCGACGCGGGTCACACGCGCGATCCTGATGGACACGCCGCTCTCGATCGACAAGGGCGAGGTCACCGACAAGGGCTCGATCAACCAGCGCGCGGTGCTCGAGCATCGCACCGCATTGATCGACGAGCTCTACGCTGCCAATCCATCGGACCGTGTGATATCGGTCGGCTAAGAACTTATCGAAGGAGAACGCCATGTTGTTGAAGGATCAGGCAGCCATCGTCACCGGCGGCGCATCGGGACTGGGCGCTGCGACCGCGCGCAAACTGGCGGCGCAAGGCGCCAAGGTCGCGGTGTGCGATCTCAATGCTAAGCTTGCGGAAACCGTTGCCGCCGAGATCAAGGGCGTCGCCGTCACCTGCGACGTCTCCGACGCCGCCTCTGCTGAAGCCGCGATCGCGCAGGCAACCAAGGCCCACGGCCCCGCCCGCGTGCTGGTCAACTGCGCCGGCATCGGCGTGGCAAAGCGCGTCGTCGGCCGCGACGGCCCAATGGCGCTCGCCGATTTCGACAAGGTGATCAAGGTCAATCTGATCGGCACCTTCAACATGCTGCGCCTTGCCGCGACCGAGATGTCCAGGCTCGAGCCGCAGGCGAGCGGCGAGCGCGGCGTCATCATCAACACCGCCTCCGTCGCCGCCTATGACGGCCAGATCGGCCAGTCGGCCTATTCGGCTTCGAAGGGCGGCATCGTCGGCATGACCTTGCCGATCGCACGCGAACTCGCCCAGTTCGGCGTTCGCGTGCTGACCATCGCGCCCGGCCTGTTCCTCACGCCCCTGCTCGCCAATCTGCCGCAGGAAGCCCAGGACTCGCTTGCCGCCGCGATCCCTTTCCCGCGCCGTCTCGGCAACGCCGACGAGTTCGCGGCGCTCGCGCTGCACATGGTCGAGAATTCCTACCTCAACGGCGAAGTGGTGCGCCTCGACGGCTCGCTGCGCATGGCGCCCAAGTAGGACGCGAAAACGCATGTTCGTGAACCGGCGCGACGTCCAGATCCAGTGGGGCGACTGCGACCCCGCCAACATCGTCTACTACCCGCGTTATTTCGCGATGTTCGACGATTCGACGTCGACCCTGTTCGAGGTCGCCGGCTTCTCCAAGCAGGACCTGGTCCGCAAATACGGCCTGGTGGGCATCCCCATGGTCGACACGCGGTCCAAGTTCTATATCCCCTCGACCTATGGCGACTGGATCACCATCGAAACCAGAATCGAGAGCATCAAGCGCTCGAGCTTCGAGGTAAAGCACAACGTCTACAAGGGCGAAGCCCTGGCCATCGAAGGTTTCGAGACCCGCGTCCTGGTTGGCCGCGATCCCGACAACCCCGACAGACTGAAATCGGCGCCATTCCCTCCGGAAATGGTAGCCAAATTCACAGGAAGCTAAACTCCGGAGCTAAATCGCCGCATCACCGAAAGACGGGGCTGAATTCATCCCCGATTTCTGCTTTCAAAGAAAAACGTCAAGGGAGGAATTGATGAAACACTTTTACCTGACCGCCGCCATCGCGGCAGCGACGCTGGTGCTGCCGGCCCTGCCCGCACTGGCCCAGACCAACGAAATCACCATCGGCATCAGCGTCACCACCACGGGTCCTGCGGCCGCTCTCGGCATTCCCGAGCGCAATGCGCTGGAATTCGTGCCGAAGGAGATCGGCGGCGTGCCGCTGAAGGTGATCGTGCTCGACGACGGCGGCGACCCGACCACGGCAACCACGAACGCGCGCCGCTTCGTCACGGAGTCCAAGGCCGACATCATCATGGGCTCGTCGACGACGCCGCCCTCGATCGCGGTCTCCAACGTCGCCAACGAAGCCGGCATTCCGCATTTCGGCCTCGCGCCATTCCCGATCACGCCGGAGCGTGCCAAGTGGTCGGTGTCGATGCCGCAGCCCATTCCGATCATGGGCAAGGTGCTCTATCAGCACATGAAAGCCCACAACGTGAAGACGGTCGGCTATATCGGCTATTCCGATTCCTACGGCGACCTCTGGTTCAACGACTTCAAGGCCCAGGGCGTGCCGATGGGCATGACCATGGTCGACGAAGAACGCTTCGCGCGACCCGACACGTCCGTCACTGGACAGGTCCTGAAGCTCGTCGCGGCCAATCCCGACGCGATCCTGGTCGGCGCATCGGGTACGGCGGCCGCGCTGCCGCAGACCGAGCTGCGCGATCGCGGCTACAAGGGCCTGATCTACCAGACCCACGGCGCTGCCAGCATGGACTTCATCCGCATCGCCGGCAAAGCCGCCGAAGGCGTGCTGATGGCGTCCGGTCCGGTGATGGATCCGGAAGATCAGCCCGACAGCGCCCTCACCAAGAAGCCGGGTCTGGCGCTCAACACCGCCTATGAAGCCAAATACGGCCCGCACAGCCGCAGCCAGTTCGCCGGCCATTCCTACGACGCTTTCGAGGTGCTGAAGCGCATCATTCCGACCGCACTGAAGACGGCCAAACCCGGCACGCCGGAATTCCGCGAAGCCATTCGCCAGGCCTGGCTGACCGAACGGGACATCGCGGCAAGCCAGGGCGTCTACAACTTCACCGAGAAGGATCGCTACGGCCTCGACGATCGCTCGCGCATCCTGCTCACGGTCAAGGACGGAAAATACACGCTCGCGAAGTAAGCGGCGAAAGTCCCCTGAAACCACGAGAGCCGGCCCATTGGGCCGGCTCTCTTCGTTCGCGCGTACCGCTCCCGCGTCAGGCTGCCTGCCGCAGCGGCGTCCAGGCGAATTCCGGATAGTAGCTGTCCATCATCCGGTCGACATAGGCAGTGAGGTTGGGAAATCCTTCCGCGCGCTCGCGCAGGCCGGATTCGAAGAACGGCGTCAAGATGCCAGCTAGGGCGCCGAACGCGGTCGCGTCCACGCCGCAGGGCCCGTTGCCCATCAGATAGGATTTGTCGCCGAGTTGCACCGACAGCGCGAACAGCGAACGGACCGCGAGATCGACATCGTCGTCGGGGGCGTGGCGGCCGAGGCCGGAGAGCAGATAATTCTCGGCGACGCGGAATTGCGCGTCTTCGCGCAGCTTCTCGCGGTTGTGCTCGGGCGCGCCGTCGAAGAAATGCGCAGGCCCCTTGGCGAAATTGGCGGCATCGACCCAGCGTGCACCGACCAGCGCCCAATAGACGTGATGCTCGATCATGCGCTCGAACGCCCAGGCTTGCGCGCGCTCCTGCAAGGAGAGGCCGGCGTCGAAATCGAAGCCGTAGCGGCGCTCGACATGGGCGCGGATGAAGGTGGAATCGGCCACCGCTTCGCCGCCGTCATCTATGAAAGGCAGCTGGCCCTTGGGGGAAGCCGGCGGCATCGCCCGCTCCTTCCGGTAGGGCAGTCCCGCCATCTTGAGCTGTACCTCGGTCTTGGTAACGAAGGGGCTGATTTCCGGCAGGCCGAAGCCCGTACCAAAACCGTAAAGCGTGATCATTGAAGCTCTCCTGAACCTACCGAAAGAGTTGACGGAACCTAGTGCCGGGCTGCTGCCACCATGGTGGCAGCAGCCGTGATATCTTCTGCGAAACGGGCCCCCCGCCAGGCGCGGCCCATCACGTGGCGGACCAGCGCGCCCGCAGCCTGGATCAGCGAGCGTGTCAGCACGGTCGCGAGCGCAACGCGGAGATCGACGATCGTGAGATCGAAAAACGTGACGCGGCTGAAGACTTTGGCATGCAACGACGCTTGCGCCCGCCACAACGGACCGACCAGGCCGAGATGGATTGGAGTGATCATGGACAAATCCTCTTCAGTCGATGTGTTGTCCCGGTATAGAACTCCCCTGCTGCCAACATCCTGTCAGCAGCCACGCGCCGTTGTCTGATCCGCCCCCGATGAGAGAATTGTCATGAGACGCGCCGACCGGCTGTTTCAGATCATCCAGGTGCTGAGGCGCACCCGTAAGCCGCTGACGGCGGACGCGATTGCCGCCGAGCTCGAGACCTCGAAGCGAACGATCTATCGCGACATCGCGACGCTGATCGGCCAGCGCGTGCCGATCCGCGGCGAAGCCGGCATGGGCTACATCCTGGAGAAGGGTTTCGACCTGCCGCCGTTGATGCTGACACCCGACGAGATCGAGGCGGCAGTGCTTGGCGCGCAATGGGTCGCGGGCCACGCCGATTCCACGCTCGCGCGTGCGGCCGAGGATTTGATGGCCAAGATCGCCGACACCGTGCCGGAACGGCTGCGCCCCTTCGTGCTGGAGCCGGCGAGCCGGGCGCGACCGAGTTGGAACAGGGAGCCGGATCGCCTCGACATGGCACGCACGCGCACGCAGATCCACGAAGGCAAGAAAATCATGCTGCGCTATCGCGACGAGCAGGGCCGCCCCAGCGAGCGCATGATCTGGCCGATCTCGGTCGGCTATCTCGAAGCCGTTCGCCTGCTCGCGGCGTGGTGCGAGCTGCGCAGCGACTTCCGCAGCTTCCGCACCGACCGCGTCGTGGATGCGACCTATCTCGACGAAAGATATCCGGAAAGACGCGACGTGCTGCGCGCGAAATGGCGACAGAGCCTGGTCTGGGGACCGCCGAAGGACACATGACGCTGATGAAGGAGACCGATCTGTCGAGCTGTTGCCAGAGCTGCGGCGCCTGCTGTGGCTATTCGCAGAACTGGCCGCGCTTCTCGATCGAGAGCGACGAGGAGCTCGCGCTGATTCCGGAAGCGCTCGTCAACGCGCGGCAATCCGGCATGCGCTGCGAGGGTGATCGCTGTTCAGCGTTGCAGGGAGAGATCGGCAAGGCGACCGCTTGCGGCATCTATGCGGTGCGGCCGGAGGTGTGCCGCACCTGCATGCCGGGTGACGCCGAATGCGCGATGGCGCGGCGGAAGTTCGGGCTGCCGTCGATAGAGACCGCTTAGGCCGGAACGGCTTCGCTGATCTCGTCGTCGATCTCGTCCTCGAGCGGTGCGAGCACCGAGAGCGGCTTGGTCGACAGCGTGATCGGCTTGCGGCCACCCGACACCGATGGTGACGGTTTGGTCGAGCCTTCGCGCGACAGCGCATAGAGCGTCGAGCCGACACGCCCGCCGTTCTCGATCAGGTCACGCTCGCTGCAGCTGCTCGCTATCGCAACGGCCAACGAGTGCAGATGGCTGCGGCGGTAGCAAAACAGGGCCAGCCTGGCGCGGACGTCAGGGGAAACACTCTCAACCAGCCTCGGCAGGCCGCCTTCATTGGCGCGGTACATCTCGCCAAGAAGCTCGTCACGAACCGGGCAGAAATCGCTTTCAAAAGCGTCGCGGCTTGAAAACATTGCAGTTCTCCCTCGTGTGCGGAAGATGCAGCGCAATTCTCTAATGAAAGGTTAACCACCCTGGGCGGTAGTCACCCGGTGTCCTTGCCCTTATGCCGCGAATCAGAACGCAACCCTACCGGGTCGATTACGGATCACCGTGCTTCGTGGAGCCTGCCCCTGGCGGACGCCTCAGGATGCGGTCTGGGGCCTAGTTCGCCGCCATGAAGATCGAAAGGCCGAAGCCTGTCAGGTGATGCAGCGCCTGGTCGACGCCGATCAGTGTCCAGAACCAGGGGTGCTCCTGGTTGACGCCACAATTGGCCGAGACCAGGCCCTTGGCCCGATCGATCGTGATGTGGATGACGAAATCGATCAGCGCCACGAACCAGAATTTCGGCGCGACGATCAGGATCAGCGGCAGCGCAACCGCAAGATGAATCAGGCAATGCACCAGAAGCGGCAGCGCCCAGCCGTGCTTCTGGTCCTTGCCGTGCGCCATCCAGGCCGTTTGCAGGACGAAATCGGCGATGATGTGCTTGAAGGTAAGCAGCAACATCCAGCCAATGAGCGCTTCAACCGGAACCGCCGATGACAGGGGTGGAAACGACAAAGCTGACGCCCTCGTTGACTCGAAAAGAAAAAATGGAGCGTTCAGCGCAACTTCTTCTTGGACCCGTCAAACCGTCGGGACCGACGATTTATGACATTTCCCGCGCCGGAATGCAGCCGGGGGAACTGGAAAATCGCCAACTGTGGCTAAACGGTGATAGGATGGCTGAACGAGGCGGGGCGATGTCGATTAAGGTTACGTTCGGCGCGGAATTTGCTTTCTCCCGGTGGAGCGCTATCATCCTCAGGTAGAGGATTTTCGTTCTTTTTTCAGACCCTTAAGAATTTTTCGCGCGGGCCGGCGGCGATGGCCGTGCCGCCCGCCGTTCAAGGAATAAGGCCAGGGTGCTGCCATGAGTGCTGAAGGCCCGACCTCGCCGACCGAGCTTCCGCCGCCCCGGCGTCCCAAGGTGATCAAGACCAACCAGCAGCAGGTCCTGCTGTATGTCGTTCTGACCCTGCTGTTGTCGCTGGCGACCGTTTGGGGCGGCCGAGCCATGTTGCACAATTCGGAGACGCTGACCTTTGCCGTTGGTGCTCCCAACAGCGACGAGGCCCTGTTCGCGAACAAGCTCGCCACACTGCTGAAGAACAACGCCTCGCGCTTCCGGATCAAGGTTGTCAACAACCCCGACAACGCGAAGGCGGTCGCACAGTTCGATCGCAGGCAGGCCGATCTTGCCGTCCTGCGCACCGATGCCAAGGTGCCCCTTCGCGCGCGTGCACTGGCGATCCTGGAGCATGATCTCGTGCTGCTGCTGGGCCCCGGCAACAAGAAGGTCAAGTCACTGGCCGAGTTGAAGAAGAAGAAGGTCGCGGTTCTCGCGGACAGCGACACCTCGCTCGCTTTCGTCCGCAGCATCCTCGGTGTTGCTGACGGCCCAGACACCGCCAAGGTCCAGATGGCGCCGCAGGGGTCGACGTTGGACAAGCTGTTCGCGCCGTCGAATGGCTTCAACGCAGTGATCGTCGTCGTCCACACCTCCAAGGCCGTGCGCGACAAGGCCTATGAGCAGGTCGCCAAGCGAGGCGGCTTCACGCTGAACGCAATCGACGAGGCCAAAGCGCTGGCACGCAAATTCCCCGGAATTTCCGAGGAGACATTGACGGCCGGCACGCTGTCCGCCTCGCCCGAAATCCCCGACGACGATCTCGACACGATCGGGCTCGAATGGCTGCTGGTCGCGCAATCCAGGATGTCGCTGACCACCGCCGGGGACATCGCGCGTATCGTCTACGAGAACAAGTCCGCGCTTGGCCTCGACAACGGCTTTGCCACGCACATCGAGCCGGCCTCCGTCGAGAAGGACTCCTACGTGATGGCGCATCAGGGCGCGGCCGACTACATCAACGACGACACCAAGTCGTTCATGGATAAATACAGCGACATGATGTATCTGGGCGCTGCCGCGCTCAGCGTCATCGGCTCGATCTTCGCTGCGATCTACGCCAAGATCACCCGCATCGCGCCGGAGAAGGCGAGCCAGCTCTCCACCGCCATCCTCGACATCGGCGAACGCATCGAGCACGCCCATTCGCTGGACCAGCTCGAATGCCTCCAGGACGAACTCGAGAGCATCCTGCGCGGCGCGGTCATCGGCCTGCGCGACGGCACGATCAGTACCGACGGGCTCGACACGTTCAAGCTGGGCTACGAATTCGTCCGCGACGAGATCGGGATGCGCCGCGACTATCTGAAGCGCCACGCCAACGAGGTCGAGAAGGTCGCTGCCCCCCCTCCCCCGCATGATGACAGCAATGTCGTGGTGGTGAAAACAGCTCAGAGCGCCTGACCTATCGGGCGCCGCGCGACTGGGACCTACCTTCGCCGGCAAACCGCCGCTGCCGCCCCTGGAACCGCTTCCCCTGCGCAACCGTTGGTTTCCCGGTACAACCGGAGAACGCACCATGCGCATCCTCCTTCTCATCCTCTTGCTTGGAATGCTGGTTGCAGTCGGTTACTTCGGCTATTCGGCCATGTCGGTCGAAGGCGGGCCGATCCCGACGGAAGGTTATGTGGCGCTGGCGCTGGGAGCGGGGTTCTCCGTGGTCGTCGGCATCGGCCTGATGATGCTGCTGTTCTTCAGCAGCCGCCGCGGCTACGACGAACCTCCACATTTCAAGTAACGATCAGGCCCGGCGCGACCCCAGCATCTGTACAAACCATCCGCGCCCTGATCTGGGCGGATGGTGCGCCTGCCCGCCGCGTCGTTGACGGCCCCGGTGCGGGCGGGCACTTTGGCGCCGGCGTCCCAGCCAGGGACCGCAAAAACCAAGACCGAGCTGCCATCCCGCATGTCCAAGCCGATGTTTCCCGCTCTGGCCCAGTTCGTGGCCGCGACCGCCGGCCGCAACATGACCAAGGCGGCCTATGTGGCTGTGGCCGTCGGCGTGCTCAGCATGGTGCTGCTGACGGTCGATCCGGCCTATGAAACAGCGCACCGCTGGATCGATGTCCTGCTGTGGGCCTGCCTCGTCTATTTCGTATTCGAATGGCTGGTCCGACTGCGTCACATGGCGCGGCAGGGGCGGCTGGGCCTTTACGTATCCTCCTCCGCCGGGGTGGTTGATGCAATGGGGGCGCTGGCGGTGCCGGTGGCACTGATCCTCGGCGCCGAGCCCAAGACGGCCTGGCTGCTGAGTGTGCTCTGGGTCTTGAAGGTCGTGCCGGGCATTCCAGGCCTGCGCCAGCTCCGCCGCGTGCTCGTGCTGGAATCGGGACCGCTGATCAGCGTGCTCGTCATCTTCCTGATGGTGGTTTTCCTCGCCTCCGTCGCCGAATATTTCCTAGAGCGGGATGTGCAGCCGCAAACCTTTGGCAGCGTCCCCGCCGCGCTATGGTGGGCCGTCGTCACGCTGACCACGACAGGCTACGGCGACGTCGTACCGGTTACGTCGCTCGGCCGCATGGTGGCGGCACTGGTGATGATCTCCGGCCTCGGCGTGTTCGGCCTCTGGACCGGTATTCTGGCGACCGGATTCGCGGCGGAGACGCGGCGGGACAACTTCCTCAAGACCTGGGAATCCGTCAGCAAGGTACCGTTCTTCGCGGCGCTGGGCCCGGCGGCCATCGCCGACGTCACCCATATGCTGCGCACCATGGAGCTTCCGGCGCGCACCATGATCATCCGCAAGGGCGCGCAAGGCGACTGCATGTATTTCATCGCCGCCGGCGCCGTCGAGGTCGACCTCCCCGGCAAGAAGGTCCAACTCGGCGAAGGCGCTTTCTTCGGCGAGATGGCGCTGCTCGGCAACAACATGCGCGGCGCCAACGTCTCGACCACGAAGGTATCGCGACTGCTGGTGCTCGACCTCGTCGACTTCCGCGTGCTGATGGCACGGCACCCTGATCTCGCCGAGACCATCGATGCCGAGGCGAGACGGCGCGCGCTCGAAAACAAGTGAATGGAGACAAGAATGTCGGACACAGCCGACGCTGCAAGCAGCCCCGTGCTCGAAATCTCCGGCCCCCGCGCCACCATCCGCCTCAACCGGCCCAAGCATCTCAACCGTCTCCAGGCCGAGGACCTCGGCGAGCTGGTCAAGTTGTTCGACCGGGTCGAGGCCGATCCTGACATTCGTGTTCTTGTGCTGACAGGGACAGGACGGGCTTTCTCGGCAGGCTACGACCTCAATTCGGTCGCCGAACGGGCGATCAGCGTCAACGAGCAACAGAGCGCGGGCTCGGCCTTCGAGATTGTCGTTAACCGGCTGGAGGATCTCGGCGTTCCGACGATCTGCCGGCTCAACGGTGGCGTCTATGGCGGCTCGACCGACCTCGCACTCGCCTGCGATTTCCGCATCGGCGTCGATACCGCCGAGATGTTCATGCCCGCGGCACGGCTCGGGCTGCACTATTACAGGAGCGGCATCAAACGCTACGTGACGCGGCTCGGCGTCGACAATGCCAAGAAGCTGTTCCTCACCGCGCAGAAGATCACCGCACCGGAGATGCTGCGGATCGGCTATCTCACCGCCATGGTGCCGGTGGAGACACTCGACGAGGAAGTCGACAAGCTCGCCAGCATCCTCGCCGGCAATGCGCCGAACGCGATGCGCGGCATGAAACACGCCATCAACGAATTCGCCCGCGGCGAGCTCGACGAGCGAGCTGCCGATCAACGCCACCGCGACAGCATGCGCGGCGACGAGATCAAGGAAGGCATCAAGGCCTTTGCGGAGAAGCGGCTGCCGAATTTTTGAGGATCACGCTCGCTTCGACCGCATCGCACGCGTTTGCGTGAGCTTTGAATCCCGCGACAGCGCATGATAGCGCTTGCTGTCGACAGCATAGATCGCGATGCGGCCTTCGCTGTCGGCGTGCACGCCCCAGCCGTAGCGCTTGCCGAGGCCTGAGGCACGCATGCAGGCCTGGCCGCGCGAGAAGAACGCAGCGCGTGCGGCGTTCCTTTCCGGGCTGGTCGCCTTGGCTCCAAGTTCGCGCCCTTGCGCGGAGGTCGCGAAAACCACGTCGTCGGACGTGTACGTATAAGGTGCATTCGCGATCATCGCATATTGCAGCCCCGCCACCGTCGGCCGCCCTGCCCGCGGCGGCGGCTCCTCACCGGAGCGCGCCGGACAGTCCTCGGCAACCCGGATGAACGTATCGAAACAATTGGTCGTATGGATCGGCTTGGTCATATGAGGTTGGGCCCTTCATCCTCCGGCAGCCGCGGAATGCTGCGCGGCCATCTCATCGTCCGCAGCACTGATGCGCAGGAACGCCGGTCGCGAGGTGATGCGCTCGGAATAGCGAACGAAGACGTCCTTTTTGGGCACGATGCCGAACATCATCGTCCAGCTGAACGCGACGCCCCACAGGATATCAGCGGCGGTCATCCGCTCGCCGAGCAGATACGTCCCATTCGAAAGCTGCGCTTCGAGCGCACCCAGCATGGTGTCGTAATCGGCATAGGGCGACTGCGTGATCGGCGCGGGCTCGCGCTGCATGAATTTATCGATCAGGGCCGGCTCGAAGGAGGAGCCGTAATAGGCAATCCAGCGCAAGTAAGGACCGCGCAGCGGATCGTTCAGCGCGGGTGTAAGCCCGGCCTGCGGAAACAAATCGGCGAGATAGATGTAGATGGCCACCTGCTCGGTCACGAGCGCTTCACCATGCCTGACGGCCGGCACCTTGCCGAGTGGATTGATGGCGAGGTACGCCGGCTGCCGCTGCTCGCCGGCCTTCATGTTGAGGACGTGAAGGTCATAGGGCGCTCCGAGCTCCTCCAGCAGCACCCGCGTGCCCATGGCCCGGCTTTGCGGCGAATAATACAGGGTGATGCGGTTCGGATCGGTCATCGCGGATCTCCATCTGGCCGGCTGGCGATAGCGCCCTTGTAATAAACCATACCTGACATCCTGTGTCAGGTATGGTTTAAGGACTCATGCGCGCGAGCAGAATGTTGTCGATCCTCACCACCCTCCAGGCCAAGGGGCAGGTCACCGCGCCCGAGCTTGCGGAGGCCTGCGAGGTCTCGGTGCGCACGATCTATCGCGACATCGACGCGCTCGCCGCGTCGGGCGTTCCTGTCTATGCCGACCGCGGCGCGGAGGGCGGCTACCGCCTGCTCGACGGCTATCGCGTGCGGCTGAACGGGCTCTCACAGAGCGAGGCGAGCGCGCTGTTCCTCGCAGGACTTCCTGGACCAGCAGCGGCGCTGGGGCTGGATGCGGCAATGATCGCCGCGCAGAACAAGCTGATGGCGGCCCTGCCGGCAAACCTGCGCGAGGACGCCGGCCGGATGCAGGAACGCTTCCATCTCGATGCTCCCGGTTGGTTCGGCGAGACGGAGGAGCCAGACCATCTGCGCACCATTGCCGGCGCCGCTCTGCGCGGGACACTCATCAAGATCCGATACCAGAGCTGGCGTGCCGAGAAGCAGCGCCGCGTCGCCCCGCTCGGCCTCGTGCTGAAAGGTGGCAGCTGGTATCTCGCAGGCCAAGTCGATGGCAGCGTACGCACCTATCGCATCGCGCGCGTGCTCGACTGCACGGCGCTCGACGATCGTTTCGATCGTCCAGCCGATTTCGACCTCGCCGCCTATTGGCAAGACGCGACACTACGACTAGAGGCGGAGATGCATCCGAATGTCGCGATCGTGCGGCTGTCGCCGCTCGGCGTGAAGATGCTCGATGCGTTGAGCCAGCCTTACGTCAAGGCGCGCACGCAGATCGACGGGGCCGAGGATGCGGACGGCTGGCGCATCGCCAGAGTGCCGACCGGCAAGACGTCATGGCATGCCGCCGCGGAATTATTGCGGTTCGGGTCCGAAGCTGAAGTGCTGGAGCCCGCCGATCTCCGCGAGAAAATGGCCGAGATGACCCAAGCGATGGCTGCGCGCTATCGCGCGGCGCGGAAAGCCTGATAGCGGCGCGTCTCGCCGCACTCGATGAAACAATCCTGAAACACGATTCTCCATCCTCCTTGTGAACGGAATCGCGCTTCACCTCGACCGAAAGGCAGGGACACAACAACGGCTTCGCGCCACACTGGAGAATGAAGATGTTTCGTAAGCTTGCACTTGGTCTGATCGCCGCCGGTTCGCTCGGCGCTGCTGCTCTCGCGCCCACCGCCGCTTCGGCTCACGGCTTCCACCACTATTGGGGCCCCGGCTGGGGCTTCGGCGGCATTTATGTCAACACCGGCGTCAACAACTGCTATCAGGAGCACGTCGTCCAGACCCGTCACGGCCTGCGCGTCCGCGTCGTGAATGTCTGCGGGTACACCGTCTACTGATTTTGTGCCTTCACGACAGGGCTCCGGTCGCATTGCGGCCGGAGCGTCTGGTTTCAAGTCTGGCGCGCACGCGATCCAAAAGAACGAGCTCTTCTCGTATCGACCGTGCGAGCCCCGCCAGCAGTGCAGTCGTCGATCCGGACGCACCGTCGTCCGTCATGGTTCGATGATGCGGTGGTGCTTCGGAAACGGGGGGCGAGCCAGCCTCCACATTCCAGATCGATCTTTTCGCCCGTTCGATCTCGATAATATCGCCAAGCGTGTCTATCACCCGTGAGCGGCTTCGATCCGCTGACGGCCTACTCCGTCCGTGACGGTTGCAGAGGGAGCCGGTATCGTTTGCCGTTGTTCGCCCATCCAGGCCGCACGCTGAGCCACGAACTCGTTACGCTGCGATACCCAGCTCTCGGCACGCGCAAGCCTCAGCGACGGACTAAAGAGGTATCCCTGACCGATGTCGCATCCCGCGCGACGAATCGCCGCCAACGTCTCTGCGGTCTCGACACCTTCGGCAACGACCTTCATGTTGAAGGCGCGCCCCAATCCGACCGATGCCTCGATGATCTTCATCATGTCTTCGTCGGCTTCACAGCCATGAACGAATGACCGATCGATTTTGAGCTCGCTGAACGGCAGCTTGGCCAGTGCAGCAAGCGAGGAATATCCGGTTCCGAAATCGTCGATGGCGGTACCGATGTTCTTGAGGCGCAGGCGCACCAGGATATCGGTCGCGAGGTCCACATCTGCCATAGCGGTGGTTTCTGTGATCTCCACGATCAGGGCATGCGCCGGCACCTGTTGTCGACGCAGGACATCTTCGATCCGCTCCGGCAGTGTCAGGTCGGACAATAGCGATCCAGACACGTTCACCGCGATCGTGAAATCGGGATATCGATCAATCAGCTTGCGCCCCTGCGACATCGCAGAGGCAAAGACGGCATCAGTCAGTTCCGGCATCAGGCCGTATTGCTCGGCGATCGGAATGAATGCCGTCGGAGAGATGTTACCGGGTTCACGCGTGCGCCAGCGCGCAAGCGCTTCCGCTCCAACAACCTTGCCGCTGCCCAGCTCGACTTTCGGCTGGAAATCGGCGACGAACTCGCCTTGCCGAATGCCGTCGACGATCCGCTCCGGAGAAACGACAATCGCCGCCGAAGGCACGTTCGCCGCGGCTCGCTTCGGCCGTGGCAAGAGCAGAGCATCTTTCAGCTCGTCCAGATTCAGTGGCTTGCTGAGCACTCCGACAACCGATAGCCCTAGCCCCTCTGCGACGCGTCTTGTCGATTTCAGGACGCGGCCGTCGCAACCGCTGATAACCACAATCGCCATATTCTGGAGCCCGCGGTCGGCGACGAATCGAAGCAGCTCGACGCCGTCACGTTCGCCGAGCGACAGATCGACGGTCATCACATCGAACGTCTCTCGCGACAGAACCGACTCGGCGAGCTCCAGCGAGGGCACGGTAAGACAATCATAACCGATCTTTGCGCCGATCTTTCCTGCGACGGTGCGCTGAACCAGATCGTCATCCACGACAAGCAACCGTCCCAGCGTTTCTTCCGTCTGGCGAGAAAATCCGCGCATTACGCAATCTCCATATCCGCGGCCAGCAAGACTGACCTGGCAAATTCGGCGGTCTCTTCGAACACTCGCTCGAGCCTCGCAGTCGCGCGTTCAAGCCGGTCAGGCATCATGCTCAAGGCGCTCTGCTCGATACTGAACGCCAGCTCGGACAGTTCAACGAAACCGAACGTTCCAGCGGAGCTTTTAATCGAATGCGCCTGCTGTCGGATGAACGCCGGATCGAGCGGTGCGGTACCAAGCACGCCGATCTTCTCCGCCGTGTCTTCGAGGAATGCTTTCAGCACCTCCGTTGCGTCCTCCGCCCCGAGTTCGGAGACCAACAAGCGAAGCGTGTCCTTTTCAAACGCTGGCCCGGACTTCATGCGATAAGCCTTCCCTTTTCGGCGATAGACATGCGCTGCATAGCTGCGCCGAGCTGATCGCGTGTCACCGGTTTTGTGACGAAGTCGTTCATGCCTGCAGCCAGACAGGCGAGCTCATCCTGGCGCGTGGCATTAGCCGTCAACGCGATGATGTGAACGTCGCGGGCAGGAGGCGGCAGCTGGCGGATCGCACGAGCTGCGGCGAGCCCATCCATGCCCGGCATCATCATGTCCATGAATACGAGGTCGTAAGCGTTCTCCTGCAGGGCAGCCACCGCTTTCAGGCCGTTGTCGACGAGATCTGGCTTCACGCCCATTCTCTCGAGGAGCTTACGGATCACGAATTGATTGGTGAGATTGTCTTCGGCAACCAGCACACGAAGCGACTCGATGTCCGTGGTGCTTGCCGAGCACCCACAATCTGATCGGACGGCCGAGGCCGCCTCGACATCGTTGGCGGCCGCGACCTCGACAGAGAACGAGAAGACGCTTCCCACGCCGGGAACGCTCTGGACCGAGATCTCGCCCTCCATGCAAGTCACGAGGCGCTTGCAGATCGCGAGCCCTAGCCCCGTGCCGCCGAAGCGACGCGAGATCGAACTATCGAGTTGCGAGAACTCACGGAACAATAGTCCGATCGCGTCCTCGGGAATCCCAACACCGGTATCACGAACGCTGAATGTCAACTTTGACCGCCCCTTACCTAAGGGGTCCGAGTGCACCATCACTTCAACCCCGCCGGCTTCGGTGAACTTGATGGCGTTCCCAACCAGATTGAACAGCACCTGCCGAATACGCGCTGGGTCGCCCACAATCATGGGTGGCACCAATTCGTCGATCGTGCAGGTCAGGCGGAGCCCCTTTTCCTTGGCGCGCAAGGCCAGCAGATCCACAACCGCGGAAACAGACTTGCGAACGTCAAACTCGATCCGTTCCAGCTCAAGCCGATCGGCATCAAGCTTGGAGAAGTCGAGGACGTCGTTGAGAATCTGCAGCAGATAGTCAGCCGAATCCCGCAAGGTCGACGCGATCTGCTTCTGGTCACGATCCAGACAGCTGGACAGCAGGATGTCCGCCATGCCGATGACGCCGTTCATGGGCGTACGAATTTCGTGGCTCATCATGGCCAGAAATTCGGACCGCGCGCGCGAACCGGCTTCCGCAGCGTCACGAGATTTCGCAAGACCGGCCTGGTAGCGCATGATCAGGATAGTGACGAGACAGATCACCAAGCTCAGCACGCAGCCAGCGATGACGTCCTTGTCGCGCTCACGACGGTAATTCAGGAAGATTTCGGCCGTCGCCTGACCGATCACGACGGCGAGCGGATATCCGTCGACCTTGCGGAACGACAACAACCGCTCGACCCCGTCAGCTCGGCTGCTTCCGACATACGAGCCGCTTGGACGCTGCGCGAGAAGACCCAGCAACGGCCCTCCGCTGATCGACAAGCCGATAGCGGATGGCCCGCCCGCGCCGCGGGCACGCACGATGCCATCGAGACCAACAAGAGATGCCGAGCCGTCTTTCCCGATATCGATCGAGTTGTAGAAGCGGGATAGATAGTCCGGATCAAGCGAGACGACGACGACACCGTCGAAGCTACCATCTTTCGCGGTGATCCGGCGGGTCAGTTGGATCGACCATTTATTCGAAACCCGCCCGAAGATCGGCTTGCTGATGAACAGGAAATCCTCCCGGCCCTCGGCATGAACGCGGAAGTGCTCCCGATCGTGCAAATCCAGTCCTTTGAGGCCGGGATCGATGTTGCTGGTGCGCATGATCCCGTTCTTGTCGATCAGGACGACCTGGAACGAAAAATCAGTCAAAAATTGGCTGTTCTTGGTCCACAGCGAAAAATCAAAATTCTCCGGATCCCGCTCGTAAGAATCTCTGACATAGAGGAGAGTTTGGTCAGCAGCGCGGATCGAGCGAATGATCTGCTCCTCGAAGGCGCGCGCTAGGTTCGAGCCATTCTGCAGGGCAGCACGCTCGGTACGCGATCGATCTGCGTCCATGTTGTAAAGGATTCCCAACCAGACGAGCGCAATTGCGGCGACGCCGGAGAGCGCACTGCCATAGCGCCCGACTTGCCGCCCGAACTGCTCGAGTGCCTTGAAGTACAAGCGTTGTGCTGTCGGATTTGCGTTCGGCATATCTCCTCCTTGAAGAGATGCTAGGAAATCCGACTAGACTTGTAGTGAAGAGCTTTCGCTAAAGTTCGAGCGGCTCTGCAAGAGACCAGTAACCAGTCGCGACGCGCCTGCGACGCTCGCTTCAACCCGCTGATATGGATGAGCTTTTATTTTCGAATGTGGGGCGCAGCGCCGGCGCGGTATCGGAGTGCGCGCGACGACAGGAATTCGCACTTAGCGTGGCGTGAAGCTGCCTATCGAAAAAGAGCAGATGCCCGCCCGCGGTATCCGCGCTGATACGGAGATGGCATTGCTGCAACGTGAGATCAGTTGCCTGTCTGTCGATGTCGGCGAAACCAGGACCAGGTCTCGCGCGTCGTTCTGATATAGCCGCGGCCGCGATAGACGATCTCGCCATCGATAATGCCGTTCAGCTTTGGGAGCGCATGAAATGGGATCGAGGGGTAGGCATGGTGCTCGACATGATAGGGCATGTTCCACGCAATCCATTTGACGACCGCGCCAGTATAGGTGGTGCGAGTGTTCTGGAACGCGCTACGGGTCCGCTCGCAGCCCGTGTGCTCGGCATAGAGATAGGGCCGCAGGAAGAACTGCCCGATGATGAACGGCACGATCCAGACCCACAGCAGCAGGGGGGAGGAACACCAAAGCGAGAGTGCGAGAAGCAAGGTATAGAGCGCGACATAGATCCGCGCTTCGGTCACGATGGTGGCGCGCTTGTTCTCGGGAATCCAGGCTACGACGACCTTGCCGGTAACGGCATGGCCGAGCATCAGGCGGAGACGGCCGGCGACCTGCAATAATCCGCTATAGGCGATCGCAAGCTGTGTGTCGGATTTTGGCTTCACGCCGACGATTAGCTCCGGGTCCTTGTCGGGATCCTGCGTGTAGCGATGATGATCCCAATGGAACAGGCCGTAATATTCGTACGGAAGACCGATCACGAAGCCCGAGAGGTAGCCGACCGCGAGATTGAGGCTACGGCTTTCAAACGCGGTCTTGTGCGCGGTCTCATGCACGGCCATGAACAGGAAGGCGACGAGATAGCCCTGCATCGCCATCAGCGGCGGCGCCCAGAGCACGCCATAGCGCGAAGACACCAACCAGATCACCGTCCCGACCAGCACGATCATTCCGTAATGACCCAGGCTCTGCACAACGCCCCTCAAGTTCGAACGCCCCGATAATTCGCGCAACATGGCCAGGCTTAGCGGCTTCAGGCGTTGGCCGGATTCCGAAACGATCGCGTCGGTCATGGTTGGATGTCTGCCTTACTTGCTGAGAAGCGCTGCGATCTCGGCCTTGAGGAACGCCTGATCGCGCGGATTGTTGACGGGGTTGCCGGCGCGATGACCGTGCAGCGACCGGATCGGATGCAGCACGGCGGATTTCGCGTTGACCAGCCTGCCGAGTTCGTCCTCGTTGTCGCGGACATCGAAATAGCGATCGGTAGCGCCCGGCATCAGCAGCATGTGTGCCTTGATCGCCCCGAGCGCGCGCCCGAGATCGCCCCCGAAGGCGTCGCAACGGCTGATATCGCCGCGCTGCCAGATTCCGACCTGCGCCAGCAGATCGTTGGCGTCGCGCCGTGCGAACGCCCCGTCCCAGGCGCGGACGAGATAGTCCTCCAGCGAGGTGAAGCCCGCCTCTCGCCAAAGTTCGTCGCGATAAAAGCCGTGCGACATCGCCCAACCGGCATAGACGCGGCCCATCGCGCGATAGCCGGCGACAGGCTTCTCGACGAAGCGGCCGCCGCGAAAGGCGGGATCACCCGATAGCGCGGCCTTCACGCTCTCAAGGAAGACATGGTTGTAGGGCGCACAGCGCGCGCTGCCGCAGACGACCGCCGCACGCTCGACCATCTCCGGGTGCAGGGCGGCCCAGTGATAGGCCTGCATGCCGCCCATCGACCAGCCATAGACCAGCGCGAGCTTTTTGATGCCGAAGCGTTCGGCGAGCAGCCGATGCTGAATCGCAATGGCGTCGTGATAGGTGACGTCCGGAAACGGCGCATCGCCGGAGTTCGACGGAGAGGACGACAAGCCATTGCCGAACAGGTTCGGGATGATGATGAAGTAGCGCGAGGGATCGAGCACGGCATCGGACCCGATCAGCCATTCAATGTCAGAGTGTTGGGCGCTGAACGAAGTCGGATAGAGGATGACGTTGTCTTTGTCGGGGCTCAGAGTGCCGTAGGTCCGATAGACGAGCTTCATCGCGGGGAAGACCGCGCCGGATGCAAGCGTGACGTCGCCGGCCTCAAAGGTTTCGTAGTCGCGCCCGGTCATGTATCAAGCTCCCGCTCACGCGGCCGCGCAACGCGGCAGCCGCAACTACGATGCATCGATCGTGCCGGACCAGCAAACGCACCGTTGCGCCGCGTCTAATAACTGTACAATTAGTACATTTATTAAGCGAAGGCAACAGAGATTCTGGCTATCGCGCGGCTCAGGCGATGGCCGCGATGTATCGCTTCACCGACGCCGCGAAAGCAGCCTTTGCGCCCGAGGCGATGTTGCGGCCCCACCAGGCGCCATAGATGCGGTCGAAGGCTAGCGGCTCGACCGCCTCTGCGATCCGCCGCACCGCTGCGGCGTTGAGCGGCATGTAGTTCGGATAGGAGTACATGAAGCTGAGGAAGCGGCGGTCCATCGTCACTTGGGCGATATCGCCGGTGAGCAGTGCGCCCCTGCCTTCGGCGCCTCGCGCGTGGTGCAGCATGGTTGCGCCTGCGAAATGGCCCCCGGTGCGGAGCAGCAGGACATCGCCCGAGATGCGATGCTGATCGCCGGTCCAGTGCACGATCGACGGATGCGGATGCGTCACCCATTGGCGATCGTCGGCATGAAGATAGACCGGCACGCCGCCAAACGCCTCGCTCCAGTCGGCGAGGGCGCCATAATAATGCGGATGCGAGATCGCGATCGCTGTCAGGCCGCCAAGCGATTTGACATGCGCGATCGCCTGCGCCGTTGCCAGCGGAATGCAGTCCCACATCACGAATCCCCCGCCATCGGGAACCAGCAGTGCGCGCTGGCCGATCGCGAAGCTCGGCTCGAGCGCGATGCCGGTGAGGCCGAGATCGTTGCGCCAGATGAGACTGTGGCGCTCGGCCAGTGTCTCGCGGCTCAGGAACGTCTGCCCTTTCCAGTTCACATATTGCCGCTCGTCTTCGCAGATCGGACAGGATGCAGGCGGTTTTCCACTGTCCGGGAATTGCGCGCCGCAGGTTTCGCAGGTCCAGAGAGGCATGACTGTGATCCGGAATGAGACCGTCGCAGACTTGAAGTGGCATCGCGGTCCCGCAACCGCAAGTTCGCAGGAACCAAGGCGATTAGCACAGGTTACGTTCATGTCCATCCCGGCACAAATGGCCGGCCATCTCCGCCTGCGCGATATCACGGTCGATCGGCGGCATCACGTTCAGCGTCTCGATGACATCGCGCCTCTCCTCACCCCGTCTCTGGCCTCTCTACGCCGTCAACTTCTTCATGGCCGACATGCAGTCCGGCATCGGGCCGTTCGTCGGCGTGTTCCTTCAAGAGCGCGGCTGGGCCACCGGCTTGATCGGCACGGCGCTGACGATCGGCAATGTCGCGGGCATGCTGGTCACGACCCCGATCGGCGGCTTCATCGACTCCAGCCGCAACAAGCGGCTGTGGGTCGTCATTCCCGGCATCTGCGTGGTGCTGGCCTCTGCGATCATCCTGATCTCGCAGAATTTCTGGGCCGTGACGTTCTCGCAGGTGGCGCAATCGCTGGCGAGCGCCGCGATCGTGCCGGCGGTGACCGGCATCAGCCTCGGCATCGCCAAGCAGAAGGGCTTTAATGCACTGAATGGCCGCAACCAGGCCTTCAATCACGCCGGCAACATGGTCGGCGCGGCGCTGTCGGGTTATCTCGGCTTCAAATTCGGCTACGTCTCCGTGTTCGTGCTGGCGGCCGTGTTCGGCACCATCGCGATCGCCTGCGTGCTGATGATCCCCGCCAAAGCCATCGACGATCGTCAGGCGCGCGGCGGCAAGGAGGATGAGAGCAAGAATCCACCCGATGCCATGTCCGTCCTCCTGAAGCACAAGCCGCTGTTGGTGCTGGCGCTTGCGCTCGCCATCTTCCATCTCGGCAATGCAGCCATCGTCCCGCTCTACGGCCTCGCCGCCGTGGCGCAAGGACAAGCCAATGGCCCGAGCTTCGTTGCGACCACCGTCGTCATTGCACAGGGCGTCATGGTGGTGACGTCGCTGGTTGCAATGCAAGTTGCGGGAAAGCGCAACTACTGGCCGGTGATCCTGGTGTCCTTCATGTTTCTGCCGATCCGGGGGGTTCTGGCGTTTTTCGTCACGGGATGGTGGGGCGTCGTGCCCATGCAGGTGCTCGACGGCATCGGCACCGGATTGCAGACGGTCGCGGTCCCCGGCATGGTCGCGCGCTCGCTCGACGGCACCGGCCGCATCAATCTGGGCCAGGGCGCTGTCATCACCGTGCAGGGTGTCGGCGCGAGCCTGAGCCCCGCGCTCGGCGGCTGGATCGCGCAATGGATCGGCTACGGCCCGACCTTTCTGCTGCTCGGCAGCTTCGGCCTCGCATCGATGGCGCTGTGGCAGGTGTTCGGCGCACACGTGAAGAAGTACTGAGGCGAGGTCCTCAGGGAAACTCCACCACGATCTTGCCGAAATGCCCGCCCTGCTGCATCAGCCGCAGCGCCTCGGGCACGGCTTCGAAGTCGAACACGCGATCGATCACCGGCTTCATCGCATTGCGCCCGATCGCCGCGGTCATCGCCTCGAACATGCGACGGCTGCCGACGGAGAGGCCGATGACGTGCAGATTCTTGGAAAACAGGCTCGGAATCGCGATCTGCTGCGAGAAGCCCGAGAGTACGCCGATCACGAGAATGGTGCCGCCGACCCGCGCCGCCTCGAGCGATTGCCCGAACGTGTCCTTGCCGCCGACCTCGACGACATGATCGACGCCGCCGCCGGTCCACTCCGCCGCCGCATTGCCCCAGTCGGGGACCGCGCGATAGTTGATGGTGTGATCGGCGCCGAGTGCCTTTGCTCGCTCGAGCTTTTCGTCGCTCGACGACGTCACGATCACGCTCGCGCCGGCGAGTTTTGCGAATTGCAACGCGAAGATCGAGACCCCGCCGGTGCCCTGCACCAGCACGGTGTCGCCGGGCTGCACCTTCGCTTCCTCGAACAGCGCGCGCCAGGCGGTGAGGCCCGCACAGGGCAATGTCGCGGCTTCCTGGAATGAAAGGTGCGCTGGAATATGGCTGACGCCCTCAGCATCAAGCACCATCACCTCCTGCAACACGCCCGGCCGTGTGCCGCCGAGCGCGTAGCGGCGACTGGACGCCGAGACCTTTCCGTCGATCCAGGATTGGAAAAAGATTGGGGAAACGCGATCGCCGACTGCGACGCGGCCAACGCCCTCGCCGATGGCGCTCACCTCGCCTGCACCATCCGAGAACGGGATCAGTGGCAATCGAGAGACGCCGCCCTTGCCCTGGACCGTGAGCAGATCGCGATAGTTCAGTGACGCTGTGCGCATCCGCACCGCAACCTGACCTGGACCGGGCGCCGGCTCCGGCAAATCGACCAGTTCCATCCCCTCGATCGACCAGTCGCGCACGACCTGCCAGGCTTTCATGACGAATGCTCCGCCTCAGGTGCCAAAGCTTTTCTGGACCGCCTTGTCGAGCGTCTCGCCGCCCACGAATCGCTGGCGCAGCTCGCGCTTGAGCAGCTTGCCGCTCGGGTTCTTCGGCAGGCTATCCACAAAGATCACGCGCTTGGGCACCTTGAAATGCGCCATCTGGCCGGCGCAGTGCCGGATGACGGCGTCTTCGTCCAGCTTTTCGCCGGTCTTCACCACGACAATCGCGGTCACTGCCTCGATCCAGCGCGGATCGGGCAGGCCGACGACGGCGACTTCGGAGACCTCGGGGATGCGATACACCATCTCCTCGACTTCGCGGCTGGCGACATTCTCGCCGCCGGTCTTGATCATGTCCTTGACGCGATCGACCACCGTGATGTGGCCTTCGTCATCGACGGTGGCGAGGTCGCCGGAATGAAACCAGCCGCCGGTGAACGCGGCCGCAGTCTTGACGGGATCGTTGTAGTAGCCGGACAGCAGATGCGGGGAGCGATGCACGATCTCGCCGACCTCGCCCACGTTCACATCCTCCATCGACGTATTGACCACGCGCGTCTCGACATTGAGCACGGGCTTGCCGGCCGAGCCGGCCTTGCGGAGCTGGTCTTCGGGGCGGAGCACGGTGGCGAGCGGCGCGATCTCGGTCTGGCCGTAGAAATTCCAGAATTTGACGTTCGGCAGGCGACGCTGCAATTCGAGCAGCACCTCCACCGGCATGATCGAGGCGCCGTAATAACCCTTTTGCAGGGTCGACAGGTCAGTCTTGTCGAAATTCGGCGAGCGCAACATCGCAATCCAGATCGTCGGCGGTGCGAAGAACGAGGTGATCTTGTGCGCCTGGATCAGCGCCAGAATGTTGTCCGCAGTCGGCTTGCCCGTGATCACGCCGGAGGCGCCGAGATAAACTTGCGGCCCCAGGAACACATCGAGCTGGGCGCAGTGATAGAGCGGCAGCGCGTGCAGGAACTTGTCGTCGACGCTCATGCCGCCGTCGATGATGCAGCTGACATACTGCCACATCACCGCTTCGTGCGTCAGCATGGCGCCCTTGGGCAGCGATTCCGTCCCGCTGGTATAGACGATCTGCGCGAGATCGCGGCTGTCGACGGAGGCCTCGAGGAACGAACCGTCGGGGTTGAGGAGATCATCAAACGTTGTGAGACCCGCGGGCGCCGCGACCAGATCCTCGCCGGGCAGCCAGATCATCTTCTCGACCGCGCAATCTTTTGCGCTTGCGGCCCTCGCGGGATCGACGAAGTCGGGCCCAGTCGCGAGCAGCTTTGCGCCGGAACTCTTCAGGATGAAACTGATCTCGTCCGGGTTGAGCATGAAGTTGATCGGCACCAGCACGGCGCCGATCCGCGCCGCCGCGAAACGCAGCGCCGCAAAGGCGTGCGAATTGCGCGAGAGCACTGCGAGGCGATCGCCCTTCTTGACACCAAGGCTCAGCAGCCCGCGGCCAAGACGGTTACAGATTGCATCCATCTCGGCAAAGGTCCAGCTCACATGGCCGCAGCTCACCGCAAGCTTGTTCGGATCGCGGCCAGCCGAGCGGCGCAAGAGATCGCCGATGGAATGCTCGCGCGCTTTCGAAATGGTGGCTGCGATATCGCCGGTCATGTGTCCCTCCGTGTAATGGCTTTGTTTGTCCGATTTCTTGTTCGAAATCTTGCGTCTTGTGCCTCTAGCGCATGATCTTGTCGGAAAACCGCTTCACACTTTTCCGGATCATGCGGCGCTACCTGCGCCGGGCCGCCCGCGCGTGCTCCATGTACATGTGTTCAACCGATCGATCGAGCGAGGCGATCTTCTCGAACCCGCGGCGCCAGTCCTGCAAATGCCGGCGCGTCCACAGCACGCCCGTCTCACGGTCGCGGCGACGAATCGCATCGATGAGATGCCGGTGCGCCGCGACGAGACGCGGGCCGCCTTCGGAGACGCCCGTCACGATCATCTCGGTGGTCGGATAGAACAGCTGCGCGGCCGGCTCGCGCGCGAGCTGGAGCACGCGGTTCTGCGAGGCCTTTGCGACCAGCACGTGGAATTCGGCGTCGCATTCGGCAAGCGCCGCGGGATCGCCGACCACCGCCTCGCTGCGCGCGAGATTGTCGATGAGCTCGGCGAGATTCTCCTCGCTCGCGCACTCGACCGCGCCCTCGATGCTGGCGACCTCCAGCGTCATCGAGGCCTCGTAGAGCTCGCGAAACGTGACCTCGTGCAACACCAGCGCTCGACTGAGGCGGCTCGTCAGCTTGCTGTAGCGCGGCAGGCAGGCGTGCAGACGGCGCGAGGAATCGCGGCTGATCAGCCCGCCCTCCTCCAGCACGCGGATGCCCTCGCGAATGGTCGAACGATTGACGCCGAACTGCCGCACCAGATCGTGCTCGGTGCCAATGGGATCGCCGGGCTTGATACGGCCATTGACGATCTCACGTTCGATTGCGTCGGCGACCTTCTGATAGGCCGGCGCGACATCGATCGGACGGAAGAGCGGCGAGATGGGCACGACGGCTCCTAATGGCGATTGTCCGACAAGCTATAAAAGGCGCTAGAGAGCGCGTCAAATGGCTCTTTTAACCAAGCATGCGCAGTAAATTGACTCCAGCGGAGCTCGGCTCTAGCTTTGTCGGACAAAGGGACGGAACAGTCCCGCAAGAGGAAACTGTCCATGAGACCTATCGCGGCATTCGTGTCTGCGGGCTGGCTGCTGTCCGCTGAAGGTCGGTGGCTGTCTGATCCTGAAGTGACGCCACCGACGACGGGCCTGCATCGCGGCTGCAGGTCCGCTAGCGCCGCCGCAGGTCCGACGGGCTATGCCCGAACTTCTTGCGAAACACGGTGCTGAAGTAGGACGAGCTGCTGAAACCCAGCTGATAGGCAACCTCGGTGATCGACAGGGATCGCAACTCGGAACGGGTCAAGACGTCGTAACAACGCTGAAGCCGGCGATCCAAGATCCATTCGGACACCGAGACATCAGTGAGCCGGAAGAGATAGTGCAGATGCCTGAGCGAGACGCCATTGCTCTTCGCGATCCTTTCCAGCGACAGATCCGCGTCGGTGAGGTGCGCCTCGATCCAGGCTTTGACCGAGCGCAGACGGGCCTGCTGCGCGGCCGCGTCCTCGGAGAATTCGTCCCGGTCGCCCATGTCGAGCGCAAGTGCCAGCACGTCCATCAGTTCACCGCCGAGCCGCGTCCGTGCGTTCTCGTCGAGCGATGCGCCTTCCTGCGCAAGGGTCGCACAGAACTCCGCGGCGATCCGGCCCAGGCCGCGGCTCGTCGTCATAGCGGTGATGACAGGCAGCCGCCCATCGCTGAAGCGCTCCGCGAACTCCGCGCGGGGAATTTCCAGGTAGAGCGAACGTACCTTGCCAATGCATTCGAGGTCATAGGCCTCGGAGGCCGAAAAGACCGTGCTCATTCCGGCGTTCGAACGCATGGTCTGGCCGGCCTGAAGAACGTTGATCCTGCCTTGCTGAACGAATTCGAGGTAGTAGCAATCCTTGTCGAGCTTTGCGATGTGCCGCTCGCGCCGAGATATGCGCTGCTCCGACAGCAGCACATCGGTCATTGTGATCGCGCCGAACTTCGCCTCGCGTATGAAGCCCTGGTAGTCGGACCGCCCTTCGGCATTGACGTCAACATGAACGTAGACGTCGCAAATGGCGCCTTGCCAAGCGGCAAAACGTTTGGACGGCTCAAGGTCGTCCGTCGAAAATATCAGGTCCATCGCGCGCCCATCCGTTACGAGGCCATGATGATGAACGTCGTTTGTGCGTCGCACAAGCCGGCCCGGCGGCGAAATTCTGGATGGCCACCGCCTGCACGCAAGACGGGTTTGCGCGGACAAGCAAAAGCTTTGCGCTCCAGAGCAAGCCGGGTCCAGGCATGTCGCCTATGAAGAACAAAAATCGGTCACCGAGATAGGCGGGAAACGTTCGCTTGCACCAGGACAGATCAGCTGCCGCACATTGCGCCGTGCCGCTTGAACGGCGGCGTCCGTGAGCGCGCCCTCGCTGATCACAACGCGGTTCACGCAGCCGATCAAAACCATCGCCGACATCGAGGCGCTGGAACAGCGGCCTTACGACTCGCTCATCCCGGCCCGCAATCTGCATGATCTCTTTGCCGCCACGGCGCGCCTGCATCCCGACCGGCCTGCGCTGACGGTCCTGACCAAAGGCTCGCGCGAACCCGGCGACATCACGCTTACGCATCGGCAGTTGATCGCGGAAATCATACGTGCGGCGAACCTGTTCCGATCACACGGCATCGACAGGAACGGCGGCACGGTCGCGTTTCTCTGTCCGATCCTGCCGCAGCTCTTCCCGGCCTTGCTCGGCGCCCAGATCGCCGGCGTCGCCAGCTCGATCAACTATCTCCTGAACGAAGATGCCATTGCGGATCTGCTCGACGCGCAGAACGCAACCGTTCTGGTCGTCGCCTCGGAAGCAGCCGATCGCGCGATCTGGACGAGGGCGGCCAATGTCGCGAGTCGCGTCCCGTCGCTGAAGACGATTTTCGTGATCGGCGCGAATGGCCGCCTGACCGGCGGCGCCGTGAGCTTCGATGAGGCGGTCGCGACGATGCGCGATACGCTGGACTTCGAGACCTCGCGGGATCGCGACACGGTCTGCGCACTGTTCCACACCGGCGGGACCACCGGACGGCCCAAACTCGTTCGCCTGACGCATGGCAACCAGATCCATGCCGCCTGGGCCTTTGCACAGGTTCACGGACTGGATGAGCAGGATGCCGCCATCAACGGCTTCCCGCTGTTTCACGTCGGCGGCACCATGACGGTGGGCCTGTCCATCTTGGCGGCTGGCGGCCACGTGATCATTCCGTCGCCCTACAGCCTCAGAAGTCCGGATGCGATCCGCGACTATTGGCATACGGTAGAGCGGTTTGGCGCGACCATTGTCAGCGGAGTGCCGACCTCGATCGCCGCCCTTGCGGAGGTGCCGATCGGATCCTCCGATGTCAGCTCCGTCCGCATGGCCCTCACCGGAGGGGCCGTGGCGCCGAAGGCCGTCAGCGAGAGGTTCCAGGCCCGGACCGGGATCAGACTGTTCGAGACCTACGGCATGACGGAAACCGCGGCGGCGATCGCGTTCAATCCCGGCCGCGGCGCGCCCGTGCAAGGCAGCGTCGGCTTCAGGGCGCCGTTTGCAAACACGAAGATCGTCGCGCTAACCGATGCGACCCTCGAGACGGAATGCCCGCCGCTCACCAGCGGCCTCGTCCTTGTCAGTGGACCGCAAGTGTTTCCCGGATATCTTGATCCCCGGCACAACAAGGGCGTGCTCACTGACGACCGTTGGATCGTCACAGGCGACGTTGGCTACCTCACGGCCGATCGACGGCTGGTGCTAACCGGCCGCGAGAAAGACCTGATCGTCCGCAGCGGCCACAACATCGACCCCGCCGCCATCGAGGATGTCGCGAATGCTTTCCCCGGTGTCCAGATGAGCTCAGCCGTCGGCATGCCGGACGCCTACGCGGGCGAGGTACCTATTCTCTTCGTCGTTCCGTCTCCCGGAAAAACCATCGACCTGCCGCAGCTGCGCGAGCACCTCGAACGTAACGTCAATGAGCCTCCCGCCAGACCAAAACGCGTCGTCCTGCTCGAAGCACTCCCCGTCACCGCGGTCGGCAAGATCTTCAAGCCCACGCTGCGGGACCTCGCCGTTCGAGAGAAGGTCAGGACCGAGATCGATCTCATCTTCGGCCCGGACACCGTTGCTGAGATTCTCGTCGACAAAGACGCCAGGTTAAATACGCTGGTCACCATCTCGATCGATTCCAACGACAGGGACCGGGTGCAGGCACTTACGGAAAGCCTGGCTTCGCTCCCACAGACCTATCGCATAGAGACTCGATCGTCATAACGGACCCGCAGAGGCCGGCGTCGAAGAAAGGCAATCAGGGGATGAAGCGCTTTCGGTTCAATCAGCAAGAGATCGTCTTCGCCGTCTTTGCGTTGCTGTTCCTCGTCTTCTCGATCTTCCTGAATGGCTTTCTGACGGCCGAGAACATGCTGACGCTGCTCCAGAACGTGGCCGTGCTCGGCATCCTCGGCCTCGCAATGGCGATCGTCGTGATCGGCCGTGGCATCGACATCTCGCTGATCGCGGCCCTCGCGGTGCCCCCAGGACTGGTGCTTCAGATGGTGCAGAACGGCCATTCGCTGCCGTTCTCGTTGTTGATTGCGGTTCTGCTCACGATCGCCTTCGGCCTCGTCAATGGCTGGCTGATCGCCTATGCCGAGGTGCCATCGCTGTTTGCGACGCTCGCAACCGGCCTGTTGCTCGCTGGACTCGGACAGGCCGCACTGTTCGAACTCGACGTCGTGCAATGGAGCGCGGGCATGAACGGCTTCGAGCGACTTGGACAGGGCACCATTCTCGGCATTCCGACCTCGATCGTGATGTTCGCGATCGCCTGCATCGTGGTCGCATTCCTGCTGCGCCAGACCCGCTGGGGCGCCTATATCTATGCGATCGGCGATAATCCCTACGCCGCGCGCGTCACCGGCATTCCGTCACGGCCGATCGTCGTGCTGCAATACGTGGTCGCCGCCTTGATCGGCTGCTTCGCAGGTCTCGTGATGGCCGCATCGGTCAATTCGATGCCGACCCGTGTCTTCAACTCCACGCTGATCTACGACGTGATCCTGGTGGTCGTGCTGGGCGGCATCGGGCTGTCAGGTGGGCGCGGCGGTGTGCTGAACGTCATCATCGGCACGCTGCTGATCGGCACCATGCTCAACGGCATGACCATCATGGACATCTCCTACGCCGGGCAAAATCTCATCAAGGGCGTGGTTTTGCTGCTCGCAGTCATCACGGACTCCTTCCTGAATCCGCGCAACGAAGAAACGGCACAGCAAGGCGACATCTGAACGACCGACAACAACGACGACGACAACCAAGGAGGAAGCAATGAACAATCCGACAAAGGCAATGCTCGCCGCACTGGCTCTCGCGGCACTGACGGGACCGGCGCCGGCCCAGCAGGGCCTGGACGAACCGTTCCAGAAGCCGTTCAAGGAAGCCCTCGCCGGCAAGACCGTGGCCTACGTGCCGGTCGCGATGAACTTCGACCTCACCGAGGGCTGGTACGCCGGGCTGAAGAAGGAACTCGAGCCGTTCGGCGTCAAGTTCGTGATCCGCGATGCCAATTGGAACACCAATGCGGGCGCGCAAGCCGTCACGTCGCTGATCTCCGAGAAACCGGCGGTGATGGTGGTCCATAATCCCGACGTGCAAACCTACGCAAAGCTGCTCCAGCGCGCCGAGAACGAGGGCATCTACGTCATCCAGATCAACATGGGTTCGGCCTATCGCAGCTCCGCCTTCGTCGGCGCCAACTGGATCGAGATCGGCGAGCGGGATACCGAAGCCGTGGTCAAGGCTTGCGAGGGCAAGTCGAACAAGATCGCGATCGTTCAGGGTGCGCTCTCGGCCGCGGCCAGCGCCTACACGCTGAAGGGTGTCGAGAACGTTCTCGCCAAGCATCCCGAAGTCAAGGTGGTGTCGAGCCAGGCCGCCGACTGGGATGCTGCGAAAGCCAAGGCGATCACGCAAACGGTGCTGAAGCAGAATCCAGACCTGTGCGGCATCGTCGGATTCTGGGACGGCATGGACATCGGCACGGCGGCCGCGGTGAAGGAAGCGGGCCTCACCGGCAAGGTGTTCCTGGCGACTTCGGGTGGCGGTGAACGCAAAGGCGCCTGCGAACTGGTGAAATCAGGCGCGTTCGACCTCAACCTGAGCTACGACGTGCCGACCCAGGCCGCGCAGATGGCCGGTACGATCAAGTGGTTGCTGTCGTCGGGCGCGAAGCCCGGCTCGATCAAGGGCTCGGAATATACCACGTTGATCCCGATCACCAAGGAGAACGCTGACAGCCAGATGTCGTGCTGGAATCTCAGTGATCTCAAGAAATAGTCCGCGCTGACGCCCGAGATCCCCGGGATCAATACCCGGGGATCTCGCTCTCAATAGTTTCCATGCCTCATTGGAATGCCGATGCGCGACACAATCACAAGCCTGCGTTACCGCTACTGGCCTGATCATCTCCTCGGCGAAATCCTCTCCAAGCGATGGACCGAGACAGCCATTCCGGTCATCCTTCTCCTGATCGTCGGCTTCGCGTTCAGCCGGTCCATCGACAACTTCCTGTCGCCGGCGAGCCTCGCGGACACCGCGCGCCAGGCCGGCGAGATCGGCTTCATCGCGCTCGGGCTCGCACTGGTCGTCATCGTCGGCGGCATCGATCTCTCGGTCGGATCGATCTTCGCACTGACCGATTTCTGCGCCCTCTATCTGCTCGACGTCGCGGGCTGGCCCGTTCCCGCAGTCGTGGTCGCGACACTGCTCTGTGGCGCCCTGCTCGGCGCCGTCAACGGCATCCTGGTCGGATATCTGCGGCTACGCGCCTTCATCACCACGCTGATCACGCTGATCATCTACCGTTCGGCCTACGATCTCCTGATCCAGCGCTACTCCAACGCCATCGCCTCGGCCTTCCCCGACATCCCGTCCTGGGATTTCATCGGCGCCGGTTCTGTCCTGGGCATTCCGACCGTGGCGCTGGCCTATATCGTTGTCGCCATCTTCGGTCACATCTTCATGACGCGCTTGCGGCCCGGCTGGCACATCACCGCCATCGGCGGCTCGCGCCGCTCGGCTTACAACTCTGGCATTCCCGTCCGCCGCACGATCGCGCTCTGCTATGTCGCAAGCGGCGCGCTGACCAGCGTCGGCGCATTGTTCTTCGCGTCCCGGCTCGGCACCGTCGGCGGCGACATCGGTGTCGGCCTGGAGGTGATCGTGCTGACCGCGACAGTGCTTGGGGGTATCACGCTCGGCGGCGGCAAGGGCTCGGTCGCCAAATCGGCCGTCGGCGTTCTGATCGTGCTCCTGATTACCAACGGCCTCACCACCATGAACGCGCGCGGCGGCGTCAACCGCATGGCGCTGGCCGGCATCCTGCTCGTCGCCGCGATGGTCGACATCCGCTGGCAGAAGAACCGGACCCGCATCATCAGCAAGGTCTACGTCGCGCCGACCTACCACGAGTTGCCGCCGCCACCGCCGACCGAGATCGGACAAGGCGGACCGTTCGAGCAGAACGACAAGCTGCGTGACGTCGAGGCGATCGGGCTCGGCCGCATCGAGGCACCGGAGGACGTCATCCTCGATCGTCACGACAATCTCTACGCCGGCTCACGCCACGGCGACATCATGCGCTTCCTCGCGCCCGACTACCAAAAGATGGAAGTGTTCGCCCATATCGGCGGCCAGCCGCTCGGCATGGCCTTCGACCGCGAGGATAATCTCTATGTCTGCATCGGCGGCATGGGGCTCTATCGTATCAAGCCCGACGGCACGGTGGAGAAGGCAACCGACGAGACCAACCGCAGCATGCGCTCAGTCAACGACGATAGTCGCTTGCGCCTCGCCGACGACCTCGACATCACCGACGACGGCCTGATCTTCTTCTCGGAAGCGACGGTGCGTTACGAGATGGACGAGTGGCCGATCGACGGCCTGGAAGCGCGCGGCAACGGCCGCATCATCTCGTACGACACCAAGACCGGCACCACACGCACCGAACTGCGCGGCCTCAAATTTCCCAACGGCATCTGCGTCGCCAGCGACGGTCAGTCGATCCTGTTCGCCGAAACCTTCGGCTGCTCGATCAAGCGCTATTGGTTCGCAGGCGCCAAGAAGGGTGCGGTCGAGGTGGTGATGGACAATCTGCCTGGATACCCCGACAACATCAACCTCGCCTCCGACGGCAATTACTGGCTGGCGCTGGTCGGCATGCGCAGCCCCTCGCTCGACCTCGCCTGGAAGATGCCGGGCTTCCGTCGCCGCATGGCCAAGCGCGTGCCGGTCGACGAATGGCTGTTCCCCAACATCAACACCGGCTGCGTGGTCAAGTTCAACGAGCAGGGCAAGATCGTCGAGTCGTTCTGGGACCTGCACGGCGAGAACCATCCGATGATCACCTCGATGCGCGAGCATCGCGGCTATCTCTATCTCGGCGGCATCCTCAACAACCGCATCGGTCGCTACAAGCTCGACAAGGCCGATCCGAACTTCGTCCAGTATGACAAGCGGTGGGGGAAGCAATCGTGATCGCGGCCGTCAGAGACTTCGCCAACCGTTTCCTCGGGCGCGGCGACGCCACCATCACCGTGCCGTCCTTCGACGGCGCATTGAAGCCCAACCAGAAGCTGGAATCGGCCGAGACCTTGATGACATGCGAGGCACCGGAAGATATCGCGACGGATGGAAGCAACCTCTTCATCGCCGACGGCCAGCGGCTGATGTGCCTGCGCGGCGGCTCGGCATCGGAGGTGCGTCGCTTCGAACAGCCGATATCAGCTCTTTGTGCCCTTCCTGGCGGCGGCCTCGTCGTCGCGCTCGGCGGTCGCGAGGTGCGCGTTTATGCAAGTCCATCAGCCGAGCAGCCGGGCGTGACGTTCACCGATGCGGCCTTCAAAGCGATCAACGCGTTGGCGCTGGCGGACGACAACACGCTGATTGCAACCGACGGCTCGACGACGTCAGGCGTCGACGATTGGGCCCGAGACCTGTTGGAGCTCAATCGCACGGGCCGCGTGTTCAGACTGGACCCGGCCACCAAGACCGTGACGCGCTTGGCTCAGGGGCTCGGCTATGCTTTCGGCGCCTGCGCGCATGGCAACGCCGTGCTGGTCAGCGAGAGCTGGCGCCATCGCCTCGTTCTCGTTGCATCAGGCGCATCGCCAAAGGTCGTGCTTGCCCATCTCCCCGTCTATCCGTCGCGATTGTCGAAGGCCTCTCGGGGCGGCTACTGGCTCACCGCCTTCACCGCACGGACCCAGCTCGTCGAGTTTGTGCTGCGCGAGCCGGGCTACCGGCGCCGCATGATGGCCGAGATCGATCCGGCCTATTGGGTCGCGCCGCGCCTGCGCTCCGGACGCTCCTTCAAGGAGCCGATGCAGGGCGCGCATATCAAGACCATGGGCGTCATCAAGCCGTGGGCGCCACCGCGCTCCTACGGTCTCGTCATCCGTCTCGATGCGGACGGCCAGCCGCTCTATTCGCTGCACAGCCGGGTGGACGGCGTCAATCACGGTATCGTTGCGGCGATCGAGATGGACGATGATCTCGTGCTGATCGCAAAGGGACCGGGCCGGATCCTGAAGCTGCCGCTTGCTGGCCTCGCCAAGGAGTTTCGGACATGAGCGACATCGCCCTCTCGCTGCGCAAGGCGACAAAGCTCTATGCCGGTGTGCCCGCTATCGACGGTGTCGACTTCGATCTCCGCCGCGGCGAGATCCACGCACTGGTCGGCGAGAACGGAGCCGGAAAGTCCACCCTCACCAAGGTGATGGCGGGCGTGGTGACGCTGACCTCGGGGACCATGACGGTCGACGGCGCCGACGTCGCGCCGAAAACACCGCTGGAGGCGCGCAATCTCGGCATCGCCATGGTGTTCCAGGAAAACAGTCTGGTCCCGACCATGACGGTCGCGCAAAATCTGTTTCTCGGGCAGGAGAAGTTTTATAACCGGCTGCGCGGTATCTACATCGCCGCACAGCAATTCCTGCAGTCGCTCAATTTCGACGTCACGCCGACCGCAACCGTCAGCGGCCTCGGCGCGGCCAAGAAGCAGATGGTGGAAATCGCACGCGCCGTCCTGCACCGCGCCAAGGTCATCATCTTCGACGAGCCGACGGCGTCGCTGACGCCGGAGGAGAAGAAATATTTCTTCGACCTCGTTCGTGATCTCAAGAAGCGCGGCGTCTCGATCGTGTTCATTTCACATGCGCTGGAAGAAGCGCTGCTACTCGCCGACCGCATCACGGTGCTGCGAGACGGCAAGCATGTCGTGACCGACGATGTCGCCAAGTTCGATCGAGCCGCGATCGTGCAGGCCATGGTCGGGCGCGACCTTTCCAACACACTCTATGGCGCCCGCAAGAGCAGCGTGCGGCCGACCGGCGCGCGGGTGCTGACGGTGCAAAATCTGAAGATGGCGCCGATGGTGAAGAACAACTCGCTGTCAGTATTCGCGGGCCAGATCACCGGCGTGTTCGGCCTCGTTGGCGCGGGCCGCACCGAAACGTTCAAGATCGTCGCGGGCGTGCTCAAGCGCGACTTCTTCCATGGCGGCGAGATCCTGCTGCACGACCAGCCGGTGCGCTATCGTGTGCCGGCGCCCGCGGTGAAGGCCGGCGTCGCCTATGTCACGGAGGACCGCAAGGTCGAGGGCTTCTTCGAGACGTCCTCGATCGCGCGCAACATCTATCTCGGCCTGCTGTCGAAGTTTCCGCGGGGACGCATGATGCTGTCGCGGCGGGAGACCGACGCGGTCGGCAAGACCTGGATCGAGCGGCTGAAGGTTCGCGCCATTAGCGACGACGGCAAGGTCGTCGAGCTCTCTGGCGGCAATCAGCAGAAGGTCGTCATCGCCAAATCGCTGGTGCAGGAGCCGGACCTGATCATCTTCGACGAACCGACCCGCGGCGTCGACGTCGGCGCCATCGTCGAAATCCACGAGCTGATCAACCGGCTCGCCGATGAGGGCAAGGCGGTCGTAGTCATCTCGTCCTATTTGCCCGAGATCATGGCGCTCTCCGACCGCATCCTGGTCTCGCGCCAGGGCAAGGTCGTGGAAGAGTTCTCTGCGCTGGAGGCGACGGAGGAGAAGATCATGTACGCGGCGATCCACTAGCTGCGTCTATAACTTGTGCCCCTTCTGGCGCAGTGCCTCGATCAGGCGTTGCTTCAATTGGTCGGCGGCCTTCTGGCTGACATCCTGGGCAATCTGCGCGCTCGCCTGCACCAACGCATCGGATTGCGCCAGAAACTTCTGTCCGGCCGGCTGGGCGTAGAACGCCTCGATCTGGCGCAGCTCGTCCAGGGTGAAACTCGCGGCATAGACGGCGGCGATCTGGTCGGTCATCGATGCGAAGAACGGCGTGTAGATGTCGGCACCGGGCGCCGTCATCGCGTCATAATCGCGCTCGATCTCCGGCCTGTCCTGCGCCACCACCGGCCGCAGCTTGAGCAGAAGCTGCGGCAGCAGCGCGCGATATTGATCGGCGATCTTCAGCGTCACCACGAGCTTGCGCGCCGTATTCATCGCCTCCGGCGACGGTGCTTCCGCGGAAGCCCCGCCAATGAGACAGAGAAGAACAGCGGCGATCGCTGGCAAATGTCTGGGCATGGCCACTCCCCTCACCGGCCCGCAGGCGCAACGGCCGCGGTCGACGTCGGCCCAGTCTCGATGGCCGCTTCCGCCTGCTCGACCTCCGACACTTTCACGAACAGATTCGGCACCCGCTCGGCACGATGGAGCAGCCAGGCGGCGCCGATCATGATGATGATCCCGGCGGCGGAGACCGCGAGCTGCTCCCATACGCCCTTGGTGTATTGGGTCAGAATCCAGTGCGCGGAGAACGACAGGAACACGCCGAGGCAGAAGATCGGCAGTGAGTGCTGGCCGCAGAGGATGACGGGCCGCAGCCATGGCGTCTGCAGCGCCTTCCATTGGCGCGAGACGAAATACGTCACCCAGGTCGCCAGCGCCAGGAAATGGGTGAAGCGCAGCAGGTCGAGGTCCGTCTTGTCGATCGGGTAGATCGCCTTGATCATCCATTTCGGGATCATGGCCTCGAGCGCGGGAACGTGCCAGGTCATCACGATCAGGAGGGCGAAAACGATCCAGGCCGCGGCCAGCGTCATCGCAGCCTTCGACCACACCCATCGGCTGATCTTCTCGATCTGGCCGATGCCGCACCAGGCGGCGAACACGAACATCAGCTGCCAGCAGAACGGGTTGAAATACCAGGTCGTGCCCGGCGGATAGGACGCCACGTTCCAGTCGAACCAGCGCGACAGCACGTAGAGCACCACGGACGCAGCGAGCGTCAGGTTCGGCCGGCGGACCAGGCACCAGACGATGAAGGGCGAGGCGAACACCAGTGCGATGTAGAGCGGCAGCACGTCGAGATTGACCGGCTTGTACTTCAACAGGATCGCCTGCCCGATCAGTTCGTCCGGATGCGCCAGGAAATTGAACACGTTGAACTCGTGCTCGTACATCGGATTGTCGAAGCGGCGCGCGGTGCGGGCGATCTGCGCAGTGAACAGCAGGAACAGCATGATGTGGGCGACGTACATCTCCGCCGCCCGCTTCCACAATCGCTTCAGCGCGGCGAGAAACCAGCCGCCCGTGACGATCGGCCCGTAGATCCAGCCGACCAGGTAGCCCGAGATGAAGACGAAGAACTCGGCGGCGTCGCTGAAGCCGTAATTGCGCAGCGTCAGCCACGCCACGACATCCTGCGGGATGTGGTCGAGGAAGATCATCCACAGGCCGATGCCGCGGAAGAGGTCGAGCCTCAAGTCGCGCTCGACCGGCGCCAAGAGTGCTGCCTGGTCTCGTATGATCATGGCCCCCGCCTCTTACCGTGGGCACCGCGCCACCGCGGCGCCGTGAAAATCAGATGCTAAAAAGGATCAATCAAAAGCTCATCTAACCCTGCGGTTAGACGAGCAACGGTAGCCGACCTTGGCGTCCGCGCAAGGGACTTTGTCGCCGCAACGCGCGGGCAGGGCGCGCAAAGGAGCTGAAAACAACCCCATGCACAGTAGCTAAGTCCTTGCATGGCTTACAAAACACACGGCACCCGTCGGGCAAAACGCGACCCGACGCTGCGCCGGCGTCGGGACGGCTGATCGCCCTCGGCAGCACGCCTGAAGCCGAGCCTTTCAGGAAAGCCGAGGTGAGCGGTGCGGACGATTGTCGGCATGACTTTACCGGTCATCGCGATCACATGAATCCGGGATTGCGCGGCAGATAGCCGCTCCAGTTCCCGAAGTCCCGCGACGACATCAGCAACATCGGAAACTTGATCCGCATTCCATGCTCGAACGCAGTGTGAAGGGCCGCCTCACTCGCGCCGGGCAGGAACGCCGATATCCGCGGCGATTCGCTTTCGAGCGCGAGATGGAGTGCCGTCCTGAAAGCGGTAGCGACGGCATGGTGCTCCATCGTCGCCAGCGGACCGACGTGCCCGCCGGAATCGACGTAGGCGTAGCCCACCCATTCATGGCCGTCGTAGAGATTGAACCCTCGCGTGCTGCTGTCGTTGATCAGATAACGATGATGCTTTTCGCGCGATACGCCAACGACCCGCACATCCGCCTGCGCGAGGCGACCAAGGGTCGAAGCGTTCTCCTGCAGCGGCGTGACGTCGAACTGCGGGCCTCGCCGGGCAGCGATCAGTTGCTCGCGCGCGACGCCGACGTTGTAGATGGGAGACCTCGGAAACAGTCCGTAGCGCATGTAGAGGCCTTGTGAGACCGTGTTGAAGCTGAAGGTGATCAGCACCTTGTTGGACGCATTCGACCGCTCGGCATGCTGCAGGGTCCGCTTGATCAGCTCGTTGCCGATGCTCCGCCCCTGCTGATCCGGCGACACGAAGAGCTGTGCCAGAAACCACATTTGGCCGCAGACCCAACTCCAGGCGAAGCCGAGGATTCGATCGTTCTCCTCCGCCACCCACAGACCGTCGGGATCGTCTCTCATGGAAAACAGCTGGAACCTGGGGGCCGAAGCGGCGGCCATCGGCCCGAAGCCATGCCGTTCCGTGAGGTCGTTGATGCTGGAAACGACGAGAGCATCCGCGATTTCCAGATCCTGTGCACGCGCCGGCCGGTAAACCACAGACATCGAGGCAACTCCGTTTGGTGGTCGAAGGGTGGTCAGAACCTCGCCGCTCCGGGATCGAGCCCAAGCGTCAGCCGACCGGAAGTGACGTAGTTGTTTGGGCTCATCGCGACGTGCTTTGCGGCGGCGCGCACGTCGCGGACCGCGCGTTCCAGCGCGCAAGTCTCGAAGATGGCCACGGAGCCCGCGCTCGCGGCCAGTTCGTCGGCAATGGACATCGCAGCTTCGGCCGCGTTCGCGTTGGCGATCCGAACATCCGCGCGCGCCTCCGTCAGCCGATCGCCTTCCGTCTCGGCCGCCGCCATCAATTCGTTCATCGCATCGACGATGAAGGCGCGCGCCGCGCGAAGCTTCGCCCTCGCCCGCCCGACCGTCGCCTGGACGGTTTCTCGATCGCGTAGCGAGGCCCGGCTGCCGGGACGGCCGTTTCGGCAGGCGAGTTCTGCAAATCCGGCAATCGCGCCGGAGGCGATCCCGAGCGGCACCCCGGAGATGCTCCAGGCGAACACGGATGACGGCGGCATGCGATAGAGCCGTCCGGGCTGGGTCGGCTGCAGGCCCAGGAACGAGTGCGCATGAGCGGCCGGTACGAAGACATCGCGCGCCTCGAAATCGCAGCTTCCGGTGCCGCGCAGTCCGGACACGTGCCAATTGTCGAGGATGGTCACGTCTGTCCGGTCGAGATAGCAGCAGATGAGGGGCGAAGCCGGATCTTCGGGCCGGACGCTCGTCAGCACCATGAAGCGCGTCGCGTGATGTGCGCCGCTGCCGAAGGGCCACCGTCCGGATACGCAATAGCCGCCGCGGACGACACGCGCCGTGCCAACCGCGCCGGTCGCACTGGCGACGAACGCACGGGGATCGGAAAACCACTCGGATGCGACGGCCCGGCCGAGGTAGCCGCCGAGCCGGCTCATGCCGCCACCGTTGCCCACCAGCCAGCCAACCGAGCCGTCTAGCGCCGAGGCGTCTTCGACGACGCGCATGAAGTCGAAGGGAGAAAGTTCGGGCCCGCCGAGCGCGTGCGGCAGCCACAGGCGAAAGAGGCCGGCCTCGGCGAGCGCCGCGAAAACAACATCCGGCAAGCGGCGTCCGCCGTCGAATTCGCCACGATGCGCGGCGACGAGTGGGGCCAGCGCCTGGACGGCTTCGCGAATGCGACGAACCGGATGCCGGGAGTCGGATAGTACGTCCGGATCCAGTTCGTTCGTCTCCGCCGCATCGCACGTATCGCTCATCGGGCAACCCTCGAAGTGATTTGGCGCCCACAGCATGATCGCCCGCTTACCGGCGGTCCCAAATCTGTTCCGAAAAGATTGTAAAAAATGTAGTCTCCGGGTCATGCCCCCGATCCGACAATTCGGTCCCTTCCGTCTCGATGCAGAAGCCGAGATGCTGTTTCGTGGGTCCGAACCGATCGCACTCGGACGCCGCGCGGTGATGCTGCTTCGGCTGCTCGTCGAGCAGGCCGGAACGCCGGTTTCCAAGGACGCACTGATGCAGGCCGGCTGGCCGGGGCTTGCGATCGAGGAAAGCAATCTGACGGTTCAGATCGCCGCATTGCGTCGCATATTTGCCGGAGCCGACGGGGGCGCCACCTGGATCGAGACGCTGCCGCGCCGGGGCTATCGTTACGTCGGGCCGCCGCTCACCGAGATTGGAGCCGACCAGCCTGGTTCGCAATCGCCCGTCGCGTCCAACAGGGCCTCGCTCGCGGTACTTCCGTTTTCGAATCTGAGCGGCGATCCCGGGCAGGAGTACTTCTCGGACGGGATCACCGGAGACATCATCTCGGAGCTGTCGCGGTTCAGGTCGCTGTTCGTCGTCGCCCGCCACTCCAGCTTCGCCTACAAGGGCAAGACCTCCGAGATCAAGCGGGTCGGCCGCGAACTCGGCGTCGACTACGTCGCCGAAGGGAGCATGCGCAAGACCGGCAGCCGCGTGCGGGTGACCGTCCAGATTCTCGACGCCAGGAGCGGCTTCAATCTCTGGGCCGAGCGCTACGAACGCGAACTCGAGGACATTTTCGCCCTGCAGGACGAGATCGTCCAGGCGATCGTCGCGGCTCTTCCGGGTCGGCTCGAGGACGCGAGCCGTGAGATCGCCAGACGAAAACCCACCCCGAGCATCACCGCTTACGATCTGGTCCTGATGGGGGACGAGCGGTGGCGTCAGTTGACGGTGAGCGGCATGGCGGAGGCCCGAAAGCATTTTCGGAACGCCGTCGCGCTCGACCCGCAATATGCCCGAGCTCACGTCAACATCGCCTGGACCATCGTCTGCGACGAGTTTCTCGAATCGCCCTCCGGCGCCGACCTCGACGATGCACTTCGCGAGATCGAGACCGCGCTCGACATCGACGACCGCGACGCCTGGGCTCACGGCGTGTTCGCGCAATTGCTGTTCTTGCGACGCGAGGACGACAGGGCCGAATTCCACTTCGGCCGCGCTATCGCGCTCAATCCGAATGATGCCGACGTCGCTGCGGTCCTCGCAAACATTCTGGTCTACTGGGGTCGCTGGCGAGAGGCGCTCACATGGATCGGAGTGGCCAAGCGGCTAAATCCGTTTCCGCCCAATCTGTACAACTGGTACCACGCGCTCGCCCTCTATTCGGGTCGGGAGTACGAGCAGGCGGTCAAGGCGCTGATGGAGACGCGATCCCTTGACCGGTGGTCGCACGGTCTCCTTGCCGCCTGCTATGCACAGATGGGCCGGCTCGGCGAAGCACGGTCGGAAGCGGAGAGGTTCGTCAGGGAAAGGCATCGGGAAATCAACGCCAACGGGACAATTTTTCCGGCGAACACGCTCGATCTCGCTCGCGCGCGGGCCGGGAGGTACAGAGCCTCTGTCGATCGCGATCACTTCCTCGACGGTTTGCGCAAGGCCGGTCTATCTGGTTGAACGCGCCTCGCTCAAAGCCACGGTTACGGCGACAGTGCCTGCAAAGCCAGAATGGCCCGCGTCCTGCGGGCCATTTTCGTTGCAGGGAAGCAAATGCTGATGATGGCCATTTGAGGTACGACCGGTGCGCACCGAGGCCTGCGCGGCTAGCTCTCCAGAATCGCAACCGCCCGTGTCCATCCCGCCGAGGCCCGTTCGATCTTCACGGGGAAGCATGACACCTTGAAGCCGGATGGCGGCAGCAGTTCGAGATTGTGCAGCTTCTCGAGATGGCAATAGCCGATATGGCGACCGGCCTTGTGACCTTCCCAGATCAGGCTGGCGTTTTTCGTCTCGGCGTATTTCTTCGCGGTATGAACGAACGGCGCGTCCCAGCTCCAGCCGTCGATGCCGGTCAGGCGCACGCCGCGTTCGAGCAGGTACATGGTCGCTTCATAGCCCATGCCGCAGCCCGAAGTGACGTAGTCCTGCCGGCCATATTTGGCGCCGGCGCTGGTGTTGACCACGACGATCTCCAGCGGCTTCAGCTCGTGGCCGATGCGCTTGAGCTCGGCCTCGACATCCCCGGCCGTTGCGACATAGCCGTCCGGCAGGTGACGGAAGTCGAGCTTCACGCCGGGCTGGAAGCACCATTCCAGCGGCACCTCGTCGATGGTCCAGGAACGCTCGCCGCGATTCATGGTCGGATGAAAATGCCAGGGTGCATCGAGATGCGTGCCGTTGTGGGTCGACAGGCTGACCTGTTCCACCGCCCAGCCCTGGCCATCAGGCAGATCCTCGGCCTTCAACCCGTCGAAGAACTGCAGCATACGCGGCAGGCCCTGCTGGTGATTGATGTACTGGATCGTCGGATGATTGCCGGGCGGGTCGGCCGGCACATCGTTCTGCAGGGGAACGGAGATGTCGATCAGCCTGGTCGTCATGGCGCTTCCTCGTTGATTGTTCTCGTTGATTGTCTTGATTGGCGGCCGTCAGGCGATCCTTCAGGCGTCTCTTCAAACGTCTTGCCGCTCGACACGGTTCTTCAAGATACCGATCTTCTCGACCTCGAGCTCGATCGTATCGCCATGCTCGAGATACCATCCGAGCTCGAGGCCGCAACCATTGCCGACCGTGCCGGAGCCGATGAACTCGCCGGGCATCAGCGTCTCGTCCTGGGTGACGTGGGCGATGATCTCCTCGAAAGAGAACAGCATGCCCTCGCTCACGCCTTTCGAACGTGTCTCGCCGTTGACGCGCGCTTCCATCTTCAGACGATAGGGATCGCCGATCTCGTCCGGGGTCACGATCCACGGACCCATCACGTTGCCGCCGTCGAAGCTCTTGCCCTTGGCCGGGCCAAGCCGTCCCTCCATCTCGATGCGCTGGGCGTCGCGCGCTGAGAAATCGTTGAAGATGGTGTAGCCGAAGATGTGATCCCCAGCCTTCGCGGCCGAGATGTTGGCGCCCTTGTTCTTGGTAATGATCCCGAATTCGAGCTCGTAGTCCATGACCTTGCTGTAGCGCGGCCATTTCACTGTGGTGTTGGTGCCGCGCACGCTGAAGCGGTTGGTGATGTAGAAGATCGGCTGCTTGCGGTAGACCTCGGGCAGCTCGCCGAGCGGCTCGGCGTCGATGCGCGCCAATTCCGCCATGTCGCCCTTGGCGCGCGCGGCGAGCTTTTGCTGCCCGCGCGGCGCCTGGAGGATGTGCAGCGGAAACGACATGCCGTCGCGCATCTGCCTGGGTTCCGGCACCGGCGCGAGGATGTCGACGGCGCTGACCGCCGCCGACAGTGTCGCGTCCTGGCCGTGCATGTCGAGCAGGGCCGCCGCTCGATCGAGCGCGCGGGGCCCGGCATCGATCAGCGCCAGCATCGAGCCGAAGGCGGGATCGGCCTGACCCTCCCGCGCGGCGGCGGCGGCGAGGTCGAGCACCTGGCTGTCATTGCCATGGACGACGCCGATCTTCTCCTGACCGGCCGATCTGAACGTTGCGAGCTTCACCTTGGCACCCCTTGCTATCGTTAGAAATATATGATCAGATAAAATATCGATAAACAAGCCATAAAAATACAAATTGGGAGAGCGCGGTGAGGCGAACGCAGGTAAGTGCGATGGTGGCGGGTCTCGCCCTCGGGATGTCTGTTGCAGTGACGGCGCCAGCACAGGCGCAGGCCAAGATCCAGATCGGCTGCACCGCGACCTCGGCGATGGTCGCGATCGACGAAGGCATCTTTAGAAAGCATGGGCTGGACGTCGAGATGACGCCGATCGCGATCAATTCCAATATCCCGGCGGCAATCCTGTCGAACTCGATTCAGATCGGCGGCCCCACCTCGACCGTCTTCCTGCAGGCCGTCGACGGCGGCCTCGACCTCGTCGCGATCGCCGGCGCCTCGGTCATGAACCAGACCTCGAACACCGCGATCGCCGCCTTCGTCCGAAACGGCATCACCATCAAGGAGCCGAAGGACTTCGTCGGCAAGAAGGTCGGCGCACCCGGCCTGAATGCCTTTCTCCATGTGCTGTTCGTGAAATGGCTCGTGGAGAAAGGCGTCGATCCCAAAAGCGTCAATTTCGTCGAGGTCACCTTCCCGACCATGGCCGACATCATCAAATCAGGCAGTGTCGATGCCGTGCTCACCGCCGAGCCGTTCGTCACGCGCATGACCAATGCGGGGCTCGGCTCGGTCGGCGCGCGGTACGGCGCCGAGCTCGGCCGCACCGATCCGATCATCTTCTACGCAGCGTCCCGCGACTGGGCGGAGAAAAACGCGGCGACCGTGAAGAAATTCCGCGAGGCCATCGCGGAGGCGGCCGCAATCGTCAACAGTGATCGCGAGAAGGCCTCCGCCGCGATCGCCAAGTTCACCAAGCAGCCGCTCGAACTCGTCAAGTCGACGCCGCCGAACCAGTCCGAGCCGAACCTCAAGGCAGAAAACCTCACCTGGTGGATCGAGGTGATGTCGTCGCAGAAGATGCTGCAATCGAAGCTCGATACCGCCAAACTCGTGCTGAATTGAAGGACAAGGACGATGCCTGCTCCCGAGCGCACTCTCGAACGCCCGCCGACTGAAGCCGGCACCTTGAGCGAGCGCGCCGCAAGCCTCATCGAACAGGACATCCTGGCCGGAGATCTCGCACCGGGATCGCGGCTCGGCATCGTCGATCTCGTGCAGCGCTACGAGATCGGCGCCACGCCGTTGCGCGAAGGCCTGTCGCGGCTGATGTCGCGCGGCCTGATCGTCGGCATCGGCCAGCGCGGCTTTCGCGTCGCCGAGGTCAGCCGCGAGGATCTCGCCGACATCACCTGCATGCGGACGGCGGTCGAGATCGAGGCCGTCAGGCTCGCCGTCCTCCATGGCGACGTCGCCTGGGAGGCCGGCATCATCAGCGCGCTGCATCAGATGCGCCGGCATATCGAGCGAACCGGCAACGAGTTCCGCGAAGGCGCGGCCGATTTCGACCGGCTGCACAAGGGCTTTCACACCGCGCTGCTCGCGGCCTGCGGCTCGCAGCGCATGCTGGCCGCCCATTCCGACCTCTACGACCAGGCCTATCGCTATCGCCGCGTCATGATGGGTGCGATCGACAGCGGCGAGGGGTTCATCCGGAGTCACCAGACGCTCGCCGACCATGTGCTCGCCCGCGACGTGCCCGCCGCGCAAAAGATGCTGGCGGCGCATCTGCACTCGACCATCGATTTCGTCTATCCGCAGGCCGGCGGGGAGCAATCATGACCGTCGCTGCCAGGATCATTGAGGCCCGCGCCGCGCGGCGGCAAGAGACGCTGATCGCGTTCAACGCTGCGACGCTGCGGCTCGGCGGCAAGACCATCATCGAGAATCTCGACCTTCAGGTGCGGCCGGGCGAATTCCTCTGCATCGTCGGCGCCTCCGGCTGCGGCAAGACCACGGCCTTGCGGCTCGCCGCTGGCCTCTATCGCCCCACCAGCGGCGCCGTGACCTTCGACGGCGAGGAGATCACCGCGCCGCGCCGCGAGGTCGCGATCGTGTTCCAGGATTACGGCAAGGCGCTGTTGCCGTGGCGGACCGCGGCCGGAAACATCTCGCTGGCGCTGGAAGCTTCTCGTGTGCCGGCGCGCGAGCGCAACGCTCGCATCGAGGCGCTGCTGCGCAAGGTGGGCCTGCCCGGCCATGCCGACAAATATCCGACCGAAATGTCGGGAGGCATGCAGCAGCGCCTGCAGATCGCGCGCTGCCTCGCACAGGAGCCGACGACGCTGCTGATGGACGAACCGTTCGGCGCGCTCGATGCGATGACGCGCCAGGGCTTGCAGGACGAAGTCCTGTCGCTGACGCAGGCAAGCCAGACGACCGTGATCTTCGTGACCCACGACCTCGACGAGGCGATCTATCTCGGCGACCGTGTCATTGGCCTGCTGCCGCATCCGGGCCGGATCGGGATCGAGCTCGATGTCGACCTGCCGCGTCCGCGCGACCAGCTCGCCACCCGCGAGCATCCCGAATTCCTGCGGCTGCGCCGGCAATTGTTCGACTTCATCAAGGCGACCGAACATTGAACCTCGATCGCACGAGGCCCTTGCTGCTGCCGCTGGCGCTGATGCTGGCGTTCGAGCTCTGGGCGCGCCTCACCCATCTGCAAAGCGACAGCCTGGCTCCGCCGAGCGCGATCCTCGCGGCCTTGGCCGCAGCGTTGGCCGATCTATCGATTCCGATCGCGACCCGCGACACGCTGTTCGCCGCCTTTGCGGGCCTGGCGATCGGCAGCGCGATCGGGCTTTCGCTCGGCATTGCCTTCGGCATATCGCGTCCCCTCGACCGGCTGATGGAGGTCACGGTCGAGGCGATCCGCCCGATCCCCTCGATCGCGCTGCTGCCGATTGCGCTGATCGCGCTCGGCTTCGGCTACCGCATGGAGATCGTGATCGTGGCCTTCGCCTGCGTCTGGCCGATGCTGATCATGACGCGCAGCGCGGTGCGCAGCATCGAGCCGCGCTTGATGGAGGTGTCGCGCGCGCTGCGGCTGAGCGCGACACAACGGATCACAGAGATCGTGATCCCGGCAGCACTGCCGCGGATCTTCGTCGCCTTCCGCCTGTCGGCCGGCATCGCCCTGATCGTCGCCGTCACCGTCGAGATCGCCATCAATCCGATCGGGCTCGGCGCCGGCATCATGCTGGCGCAGCAGGCCCTGCGCGCCGACCTGATGCTGGCCTATCTGCTGTGGATCGGCGTAATCGGCTATGCACTGAACATCCTGTTGATTGCGGCCCAGCGCCGCCTGTTCGGCCGCGCCGCGGTTGCCGGAGACAATCCGTGAACCGCGCGGCGATCCTCTGGCGTGTCGCAAGCGTCGTCGTCGCGGCCGGCTTCATCGCGACGTGGCAGCTCATTGCCAATCTGAAGCTGGTCTCGCCGGTGTTCCTGCCCGGTCCTGACAAGGCCTGGGCCGCGCTGATTCGCGGCTTTTCGAGCGGCGATCTCGCCAGCAAGCTGATCGGCACGCTCGAGCACATGGCCTACGGCTGGCTCGCCGCCTCGATCGCCGGCATCGCGCTCGGCGCGCTGATCGGATCCTCAAGGATGATGCGGGCCTATGTCGCGCCGTCGCTGGAATTCCTGCGGCCCCTGCCGGTCTCGGCGATCATCCCTGTCGCAATCGCGATGCTCGGACTGACGCAAGGCATGGCGCTGTTCGTCATCGCTTTCGGCGCGATCTGGCCGATCATGCTCGCAACCATTCACGGCTTTGCCGCAGTCGAGCCGCGACTCTACGAGGTCGCCCGCTCGTTGCAGATGTCGCGCGCCGCAATCATCGGCAAGATCGCCTTGCCCTCGGCATTGCCCGACATCCTCGCAGGCATGCGGCTCAGCCTGACGGTCGCGCTGATCCTCTCGGTGGTCTGCGAGATCCTGGCCGGACTCGACGGCCTTGGTCAGTGGGTCCTGCTTTCGGCACGCGCGTTCCGCTCGGCCGACCTCTTCGCCGGCGTCATCCTGCTCGGTGCGACCGGATATCTGACGTCGATTGCGGTGTCGCTCGTCGAGCAGCGGCTCCTCGCCTGGCAAACCGCGGCGAGGTAGTGCGATCACATCGCCCAAAACAAAAATGGCCCGCATCAAGCGGGCCATTTTCGTCTCGGAACCGGTGAAGTCCGAATTTGGTTGCGGGGATAGGATTTGAACCTATGACCTTCAGGTTATGAGCCTGACGAGCTACCGGGCTGCTCCACCCCGCGTTAAACTGTTGCGCGCCTTCGCAGATCAGCCGGGGACGGTGGATTGAGGGCCGACGCGGTTCGCGTGGCTTGCTTCTCCCGTCCCGAAGGCTTCCCTGGAAGGCAACCCCGGGCGAAGCCCGTCGGGTGCGAGGGGTATGTACCAACCCGAACCGGCTTTGGAAAGGGCCGCAGGGACGTTTTTTTCGACTTTATGACAGGTTGCGGGCACCGATTCCGGCCAATTCGCCACGCACTTGCCAGAAGTTCCACAAACCGCCAGCTTGCGGCAACAAAACAGCGGCGAAACGCCTGATGGGGAGGAGCGCCATGGACAACGTTGTGGACCGCCCCGTGGCGAGCGCCGCACTTTCCGCGCTCACGGACAGCTTCCAGGCCATGGTCGCGCGCTCGCGGACCGAACCGGCGCCTGATTGCGCCGCGCGGCTCCACCGGTTGGCGCGGCTGCGCGCATTGGTCGCCGACAACGAGGAGCGTTTCCGGCAGGCGATCTCGGCCGATTTCGGCCACCGCTCGGCGGTCGAGACCACCATCGCCGAGGCGATGATGGTGTTCTCCGAGATCCGGCATGCATCGAAACATCTGAAAGCCTGGATGGCGCCGCATCGCGTGGCGACTGCGCTGCAATTTCTCCCCGCGCGCAACCGGCTGATCCCGCAGCCGCTCGGCGTCGTCGGCATCATTGCGCCCTGGAACTATCCGCTGCAGCTCACGCTCGCGCCCGCGATCGGCGCCATCGCCGCGGGCAACCGCGTCATCATCAAGCCGAGCGAGCTGGTCCCGCACTTTTCCGCGCTGTTGAAGGAGACGGTTGCCGAAAGGTTCGACGCAACGGAGCTGCTCGTTACCGGCGTCGGGGACGAGGTCGCAAAAGGTTTCGCACACCTGCCGTTCGATCACCTCGTCTTCACCGGCTCGACCCGGGTCGGGCGGCTGGTCGCGGAAGCCGCAGGGCGCAATCTCACACCTGTCACGCTCGAACTCGGCGGCAAGTCGCCGGCGATCATCGATGCCTCCGCCGATCTGGACGAAGCGGCCGAGCGCATCGCCTATGGCAAGCTGCTCAACGCCGGACAGACCTGCATCGCGCCTGATTATGTGCTGGTGCCGGAACGTTCGTTGCAGGCCTTCGCCGAAAAAGTGCGCGCGCAGATGCGGCGCATGTTCGGCGCCGATCCCGCCAACGAGGACTACACCTCGATCATTTCCGACCGGCACTATGCACGGCTCGAAGCGCTGGTCGCCGACGCCGCGCAGCGCGGCGCCAAGATCCTGCAACCGGCGGGGGCTGACGATCCCAACTGGAAGTCACACCGCAAATTCCCGCCGACGCTGATCCTCGGCGCGACCGAAGACATGGCGGCGATGCAGGAGGAGATCTTCGGCCCGGTGCTGCCGGTGCTCGGTACTCGCGATCCCGCTGACGCGATCGCCTTCGTGAACCGGCGCGACCGTCCGCTGGCGCTGTACTGGTTCGGCAAAGACCACCACGCGCGCGATGAGATGCTGGCACGCACCATCTCGGGTGGCGTCACCATCAACGACTGCCTGTTTCACTTCGCGCAGATCAACCAGCCGATGGGCGGCGTCGGCGCTTCGGGCACCGGCGCCTATCACGGCGAGTGGGGCTTCAGAACGTTCAGCAAGCTGAAGCCGGTGTTCTATCGCTCCAAATTCAATCGTCTCGCCGATCTCTACCCGCCCTATGGCGGCAAGATCGCGCGGCTGGAGAAGATGATGCGGTTCATGTCGTAAGGACGGTCGTTCCGGGGCGCGAAGCGAACCCGGAAGGACAATCAGGGGGAAACATCAGTGACTGACACATTCGATTTCATCGTCGTGGGCGCAGGCTCGGGCGGTTGCGCGGTCGCAGGAAGACTTTCCGAGGATGCGGCAACGTCAGTGGCGCTGCTCGATGCCGGAGGCAAGAACGACAGCTGGCGGATCACCACGCCGTTCGGGCTCGCGCTGCCGTACCAGGCGGCCAACTGGGCCTTCGATACCGTGCCGCAAAAGGGATTGAACGGCCGCATCGGCTATCAACCGCGCGGCAAGGGCCTCGGCGGCTCCTCGGCGATCAACGCGATGGTCTATATCCGCGGCCACAAATGGGACTACGACCACTGGGCCTCGCTCGGCAATGCCGGCTGGTCGTACGCCGACGTGCTGCCTTATTTCAAGCGCTCGGAGAACAACAGCGACTTCGACGGCGCCTATCACGGCAAGGACGGCCCGCTGCATGTCAACAGGCTGCGCTCGGACAATCCGATCCATGAGATCTTCCACCAGGCCGCGCGCGAGGCGCAGTTCCGCATTCGCGAGGACTTCAATGAAGAGGACCACGAAGGGCTCGGCAGCTATCAGGTGACGCAGCACAAGGGCGAGCGCTGGAGCGCCGCACGCGCCTATGTACAGCCGCACATGGATAAGCGCGCCAATCTGCGCGTCGAGACCGGGGCGCCGGCGACGAAGATCCTGTTCGAAGGCGGGCGTGCGGTCGGCATCGAATATGTGCAAGGCAAGCAAAAGAAGCAGCTGCGCGCGCGCCGCGAGGTGATCCTTGCCGGCGGCGCCTTCCAGTCACCGCAACTCCTGATGCTGTCGGGCGTCGGTGAGGGCGAGGCACTTGGCAAGCATGGAATCAACGTCACGCATCATCTGCCGGGCGTCGGTCGCAATCTGCAGGACCATCCGGATTTCGTGTTCGTCTACGCCTCCGACTATCCGCACTTCGTTCACGCCTCGCTTGGCCGGGTGCCATCGCTGCTCCGCGCCATCCAGCGCTATCGGAAGGAGCGGCGCGGCCTGATGACCACCAATTTCGCCGAATGCGGCGGCTTCCTCAAGACACGGCCCGACCTCGACGTGCCCGACATCCAGCTGCACTTCGTCATCGCGATGCTCGACGACCACGGCCGCAAGAAGCACAAGGAGGCAGGCTTCTCGTGCCATGTCTGCCTGCTCAGGCCGAAGAGCCGCGGCAGCGTCTGGCTGAAGAACGCCGATCCGCTCGCGGCGCCGATGATCGATCCGAACTTCTTGGGGGAGGAAGAGGATCTCGAATCGATGGTTGCGGGCTTCAAGACCACGCGACGGCTGATGGAGACGCCCGCGCTGCGCGCATTGCAGAAGAAGGACATGTTCACGTCCGGCGTGCACACCGACGACGACATCCGCGCCATCCTGCGCAATCGCGTCGACACGGTCTATCACCCCGTCGGCACCTGCAAGATGGGCGCCGATGCGATGGCCGTGGTCGATCCGAAGCTGAAAGTGCATGGCGTTGAGGCCTTGCGCGTCGTCGACGCCTCGATCATGCCGACGCTGATCGGCGGCAACACCAATGCGCCCGCCATCATGATCGGGGAGAAGGCGGCGGACATGATCCGGGCGGAGGTGCGGGCGTGAGGCGGCGCTGTCTCCACATTGTCGTCCCGGCCTTCGTCGGGCTGACAACCAAAAGTTGCCTTTATCGCTGACGTTGAATAGTCATGGAATGGGCGCAGTATTTGAGCCTCTGGAGCAAAAAATACAGACGATTTTAGCGATCTGAAACCGAACGACCGGTTCGCCGTTCATTCGTTCCATTGGCAGGGTTTCGCGCATGAACAGTTTCGATCTCGCCGTCTATGCGGCGCTCGCAATTGCGATCGGCTTCGGTTTCCGGACCGGTCTGCTCGGCAGCGCCATGACCATCCTCGCTTATCTGCTCGCCGCCCCCATCGCTGTCGCGCTGATGCCGCTGATCGTGCCCCAGGTCGCCGCCAATCCGAACGCGCCGCTGTTTCAGAACTGGATCTGGTTCTTCGGCATCTTCCTGGTCGTCGGCATGTTGTTCGGATATCTCGGCCGCCTCGCGCTGAGCGACACGATCCGCGACGCCGGGATCGGCGACCGCCTCGGCGGCGCCGCGCTCGGCGCCATCAGGGTCGGGCTCGTCGCCACGACGCTGGTGCTGGTGTTCGACCAGATCGTGCCGCCGAACCGGCAGCCGCCGTTCCTGGCCGGCTCGCATCTGCGGCCGCTGTTCTCGATGGTCGGGCAGATGGGCTTCAAATCGCTGCCGCCGGAGGCCGCGGCCGCGATCGACCGCCTGAAGCAGGAGCGGCGAATCTAACCCGCGCATTTGCATCGCCGCGCCGCGCGCCATGCATTTTGACGCGGGCCTGTCCCTTATCAGGGCCGCCGAGGTTGGCTAGAGTGCCGGCCATCCAAAACCTGCCTGCTATTTTCGGGAGTGAAACTGTGGATCTTGGGATCAAAGGCCGCCGCGCCATCGTCTGCGCATCCAGCAAGGGCTTGGGGCGCGCTTGCGCCATCTCGCTGGCCGAAGCCGGTGTCGACGTCACGCTGACCGCGCGCGGCGCCGAAGCGCTGAAGAAGACGGCCGACGACATCCGCAAGGCCTATCCCGGCGTGAAGGTCACCGAAATCGTCGGCGACATCACCACGCCCGCCGGCCGCGAGGCCGTGCTGAAAGCCTGCCCCGAGCCCGATATCCTGATCAACAACGCCGGCGGCCCGCCGCCCGGCGATTTCCGCAACTGGACCCGCGACGACTGGATCAAGGCGATCGATGCCAACATGCTGACGCCGATCGAGCTGATCAAGGCGACCGTCGACGGCATGATGGCGCGCAAGTTCGGCCGCATCGTCAACATCACCTCGGCCGCGGTGAAAGCGCCCATCGACATCCTCGGCCTCTCCAACGGCGCACGCGCCGGCCTCACCGGCTTCATCGCCGGCCTGTCGCGCAAGACCGTGATCAACAACGTCACCATCAACGGCCTCTTGCCGGGCCCGTTCGAGACCGACCGCCTGACCGGCACCGCGAAGGCCGAGGCCGACAAGCGCGGCACGACGCCCGAGCAGATTCTGGCCGAGCGCGCAAAACTCAATCCGGCCGGCCGCTTCGGCCAGCCCGACGAGTTCGGCTATGCCTGCGCATTCCTGTGCGGTGCCAAGGCGGGCTTCATCACCGGACAGAACATCTTGCTCGATGGTGGTGCGTTCCCGGGCACGCTGTGAAGGCAGTCTGGTACGAGCAGACAGGACCGGCGGCGGACGTTCTCACCTATGGTGAGATGCCAACGCCGGTCGCGGGTCCGGGCGAAGTCCGCATTCGCCTGGAGGCCTCCGGCGTCAATCCGGCCGATGTCGGTCGTCGCGGCGGAAGCTACCGCACGATGGAGTTTGCGCGCGTCATTCCGAACAGCGACGGCGCGGGATTCGTCGACCAGATCGGCGACGGCGTGACGCGCTTCAAGATCAGCGATCGGGTCTGGCTGTTCAACGGTCAGCGCAACGGCCGCGCCTTCGGCACGGCCGCGGAATATATCGCGCTCGCCGAGAAGCTGGTGACGCCGCTGCCGGACGATCTCTCCTTCGCGGAAGGCGCGACGCTCGGCATCCCGGGGATGACCGCGTGGTGCTCGCTGTTTGCGGGCGGGCCGCTCGTCGGCAAGACCGTGCTGGTCACCGGCGGCGCCGGTGCGGTCGGCCATTATGCGGTGCAGCTCGCCAAATGGGGCGGCGCCCGGGTGATCGCGACGGTCAGTTCGGCGATGAAGGGCGAGCAGGCCAGGCGCGCGGGCGCCGATCTCGTGATCAACTACAAGCACGAGGACGTCGTCGCCAAGGCGATGGCCTTCACCGGCGGGCGCGGGGTCGACCGCGTGGTCGAGGTCGATTTCGGCGGCAACATCGCGACGACGCTGAAGCTGATGGCGGTGAACTCCACCATTGCCGTCTACGCCACCAACGGCAATCGCACGCCAACGCTGCCAATGCGCGAGCTGATGGAAAAGTGTATCAACCTGCAATCGCTCGTGCTGTTCGCGCTGCCGCCGGCGCTGCTCGCAGCGGCACAAGCCGACATGACAAAGTGGCTATTGGCGGGTCAGCGGATTCACAATGTCGCGGCGCAGTTCGCGCTGTCGGATACTGCGCAGGCCCATCTTGCCGTGGAGAGGGGCGACAAGCTCGGTACCGTGATCGTCGACTGCGCTCGATAGCTACGACACAGGCGTGGTCCGCTCGCCGCTCCAGTCGATGCCGAGTTCGTCCATGCCGTCGGCGAGCAGATCGCCCAGCATCGGCTCGCCGAGCAGATATTGCACCACCTCGCGCCTCGGCGCCTTGTACTCGCTGCGCGCCTCGATGGCGCGGGCGCGCAGGTCGTCCCACTCGTCGACATCGCCGTCGCCGCGACCGAGCCACATCAGCGTGACCAGGTCGAGCTGCTCGTCCTCGTTCAGCGCCCGGATGAAGCCGGATAGCTCGGCCGCGACCGGATCGGAATTGGTGTCCTCCAGCACGTCGATCTCGTCGTCATCGGAGGGGTTGGAGCCTGAATCCGGATCCGATCCCGATTCCTTGACGTCGAATTCACGCGCCTTCTCGATGATGAAGGCGACCTTGTCGGCGGAAATCGCTAGCTCTGGCATGGGCTCCCCCTGCTCGTCGTTCGGGTTGGTCCGGGTTTCCTCGATAACGCAACATCGCGACAGATGATCCATTGCGCCCGGAGGCGGAAAGTGCGCATCTTTCGCCGCCAGTTATCCCGGTCATTCCGGGCGTGACGAAATCACGACCCCGGAATGACGGGGAGGACACAAGCAAGAAAATGGGGGCACGTCCCATGCATTGGAAGATCGGCAAGGTCAAAATCACCAAGGTGGTGGAGATGGAGACGGTCGGCTCGACCCGCTTCATTCTGCCTCTGGCGAGCAATGACGAGATCCGGAAGCTGCCCTGGCTGATCCCTCATTTCGCCACCGAGGAAGGCCGGCTGAAAATGTCGATCCATTCGCTGGTGGTGGAGACGCCCTCGCGCCGGATCGTGGTCGACACCGGGCTCGGCAACGACAAGCAGGGCCGCAACGTCCCGACCTGGAATAACCGCAACACACCGTTCCTGGAGATGATGGCGGCGGCGGGTTTTCCGCCTGAAAGCATCGACACCGTGCTGTGCACCCATCTTCACGTCGACCACGTCGGCTGGAATACGAAGCTCGTCGGCGGCAAATGGGTGCCGGCCTTCCCGAAGGCCCGTTACGTGTTCGGCCGCACCGAATACGAGCACTGGCGCGACCACTCGTCCGAGCCGGACAAGCTGGCCGTCTTCAGCGATTCCGTGAAGCCGATCGTCGATGCCGACCGTGCCGATCTGATCCCGAGCGATCACCGCCTCGGCGAGCACATCAGCATGATCCCGACGCCCGGCCACAGCCCGGGCCATATGAGCATTTTGATCCAGTCGGACGGCGAGCAGGGTCTCTTGACCGGCGACGTCGCCCATCACCCCTGCCAGATGGCGCATCTTGGCTGGTCCTCCACCGCGGATTCGGACCAGGCGCAGTCGGCCGCCACACGGCGCGAGCTGTTCGACCGGTTTGCCGATACGCCGACTCTGGTGGTCGGCGGGCATTTCTCGGCCGGGCATATCCGGCGGGAGGGCGATGCGTTCAGGTTTGTGGCGCTGCAATCATAGGGTTTGCGGGCCGTCACCTCACGGCGGAAGGGCTGCATTGCGCTCCTTTTTCGGCGGTTGAATTTCCCGCCGCGCTGTTCCATGAAGCTATTTAACCGATCAGTCCATCCCAAGGGAGAAACGAGAATGAAGCTTGTTCGTTACGGCGAAAAGGGTGCGGAAAAGCCCGGCCTGATCGACAAATCCGGCCAGTTGCGCGACCTCTCGGCGCATGTGAAGGACCTCACCGGCGAGGCCTATTCGCCGGAATCTCTAAAGAAGCTCGCGGCCATCGATCCGGCCTCGCTGCCGGCCGTCTCCGGCAAGCCGCGCTTCGGCGCCCCCGTCACCGGCATCTCGAAATTCGTCGCGATCGGCCTCAACTACAGCGACCACGCCAAGGAGACCGGCGCCGCCATTCCGACCGAGCCGATCATCTTCATGAAGGCCAACACGTCGCTGTCCGGCCCGAACGATAACGTCGAGAAGCCGCGCGGCTCGACCAAGCTCGACTGGGAAGTCGAGATCGCCGCGATCATCGGCACCCGCGCCAAGTACGTCTCGGAAGCCGATGCGCTGAACTACGTCGCCGGCTATTGCGTCTGCAACGACGTGTCCGAGCGCAACTTCCAGACCGAGCGCCTGGGCCAGTGGACCAAGGGCAAATCGCACGACACGTTCGGCCCGGTCGGACCTTGGCTTGCGACCAAGGACGAGATCAAGGACGTGCAGAACCTCTCGATGTGGCTCGACGTCAATGGTCAGCGCCGCCAGACGGGCTCGACCAAGACGATGATCTTCTCGATGGCCAAGTGCATCTCCTACGTCTCGCAGTTCATGACCCTGCTGCCGGGCGACATCATCACTACGGGCACCCCGCCCGGCGTCGGCCTCGGCATGAAGCCGCCGACCTTCCTCAACGTCGGCGACGTCGTGACGCTCGGCATCGAAGGCCTCGGCGAGCAACGCCAGGAGATCGTGGCGGCGTAAGCTGCCGCGACTTCCGCCCTCTCCCCGTCATTGCGAGCGAAGCGAGGCAATCTGGAGATCGTCCTGCGGAGACAGTCCGGATTGGCTTCGCTCCTCGCAATGACGAAAACCAACTTCCGGTCACCCCGTAGGACACTCCCATGAAACTCTCCTTCTCCGCTGCCTCGCCCTTCGCCCGCAAGGTGCGCATCGCCGCGATCGAGCTCGGGCTGATCGACAAGATCGAGTTCACGCCGGCGACCGTCGCTCCGGGCACGGTGAACGAGGACTATTCGAAGATCACGCCGCTGAAGAAGCTGCCGGTGCTGATCACCAATGACGGCGACGTGATTTTGGACTCCTACGTCATCGTCGAATATCTCAACGAGATGGCCGGCGGCAGCCTTATCCCGGACTACGGTCCGCGGCGCTGGAAGGCGAAGACCAATCATTCGCTCATCAATGGCATGCTCGATTCCATGCTGCTGTGCCGCTACGAAAAGATGGTGCGACCGCAGGGCCTGCAATGGCAGGCGTGGTCGGACGACCACTGGAACCGGGCATGGACCGGCATGGCGCGGTTCGAGAACATGCCTGAGGTGCTGAACGGCCCGTTCGACATCTCGCAGATCGGCCTCGTCTGCGTGCTCGGCTATGCGGACTTCCGCTTCGCCGATTGCGGCTGGCGCAAGGCCTATCCGAAACTCGACGCCTTCCATCAGAAGATGCTCGAGCGGCCCTCGGTCAAGATCTCGGTGCCACCAGCCGCATAACAACTGGAGTTCTCATGAGCCTGAAGTTCTCGGTCGGCGATCTCATCATCCATCGCGTCATCGAGCAGGAAACCTCGTTCGTCCCGGCACTGGAGATGCTGCCGGGACTGACGCCGGAGGTGCTGGCCGAGAACCGGGACTGGATGCGGCAAGCCAAGGCACTGGACGATCAGGACGTGTTGATGCTGGCGTTCCAGTCCTATGTGGTGAAGACGCCGCACCACACCATTTTGATCGACAGTTGCATCGGCAACGACAAGCCGCGCCCCAATCGCCCGAAATGGAACATGAAGACCGACGATACTTATCTGCGCGCGCTCAATGGCGCCGGCGTCTCGGTCGACGACATCGACTTCGTGATGTGCACGCATCTGCATGTCGATCACGTCGGCTGGAACACGCGGCTGGAGAACGGCCGCTGGGTGCCGACCTTCCCCAAGGCACGTTACGTGTTCACCAGGCAGGAATACGACCACTGGTTCTCGGAGAATGCAAAGACGGAGATCCCGCCTTTCGCCGACAGCGTGCTGCCGGTCGTCGAGGCCAACAGGCACGAGCTCGTCGGCAACGATCACCAGATCGGCGATCATGTCCGCATCGTGCCGACGCCGGGCCACACGCCGGGTCACGTCGCCATCGCGATGGGACGCGGCAAGGACGACGCGGTGTTTTCCGGCGATCTGATGCACTCGCCGCTGCAGACGCTTTATCCTGAGCTGTCGATCAAGTTCGACGTCGATCCGGCCAAGGCGGCGACGACACGCCGCGGCTTTCTCGAACGCTATTGCGGCACCGACACGCTGTGCTGCACCGCGCATTTCCCTTCGCCCTCGGTGGGGAAGATCAAGCGCAAGGGCAGCGCATTCGTGTGTGCGGCCGTTTAGTGAGATGTCGTAGATTCCCTCGAATAGAGCGACACGATGGCATCACTCACCGACATCCCCCTTCCCGCCGGCATCCGCTCACGATATGTCGACGGCATCAACGGCTTGCGCATGCATGTGCTGGAGGCCGGTTTCGAGACCAATGGGCGCCCCTGCATCCTGCTGCTGCACGGGTTTCCCGAGCTCGCCTTCTCCTGGCGCAAAGTGATGCCGGCGCTCGCGGCTGCGGGCTATCACGTGCTCGCACCCGACCAGCGCGGCTATGGCCGCACCACGGGATGGACCGCTGACTACGACGGCGATCTCACGCCATTCTCGCTGCTCAATCTGGTTCGCGATGCGCTCGCGCTGGTGTCGGCATTCGGCTACAGGCAGGTCGACCTCGCCGGACATGATTTCGGCAGCCCGGTCGCCGCCTGGTGCGCCCTGATCCGGCCCGACGTGTTTCGTTCGGTGACGTTGATGAGCGCGCCGTTCGGCGGGGCGCCGCCGCTGCCGTTCAATACGGTCGATGCGCCGGCAACGCCGCCAGCCGAAGACCCTGTCCATCGCGAGCTCGCCGCGCTGCCGCGCCCGCGCAAGCACTATCAATGGTACTATTCGACACGGCCGGCCAATGCCGACATGGTCGACGCGCCGCAGGGCCTGCATGATTTCCTGCGCGCCTATTATCATCACAAGAGCGCGGACTGGACCGACAACAACCCCACTCCGCTGAAATCCTGGTCGGCGGGCGAGCTCGCAAAACTGCCGACCTATTACGTGATGGACCTCGACGAGACCATGGCCGAGACGGTCGCGAAGGAGATGCCGTCGGCCGCCGCGATCGCCGCCAACCAATGGCTGCCGGACAGCGATCTCGCCTATTACGCCGCCGAATATGGCCGCACCGGATTCCAGGGCGGGTTGCAATGGTATCGCTACGGCACGACGGGCATTCTCAACAGCGAGATGCAGTTGTTCTCGGGCCGCAGCATCGACGTGCCCTCGTGCTTCATCTCGGGCAAGCAGGATTGGGGCACCTACCAGCGGCCCGGCGTGTTCGAGGCGATGCAGGGGGGCGGCTGCACCAACATGCTCGGCTGCCATCTCGTCGACCGCGCCGGCCATTGGGTGCAGCAGGAGCAGCCTGCCGAGGTCAGCCGGTTGCTGCTCGGCTTTCTCGAACAGGCTGCACGGCATCGGTAGCATCAGGCCGGAAGGCAGGAACGTTCCTCCCTGCGACGCGTTGCCGCCATTGGGCAATGTGCACATAGGAGGAGATTCCCTGATGGAGAAGAAGATCGCCGGACTGTTGGGAGCGGTGGCGGCGCTCGGCACATTGGCCGGCGCGCAAGCCACGCCGTCGGACGTGCTGAAGGCAAGTTCCTACGCAGATTTGCTGGAACCCATTCCGAATGCAGCTCGTACGCTGCAGGCGCTCGATGAGCAGGCTCCGGCGAATTCAGCCGAAGCCAACGTCCAGGTGGCCCAATTCTACTACCACCATCACCACCATCATCATCATCACGGCTACTGGCACCATCACCATCATCATGGCTATTGGCGCGGTGGCGTCGTGGTGGTTCCGCGGCGGCGGTATCACCACCATCACCACCATCATCACCACCACCATGGTTTATATTACTATCGGTAGCGGTTACCGAGGATCACGTTGAAGCGCCGGGCGCCCCGCCCGGCGTTTCTCTTTGACCTTCAGCCTTGTCTGGCTTTGTCCTTGGCTGCGCGATGCAGGTGCCTGTAGGTGCCATCGAACACCGTGTCGGTCGATGAGGTCCATTCGGTCCCGGCCGAGAGCGCAGGCCGATTCGCATGGATCCGGCGCGACTGGAGCTCCCGCTCGGCCGCCTCTTCCTCACTCATCGGCTCGAGTTCGAACTTCGCCTCTTCGGGAATGACGATGATCTGGGCGAACGGCTCGCCCGGCCGGAAGATGTGCGTGCGTCCCTCGGCCGGCGACTTGAACACGCAAAAGAAGACCATCGGCCACCAGTTGCGGATCAAGGCCGGCACGGCAACCGGAACGGTGTCCGTCCGGTCAACGTAGAAGCGCGGATGCGGCTCGGTGCGGATCGCCATGCCCTTCTCAACCTTGAGGTCGAGCAGGAGCTGATAGGTGTAGAAGCCGTCGCCGAAGTTGCGAAACGGCGGCCACTGCACCCCACTCTCGGGCGCCGGTCCCCAATCACCCTCCAGCTCGAGCTTGCCGTCGCGGGTGCTGACATGCAGCTCATTGTCGTAGGGATAGAACAGCTCGATGCCGTACTGCGCGCCTTCCGAGAACGGCACGCAGTGCCAGACCTGTTCATGCGAACCGTTTGCACGCGGCTCGCGCGGCCCCGCCCATCCGGGAATCTCGAGCTTTGTCCTCCGCGGGGCCAGGCGCGGTGCATTGAAGCGATATTTGACCTTGTCCATGGCACTCCCCTCCGCGTCTCGGCACGGTCATTCGAACGGCTGTTCCCGGACTTCGGTTCCATCCAAGTCGCCGCATTGCGGGGGCGAATTGACCTGCTCTGACGGATACCCTATGTAATTTAGAACCGTTCTAAGTTACGTTGATGGGGCTCTCCGTGAAGAACTTTGCCGATTTGACCGAGCGCGAGGTGCTTGCGGTCGCGATCTCCTCCGAGGAGCAGGACAGCCGCATCTACATGACCTTCGCCGAGGATTTGCGAGAGCGCTATCCGGATACGGCCAAGATCTTCGAGGAGATGGCGGAGGAGGAGCGCGGCCACCGGCATCGCCTGCTCCAGCTCTTTGAAGAGCGTTTCGGCCCGCATCTGCCGCCGATCCGCCGCGAGGACGTCAAGGGCTTTCTGCGCCGGCGCCCGATCTGGCTGACCAAGAACCTGCCACTCGACACGATCCGGAAAGAAGTCGAGACCATGGAGCTCGAGGCTGAGCGCTTTTACGCGCGCGCCGCCGAGCAGGCAAAGGATGTCGGCGTGCGCCGCCTGCTGGGCGATCTCGCCGAGGAAGAAAAGCATCACGAGAACCGCGCAGTCGCTCTGACCGACGAGATCCTCAAGCCCGACGTGCGCGAGGAAGAAGACCGCACGCGTCGGCGGATGTTCGTGCTTCAATATGTGCAACCCGGCCTCGCCGGCCTGATGGACGGCTCGGTCTCGACGCTGGCGCCGCTGTTCGCGGCGGCGTTCGCCACCCACCAGAACTGGCAGACTTTTCTCGTCGGCCTTGCCGCCTCGATCGGCGCCGGCATCAGCATGGGCTTTGCAGAGGCGCTGTCCGACGACGGCTCGCTGACGGGGCGCGGCTCGCCCTGGCTGCGCGGCATCACCTGTGGCGCGATGACGACGCTGGGCGGCCTCGGCCACACCATGCCCTATCTCGTACCAGACGCATGGCCCAACGCCTTCTGGATCGCGACCGGTATCGCCGGCCTCGTCGTGTTCTTCGAATTGTGGGCGATCGCCTTCATCCGCGCCCGCTACATGGACACGCCGTTCCTCCAGGCGGTGTTCCAGATCGTGCTCGGTGGCGCGATCGTGCTGGCGGTGGGAATATTGATCGGGGCGGCGTAGGTGGCGGCGATGAAGGAACGTCGCTCGCTCGCCGCAGCAGGCCTTGGGGCTGCATTGAGCCTCGCGGCCGTCGGCAGAGCCGCGCATGCGACCGACGAAATTCAAGTCTACAACGCCGGGATCGCCGAGGTGGGCCAATTCACGATCCAGCAGCATCTGAACGACGTCGCGCTCGGTCAGAAGAATCCGCCCTTTCCCGGGGGGCTCGCCTCACATCACAGCCTGAACGGCACCCCGGAATTCGCCTACGGCGTGACCGACTGGTGGGAGGTCGGGCTGTATCTACCGTTCTCGGTCCAGGACGAGCGCTTCTATTCGGACGCCTTCAAGCTGCGAACGCTGTTCGTTTCGCCGCACGCCGAACAACGCAATTTTTTCTACGGCGTGAACTTCGAATTCAGCAACGAGACACCGCCATTCTCCCAGTCCCGCTTCTCGATGGAGATTCGCCCGATCATCGGGATGCGAAACAGCGACTACGAGTTCATCGTCAATCCGATCGTCGACATCCATTTCGGGAAATTTGCTGAACAGCACTTCACGCCGGCGGCGCGTATCGCACGCAGGTTCGGGGACGACCTGTTCGCAGGATTCGAGTACTACAGCGACCTCGGCCAGATCGGCAGTTTCGACAAGCTTGCGGACCAGCAGCACACGTTGTTTGCCGTCACCGACTTCAAGGCCGGTGTGTTCGATGTGAACTTTGGCGTCGGCTACGGGTTAACGCCGGCGTCCGACCGGCTGGTGGTGAAGACCATCATCGGCTACGCCTTCCCCGTGCCGGGACAGAAGCCGGACGGCAACACGCGCATGGGCAGCGGGCCCGTCAATCCGTTCACCCATGCCGCGACGCGGGGCTTCCAGCCCTGATCGGCACGGCATTCAATGGCAGGAGCCTCATGACCAACCGTCTTCAATACGGCACGCCAGCCAAGATCTTCCACTGGCTCATCGTCGCGCTGCTTGCCGTGCAATATCCGATCGGCTGGCTGATGCCGGATCTCCACCGCGACATGCGTCCGGGTGCCGGCATGACGTTTCATGTCTCGATCGGGATCACGGTTCTGGCGCTGACGGCACTCCGCCTCGCCTGGCGTGTCACCCATCCCGTCGCGCCCGAGAGCTCGCTGCCCGCCTGGCAGCGCATCTCGTCGGAGGCCATTCACTGGCTGCTCTACGCGCTGGTGCTGGCGACGACGATTTCGGGTTGGCTGTTTGCGTCCTTTCGCGGATGGTCGCTGTCTTTCTTCTATCTCGTGCCGCTGCCAATGCTGGCATCTGGCAACGCAGCGGCCGGCAGAACCATCGACGGCCTCCACCAGGCGATGGAATGGGCGCTGCTCGTCACCATCGCGGTTCATGTCGCCGCCGCGCTCGCGCATATCTTCGTCTATCGCGACCGTGTGATGCAGCGAATGCTACCCGGATAAAGACCAGGGCAGATCAACCGCGATCAAACGGCGGTTGCGGCATCGGCTAAAACTGCGCATCATCCCACAAGTGAAGCGCAGGAGCATGTCGTGGCGAAGTCGGAATGGAGTTTCAAGAGCGCGGTCGAGCTGTCGGCCGCGTTGACGGCAAGGAAGGTCTCCGCCGTCGAGCTCGCGCAGGATGCGATCGACCGCATCGAGCGTCACGACGACAAGATCAACGCGATCTGCGTCCGGGATTTCGATCGTGCGCTGAGCGCCGCCCGTGACGCGGATGCGGCATTGGCCCGCGGCGAGCGCAGGCCGCTGCTCGGCCTGCCGATGACGGTGAAGGAATCCTACAACATCGCCGGCCTGCCCACGACCTGGGGCAATCCTGCGCAGAGAGATTTCATCGCCAAGGACGACTCGCTGCCGGTGGCGCGGGTGAAGGACGCCGGCACCGTCGTGCTCGGCAAGACCAACGTGCCGCTCGCGCTCGCCGACTGGCAGAGCTACAACGACATCTACGGCACCACCAACAATCCCTATGATCTCGGCCGCACGCCGGGCGGCTCGTCCGGCGGCTCTTCCGCGGCGCTCGCCGCGGGCTATGGCCCGCTGTCGATCGGCTCGGACATCGGCGGCTCGCTGCGCGTGCCGGCGTTCCATTGCGGCGTCTATGCGCACAAGCCGACCTTCAACTTGGTCGCCATGCGCGGGCATGTCGCGCCGCCGGCGCCGCCGCTGCCGTTCGAGCGCGATCTCTCGGTGATCGGTCCGATGGCGCGGAGCGCTGCCGACCTCGCGCTGCTGCTCGAGGTCATGGCCGGCCCCGATCCGATCGAGGCGGGCGTCGCCTACAGGCTCGATCTCCCCGCGGCGCGACATGCCGCGTTCAGGGATTTTCGTGTGCTGGTGATCGACACCGATCCGCTGCTGCCGACCGACACGGCCGTGCGTGGCACCATCAACACGCTCGCCGACAATCTGGCCAAGGCTGGCGTCAAGATCGAACGCAGCAGCCCGCTGCTGCCTGACTTCGCGGCCTCGTCGCGGCTCTATATGCGCATGCTGCTGTCGTTCCTGGCGGCCAGCTTTGCACCTGATGTCTATGCCGGCGCCAAGGCGGCCGCCGCGGCCCTGCCGGAAGGCGACAACAGCCTCGCCGCGGAAAGATTGCGCGGCATCTCGCTGAGCCATCGCGACTGGGTGGTGGCGAACGCCGGACGCACCCGGTTGCGCGCGCAATGGCGCGAGCTGTTCAAGACGTATGACGCGGTGATCTGCCCGGTCATGCCGACGCCGGCCTATCCCCACGATCACTCGGACGACCAGGAGCAGCGCCGCATCAAGATCGACGGCGAGGAGTATGTCTATCCCGACCAGCTCGCCTGGCCCGGCATCGCGACGCTCCCCGGCCTGCCCTCGACCGCGATCCCATCAGGCTTCGCACCCGATGGGTTGCCGGTCGGCGTACAGATCGTCGGCCCGTGGCTGGAGGACCGCACGCCGCTCAAGCTTGCCGAGCTGATCGAGCGCGAATTCGGCGGATTCGTGCCGCCGAAGATGTTTGACGATTGAAGGCCTCATCCCAGGGAGAGGAAGCACCATGAACCAGGACCTCGAACAGCTCACCGCACTCAACCGCGACTACGTCGCATCCGTGCAGAACTGCGACGTCAAGCGCTTCGACGAGATCCTGGCGCCGGAATTCTATTGCTCCAATCCCGACAAGACACTGGTCGACCGCGCCGCCTTCCTGGAGCAGACGGCACGGCCGATCGCGATCCGCAATCTGCACGCATTCGACGTCGTCATCCGCATCATGGGCGATTTCGCCATCATCCACGCGGCGACGAGCTACACCACCGCGGACGGCCAACAGGCGACCGGGCGCTATACCGATTGCTGGGCGAAGAAGAACGGGACGTGGCTGACCGTGTCGGCGCACGTGTCGCGGTGAGGCTTCCTGCCTCTCCTCGCAAAGGGCGGGGAGAGGCGAAAACGCTCAGCTATCAAACACGATTACACTGCGCAGCGTCTTGCCGGCTTTCATGTTGGCAAAACCCTCGTTGATCTCGCTGAGCTTCAGCTTGGCCGAGATCCAATCCTCCAGATGCAGCCGGCCACGCAGGTAGAAATCGACCAGGCGCGGCATGTCGACGCGGAAATGGTTCGAGCCCATCGACGAGCCCTGGATCCGCCGCTCGCGCAGGAAGTCGAAGCCGTGCAGCTCGATCTTCTGCCCGAACGGGATCATGCCGACGATGGTGGCGGTGCCGCCCGAGGTGAGCATGGCGAAGGCCTGCTCCGCCGTCTCCTTGCGGCCAAGCACCTCGAACGAATGCTGCACGCCGCCATTGGTGAGATCGCGCACCTGCTTCACGACGTCGCCGTCGGCGGGGTTGATGATGTCGGTCGCGCCCAGCTTGGTTGCGAGCTGGAGCTTTGCCGGATTGGTGTCGATGGCGATGATGCGGCCGGCGCCGGCGATCTGCGCGCCGTTGATCGCGGCCATGCCGACGCCGCCGCAGCCGATCACCGCCACGGTCTCGCCCGCCGTCACCTTCGCCGTGTTCACGACTGCGCCATAACCGGTGATGACGCCGCAACCGATCAGCGCCGCGAGATCGAGCGGCATTTCCTTGCGGATTTTGACGATGGCGTTTTCGTGCACCAGCATCTGCTCGGCAAAGGACGAGAGGTTGAGAAACTGGTTCAGCTTCTCCGGCCTGTTCCACTGCATCCGGTTGGATGCACCCGGCAGCATCTTCACCGTCGTGTCGGTGCAGAGCACGGTGCGGCCCGTGGTGCAATTGTCGCAGGTGCCGCAGAACACTGAGAGACACGTCACGACGTGGTCACCCGGCTTCACGTAGGTGACGTCGGAGCCGACCTGCTCGACGATGCCGGCGGACTCGTGCCCGAGCACCGCGGGCAGCGGATGCGGATAGAGGCCTTCCATGAAGTGCAGGTCGGAGTGGCAGAGGCCGGCCACCGCGGTGCGGATCAGGACCTCGCGCGGGCCGGGTTTGGGCAGGCTGACATCCTCAATGACCAGCGGCTTGTTGACTTCATGGAGGACGGCGGCCTTCATCGAGCACTCCCTATCACGTTTTTTGTTCGAGCGTGGCGCGCAGCCTACGCTGCCAGAACCAGTTCGCCAACCTCGCTCATGCCGGCGGCGCGATCGCCGAGCAGCAGCACTGCGATCCTTGCCTGCACGGCATTTTCCGTCAGCCGGAACGGATCGCTCGGCGACACCCGGTGATCGATCACCAGCCGCGACAGCAGCAGCCGGCGCGCATCGCCGCGCATCTCGTGGATGCGGTGCGCCTCCCAGGCCAGCGCGACCGCACTGGCGACATGATAGAGCAAGCTCGTCGCGCGGCGCGCATCGGCCTCATTCTCGGACCTGCCGGCGACCTCGCGCGCGAATCCGACCGCCCGATCCACGAGGCCGCGCAGATTGTCGCGCCAGGCCTGCGGCACCGACGCGCTGTCATCCAGCCGGGCATGCAGATCGGCAGCGAGCGCGGACTCGGCACCGTGGCGACCAACGGCACGCCTGAGCGCATCGATGGCCACGATGTTGCCGGTGCCTTCCCAGACCGAGCCGAGATGCGCGTCGCGCAGCAGGCGCGGGGTCGCGAATTCTTCGATATAACCGATGCCGCCCCGCATCTCGAGCGCATCTCCGCAGACCTTTCGCGCATCGCGCGTGGCGCGGAATTTCAGCGTCGGTGTCAGGATGCGCAGCAGCGCCGCCGCATCCTGGCTGCCCGCCTCCGCGCGGTCGAGCGCATCGGCGGTGAGAAAGCTCATCGAGAGCGCCTGCTCGACCGGCAACATGATCTTCAGCATCTGCCTTCGGCCGAGCGGCAAATCGATGATGCGGTTGCCGAACACGACGCGGTTCTTCGCCACCGTCATCGCGTCGTGATAGGCGCGGCGCATCAGCGCGGTGGATTTGACGCCGTTGGACAGCCGCGACGAGTTCACCATCTCGGCCATCTGCACGAAGCCGCGATCGAGCTTGCCGACGGCATAGGCGATCGCGCCTTCGAGCTTGATCTCGCCCGAGGCCATCGAGCGGGTGCCGAGCTTGTCCTTCAGGCGCACGATCCGGTAGTGGTTCTGCGAGCCGTCGTCGAGGAAGCGCGGCATCAGGAACAGGCCGACGCCGCGCGTGCCGGGGCCGGCGCCTTCAGGACGCGCCAGCAGCATCACGACTTTCGCATCGGCATTCGAGCAGAACCATTTTTCGCCGTAAAGGCGCCAATGGTCGCCCTCCTGCACCGCGCGCGTGGTCAGCGTGCCGACGTCGGAGCCACCTTCCTTCTCGGTCATGAACTGGCCGCCTTGCGTCAGCCTGCTCATGTCGGTCGAGGTCAGGCCCTCGAGATATTTCGCCTTCAGCGCCTCACTACCGAAATTCGCCAGCAGCTTGGCGCAACCGTCGGTGACGTTGATCGGACAGCCCATGCCGAATTCGGTCTGGTTGAACAGGAAGGTGAAGGCGTGTTTTGCCACGACCGGATATTTGTCGGGCCAGCCCATGATGCCCTTGCGGATCGAGAGCGCGTGGATGCCGAACTCGCCGAACGCGGCGTTCTCCAGCTCGCGATAGGCCGGGTGATATTCGACCGACTGCACGTCGCGGCCGAACTTGTCGCGCTGGTGCAGCACCGGCGTGTGCCGGTCGGCGAGGCGCGCGCATTCGTCGAGCCGGCCGCCGGCGAGTTCGCCGAGACGATCGAGATGCGGCTCGATGTGGCGGAACAGCGTGTCGGACAGATGAATGCGCAGGAGGTCCGTCAGCGCCTGATCGGCGCGGTAGAAATTCATGCCCGACGTATCCGGGGCCAGCAGACCTGAAGGTGCGGCAGCGACATCTTTGGGCTGCGCTGTGACCGGCTTGTGCATCATCGTCCTCTTCGTTTCCGCCCGACGGCAATTCTTAGCGCTTGCCGGTTGAGATGATGTCGATCATGCTCCCATCGCGAGACGCGTTAAAGCCGCAAATTGTCAGGGAGGCATGATCGCCGTGAAGGTGCAATTCGCTCTGCGGAATTCTGATCGGCAGGCCATGTATCCCGGCTGGTTGTCCGCGCCGCGGATGCCTAGATCAACGGTTTCCCGTCCTAAGAGATCTCCCCATGGAACATCCGAAATACAAGATCGCCCTCATCGTCGGCGCCGGCGAAGGCCTGAGCGCCTCGCTGGCGCGGCTGCTTTCCAAGCAAGGTATCCGCGTCGCGCTGGCCGCGCGCAAGATCGAGAAGCTGGGCGCGCTCTGCAGCGAGGCAGGCGCCAAGGCCTATGCCTGCAACGCCACCGATCCTGAGGAGGTCGAGCGGCTGTTTGGCCTCGTCGAGCGCGAGATCGGCACGCCCGACCTCGTCGTCTACAACGCCAGCGGCCGTTCGCGCGGGCCGCTCGTCGACCTGGTCCCGGCCGATGTCGCCAATGCAATCGCGGTCAGCGCCTATGGCGGCTTCCTGGTCGCACAGCAGGCGGCAAGGCGCATGCTGCCGAACCAGCACGGCGCGATCCTGTTCACCGGCGCGTCAGCGAGCGTCAAGGGCTATGCGCAGTCCGCTCCGTTCGCGATGGGCAAGTTCGCGCTGCGCGGGCTGGCGCAAAGCATGGCGCGCGAATTGTCGCCGCAGGGCATCCATGTCGCACATTTCGTCATCGACGGCGGCATCCGCAGCGCAGTACGGACCGAACCTGGCGATAAGCCGGATTCGATGCTCGATCCCGATGCGATCGCGGAGAGCTATTGGAACGTATTGCAGCAGCCGCGCAGCGCGTGGAGCTGGGAGCTGGAGCTACGGCCCTGGGTGGAGAAGTTTTGAGTTAAGTCCGTCGTTCCGGGGCGGCTCGAAGAGCCGAACCCGGAATCTCGAGATTCCGGGGTCGATGCTTCGCATCGCCCCGGAATGACAACAAGAACCGAGGAGCGAGCATGACCACGGAAACCACCGTCGATACCGGCACCAATGAACTGCTCTGCGTCATCCGCGACCGGGTCGCCGTCATCACGCTGAACCGGCCGGAGGCGCGCAATTCGCTTTCTGACACGCTGACGCCGGCGCTGCGCACGATGATCCGCAGCTGCGGCGAGAGCCGCGACGTCGGCGCGCTCTTGATCACCGGCGCGGGCGAAGCTTTTTGCGCCGGCGGCAACGTCAAGGGCATGGGCGCACATCGCGATCCCAAAAAGCTGGAGATGTCGCTCGAAGACCGCGTCGCCGATCTCCAGGAACGACAGCGGCTGCTCACCGGCGCGCTGGTATCGGTGCGCAAGCCGACCATCGCCGCTCTCCCCGGCCCCGCGGTCGGTGCGGGGCTTGCCCTTGCCATGGCCTGCGATATCCGCATCGCCGCGCAATCGGCTTTCGTTGCCACCGGCTATGCCCGCATCGCGTTGTCCGGCGATTACGGCATCGCCTGGCTGCTGACCCGCCTCATCGGCACTGCGCGGGCGCGCGAGCTGCTGTTCACCGGCGACCGCGTCGATGCGGCGCGCGCCGAAGCCATCGGCCTCGTCAACCGCGTCGTGCCCGACGACAAGCTGCAGGCCGAAGCTTTCGCGCTAGCAAAATCACTTGCCGAAGGTCCGCGCCTGGCGCTGCGATACATGAAGGATAATCTCGACGAGGCCTTGCAATTCGACTTCGAGACCGCCAGGGACCACGAGGCCGAGCGGCTGGTCCGCCTGACCACGACAGCGGATCACAAGGAGGCTGTGCAGGCCTTCATCGAGAAGCGGAAAGCCGTGTTCACCGGGAAGTAGGCGCGCGGCTCGTGAAGGCAAAAAAAGCCCGGCACTGGTTTGGCCGGGCTTGGAGTGGTGTCAGGCCGAGGCTGAGGGGCTATCGGCCTGACGGGAAAGGGCGGCGAGGCGCCAGCTCGCACAGGGAATGTCCTTTGGTGCGACGTGGATCTCCTTGTCGAAGCGGATCAGCTTCCAGTCGTCTGGATGGTTCACGAAGGCGAAGCCCGACTTGCGTGCAAGCGAGATCATGGTTTCGTTGGAGCGCAGCGTGTCGCCGAAGATGTGCTCGGCGCCGAGCGCAGCGGCGCGGCATTCGAGATTCTTCATCAGCGCAGTCGCGATGCCGTGGCCTTGCCAGCGATCGTCGACCGACAGGCCGAATTCGAGCGTCGAGGTCTCCGCGTGGAAAGCGTAGCGCGCCTCGGCAACGATGGTCTCGAAGCCATCGACCATCTTGGTCGCGACCACGGTAAAACGCTCGCGCTCGCCGACCGCGAGGAAATCGCTCAGCAGTGCTTTCGGCAACTCGCTGAGGGCGCCGAAGAAACGGTTGTAGCGGGAGCGGGTCGTGAGCGAGCGGAAATAGTGTTGAAGCTCCTCGGTGTAACCAGGCTCGACGAAGCGAACGTTGACCGCCTCTCCGCCGCGGGTGCGCAGCATATCGGAATATTGCTTGAGGTCTTCGAGCCGATAGGTGCTCATGACACGAGCCCAATAGAGTGCAATGGAACAAGGGACCGCCGGCGCCCCTGTGATCAGGCGGCGCCGGCCTGGCGGCCTATCAGGCCCGCCAGAAGGGTTTGTCAGCCTCGTAGGCAATGTCGGTCCAGGACAGGCCGACGTCGTGGAGATCGCGGGCGGTCCAGTTGGTCAATTCGCGCCTGGTCCGGTAGCGCTCGTGCCAGATATGGAGGGTCTCGCCGATCTGCTGGATCAGGCCCGGTGCATGATGATTTGTCATCGAATTGTGGGTCAAAGTAGACATATTCAGCTCCTTGAGCTAAGTTGGGAGCTAATATCTGCTTCGAAGTGCACTGCGACAAACGACAAATTGTACCATTTCGCATGAAATAAACTCATGCACTCTGCTGCCAAATGACTGCCAGATTGCCCTCTCTAAACGGATTGCGGGCGTTTGAGGCCGCCGCGCGCCATCTCAGCTTCACGCTGGCCGCATCCGAGCTGAACGTGACGCAGACCGCGATCAGCCATCAGATCCGCAGGCTCGAGGAGGAGCTTGGCATCCGCCTGTTCATCCGGCAGAACCGCGCGCTGGCGCTGACGCCGGAGGCGCGCGACTATTTGCCGGGCATCCGCGCAGCCTTCAACGACCTCCGTCTCGCGACCGACCGCCTCCTGCGCAAGGACGACGACAAGGTGCTGACGGTCTCGACGATCGCCTCGCTCGCCGCAAAATGGCTGCTGCCGCGGCTGACCGATTTCCAGGAAAGTCATCCCGGCATCGACGTCCGCATCACGACGTCGACGAGCCTCGTCGATTTCCAGCGCGACAAAGTCGATGCCGCAATCCGCTACGGCCGCGGTCAGTGGCCGGGCCTGCGCGCCGACTGGCTGATGGCGGACGAGCTGTTTCCGGTGTGCAGCCCTTCACTGCTTCGCGGCGACAGGTCGCTTCGCACGCCTGAGGATTTGAAGGGCCACGTGCTGCTGCATACCAACAACAGCGATGACTGGCGGCTGTGGTTGACGGCTGCGGGGCTTGCGACCGGCATCTCCCGCCAGCCCGGCCTCACCTTCGACATGACCTTGATGACGGTGCAGGCGGCCATCGACGGGATGGGCGTAGCGATGGGACGGACGTCCTACGTCCAGGACGACATCGCCAAGGGCCGGCTGGTGGTTCCCTTCAAGATCACGTTGCCGGCGGATGCCGGCTTTTACCTGGTCTCTCCGGAAGGCCGCCGCGAGGCGCCCAAGCTTGCCGCATTCCGCCAATGGGTGGTGGCTGCGACGCGAAATAAAGCCTGAAAAATCATCAGCTTCGGCGGTAAAATTGGTTGACTCGCCGCGCCCCGCGCGGGATGGGGTAGGTGGACAAATTGTCGCAGCAACAATCCGTCGCCTGCCGCGAAGTGAGTTCCGGTCCGGCCGCACCTTCAAGGGGATTAACGTCATGGCTGGACCAGCAGCATCAACCAATCCGCCCGCCATCAAGTCGCGCATCGGCGCGATCCTGCGCGCCACATCAGGCAATTTCCTCGAGCAGTTCGACTTCTTCCTGTTCGGCTTCTATGCGCAGGACATCGCAAAGGCGTTTTTCCCCGCGGCAGACGACACCGCTGCACTGCTCAACGCGTATGGCGTGTTCTGGCTCGGCGCGCTGATGCGCCCGGTGGGCGCCATCGTGCTCGGCGCCTATATCGACCGCATCGGCCGCCGCCAGGGCCTGATCTTGACACTGGCACTCATGGCGCTCGGCACCGTGGTCATCGCCTTCTGTCCGTCATATGCAGCGATCGGTGTAGCAGCCCCGGTCATCGTCCTGATTGGCCGATTGATCCAGGGGTTCTCGGCCGGTGTGGAACTGGGTGGCGTCTCCGTTTACCTGTCGGAGATCGCGACACCAGGCAATCGCGGTTTCTACACCTCGTTCCAGTCTTCCAGCCAGCAGGTCGCGATCTTTGTCGCAGCGATCATCGGTTTCATCCTGAGAGAAGCCATGCCGAGCGACACCTTCCTGGATGTCTTCGGTGGCGTCGCGAAGTGGCGCATCCCGTTCTTCGTCGGCTGCATCATCATCCCCGTCATCTTCTTCCTGCGGCGTTCGCTCGAGGAAACACCGGCGTTCCTCGCCATGAAGAGGCATCCGACCGCGCGCGAGGTGTTTGCATCGGCGATCGCGAACTGGCGCATCGTCATCCTCGGCATGATGATTGCCGTGCTGACCACAACGACCTTCTACTTCATCACGGTCTACGCCCCGGGCTTCGGCAAGCAGCTCAACCTATCGGCGACGGGAACGCTGCTTGTGACGCTTCTCGTCGCGGTGACCAACTTCATCTGGAATCCGGTCGGAGGCGCGCTATCCGACCGGATCGGTCGCAAGCCCGTACTGGTGACGATCGCGGCCCTGTCATTCCTGACTGCTTACCCCGCGCTGTCCTGGCTCGCGGCAGCTCCCAGCCTCGGAAAGCTGCTGGCAGTCCAGATGATGTTCTCGTTCTACTTTGGCGTTTACAGCGGCACGATGCTGGGTTGTCTGGTCGAGATCGTGCCGGCCCATGTCCGGACCACCTGCTTCTCGATCGCTTTCGCATTGGCCGCAGGCATCTTCGGCACGTCGACGCCCGCCGTAGCGACCAAGTTGATCAGCATGACCAACGGCGACAAGGCCTCGCCAGCGTACTGGCTCATGTTCGGTGCAGCGCTCGGCATCGTCGCCGCGCTGATCGTCTATCGCGGCGGCAGCAAAGCCGTTCCGACCTATGATACGGCGGCGGAGCCGGCGACGGGGCACTGAGACGGGAGTCTCACACTTCAACCCTCTCCCCGTAAGAACGGGGCGAGGGATCGGAGTCCCGGCGCGGCTGACTTACAGCTCCACCACCACGTAGTCGCTCTCGACCTTCACCGTGACAGTCTCCGCGACATACGGCCCCTTCACCACGCTTGCGCCCGGTTCGACATGAGCCGGATAGGCCTTCACGCGAAAGCGGCGGGGGTCGCAATAGGACTGGCCGGTGCGGATGTCGAATTCCCAGCCATGCCAGGGGCAGCGGATGATCTCACCCAACTTGGTGTATTCGATCTCGCCGGGATTCGATGACTGCGCCAGGCCAATCAGCGGCCCCTCGCAGAGCGCCGCGCCCTGATGCGGGCAGCGGTTCATCAGACCGAAATACTCGCCCTTGATGTTGAAGACCGCGATCGGCCGTCCTTCGATCTCCAGAAATTTTCGCGTGCCGGGCGGAAGCTCATCCACGGGCGCAATCACATGACGCGCCATCAAGCAATTCCATACAGCTTCTTTGCGTTGTCGAGATAGAATGCCGCGCGATTGGCTTCGCTGACGCCCGCCGGCAGGACGCGCGACGGCTCGTCGTAGTCCCAATGCGGATAGTCGGTGGCGAACAGCAGCCGGTCCCAGCCGATCCAGTTGATCACGTCGAACAGATCCTCGCGGCGTTCAGGATCTTCCATCGGCTGCGTCGTCCACCACACCTGCTCGCGGATATATTCCGACGGCGGTCGCTTCACATCCGGTACCTCGCTGCGCAGCCGCTGCCAGACCTTGTCGAGCCGCCACGCCAACGACGGCGCCCAGCCGAAGCCGGCCTCGATCATCACCATCTTCAATTTTGGGAAGCGCTCGAACACGCCCTCCAGAACGAGACTTGCCAGCGCCGATTGCTGGCACTGCGAATGCCCCACCATCTCCTCGATGTAATAAGACGGCCAGCCCGACGGCGTGATCGGATTGCCGCCGAAACCGAAGGCGTGCACGCCGACCGGCAGGCCCGCCTCTTCCGCGGCCTGATAGATCGGCCAATAGCGGCGCTGGCCGAGCGGCTCGACATTGCGGCTGAGCAGCAGCACCTGCACGAAATTCTTGTCGCCGGCACGCTCGCGGATTTCTGCGGCGGCCGCCAGCCCATCCTCATTGCCGACGACGATCGACGCTTTGAGTCGCTTGTCCTTGCTGGTCCATTTGTCGATCTGCCAGTCGTTGATCGCGGAACACAGCGCAGCCGAGAGATCGTGATTGCGGATGCCCTGCCCGGTATTGAGCGGATTCAGCACGCCGAGTTGCACGTTGTTGGGATCGAGCAGCTGCTTCTGCATGAAGGAGAGCGAGGAACCCTGCGGGCCGCCTTCCGGCGGATAGGCATCTCGCCGCGAAGCGTTGGGCTGCGCCTTCGGATAGGGTGGGCCTTCCATCATGCCCTGATAGGCGTGGACACCGTAGACTTCGAGGTGATGCTGCCAGCGTTTGGCGAGATAGGGATAAAGCTCGGTCCGGGTCGCGCGCGCCGGATGGATGTCGCAGTCCGCAATCGCGGTCTTGGTCGTCGGATGGGAAGCGGCCTCTGGGCTTTCGCGGAACTGGATATTCATCGCCTTGCCTCCTTTGGCAGCGGGCTCACGTCAGGCGGGGATAGGTTGCATGCGGATTGTCGATCATGATCTTGCGCACGAGATCGGGGGTGAGACCTTCGGGCAGCGCGTCCTGACCGTCGAACTGCCAGTGCGGATAGTCCGTGGAGAATAAGACCAATTCGTCGGACTGCATATGATCAAACAGGCGAATTAATGTCTCAGCGTCCGGCGGCGCATCAAATGGCTGTAATGAGAAGCGGATGTTGCTACGCACAATCTCAAGCGGCGCGCGATCGACCCATGGCGTTTCCATCCTAACGCCGCGCCAGAACTTATGCAGGCGCCAGAGATAGGGTGAGATCCAGGACACGCCGGATTCCAGCATCACCATTTTCAGCCGCGGATACTTTGCGAACACGCCCTCGACGATGAGGCTGGTGAGCTGGGTCTGGAACGCCTGGGCCTGACCGACATAGTCCTCGATGTGATAGGAACCCCAGCCCACCGCGGTCGGCGGATTGTGATAGGCGGAACCGGCGTGGACGCCGACCGGCAGGTCGAGCCGTTCGGCAGCCTCGTAGATCGGCCACAGCGCACGCTTGCCGAGCGGCGTGTCCCCCATCACAAGCACCAACACCTGCACGAAGCGCTTGTCCGGCGCACATCGCTCGATCTCGGCGACTGATTTCTCGACGCTTTGAGTCGGGATCACGATCGAGCCGCGCAGCCGGGAATCGCGATCGAGCCATTCCGTGGCGAGCCAATCATTCAACGCACGGCAGAACGCGGCCTGCATGTCCTCGGAAAACACCATTTGCACGCCGTAGAGCGGATTGCAGATAGCGTACTTGAGCTGGAAGGGATCGAGCACATGGCGCTGCATGCCCTCGAGGCTCTCACCCGGTTTGCCGGTTTCCGGACGCCAATCGGGCCGCGCCACGATCGGCGAGTTCTTCGGATAGGATTGCGAGATGAGATCGACCATGCCGCGCGTGGTCACCTGATCGCGCCAATAGTCGTTCAGGTAGGGCAGCAGGCTGGTCAGATGCGGCACGGCCGGATGCACGTCGCAATCCACTCCGCCGGCGATCAGGGACGCCATCACGTCTCTCTTCTCACGTTTCCTCGTCGAATCTTCTCGCGGATACCGCTTCGGCGCTCCGCCTTGGTTGCCATTCAAGCAGGCCTGCCCCTCGCCCGCAACTCGGCCAAGGCTTCTGTCATATGCTAGGAAGGCTGAGCTCGGTTGCGAAGGAACAGGGGATAGGGATGAAAGAGCTCGTCGGCATTGCGGAACAGGTCGCAGCGAAACTGATCGCGCGCAAACAGACCATTGCGGTTGCGGAATCGTCGGCTGGCGGCCTGATCGCGGCAAGCCTGCTCGCGGTGCCCGGCGCGTCGGCCTATTTCCTCGGCGGCGCGGTGGTCTACACCCGCGATGCCAGGCGCGTGCTGATGGATATTTCGGACGAAGGAATGAAGGGCTTTCGCTCATCGTCGGAGCCCTACGCGAAGCTCCTCGCCGAGCAGATGCGCAGCCGCTTCAGTTCCGACTGGGGCCTGTCGGAGACCGGCGCTGCCGGCCCCACCGGCAACCGCTACGGCGATGCCGCCGGCCATAGCTGCATGGCGGTCGCGGGACCTGCGGTCGAGGTTATGACGCTGGAGACGGCGAGCGGCGACCGGTTCGCCAACATGCAGGTGTTCGCGGCGACGGCGCTGAAGCTGTTGCTGAGGAAGCTGGAGGTGTGAGCGCCTGCTGCCGTGTGAGTGAGTCGCAATGATCTCACCACAAACACGACTGTCATCGCCCGGCTTGACCGGGCGATCCAGTATTCCAGAGACACTCGTTGTCGAATCGATAGGCCGCAGCGTACTGGATGCCCCGGTCAAGCCGGGGCATGACAGCGGTGGGTAGGACGACCACATCGTGAGACATCACTACCTTTCCAAATGCCGGATAAAGATCCGCACCACATAACCCTTGAATCGCGGCGCCTCGTCGTAGAGGTCCGAAGCGATCCGTTCGATGGTCTCGCGCAGCGAGGTGAACTGCGCCTGCCGCGCGCTGCTCTCGGTGCCCTGCATGCCTGCAAGCTCATCCATCGCCGCATCGCTGATCTGGCACTGCACGACCTCACCATCGTTCAGCATGGTGAAGCGGAAGGCCAGCCGTTCAAGGTCATGGCCGATGATCCTGTCACGCGTCAGCGGCATGCAATTGTCCCGTTCGCGCCCCCGAGCGGGACAATGCTGAAAATCCGGCGCCTTGTCACCATCCGCGCCAGGAAGACGGGGTCGTCATGCGGAGCCTGGCAACGGCGCCGGGCGCCTCTCCGGCGTCAATAGGCGAACGCCGTCCCGGTCGGCTTGTCGAGTGCTGCCGCCAGCGATCGATACTCCTCGCAATCCGTCCCGCAGATGGCTGCAATCCGGCTGAGGTGATAGAGCGCCTGCTCGCGATTGCCCCGCTCGAGTTGCCACAGCCCGTAATACTGCCACGTCAGGACATGGTTCGGGTCGGCCTTCAATGCACGCTCGTACCAGACCTGCGACTGCTCGTAGTCACCGAGCTTTCGGTAGGAGTAGCCGATGAGGTTGGCGACGTTCGGATGGTCGTCATGGCCAAGCGACTTCAGTTGCGAGATCGCGGTCGCGTAGTCGTTGCGCTGGTAGATGGTGTCGTAGGCCACGCGGTAACCGGCCGCGAATGCCGGATCGTCGATACTGGACTGGTTGTTCGGCTTCTTCCCTTTCTGGGTTGCCTTGGTACCCGTCCGCTTCGGATAGACTGGCTGCGGTTGCGACTGCGACGATGACGAGGCAAAGGGATCCATGGATCCCCCTCCGCCTCCGCCGCCCCCACCACCGCCTCCGCCCGCGGCAAACGCGGGCGCGCCCAACAAACCTGCCGCCAACATGCCCAGCGTGACGAACCTGATCGTTGTCGTGAACATCTCCGCCTCCTGTGAGGTTTCAAGCGGCCCCGGACCATCTGATAACCCTGCCCCGGCAGCAATATTCCGGGACGCCGTCGACGCGGAGACGTCGGCGTTCGTATGACAGCTCTGTTGCCCTTACTGGAAGGCCACCTCGGCGAAGCTGCGGAGCTTGCGCGAATGCAGTCGTTCCGACTCCTGCTGCTTGAGCCGTTCCAGCGCCTTGAGGCCGATCTCGAGATGCTGGCCGACGCGGCGACGGTAGAATTCGCTGGCCATGCCGGCGAGCTTGATCTCGCCATGCAGGGGCTTGTCGGAGACGCAGAGCAACGTGCCGTAGGGGACGCGGAAGCGATAGCCGTTGGCGGCGATCGCTGCCGATTCCATGTCGAGCGCGACCGCGCGTGATTGCGACATGCGGCGGATCACTTCTGGCCCGGATATCTCCCAGTTGCGGTTGTCGACGCTGGCAACGGTGCCCGTACGCATCAGGCGCTTGAGCTCGAAGCCCTCCAGGCCCGTGACGTCCTCCACTGCCTGCTCCAGCGCGACCTGCATCTCGGCCAATGCCGGGATCGGCACCCACAGCGGCAACTCGCGGTCGAGCACGTGGTCCTCGCGCACATAGCCATGGGCGAGCACGTAGTCGCCGAGCCGCTGCGTGTTGCGGAGGCCCGCGCAATGCCCGAGCATCAGCCAGGCATGCGGCCGCAGCACCGCGACGTGGTCGGTGACATTGCGCGCGTTCGACGGACCGGTGCCGATGTTGATCAGGCTGATGCCACGATAGCCTGGCATGACCAGATGAAAGGCCGGCATCTGCGGCGAGCGCACGGGTGCATCGCCCGTCGTCGCACCGCCGCTGCGCGTAATCACGTTGCCCGGCGCGACGAAGGCGTCGAGGCCGGCTTCGCCGGACTGAAGACGCTGCTGACACGATTGCGCGAACGCATCGACGTAAAACTGGTAGTTGGTGAAAATGACAAAGTTCTGGAAGTGCTCGGGATCGGTGCCGGTGTAGTGATAGAGTCGGCGCAGCGAGTAATCGACGCGGGCGGCACGGAACAGTGACAGCGGCTCGGGCGTGCCCGGCCGAAGTTCGAAGGTGCCGTCGGCGATGGAATCGTCCATGGTGGCAAGATCAGGTACGTCGAACGCATCGCGCAGCGACCGCGTGACCGGCGAATTCTCGCTGGTGGTGATGGCCGCTTCGATGTTGATGTCGCGGCGATAGGCGAAATGGATCGGAATCGGCTCGGCGGATTCGCCGATCTCGACGGGCACGCCGTGGTTCTGGATCAACAGGCCGATTTGCTCGGTGAGATAGGCGCGAAACAGGTCGGGTCGAGTCACGCTGGTCTCGTGCACGCCGGGTCCGGCGACGAAGCCGTAGGAAAGACGCGAATCCAGCCGCGCATGTGTCGCGGTGGTGAGGCGGACGAAGGGATAATAGGCGCGCACCCGCGTCGTGATCGCCTCGCCCGAGACATAGGCCTCGAACCGGTCGCGCAGGAATTTGGTGTTGCGCTCGTAGATTTTCTCGAGACGGGCGACGGCGAGGCCCGCATCGGAGAAGGATTTCGTGGCGATGGAGGGGGGAGATTGCATGGTTCGACCGCCGGGCTGTTTGCGTGAGTCGAACTATAGCAAAGAAGAAGGTGCCGTAGGGTGGGTTAGCCTTGGCGCAACCCACCCTACGAGATCGAATTTGCCGCGCATCACTTCTCGCGGAAGGCCCGCATGAATTGGTCGTGCAGCGGCTTCAACAGGTACGACAGCATGGTGCGGTCGCCGGTCTGCACAAACGCTTCCACCGGCATGCCGGGGATCAGCTTGGAGTCGCCGAGGCGGGCGACCTCCTCGGGGGACATCGAGACGCGGATGGTATAGTAGCTCTGGCCGGTGCGCTGGTCGGTGGTGACGTCCGGCGACACGCGGCTGACGACGCCGTTCAGTTCGGGCGTGGTGCGCTGGTTGAAGGCGGAGAGACGCAGCAACGTCTTCTGGCCGATCTGCAGCTTGTCGATATCGACAGGATTGACCTTGGCCTCGACCTGGAGGTCGTCGGTCTGGGGCACGATCAGCATCAGGGTGTCGCCGGCGGTAACGACGCCGCCGACGGTATGCACCGTCGATTGCAGCACCATGCCGTCCTGCGGCGCGCGGATGTCGACGCGACGGAGCTGGTCTTCGGCCGCGACCTTGCGCTCGATCAGCTCGCCGCTCTTGTCATTGGTTTCGCGCAGATCCTTGGAGACCTCGCTCACCATGTCCTTGTCGACCTGGATGATCTGAAGCTCGGTCTCGGTGATCTTGCCCTTGGCCTGCGCCCGCGAGGCGATGTACTGCGCGCGCTCGCCATTGAGGCGGGCGCTGTCGCGCTCCAGCGTGGTCAGGCGCGAGAGCTGCACCAGATGCTTGTCATAGAGATCGCGCACGCCGGTGAGCTCCTGCTGCACCAGCGCGATCTCCTTGTCCTTGGCTTTCTCCTGCGCCTGGAGGCCCTCGATCTCCTCGTTGAGCTGCTGGATGCGCTCGCGAAGCTGCGCCTTCTGGCCGGCACGGCCGTTGACGCGGACGTCGAACAGCTTGCTTTCGCTGTCGAGCAGCGCCTTGACGTCGGGATCGCTGACGCGATCGAGCAGCGATGAAGGGAACACGATCTTGTCGAGACCGCGCTGCTCGGCCTGGAGCCGCGCCGCGCGCGCCAGTGCAGCGTCGAGATTCTTGGTGACGATGGCGAGATTGGCCTTGGTGACGGTGTCGTCGAGCCGGACCAGGATGTCTCCGGCCTTGACCACGTCGCCGTCGCGCGCGCGCACCTCGCCGACCACGCCGCCGGTCGGGTGCTGCACCTTCTTGACGTTGGATTCGACCACGATCTGGCCCGGCGCGATCAGCGCGCCAGAGATCAGCACCGTCGAGGCCCAGCCGCCGAGACCGACGGCGAGGAACAGCACGATTCCCAGCCCGAGGATCAGGTGAAACCGGATCGATTCCCGCACGGTCCTGTTCGCGGCGGGCTTTGTCCCGTCAACCGTCACCGTGCTCATGGTTTGGCCACTCCGCCTTCGCTGACGATCTTGATCGGCGCCGGCGGCGCAACGCGGGGCTGGAGCACCTGGGCGAGCACCTGCTCCTTCGGACCGAAGGCCTGCATGCGGCCGTCACGCAGCACCAGGATCTGGTCGACCGCCTCGACGCCGATGGGCCGGTGCGCGACCACGATGACGATGGCGCCGCGTCCGCGCGCGCTGCGGATCGCACGGGTCAGGGCCTCGTCACCTTCGGTGTCGAGGTTGGAGTTGGGCTCGTCCAGCACGATCAGGAACGGATTGCCGTAGAGCGCGCGCGCCAGCGCCACGCGCTGGGCCTGGCCTGCGGAGAGCGATCCGCCCTGCTCGCCGACCTGCGTGTTGTAGCCCTCGCGCATCTTGATGATCATCTCGTGCACGCCGGCCTCCTTGGCCGCGGAGATGATGCCGTCGGAGGTGGCCTCGGGATCGAAGCGGCCGATGTTCTGCGCGATGGTGCCGGCGAACAGCTCGACGTCCTGCGGCAGGTAGCCGATGTGACGGCCGAGCACGTCCGACGACCACTGGTCGAGCGCCGCGCCGTCGAGCCGGACCTTGCCGCGGACCGGCTGCCAGACGCCGACTAGCGCGCGGATCAGGGAGGATTTGCCGGAGCCGCTGGGGCCGATCACGCCGAGGCCATTGCCGGCTTCGAGCGCGAAGGTGACGTCCTGGACGATGAGCCGCTGGTCACCCGGCGCCACCATGGCGAGGGCCTCGACCGCGAGGCGGCTGGTCGGCGCCTGCAGCTGGGTCGGTATCGCCTGCGCCGGCATCTGTTCCAGCAGACGGCTGAGGCGATGCCAGCTCTGACGGGCCGCGACGAAGGATTTCCAATGCGCGATCGCGAGATCGACCGGCGCCAATGCGCGGGCGGAGAGGATCGAGCCCGCGATGATGATGCCGGCAGTCGCCTCCTGGCGGATGACGAGCGTGGCGCCGACCGCGAGCACCGCCGATTGCAGCATCATGCGCAGCACCTTGGCGATCGCACCGAGGCCGCCGGCGACATCGCTCGCACGCTGATTGCCGGCGAGATATTTTTCGTTGGCCGCGCTCCAGCGCGCGTTCAGCCGGCCGGCCATCCCCATCGACACCAGAACTTCGGCGTTGCGGCGGCTGGACTGGGCGAGGTCGTTGCGCTGGGCGGCAAGGCCCATCGCCTCCTTCGCCGGCTGGCGGGACAGGAATTCGGTGACCAGCGTGAGGCCGACCAGGATGACGGCGCCGATCAGCGCGGTCACGCCGATCCAGACGTGGAAGGCGAAGCAGATGCCGAGATAGAGCGGCAGCCATGGCAGGTCGAAGAACGCACTCGGGCCCATGCTGCCCAGGAAGGAGCGGACATTGTCGAGGTCGCGCAGCGGCTGAAGTCCCTCGTTGCGGTTGCCGACCAGCAGCGGCAGCCGCACGATGGTGTCGAACACGCGCTTGTTCAGCGCTTCGTCGAGCGCGGTGCCGACCCGTCCCAGGATGCGGCTGCGGATCATGTCGAGCACGCCCTGCGCCATGTAGAGGCCGCCGGCGAGCACGATCAGGCCGACGAGGGTCGGAATGCTGCGGCTCGGCAGCACGCGGTCGTAAACCTCCAGCATGAAGAGCGACCCGGTCAGATAGAGCAGGTTGATCATGCAGCTCATGAAGCCGACGCCGACGAACGCGGTGCGGCAGGCACGCAGCGCGTCACCGAGCTCTGAACGGCGGAGGCCGGGAACGGCTGCCATCAGTCTGATCTCTTTCGGGTAAGGGGGAGGCCCCCCGAATTCACAGGCAAATCGAGGCGTACCCGCCCCGGATTAATATCGGGTTCTTCCCGCGGGCAACGCAATCGAATTTATCCGGGCCCGCATCACATCTACCCCGGACGGCTCGATCCGCAAGTCCGGTATTTCACAGTCTTTGCGGCTTTTTCTAGCAAAGACAAGCGCCTCCCCCCAGGGTTGGGGAGAGGCGGAGGTTCCGGTCGATCGAGACGGCTAGAGCCGGCCGCCGCCGCGCACCAGCCGCACCACCAGCAGCAGGATGACGGCGCCGATGGCGGAAAAGATGATCTCCGAGACCAGCCCGACACCGATATGGATGCCGAGCTTCGGGAACAGGAAGCTCGCGACGAACGCGCCGGCGATGCCGATCACGATGTCGCCGATGATGCCGAACCCGCTCCCCCGCACCACCTTGCCGGCGAGCCAGCCGGCGACCAGGCCGACGAACAGGATGACGATGAGGCTTTGACCAGAAATGTACATAAGTTGAAGTCCCTCTCCGTGAACGCGGCCATGGAACCGGAACCGGGATGAATGGGGTCTGAATGGTGCCCAGGGCGGGACCGGTCAGACACGAATCGCGAAAACAACCCCATGCACAGTAGAACTGGCCCATCGGGATGCGCTCGGTGGGTTGTCATAGTCCGATGTTCGCGCAGGAGAATCCTGCGAGCATGACGAGAGAGGTGTAACCGCAGCTCGGTGCTCGCTTCGGTCGCCCCCTCGCCCGCCCCTCATGACGGCAGTTTCGGGACCCGGTCGTGATGGTCGGTGACGCGCTGGAAGGCGGCGCCGACGGTGAGCAGGGTCGCTTCATCGAAGGAGCGGCCGATCAGCTGCATGCCGACAGGCAGCCCGCTCCTGGTGAAGCCCGAGGGCACCGTGAGCGACGGCAGGCCGAGGAAGTTCACCGGGCGGGTGAACAGCGTCAGCCGCTGCAGCAGCGCCGGCGCGTTCGGTCCGCCGCCGACATCGCTCTCCTCGATGGTCGGCGCCGGGATCGGCGAGGCCGGTGCGATGATGGCGTCGACGCCCGCGGCGGCCGCGTTGTGCGCAGCGAGGGCCGGGCCGCGCCAGCGCATCGCCTCGAGATAGGTGACGGCGGGAACGGAAAGGCCGTTCTGCAGCCGCATCAGCGTCTGCGCGCCGTAATCCTGCGGCCGCTCGATCATCCAGCGCTTGTGGAAGGCGGCGGCTTCGGCCGCGAGCACGAGCTGGCTTGCGGACGACAATTGCCGCTGGTCCGGCAGCTCGACCTTGACGATGTCGGCGCCTTCGCGCTTGAGCACCGCGATGGTCTCGTCCAGCACGCGCGCGACCTCGCCGTCGAGATCGTCGACATAGAAGGACGCGGGCACGCCGATCTTCAAGCCTTTCAGCGAGCCTTTGGTGGCGGCGACGTAATCCGACAGCGGTTCGCGGCTGGTCGTCGAGTCCTCCGGATCGGCACCAGCCATCAGCGCCAGCAGCAGCGCGCAGTCTTCCGCCGTGCGCGCAAGCGGACCGACCGTGTCGAGCGATTGCGACAGCGGCATCGCCCCGGCGCGGCTGACGCGGCCGACGGTCGTCTTTAGCCCCGTGACGCCGCAGAAATGCGCGGGCATGCGGATCGAGCCGCCGGTGTCGGAGCCGAGCGCCGCATAGGTCAGCCGCGCGGCGACCGACGCGCCGGAGCCCGAGGATGAACCGCCGGTGATATGCGCGACGTTCCAGGGATTGCGCACCGGGCCGTAATGGGCGTTGTGCCCGGTCGGGCCATAGGCGAATTCGGCCAGTTGCAGCGTGCCAAGGCGGACCTGGCCGGCATCCTTCAGCCGCTGCAGCGCGGTGGACGTCACCGTCGGCACGAAGTCGCGGCGGATCAGCGAGCCGCAGGTCGCGACCTTGCCGGCGTCGTAATACATGTCCTTGTGCGCGAGCGGAACGCCGTGCAGCGGACCACGCACCTCGCCTTTGGCGAGGTCGGCGTCGGCGGCATCGGCTGCCCTCAGCGCCGCTTCCGACTCGATCGACATGAAGGCGTTGAGATGCGGCTGCCATTGCGCGATGCGGTGCAGCAGGGCGCGCGTCACCTCATGGGAGGAGACCTGCCTCATCGCGATCGCACGCGCGACCTCGGTGAGCGTCATCAAGGCGGGCTCAGCGCTCATTTCGACACCTTCGCGGCTTGCGCGAGCGGATAGAGCGCGGGCTCGAGGTCGAACGGCAGCGTGCCGGCGATGACCGCAAAGCCTTCGAAGGCAGGCCCGATGGAGTTGGAAATGCGGGTCGCGATCTCGTCGTCCACGGGAATGCCGGCGATCCGTGCCGTCGCCTGGATCTCTTTTGTCGTTGGTCTCGTCATGCGGTTTCCTCTTTGGCCGCTCGGCCATGGCCTGATCCCGAAGTGGCCATGGAGCAGGCGGCCTCGTGACCCATATTACCGAGCACCGTGAGATTTGGTGCCGCATTTGCGCAGGGCGGCTCCGCAAATGGGCGGCGTCGCGATGTCCCCGCCTGCGCGGGGGCGACACTTTCGTCGTGGGACGAGCGTAAAGCCTCGCCCTCTATTTCGTCAGCAGCGCATACGCTCCGGTCCAGCCTTCCGGCGGCGGGTTGATCCTGAACTCCTTGATGCGCGCCTCGTACAGCTTGAACAGCTTTTCCAGCGTATCGGCATCCTCGCTGCGGCGGCCGCGCTCGATGGCGTCCAGCGCGCCCTGCCAATCGCAGCTGCGGTAGCAGCCGAGCATCTCGATGGTGATGTTGCGCAGGCGCTGGAACGCGGCCGAATGCATCACGTCCTCGCGGCCGGCGATCGCATAGATCACTTCCGGCTCGGTCTTGCCCTTGACCATGATGAAGTCGAGCTCGAGGATCGCGAACCTGTCCTTGGCGGCGAGCGCGGTGCGGGAGCCGACGATGATCGGGAAGCCGTATTCCTTGGTCTGGCCTTCGAGGCGTGACGCCAGGTTGACGCTGTCGCCGAGCACCGAATAGTTCTTCTTCAGATCGGAGCCCATGTTGCCGACCACGCCGATGCCGGTGTTGAGACCGATGCCGACATTGAGCGGGATGTAGATGCGGCCGCCGTCGGCGGCCTCCTGCTCGCGCTCCTTGTTGACCACGTCGATCTTCTCGAGCATCTGGACCGCGGCCTCGCAGGCGTTGACCTGGTGGTTGGCATCGTCGAGCGGTGCATTCCAGAACGCCATGATGGCGTCGCCCATGTATTTGTCGACGTAGCCCTTCTCTTCGATGATCACGTCGGTGAGCGGCGTCAGGAAGCGGTTCATCAGCACGATGAGCCCTTGCGGATCGTGCTTGTAGCTCTCCGAAATCGTGGTGAAGCCGCGCACGTCGGAGAACATGATCGTCATCTCGCGCTCCTCGCCGCCGAGCACGACCTTCTCCGGCGACTGCGCCATCTGCTCGACCAGGACGGGCGACATGTATTGCGCGAAGATGCCGCGGATCTCCTTCCGCTGCCGCTGCTCGCGCACGAAGCTCGCGAAGATGAAGGTCAGGTAGATCGCGGTCGTCGACAGCAGCGGATAGGTGAAGTCGATGATATAGCGGTACTGCGAGTAGAAGAACCAGGACGTGCCGATCAGGATGGCGGCGAACATCGCGCCCGCAACCACCAGCCTGACCGGGCCGAGATTCGGCGTGAAGATGATGACGAGAATGCCGATGATCATCGCTGCGAGCAATTCGATGCCGAGCGCGTAGTTCGGCCGGGAGATCGTTGCGCCCGTCAATATGCTTTCGAGCACCTGGGCGTGAATCTCGACACCCGGCATGGCGCGCGACACCGGCGTGGTCTTGATGTCGTTCAGGCCGACCGCGGAGGTACCGATCAGCACCAGCTTGCCGTTGATCTTGCTCGGCGGCACGGTGTTGTCGAGCACGTCGGCCGCCGAGACGTAGATCGAGGGATCGTGACGGGCATAGTGCACCCAGATTTGACCGTTCTCGTCGGTCGGGATCTCGACACCCTTGAGGCGGACGGCGCGGACGCCGGCCTTGTCGGTCCGCACCAGCAGCGTCGGAGTCCCCGTGACGACCCGCAGGATCTCGAGGCTGAGCGAGGGCATGATGTTGCCCTGCGCGAGCATGACCGTCGGCACGCGCCGGATCAGGCCGTCGCGCTCGGTCCTGATCGTGAACAGGCCGCGACCGGCGGCGACCTTCTCGATGACGGGCACGTTGCGCAGGAGGCCCGGGAATTCGAACAGAAAGCGCTCGGCCCCGGCTTCACCGACCGTCGCCACGCCGGTGAAGGGAAGCTCCTTGTCGATCTCCGACGTGATCGTCGACTGCCCGGTCTCGCCCAGCACCACGCGCGAGCGCCTGATCGCTTCGGAGAGGACCTGGTCGTTGCTCGGCAGTTCGCGCAGCCTGGTGCGGGTGGCGTCGTCCAGATAGCGCATCTGGCTCGCAACCAGATCCGGATTGAGCCGGTCGGGCTCGGAGAACACCACGTCGAAGCCGATCGCCACCGCGCCGTTGCTGGTGAGGTTGATGATCATGTCCGCGATGCGCGTGCGCGACCATGGCCACTGGCCGAACCTGGCAAGGCTCTTGTCGTCGATGTCGACGATGGTGACCGGCCGCACCGTCTTGTGCCGGGGATCGATCAGTTGGAACATGTCGAAGGTGCGGAGCCGCAGTTCCTGGACCGGCGGCGGATCCCAGAGCCGAAGGGCTGCAAACACGATCAGCAGCCCAAGGCACAGCAGCCGCGCGAAGCCGAATTTTTGCGCGAACCACCGGCGCCAGATTTTGAGACGTTTCATGTCAGTCGAGCTTCCTGCCGCGCGCCACGTCCTCGGAGGCCGATCATGGAACTTCAGTGCGCGGTTGGCTATTCCCTGGGGCGAAGGATTGTCGATTTTTTGCCGGGGTCAGGCTGGGCGTTCGCCGCGGGCCAGCCGGCCGGATCCGGCGCTCGTCAGGTCACGTGGAAGATGAAATCGCTGGCCTTGAGATTGGCGGCAATCACGTTCTTCAGCAGGAGCTGTTCGTTCTCCGTGACCGGCGGTCCGGCCGAATGACTGATCTGCTGACTCCATGTGACCAGCGTGTCGGCAGAGGTCTGCTGCTGGACGATGGTCAGATTGCCGATGGAGCTGACACCGGAGAACTGGCGCAGGTCGATCGTGTCGAGGCCTTCGATGAAATCGGTGACGGTGTGCGTGGCGTCGCCCCCGCTCGAGCCCGGCGCGAACACGAACTGGTCCTTGCCGTCACCGCCCGTCAGCGTGTCGCCGGTCGTCGTCGCGAAGATGACGTCCTTGCCGCTGGTGCCGGTCAGCGTGACGCCGTTGCTGGCGTCGCCCTCGTTGAAGATAAAGTTGACGGTGTCGTAGAGACCGGTGGTCTTGTCCGTCACCGTCACCGCGATCTGGTCGGTATCAGGCGGCGTGACGCCGCCACTGTAGGTGACACCGTCCGTGAAGGCCGTGTTGATGTCGGCGAGCGACCCCGACGTCGGCGACAGATCGACGCTGCTGCCCGGCGCATGCGCGGTGGTTGCCGTGACCGTGAAGTCATCCGTCGAAGCGCCGGAATCGGTGTCTGTGACCGAGAGATTGAAGATGGTGTCGGTGCCGAGCTCGCCGTCATGCACGACGTAGAAATGAGTGGTGTCGATCACGGGCCCGCCGACGGGGGCGGTCACGCTCGTGCCGATCGTGGCGGCCTGGTGCGAGACCGAGGCCGTGCCGTCTGCATCCATCACCGTGATATCGGTCGTCACCGGCGAGGCGGAGCTCGTGATGCCGCCAGTATAGGTGTCGTCGAGGGCGTGGACACCGAGCGGATCCGGGGTGCCGGTGAAGCCGTTGGCCGGGACGAATCGCACCAGCGTGCCGGGGTCCAGCACCAGCGCATGGGTGTCGCTGACCGAGCCGATGTCGACCCACTGGCCGGTGTCTGCGAGCTCGTATTGCCAGACGCCCTGGCTCGATGACGCCGTGTCCGACGTCACCGCGATGGCCTGAAGGCTGCCGCCGTCGTCGACGTCGGCGAACTTGCCCTGGAACAGATCGCTGAAGCTGTGCCCGGCCGGGTCGCCCTGGTTGCCGGCGACGGACGGCAGCGTCGTGTCGGCGAGCGTCGGCGCGTCGTTGGCGCCGGCGACCGTGACCGTCACCTGCGCCGTATCGCTCCCGCCGTGATGGTCGTCGAGCGTGATGGTCGAGATCACCGTCGCGGTCTGGCCCCGCGCGAGGAAATCCAGCGCGCTGTCGGCGATCGAATAGCTCCAGTCGGCGGTGCCGTTGTTCTTGCCCGACGTCAGGACCGAAAGCGCATTTTCCAACGCACTTGCCTGTCCCGAGGTCAGCGTGAGCTGGGTATGGCCGCCGGCAGCGAGCCAGGTGGCCGACCCGTCCGTGATCGTCGCCGTCGGGCGGTCGGTCAGGTCGATGTCGGTGAAAGCGATCGAGCCCGTCGCGGCCGGCGACGGGTCGAGCGTCGGAGAATTGGTGGTATCGGCGAGCTCGGAGACGTTCGCCGTCAAGGTCGCACCATCCGTGGTCAATGCCGGTGCGTCGTCGTCGGCGTGGATGGTGATCAGCGTGTGGCCGCTCTCGTCGCTGCCGGCGAAATGTGCGTCGCGATAGTCGCCGACCAGGGTCAGGCTGATGGTCGCACCATCGTCGCCGGTAACCGTCAGCACACCGCCGCTGGCGGGATCGTCGGCATTGGGGACATAGTCCGCGGTGGTGCCGAGCCCCCACTTGATCATCGTCAGGTCGATCTTGTCGTTCGCGGTCAGGTCCGCGATCGCGCCGCCGAAATGCTGCGTGTCGATCTCGAGCTCGGCGCCGTCGCCGGCGAGCGTGACCGTTTGCGATACCGCGCCCTTGACCTCGAGCGTGGCACCGGCATCGACGACGACCGCGCCCGACGTCGAGCCCGTCAGCGAGCCGAACAGCGTCAGCGTCCCGGCGTGAACCTCGATCAGGCCGGTGTCGGCATTGGTGATATCGCCCGCGATCGACGCAGCGCCCCAGCTGTCGATGCCGCCGTCATTCTCGACGCTCAGCCCGGTGCCGGAGATCGAGGCGCCGTGCAGATCGATGTCGCCGTGATTGACGATCGACGACGCATCGCCGAACACGCCGCTGCCGGCGACCGTCCAGGTGCCGCCCGCCTCGTTGTTGAACGTGGCGGAGGCGACAGAGATGTTGCCGTTGATGTGGCCGGTGTTGTTGATGGTGACGGCGCCGCCGGCCTCGACGATCGCATAGGTCGTCGAGGTCACCGTGTCCGCATCAGCGGGTCCGATGATGCCGGAATTGTCGATCACGGCCGCGTTGGCGTCGTTTTCCTGGATGGAGATTGCCGCAACACCGTCGGCGCCGACCACGTTGCCGTGATTGACGACGTGCGTCGCGCCGGCCGCGCCCGAATCGTTCTGGTCGACATCGATGCCGAACGAGGCCGTGCCGGTGATGTCACCGTTGTTCGTGATGGTGACGTCGCCGTCGCCATGGGACACGACATCGAGGCCGACGGCGCCGGTGACGCCGCCGCCGATCGTCGCCGTGATGCCGCCGGCCCCGTTGACGCCGTCGTGCAGCACGATGCCGCTGCCGGTCTGGCCCGTGATATCGCCGACCGTCGTGAGCGAGATATCGCCGATGCCGTCCTGGGTGACGACGATGCCGTTGTCGTGACCGGCCAGCGTGCCGGTCGGTGTCAGCACGATGTTGCCACCGCCGCCATCGCTCGTCCCGCCCGAGGCCGTGAAGTCGAGCGCGTCGCCCAGCGATGTCGAGATATCGGCCGTTCCGGTGATCGTGAAGGTGCCGTCCTGCGACGAGGTACCCGCGATCGTGCCGGTGAAGCTCTGGCCGGCCACCTTGTCGAGCTGAAGCGTGCTGGTGCCGCCGGCAAAGCTGATGGCCTGCGCGTCAGCGCCGGCCAGCTCGAGCGTCGCCTCGTCGTCGATGATGATCTGCTTGCCGGCGCCGGTGAGGCCGCCGGACAGGTTCAGCGTGCCGCCCTGAACCTCGATGACACCGGTGTTGGTGACGCCGCCTGTCACCGTGTCGAGACCGGCGCTGTAGAGATTGCCGGCGTTGGTAAGGCTGCCGCCGTTGATCGAGACGTCGGTCAGAAAGAGCTTCGACGTGCCGTCAACCGAGATCGTGCCGTCGGCATTGCCGATCGTGGCAGTCGTCAGATTCAGCGTGCCGCCGGTCACCGCTTCGATCAGGCCGTGATTGGTGATGGCGTGCAGCGTTCCAGGGTCGATCGTCAGCGTGCCGCTGGTGACGGAGATCGTTCCGGTCGTGGCTACGGTGGTGTCGGCGCTGTCGATGGCGCTGGTGCCGGTCGTTTCAAGCGTGCCCGTGATCGCCAGCGTGCCGCCGGTCAGGGTGGCGCCGGCAAACGTCAGCGTCTCGTCGGCTTCGACCTCGACGGTGCCGCCATTGTCGATGGCGCCTGTCGACACCGTCGCATCGCCGAATGTCAGCGTGGCGTCGCTTTCGACCGTCACGGCGCTCGCGCTCAGCGTCGCGCCGCCGTCGATCCGGCTGGCGCCGGTGACGTCGATGCTGCCGTCGCCCTCGACGGCGCCGCCGCTGATCGTGACGCCGTTCAGGGTCAGCGTGTCGTTCGCCCAGATCTCGATCGTGCCGCCGACGTTGTCGACGATTTCGTTGGCGAACTCCGCCGCACCCTTGACGTTGACCGCACCGGAATTGTTCAGCGTGCCGTTCTCGATCAGGCTGGTGCCGTCGAGCTCCAGCGTGCCGAGAATGGTGAGGGTGCCGCCGTCGACCGTCACGGTGTCCGCAACCAGCGTCGCAACGGAATCGACCTGCACGCCACCGCCATCATTGGCGATGCTGGTGTTCAGCGCCAGCGTGCCGCCGGAAAGTTCGATCGTGCCGGAATTGGCGATGGTGGTCAGGGAGGCGATCTTGCCGCCTGCGGCCAGCGTGAGCGTGCCCGCATTGGCAATCGCCGCGGTGTTGACGACGACATCGCCGTTCTTCCGGGTGATCGTCTCGACATCGATCGCGCCGCCGACGAAGACGGTGCCGTGCGCAGCATTGGTCAACTTCGCGTCGGCATTGAGCGTGAGCGTGCCCGCGAGCGTGAGCGTGCTGTGGTTGATCACCTCCGGCGCGGTGTGGTCGGCCGTCGTGTCGTAATCATCCATCGTCAGCGACTTGCCGAACGCCGGGAGGTCGATCGTGACGGGATAGGAGGGCGTCAGCCCATGCAGCTGATCGGTGATGACGATGACGTCGTCATTGATCGTCGGAACGGTGCCGGTTTCCCAGTTGGCACCGTCCTTCCAGAAACCGCCCGAGGGCGCGTTCGTCGCGATCCACACCACGGCAGGAGCGTCGGTGCCGGTGATCGTGACCGTGATGGTCTGGTTCGAGGTCGCGCCCTGCGAATCCGTGACCGTCACCGTGTAGGTCAGCGTCAGCACTTCATCCTGCGGAATGAAGTCCGCGAGGTAGACCGGAATGTCCTTCAGCGACCAGGTGACCGTCCCCGTGCCGGTTCCGGTACTGTCATCGCCGGATCCGATCGAGACCAGCAAGGCACCCGCGAGGAAGTCGGAGATGGCCGTGGGAACAGTGCCACCGGGCAGGACCGCACTGAAATCCGACACCGACACCGTATGCGCGTCGGTGAGGTCGACATCGTTGAAAGTCAGCGTGCCCGACGTCGGCACGTCGCTGGTGAGCGGCCCGCCGGGGACGCTGGTGCCGCCCGCGAACGTGATGGTCGGGACGCTGGTGGCGATCACGGGCTTGTCGTTGGTGCCGGTGATCGTGATGGTGATCGGGATGGTCTTGGCTTCGGGCTGGACCGCGAAATTGTTGTTGACGCTGACATTGTAGGTCAGCGTCAGCGTTTCGCCGGCCGCCAGAAAGTCGAAGACGTGGTCGGGGACCGTGTAGGTCAGGACCGCCGAACCGTTGTTGTTGTTGCCGCCGTCGGCGGCGACGGCGATCTGGACCTGCGTCGCCGCGATGTCCTGCTTCTGCAGAGCAGTGAGCGAGGCGGTGACGTCGTGATCACCGGCGTCCTTATAGGTGTAGTTTGATGCGTCGAGGCTCACCGACACCGTTGGCCGGTCGCCCAGGTTTTGGTCGACGAACGTGACCCGGATGGTGATCGTGTCGGAAGGCACGGGCGCGCCGGTCGCGTCTGCGCGGTCGCCGGTCGCCGCGGCGTGCTCGGTCGTGGCGAACGCCGTCGTGACATTACCGTTGGCATCGAGGGTGCGCGCGTCGGGCGGTCCAGGAAAACGATCGGCCCCCTTGTCCGTCCCGCCCTGCCCGGGGCCGGTGCCATTGTTGACGGTATTGGTGAAGGTCGCGGTCGCGGTCGCACCAGTGTCCGTCTTGATGATGACGATGTTGCCGTTCTGCGTGATGGTGTCGGTGAAGTTCGTGGTGAGCTTGGTGTTGGTGTTGTTGTCCGTGAACTTCAGCGTGAACACGTCCGTGATCAGCTTCTGCACATCGGGCGACAGCAGCGCATTGGTGACCGAGACGTTGCCGCCGCTGATCTGGATCATCTGGCCGGCCTGATTGACCGTCGCGATCGGCAGCAGCGTCAGCTTGTCGAACAGGATGTAGGAGCCGGTGGTGCCGTTCGGCTCGACCAGCACCTGGAAATTCGCCTGCGGCTGCGGATCACCGCCGCCCGGGGGAACGACGAAGTTGATCTCCGTCAGCACCGCGGTGCCGCGGATGCCCATGGTGGCGACCGGCGTGTCGATCTTCATGTCGCCGTGCTTGGCGGTGTCGCCGGCGACGAAGGTGATGGTGCCCGCGACCAGGCTGAGCAGCGAGGAATTGTTCGACCCGTTGGGGTCGTAGACCATCTCGTTCAGCACCATCCGCGCGTTGGAGGACAGGCCGAACACGGTGCCGTCGATGAAGGTGATGCCGAGCGTCGAGTCCGAACCGGTCGAAACCACGTCGCCCTTTTCGACATTGTCGCCGTTGTTCAGGATGACCGAGACGCCGTTGCGGATCGCGGTCGCGCTGCCGGTGAGCTTGGTGACGTGGCCGATCACCTGCGCCGTGGCGGCGCCGGGCGCGGCCTGCGCGACCTGAACGTAGCCCGTGAGCGCGCTGACGATGTCGCCGGTGAGATGGGCGCCGTCGGGCGAGGCGATCGCCGCGCGCTTGTCGCCCCTGAAATAATCGTGAACGACGAAGTCATGGCCGTCACGGGACAGCACGAGATCGACACCGGTGCGCTTGAACTCGCCGTGGAAGATCAGATTGGGATCGGCAATGACGATCGCGCCGTCAGGCACGTGGCCATGCGCCTTGGCGGTAAAGGAATCGACATGGTCGGAGGCGGGCGTGCGAAAACCCTGGCCATCCAAAGAGAGCGCGGCGTCAAATTTGCCAGCGTAGTTCAACCGGGCACCGAAAAAGGGTTAATATTTAAGAAAGTATCCACCGCCTAAGCTTGCATATCATTACCAAGTCATTAGCGAAACCATCTATTGCTTGTGTGATTCAGCGTGACTCGGCGCGCAACGACTATGCTCAGGACGACATCGATGGAGAAGCTGAAGTCATCCCCACGATCTTGATATGTATAGTTTTGTCTATTTGCGCATGCTCTTCTGGTCCCCATGTATTCAGAAGTAATCATCCAGCAGCAGATACTCGTGTCATCTCTTCTTCGTGGTGCCCCGCAACATCCTGCGGCAAATACGGAGCCAAATCTGTGACCCAACTAACAAAACCCGTAAAATAGCGGGTCGTTAGCCATAGGCGCATAATCGCCCGGCCTGCAACCTCCGCATGCAATCGATTCGATTTCGCGGCAGCCGGGCCTCTCCCCGCCCCGATTCGTAAAACTTTACGCAATTTGGGCAGGCCCGGTTGAGCCTGCCCCGCGGTTTCGGCACCCTGCCTCGGCGCGTTAAGCAGAACAAAACGGCCCGTCTCGCACTATCTCCGCGAAAGCAACAAGCCCGGCACGTGCAGGTCGAAGGGGACCCGGCGAAGCTGGAAGGGGATGTCAGATGGAGACCGCTGCTCGCTCGCGCGCCTGGCGCGCTATCCTTGTCCTGTGCGGATTGTTCCTGTTCGGATCCGCCGCCGATCTTCGTGCCGGCACCTTGCTGTCGCCGGGTGCGGGCGTGCTCGTGCGCAAATCGGCCGAGCCGTTCGGCGTGTTCGCCTTCGCCATTTCCACCGGCGGCCTGCGTCGGAAATGGCTCGCATTGAAGGACCAGTTCGACGACGACATGGTGCAGCTCGCGCTGTGCGACGGCGACCGCGACCACTGCGCCTCGCCCGCGGCGCTGAAGCTGCTCGCCATCGTCGACCAGGCCCGCACGCGCGACGGCCGCGCGCGGCTCGGCGAGACCAACCGGGCCATCAACCTCGGCATCCGCGCCGCCGATGACGGCGCCGACGACGTCTGGAGCTCGCCGCTCGCGACCTTCGCGCGCGGCGCCGGCGACTGCGAAGACTATGCCATCGCCAAGCTCGCCGCGCTGCGGCTTGCCGGCGTCGCCGCGGAAGACCTCCGCCTCGTCGTGGTGCGCGACGTCAGGGTCGGCGAAGACCATGCGGTCGTCGCGGCAAAGCTCGACGGTCACTGGCTGATGCTGGACAACCGCCGCATGGCGATGGTCGAGGACGACGACGCACGCACCTACCAGCCGCTGTTCGTGCTCTACCAGTCGGCCGTGCTGAAATATGCCGTCGAGCCCGTGCGGTTCTCGATGATCGCCCCCGCGGCGCATTGATCTCGCCGTAACCCTACAAACCCATTTCGCCGCGCGATCCGAGACGCTAGCATGGCCACGGCAATGCTGGGGACATCCGGAATGCGGTCGATCGTGGTGACTGTGCTTGCGCTGCTGGCCTGGCCCGCGGCGCCAGGCTTCGCTCAGTCCGGCACATCCGCTCCCGCCATCGCCGACAGGCTGCCGCTGTTCGCCAGGAACGACTGCCAGCAGATTCGCGATCCCGGCAACCAATTGTTCTGCGGTGACGCCGAGCTGTCCGCGGCCGCCGAGAAGCTGTCTGCGGCCATCGAGGCGCGGCTCGCCCGCCTGCCCGATCGCCTGCCCGCGATCGAGGAGAACGCGATCTGGAATCGCCAGCGCAATCTCGGCTGCGGCATCGTCGGCCAGGCCGCGATCCGCGATGACGATTTCGACCGGGTGAAGGCCTGCCTGCTCAAGGTGACGAAGGACCGCGCCGCGATCGTGCGCGATCCCGATTTCGACTGTCTCGCGGCCAACACGGCGGCCGGCGCGCTGATCTGCGCGGACCCGTCCCTGGCGCTGACCGAGACCGAGCTCAACAGCCAGGTGCTCGGCCTGATCGGCAAGCTCGACCCAACCGCCGCACGCTTTGCCTTCGCCGAATACGGCCGCTGGACGCGCGAGCGCGATCGCAAGTGCAATCTGGTCGGCAAGGAGAACGTGCCGCTCGAGGAGCTCGGCTCCGCGGAAGACTGCCTCGCCGAATATCTGAAGCAAAAGACCGACGAGATCGCGGCCGCCAAGGGCGATCCGAAGCAGGTGTTCGGCCGCCAGGTCGCAGCCCGGGAGCCCGACACCGACGCCGTCGACTTCTGCGCCGCGCGCATTCACGCGGCCAATTCGTGCGGCAATTTCCTGCGCATCAACCGCGTCTACGCGCTCGACAGCAAGGTGACCGATCAGGAGGCGCAGGTCACCGGCGAGATCGAGATGGTGGTGCTGGCACCGTTCACCACCTGCAGCAAGGTCGCCTCGACCTGTACCGGCACCTGCTGGGACGCCGGCACCGGCCGGCCGCAGCCGGCCGCGACCGGCAAGGAGCGCTCCGCGGCAGCCTTCAACGTCACGCGCCGGCTGAGGATCCAGCGCATCTTTGCCTTCGTCAAAGCCGCCGACGGCTGGCGCTGCCGCGAGGACGAGCTGGCGCCGGTGAATTCGGGGACGGCGGGCGGGGGTTCGTAGACGACCCTGTCTCCCTCTCCCCGTTCTTGCGGGGAGAGAGTTGTGGCGAGGCTGCTTCCTCCCCCCGCAAGCGAGGAGAGGCGCACATCAAAACATCAGATTGTCCTTCACCAGCACCCAGCGGCCGCCCTTGACCTGCTGCACCTGGGTGATGGTGTTGGCAAGGTGGTCGGTCTTGGAGAACTTGGTCGGCGGCGAGTTGAAGATGTCGAGGAACTTGTCGCCCGACTCCAGCGAATCGAGCATCTTCTGCCCGGTCAGATCCTTGCCGGCCTTGTCCGCGTAGAACGCAAACGTCATCACCGCGTTGTAGCCGATGATCGCCTGCGTGTTCGCATCGGTGTTGAACATCTTCTTGTAGTTGATCAGCCAGTCGTGGACCTTGCCCTTGGCGGTGTCTTCGTAGGGGATCTCGAAGCCCGAGGCCGCATAGAGCCCTTCGACCGCCTCCTTGCCGAGCATCGGCACCTCCAGCACGTTGGTGGGCGTGGCACCGAGGAAGGTCACGTCCCAGCCGAGCTTCCTGGCCTCAGTCATCGCGCCGATGGTCTCGCGGATGATGGTGCCGAGCACGACGAGATCGCAGCCGTCGGACTTCATCTTGGCGATCTGCGCACTGAAGTCGGAGGCGCCGCGCTTGAAGCTCGTGATCGCGGCCGGTTGCACCTTCATCGCGGCGAGCTGCTGGTTGAAGCCGTCGAGCACGTTCTTCCCGTACTCGTCGTCCTGGTGCATGATGCAGGGCTTCTTGAAGTTCTTCCACTCCATCATGTATTTCAGCGCGGCGCGCGTGCTCTCGACGTAAGGCAGCAGATTGTTGAACTTCAGCCGCTCCTGCGGCTTGGCGGGATCGAACTTGAAGGTGAACTCGGCCGCGGTCAGCGGGAAGAGCTGGAGCACGCCGGCGTCGAACAGGATGTCCTGCGCGGCGAGCACGGTCGGCGAGCCCATCGGGCCGATCATGGCGAAGATCTTGTCGCGCTCGACCATCTTCTGCGAGGCCAGCACCGCCTTCTTCGGATCGTAGCCGTTGTCCTCGAGGATCATCCTGATCTTGCGGCCGTGGATGCCGCCAGCCGCGTTGATCTCCTCGACCGCCATCTTCATGCCGTTGGACACGGGCACGCCCCAGACCTTGATCGGACCCGACAGATCCTGATGGGTGCCGATCACGATCTCGCTGGCCGAGATGCCTTCATTGGTGACCTTGGTTTGCGCTGCGGCCGGCAGACAGGTGAGCGCCACCACGCCCACAGCAAGGCCGAACGCTTTCAACGATTTCGACATTGACGTCTCCTCTCCTTGGGGCCCGTATGACGCGAAGGGCGGGGCCATCACCGCTTCGCCTTCTTGTTTGCACGCGCGTGCGCGCGCTAAGCCACCGCGCGCTCGCGATACATCGCGTCGATCTCGGCGGCATAGCGCTTGTTCACGAAGCCGCGCTTCAGCTTCATGGTCGGCGTCAGCTCCTCGTCCTCCGGGGTGAGCTGGCGTTCGATCAGGTAGAATTTCTTGACGGTCTCGACGCGGGCGAAATTCGCGTTGACGCCTTCGATCTCGCGCCAGATCAGGTCCTGGATTTCGCTGGCCCGGCACAGGCTGGCGTAGTTGGTGAAGGGGATGTCGTGGTCCTGGGCGAATTTCTCGACGTTCTCCTGGTCGATCATCACGAGGCAGGTGAGATACGGCCGCTTGTCGCCGATCACGACGGCGTCCGAAATGTAGGGCGAGAATTTCAGCTGGTTCTCGATCTCCGACGGCGTGATGTTCTTGCCGCCCGAGGTGATGATGATGTCCTTCATCCGGTCGGTGATGCGGACGAAGCCTTCGTTGTCGATGGTGCCGACGTCACCGGTGTGCAGCCAGCCTCTGGTATCGATGGTCTCCGCCGTTTTCTCCGGCTGGTTCAGATAGCCCATGAACAGGAAGTCGCCCTTGATCAGGATCTCGCCGTCGGGCGACAGCGCGACCTCTCCCCAGGGCACCGCCGTACCGACCGAGCCGAGCTTGACGCGCTTTCCCGGCATCATGGTCGCAACCCCGCAATTCTCGGTCTGGCCGTAGACCTCGTGCATGTCGATGCCGAGCGCGAGGTACCAGCGGATCAGGTCCGGCGCGATCGGTGCCGCGCCGGTGAAGGCGATGCGGCAGCGATCGAGCCCGATCATGCGGCGGATGTTGCGGAAGGCCAGCCGGTACGCGACGCCGTTGGCGATGCGCAGGCCCAGCGGCGGCGCCTTGCCTTCGATCCGGCAGTCGACCATGCGATAACCGATCGCGATGGCGCGGCGATAGACCCATTGCTGGAGCGGCGTCGCGTCCTTCAGCGCGATCGTGATGGCCGAATAGAATTTCTCCCAGATCCGCGGCACCGCGAGGAACACGGTCGGCTGTACCTCGCGCAGATTGTCCGGCACGGTCTCGGGGCTCTCGGCAAAGTTCATGACCGAGCCGAGCGCGACCGAGATGTAGTAGCCGCCGACGCGCTCGGCGACGTGGCAGAGCGGCAGGAAGATCAACCGGTCTTCGTCCTCGCGCGCAGGGATGAAGTCGTTGGCATGCCGCATCTGGTGCGTGACGCTGCGGTTGGCGTGCATCGCGCCCTTGGGCGGACCTGTCGTGCCCGAGGTGTAGACGAGCACGGCGAGATCGCTCGCGCTGCGGCTGTCGACCATCTCCTGCCAGAGCGCTTCGCGGCCGACCATGTGGTTGCGGCCGAGCGCGCGGAACTCCTCGAACGACATCACCATGTCGTCCGAGAAGCCGCTGAGGCCCTCCATGTCGAACACGACGATCCGCTGCAGGCTGGGACAGCGGGCGCGGCAGGCGAGGATCTTGTCGAGTTGCTCTTCGTCCTCGGCGAAGATCACCCGCGTCGTGGAATCGTTGATGAGGTATTCGACCTGGGCCGATGCGTCGGTCGGGTAGATGCCGGAGGAGACGCCGCCGGCGCAGAGGATACCCATGTCGGCGTAGATCCATTCCGGGACCGCATTGGCGATGATGGAAGCGACGTCGCCCGGCATGAAGTTGATGGCGCGAAGGCCGTAGGCGATTTCCCTGGAGATCTGCAGCCATTCGCGCCAGCTCGTCGGCTGCCAGATGCCGAATTTCTTCTCGCGGATCGCTGGCCTGTCGCCGCGCACTTCTGCCGCGCGCAAAAAGCTCTTTGCGATCGTATCAGCGACCGTCAGCACCGCCGGTCGGGCCATGCGTCTCTCCTCGTTGCCGCTTCAGCGCTTCATCGACGTCTTTCACCGCCAAGTTTCACCGCAAAGTCTTTCATCGCCAGGTCTTTTTCTTCTTCCAGCGCCGTTCGCCTCGCGCGCCGGCTTCCTTGGCGCCAAGGTAGAATTCCTGGATGTCCTGGGAATGCATCAAGCGGTCGCAGCTGTCGTTCATCACGACGCGCCCGATCTCCAGCACATAGCCATAATGCGCGGTCTCCAGCGCCACGCGTGCATTCTGCTCGACCAGCAGGATCGACATGCCCTGCTCCTCGTTGACGCGGCGGATGATGGTGAAGATCTCCTTCACCAGGATCGGCGACAGGCCGAGCGAGGGCTCGTCGAGCAGCAGCAGCGTCGGACGGTTCATCAGCGCGCGCCCGATCGCGAGCATCTGCTGCTCGCCGCCGGAGAGCTGGCCAGCCGGCTGGTTGATGCGCTCCTTCAGTCGCGGGAAATAGCCATAGACCCGCTCCAGATCGTCCGCCACGCCGTCGCGGTCGCTGCGCGGATAGGCGCCCATCATCAGGTTCTCGCGCACCGAGAGGAACGGGAACACCTCGCGTCCTTCGGGGACATGGCTGAGGCCGAGCCGCACGATGCGATCGGCTTCCATCCGCTGGATCGGCTTGCCCATGAACTCGATCGAGCCCTTCTGCGGGTCGAGAATGCCGGAGATGGTCTTGAGCACCGTGGTCTTGCCGGCGCCGTTGGCGCCCAGCAGCGTGACGATACGGCCGCGCGGCACCTCCAGCGAGATGCCGCGGATCGCCATGATCGGCCCGTAGTAGCTCTCGATGTTGGAGAGCTTCAGGATGATGTCGGGCGCAACGGTCGCATCCATCGCATCACGCTCCCAGATACGCAGCGACGACGTCGGGGTGCTGCTGGACTTCGGTGGGCGAGCCCATCGCCAGCACGCGGCCGTAGTTCAGCGCGATCACCCGATCGGAGACGCGGTTGACCAACGACATGTCGTGCTCGACCATCAGCACGGTGACGCCGAGCTCGCTCTTCATGTCGCGGATCCAGAACGACATGTCGTCGGTCTCCTCGACATTGAGGCCGGAGGACGGCTCGTCGAGCAGAATCAGCTTCGGCTCCGTGCACAACGCGCGCGCAAGCTCGATCACCTTGCGGACACCGTAAGGCAGGCCCGAGATCAGCTTGTCGCGATAGGCCTCGAGGTCGAGGAACTCGATCACCTGCTCGACCCGGCGGCGGTGCACCTTCTCATTGGCGCGCACGCTCGGCAGGAATAGCAATTCCTGCCAGAGCTGCGTGGAGGAATGGCGGTGGCGTCCGACCAGGAGGTTCGACAGCACGGTCGCATTCTCGAACAGCTCGATGTTCTGGAAGGTGCGGGCGATGCCGAGCTTGGCGATGTCGTAGGGCGGCTGTTCGGTGATGTCCTGGTCCTCGAAGAAGATGCGGCCCGAGGTCGGCCGGTAGATGCGCGAGATCAGGTTGAAGATAGAGCTCTTGCCGGCGCCGTTGGGCCCGATGATCGAGAGGATCTCGCCCCTCTCGACCGCGAAGGACACTGCGTCGACGGCCTTCAGGCCCCCGAAATGCAGCGACAGGTTTTCGGCGCGGAAATAGCTCATCGGTTCCGCTCCGACTTCACGTAGATCTTCTGCCGCTTGAAGGTCGAGCGCTTGTAGAGCGGGAACAGCTGGAAGAAGAGTTTGATCTTGAGCCAGCGGCCGTAGAGCCCGAGCGGTTCGAACAGCACGAACAGCACGATGATGATGCCGTAGATCGCACCCTTCAGCCCGTTGAGCGAGGCGAAGGCCGCGGCCTTCGACTGGATATTCTCCGCCGCGGCCGTGCCCGCTCCAAAGGTCGCGGCGATGCCGGCGATGATTCCGGGCATGTCGTCCTTGAGGTATGTCAGGAACGGATCGATCATCACGATGAAGATCGCGCCCAGCACCGCGCCGTGCAGGCTGAATGTGCCGCCGATCAGGATCACGATGATGAACTCGATCGAGAGCTGGAGCGTGAACATCTCCGGCGAGATGAAGGAGAGCTTGTGCGCGAACAGCACGCCGGCAAAGCCGGTGATCGCCGCCGAGATCGCGAAGGATTTCACCTTGTAGAGCGCGACGTTGACGCCCATGCTGCGTGCAGCGGTCTCGGAGTCCCGGATGGCAACGAAGGCCCGCCCCGTCGGCGAACGCAACAGGTTGAGCGTGCCGACGATGGTCAGCACCAGCACCGCCAGGCAGACGAAATAGAAGGTGGGGCTGTCGCGCGAGACCGTCACGCCGAGCAGCGTCAGCGCCTTGACCCGCATGCCCTCGTTGCCGTTGGTGACGCTCTCCCAGCGCGCCAGGATCTCCTCGACGATGAAAGCGAAGGAGATGGTGGCGATGACGAGATAGATGCCCTGGAGCCGCAGCGCGGGAAAGCCGACCAGCGCGCCGATGCAGCCGGTCAGGACGCCTGCGGCGAGGAAGTAGACCGGAAACGGTACGTTGTACTTCTGCAGGTAGGCCGCCGTGTAGGCACCGATCGCGAGGAACGCGGCGTGCCCGAGCGAAGCCTGTCCGGTAAAGCCCGTCAAAATCAACAGCGCCACGCCCACGGTCGCGTAGATGCAGACGAAGACGAGCTGGCTCATCAGATAGCTGGAAAGCACGTAGGGCGCGATCAGCAGCACCGCGAGCAGCAGGCCGTAGGAGACGACATAGCCCGAATGCGGAAACAGCCTGATGTCGTCCTCATAGTCGGTCTTGAACAGGAAGCGCATGCGTTCAGACCTTCTTGCGGGCATGAAGGCCGAACAGGCCTTCGGGCTTGAGCAACAGCACGGCCAGCAGCACGACGTAGGGCGCGACGTCCTTCCATCCCTCCGGCAGATAGAACCCGGCCATGCTCTCGATCACGCCGATCAGGACGCCACCGACGACCGCGCCGGGGATCGAGCCGAAGCCGCCGAGCACTGCGGCCGGAAATGCCTTGAGCCCGAGCACGAGCCCGACGTTGGAATGGATGAAGGTTATCGGCGCCAGCAGCACGCCGGCGCAGGTCGCAACCGCCGCGCTGATCGCCCAGACGATCGACACGACGCGCTTGACCGGGATGCCCATGTAGTAGGCTGCCAGCATGTTCTCGGAGCTGGCGCGCATCGCGGTGCCGAGCGTGGTCTTGTTGAAGAACAGCCAGAGCAGCGTGCAGAGGATGATCGTTGCCGCGATCACCGACAGCTTGTCATGCGCGAGCACCAGCGAGCCGATGCGCAGCACGCCCTGGCTGAACGGCGTCTCGATCTTGAAATCGTCGGTGCCCCAGATCATGCCGGCGACCGAGCGCAGGAAATAGCCGAGGCCGATGGTGGCCATGATGATGGAGAATTGCGGATAGCCGAGGATCGGCCGCACCACGATCCGCTCCGCGAGCATGCCGAACAGCGCCATCGCCGCCACGGCGCCGGCGAAGCCGACCCAGTAGTTCAGGCCCATCATGCCGATGAAGGTGAAGGCGAAGAAGCCGCCCAGCATCATCAGATCGCCCTGGGCGAAGTTGACGACCTCGGTGGCCTTGTAGACGAGCACGAAGCCGAGCGCGATCAGGCCGTAGACGCAGCCGAGCGCAATGCCGCTGACCAGCTGCTGAACGAAATCCAGCATCGCCGCGCATCCTCCCGACGCGACCGGCGGTTCTTTGACCGCCTTGCCGCATCTTGTGTCCAGTCGCTACGCAGTCGTTCTGCCGCGTTAGCGCATTTGCCCGGCGCCAATTCAGCCTGAAGGCCCGCGCGCTGTCAACAAACGGTGACTTGCCTTTAGTCCAAGGTGAATGACGGAATTTGCGGCGGCGCGATTCACGGGGCCGAAACATCTTCGGGTCATGGTCGCGGGCTATGCAAAACCTCATGGTGTGGCCGTCATGAAGCCGGACAGCTCGGCACTGGAAGTCCGAGGGTTAACGAAGCGTTTTGACCGTTTGGCGGTCGACAGCCTCGATCTCACCATTCATGCCGGCGAATTCTATGCGCTGGTCGGCCCCAACGGCGCCGGCAAGACCACCACTTTGCGCATGGTTGCGGGCCTGCTCAGGCCCGACGATGGCGGTGTCTCGATCTTCGGCGTCGATGCGCTCGCTCATCCGGTCGCCGCCAAGCAAGTCATGGCATGGGTCTCCGACGAGCCCATGATCTATGACAAGCTCACCCCACTCGAATATCTCGAATTCGTCGCCGGCCTCTGGGGCATCGCGCCCTCGGCCTCGAAGCCGGTCGCCGAGGAGCTCCTGACTTCGCTCGGGCTCGAGCCGCACCGGCACGAACGCTGCGAAGGTTTTTCCAAGGGCATGCGTCAGAAGGTGGCTCTTGCCGGCGCGCTGGTGCACGATCCCCGTCTCATCATTCTCGACGAGCCGCTGACGGGCCTCGATGCCGTCTCCGCCCGCCACGTGAAGGGATTGCTCGGCGAGCGGGTCCGCGCCGGTTGCACCGTCATCATGACGACGCATATTCTCGAGGTGGCCGAGCGGATGGCCGATCGCATCGGCGTTATCGCCGCGGGCCGCCTCGTTGCCGAAGGCACGCTGACGGAGCTGCGTCAGCAGAACGGCCATGCCGACACCAGCCTGGAGGATCTCTTCATCGCCCTGGTGACGCTCCAGGAAGCCGCATGAGCTCGGCGACCGCCCTTTCGTGGTTTGCCCGTCACGAGCTCCGCCTCGCCTGGCGCGAATGGTTCGCCATGATGACGGGCGGCCGGCGCCGGCGCGCGCGCGCCGCTATGATCGGCCTCGTCTTCTTCGCCGCGCTGCTGCACGTGCCGGCCTGGGCGGTGATCGGCCGCTTCGCCAATCTGCAACTGCCGCTCGACAAATCGTCGCTGATCGTGATCTCGGCGACGATCTTCCTCGCCTGGACCTTGATGCTGTCGCAGGCGATCGAATCCGTGACGCGGGTGTTTTACGCCCGCGCCGATCTCGACCTGATCATGTCCTCGCCGGCGACGCTGGCGAACCTGTTCTCGGTCCGCATCGCCGCAATCGCGCTCACCGTCACGGCGATGGCGCTGTTGTTCTCGACGCCCTTCATCGACGTGCTCGTCATCGGCGGCGGCGCGCGGTGGCTTGCCGCATTCGGCGTGGTCGTCGCGATGGGCCTGTCGGCCGCGGCCATCGCCATTGCCGTCACCATTCTCCTGTTCCGCCTGATCGGCCCGGCGCGGACGCGCTTCGTTGCCCAGATCCTGGCTGCGATCATCGGCGCCGGTTTCGTGATCGCGCTCCAGGTCGCAGCGATCATATCCTACGGCACGCTGTCGCGCTTCACCATCCTGACGTCGGGCACTCTCGCCGCCCACGCGCCCGACATCGACAGCATCTGGTGGTGGCCGGCACGTGCGACCATGGGCGACAGCGAGGCGCTGCTGTCGCTCCTCGCGCTCGGGTTGGTGCTGCTGGGATGCGTCATGGCGATCTTCTCGGGCCGTTTCGCCGACACCGCGATCGACGCCGCCGCCTATGGCACGTCCAACCGCAAGCGCGCGAAGGAACGTCCATTCCGTGGCGGATCGCGGCAGCAGGCGCTGCGGCGCAAGGAATTCATGCTGCTCTGGCGCGATCCCTGGCTGATCTCGCAGACATTGATGCAACTGCTCTATCTGGTGCCGCCGGCCCTGCTGCTCTGGCGCAGCTTTGGCGACAGTTCCGCGGCGCTGACTCTCATCTCGCCTGTCATCGTGATGGCGGCAGGGCAACTCGCCGGCGGGCTCGCCTGGCTGACGATATCAGGCGAAGACGCGCCCGATCTGGTCGCGACCGCGCCACTCACACCCACGAGCGTCATCCGCGCCAAGATCGAGGTGGTGCTGATCGCGATCGCCGCGATCTTCAGCCCGCTGGTTGCTGCACTGGTATTCGCCTCGCCTTTCCAGGCTGCGATCACGGCGGCCATGATCATCGCCAGCGCAGCCTGCGCCACCGCGATCCAGCTCTGGTTCCGCGTCCAGGCCCGGCGCAGCCAATTCCGCCGTCGCCAGACCTCGTCGCGGCTTGCCACCTTCGCCGAAGCCTTCTCCTCGATCGGCTGGGCCGCTACCTCCGCGCTGCTGCTCACGCTGCCGACCGCAGGCATCGTCAGCGGCCTGATCACCGCGGGCCTGGTCGCGATGACCTGGAAGTTCAGCCCGAGGCGCGACTAAAGGCAGGGACTGAAGGTGCGACACTGACGCGCTGTTGATCGCGTCCTGTTGGCGACACGCTGCGTTGCACGCTAGACTTTCCCCTGAAGTCATCGGGGACCGGTTCATGCGGCGATTCATTTCGGCGGCATTTGCGCTGTTGGGCGCTTGTCTCTCTCCTGCCCTCGCCCAGCAGCCGTCTCAACGCAGCGAATGCCTGGCGATGGCGAACGCCGCGCCCCGCGCCATGCCGGTCGCCTTCCGGCAGGCGGCTACCGCGGCCGAGGTCGAGATCACCTATGCCGGCCACTCCACCTATTTCATCGACACGCCCGGCGGCGTGCGCATCGCGACCGATTACAGCGGCGCCTATCAGGTCGGCCGGCTGCCCGACGTCGTCACCATGAACCGGGCGCACAGCACCCACTATTCTCTCAATCCCGACAAGCGCATTCCCCATGTGCTGCACGGCTGGGGCGAGGACGGCAAGCCGGCCATCGTGTCGGAGCGCATCGGCGACACCTTCATCCGCAACGTCACCACCGACATCCGCCGCTATTTCGGTGACGATTCCGGCGCGGACATGATCCGTGACGGCAATTCGATCTTCATCTTCGAGGTGGCGGGCCTCTGCATCGGTCATCTCGGCCATCTCCACCACAAGCTCGACGACAGCCATTTCGCCCAGATCGGCCGGCTCGACATCGTGATGGTGCCGATCGACGGCACCTACACCATGTCGCTCGACGGTGTCTCCGAGATCACCAGGCGGCTGCGCGCCTCCGTGGTGCTGCCGATGCACCGCTTCGCGACCCCGCTCGACGAGTTCATGCGCCGCATTGGCCGGCAGTTCGAGATCGACCGCCGCACCGAGCGCTCCTTGCGGATCTCGCGAGACACGCTGCCGACGACGCCGACCGTGATCATCCTCGACGGCGTCTAACGCGCAATTTTCTCCAAGTCGGCCGCCGGCCGGTCGTGCTGATCTCCCTGGCAGCAGGAGATCGACATGACCGACTTCGAGAGATTGCTGCACGCGGATGGCCCCAACCCCGAGCATGCGGCGGCGCTTCAGCTCTATGGCCGCTTCGTCGGCGATTGGGACGCCGGGATCACCGCCCACGGCGCTGATGGAACGAAACACACCGCGCCAGGTGAAATCCATTTCGGCTGGGTGCTGGAAGGACGCGCCGTTCAGGACGTCTGGATCATTCCGCGCCCAGCGGGCAGCTCCGCCTTTCCCATCGCGGGCAATTGGTACGGCACGACGCTGCGGGTCTACGACCCCACCATTTCCGCGTGGCGGATTTCCTGGTCCGATCCAGCGCGCTCGGTGTTCCGTCACCAGATCGGTCGTCCACGCGGCGAGGACATCGTGCAGGAGGGCACAACCGAAGCCGGTGACCTCACGCGGTGGAGTTTTGTCGAAATCACGGACGATTCCTTTCGCTGGCTGGGCGAGGTCAAGCCCGCCGCGGCAACCGACTGGCGACTGGTGGTCGATGTGAGGGCGCGGCGGCGTAAGAGGTGATGGGGAGCCCACCTCCTCCGCCGCTGCGATGGTGCTCTGAGCCACGCGCGCTGCTACGCAACCAGATCAGGTGCTAGGCTCCCGCCATAAAAACATGAGGGAGCGAACGTCGATGGCTGCAAGCGGTCTGCCTGCCAACACCAGCGGACTCTTCGTCGAACCGCGCGAGGACTGGCTCGCGCAATATCAGGAAGAGATCATCGATCCCCTCAGGCCGATCGTCGATCCGCATCATCATCTCTGGAATCGCGGACATCGCTATCTGATCGAGGAGATGGCTGCCGATATCGCCTCCGGCCACAACATCATCGCCACCGTCTATGTCGATTGCCGCTCGATGTACCGTGCGCACGGGCCCGAAGCGTTCCGGCCCGTGGGTGAGGTCGAGTTCGCCAACGGCGTCGCCGCGATGAGCGCGAGCGGCGGCTACGGCAAGGCCGCGATCTGCGCCGGCATCGTCAGCCACGCCAATCTGCTGCTGGGCGATGCCGCAAAGCCGGTGCTCGAGGCGGAGATCGCCGCCGGCAACGGTCGCTTCCGCGGCATCAGGCATTCCTCCGCCTGGGACCAGGACCCCGTCGTCGCCGGCATGTACGCGAACCGGCCGAAGGGCTTGCTGCAGGACCCGACCTTCCGCAAGGGCTTTGCCTGCCTCGCGCCGCTCGGCCTCAGCTTCGATGCCTGGCTGTTTCATCCGCAGATCGGCGAACTCGCTGAACTGGCGCACGCCTTCCCCGACACCAGGATCGTGCTCGACCATTGCGGCGGGCCGGCCGGCGTGGGCCGCTTTGCCGGGCGGCGCGAAGAGGTATTCCCGCAGTGGCGCGCCGCGATCCGGGAGATCGCTCGTTGCGAGAACGTGGTGGTGAAGCTCGGCGGGCTCGCAATGTGCCTGCTCGGCTACGACTTCCACCTGCGCGAGAGGCCACCGTCGTCCGAGGAACTCGCCGCCGCGTGGAAGCCTTATGTCGAGACCTGCATCGAGGCCTTCGGGCCGAAGCGGGCGATGTTCGAAAGCAACTTCCCGCCGGACAAGGGCCAGTGCAGCTACCAGGTGATCTTCAACGCGTTCAAGCGCATCGCGGCACCCTTGAGCGAGGCCGAGCAGACGGCGCTGTTCTCGCAGACCGCGACCGACTTCTACCGGCTCGAATTGCCGTCATGACACGAAAAAGGGGCCGGGATGTTGATCCCGACCCCTGTTCCGTCGTGGTCGCTGGGAAGCGCCCGTGAATTCGACTAACCGGCACCCATGAGGGTCGCGGGGCGGCGCTCGCCGGCCGAGAGGAACATCCGCTTCAGCTTGTTGACGACGCGGACCATGAAGCCGATCACGGCGGGGTTGGTCTTGCGGCAGAATGCGATCTTCTTGACGTGGCCTTCGACATGCCATTTGGCATGCGCGCCGTCGCGGAAGAAGATGACGTCGCCGACGCCGTAGCGCTTCGGCGGCAGCCCATCGCTCTCCAGCACGATCGATCCTTCCAGGATCATGATCGTCTCGTCGAAATCATAGTACCAGTTGAAGCGGCCTTCGGTGCAGGACCAGATGATGGTCGAGGAGGTGCCGTCCGAACTGGTCGAGAGGATGTGCGAGCGCGAGACCGGGTTACCCTCGATGATCCAGGCCGGCTCGATAGGCCGTAGCTCCAAATCCACATTGCAACTACCGATTTCAATCAACGCGCGCGACATCTGCTTCCCCAGGGGATATAATATCGATGGCCGGGTCCAGGCCCGGATTGTTTCGAAAGATGTTGGAACGCTAGTGGCCGGCTTTTAATTCTTTCTTACGCGGGCCCCGACAATCAGCCGCAAGTTGCAGATGCGAAGCGGTTAACGCTTGGATTTGCCTGCAAATTCGCGCACATGAACCCATCTTTTCCGGGGTGCGACAAAATGCGCGACACGACTGAGAAGGAGCCGCATCGATGCCCCTGACCCCGGAGGCCCTGACAGCCCAAGGCGAGGTCATCGCCTGGCTCGGCAGCCTCGGTGTCTCGTTCGCGCCGGACGAGGAGCCCTGGTTCACCATCGACGGCTTCGAAAATCCTCAGCAGATCGGCAGCGACGGCTCAGGCGGCGCCTTTGTGCTGCTGCCGTCGCAGAATGTGCTCTACGTTTCGTCGGAGGGACGCGCCGGCATCATCGCCGAGAGTTTCGAGGCGTTGATCCAGCTGGTGGTCGCCCGCCCCTACTGGCTCGACATCCTCAAATTCTCCGCCGGCGGCGATCTCCAGGAAATGCGGCGCGCGGCGGATGCGCTCGAAGCGACACTCGAGGACGAGGACGACGTCAACGAGGCGAGGGAGGAAATCCGGGAGCGCCTCGACCTGCCCGAGCCGGACGATCCGGTCGGCGCGCTGTACGACGCGGTCGCGGCGTCCGACGCCATCGTGCGGGCCACCGACGGCAGCCCGTTCACGACACTGTTCAACCGCTTCAGCATCGACAACAACCCGATGCTGCGCAACGCGGCGGCGTGAGTGACGCGCTAACAAATAAGTTCGGGAAAGATTGTCGGCCGCCGCCGGGAACTCACCTCTCCCCGACGGGGAGAGGTGAAGAGTTACTTCGCCCACTCGCCCTTGCGGAACACCGGTACCTTGCTGCCGTCGGCAAGAATGCCGTCGATGTCAGTTTCGGCCGATCCGATCATCCAGTCGATATGGATCAGGCTCTGGTTGCCGCCTTGCGCTGCGATCTGCTGCGGTGTGAGCTGTGCGCCGTTGATGAAGCACTTCGAATAGCACTGGCCGAGCGCGATGTGGGACGCGGCGTTCTCGTCGAACAGCGTGTTGTAGAACAACAGCCCGCTCTGCGAGATCGGCGAGGAATGCGGCACCAGCGCCACCTCGCCGAGACGCCGCGCGCCCTCGTCGGTGTCGAGCACCTTGTTCAGCACTTCCGCGCCGCGCGAGGCCTTGGCATCGACGATCTTGCCGTCCTCGAAACGGACCGCGATGTTGTCGATCAGCGTGCCCTGGTAGGACAGCGGCTTCGAGCTCACGACATGGCCGTAGACCCGCCGGCAGTGCGGCGTGGTGAAGACCTCTTCGGTCGGGATGTTGGCGTTGCAGCTGATGCCGTTCTTGGACAGCGACGCGCCGCCTTCCCATTCATGGCCGTCGGCCAGCCCGATGGTGAGGTCGGTGCCGGGGCCCGAATATTGCAGCGCGCGGAATCGCTGGCCGTTGAGCCAGTTGGTGCGCTCGCGCAGCACCGCATTGTGGCTCGCCCAATTGGCCATGGCATCCTCGCGGTCGACGCGGGACGCCGCAAAGATCGCGTCCGCGAGCTTGCCGATCGCAACCTCTTCGGAATCGTCCGGGAAGACCTGCTTGGCCCAGGACGGACTCGGATAGGCGATGATGTTCCAGTTGGTGTCGAAATTGACGATCTTTTCCAGCGCCGGCTGATAGGCCATGGAATTGGCCTTGCTGGCGCGCGCGACTTTCGACGGATCCTCGTTCGACAGCAGCATCGGATTGTCGCCGACGATGGCGAGGCGCGCGGTATTCTCCGAGAACGCCTTCGCCATGCCCTCGTAGAGCCAGTTGGCCGCGCGATCGAAACTGTCGTCGTGGCCGTAGCGGTAGCGCGCCAGCGTCATCTCCTCGTCGGAGAGGATCGGCGTCACGATACCGGCACCGGCCTTGTAGGCGTGCGCGGCGATCCGGCGCACCAGCGGCAGCGCGATCGCCGGTGCCGTCAGGAGAAGATCCTGTCCCGGCCGCAAGCCCAATCCCACCTTCACCGCCACCTCGGCCAGCCGGTCGAGCTTGACGGGATCGATGGACGTGGCGGAATTGCGTTGATCGGTCATGCCGGGTCCTCTGTCGAAATCTCTCTTTCAATCTAAGCCTAGCATCACGAGACACAAGTGTGCGAGCGTCCTGCAAGACGTGAAAGATACGGAGTTTCACGCAGTTTGGTTTTCAACGCGTTGCCGATTTCAGCACCCGGTCGACCATGGCAGGAGCAAGACCAAGGTAATTTTTCGGTGAAGTGAGCGCCTCGATCGTAGCACGATCGATCCGGCTCGAGACGCGGGCGTCGGACGAGAGCGCGTCCGCGAGCGTCAGGCCCTTCTCGTTGGCGAGCCGGCAGGCATCGTAGACCACATCGTGCGCCTCCTGCCTCCCGATCTGCGGCGCCAGTCCCATCATGACCGCTTCGGCCACGATCAGGCCGCGACTAAGGGCGAGGTTGTCGTTCATCTTCGTCTCGTCCACGATGAGCCCGGCGAGCGCGAACTTCGCCTGGTGCAGCGCGCCTGCGGTCAGCACGAAGCTTTCCGGGATCGCCATCCATTCGGCGTGCCACGGACCGGTGGCGCGCTCGAAATCCTGCACCATGGCATCCAGCATCAGGCCGGCCTGCTGGCGCACCGCCTTGCTAGCCGCGAGCATCAGTTCCGAAGAGATCGGATTGCGCTTCTGCGGCATGGTCGAGGAGGCGCCGCGCCCCTTGACGAATGGCTCGTAGACCTCGGCGAATTCGGTCGAGGCCATGATCATGATGTCGAGCGCGATCTTGCCGAGCGAGCCGGTGACGAGTGCGAGGAAATTCACCGCTTCCGCGAATCCGTCGCGCGCGACGTGCCAGGTCGAGGCGGGAACGCCGAGCTCGAGCTCGGCGCAGAGCGCCTCCTGCACCTCGAACCCCTTGTCGCCCAGCGAGGCCAGCGTGCCGGCGGCGCCCGCGAACTGCCCGACCAGGACGCGCGGCTTCAGTTGAGCGAGACGCTCGGCGTGACGATCGAACATCGCGAGCCAGATCGCGGTCTTGTAGCCGAAGGTCACCGGCAGCGCCTGCTGGAGATGGGTGCGGCCGGCCATCGGCGTGTCGCGATGGCGCCGCGAGAGGTCGGCGAGGATCTTGCGCAGCTCGGCGATGTCGCGTTCGACGATCTCCAGCCCCGCACGCAGTTGCAGAACCACGGCGGTGTCCATGATGTCCTGCGTGGTCGCGCCCCAATGCACGTAGCGGCCGGCCTCGCCGCACTGCTTCACCATCTGATGCACCAAAGGGAGGATCGGATAGCCGACGATGTCGGTCTCCTGCCGCAGGAGATCGAAGTCGAGCGCGGCGACGTCGGTCCGCGCCGCGATCTGGTCCGCGGCCGACTGCGGGATCACGCCGCATCGCGCCTCCGCCCTGGCCAGCGCCACCTCGACCTCGGCATAGCGCCCGACCAGCGCGACATCGGAAAACACCTCGCGCATCGCGGGCGTGCCGAAGGCATCGCGGAACAGCATGGAGTCGAGCACGGTGGTCGAGGCAGGAAAAGCGGGCATGAGCGTTTCTTTTCGGCTGTTGTTGCGTGGGAGCAGCTTACGCGGGATATCGAGCCGAGCAATCAACATTCACTGTTCGACACACAGCCATCGTCGTCCTGGCGAAAGCCGGCGTTCGCCAGGACGACGATAGAGAGATGTCAGGCACTGTCGCAGTACCACCTTCCTGTCCAAACTTTAATTCAGCGCGCTTCTTCGACTGCACTATCACTTGTCACGCGGCGCGAATGCCGCCGCATGACGAGGAGAGCACAATGTTGAAATCGTTTCGCTTCGTTGCCGGCGCCTGCGTGCTGGCAGGCCTGTCGGCTGCGACATTGACCGCGGCATCGGCGGCGCCGATCGGACAGCCGCTCGCGATGGCAGAATCTGCGCCCGGCCGGATCGAGCAAGTGCGCTGGTATGGACATCGCGGCTGGGGCTGGGGCGGCGGCGCGTTCGTCGGCGGGCTTGCGGCCGGCGCGATCATCGGCGGCGCGGTCGCGGCGCCCTATTACTACGGTTCACCTTATTACTATGGGCCGGCCTATCCGCCGCCACCCGCCGGCTACGCACCGCCACCGGAAGGAGACGTCCAATACTGCATGCAACGCTACAGGTCCTACAACCCGAACACGGGTCTGTATCTCGGCAACGACGGCCGGCGCCATCCCTGCCCTTGAGGCTGTGCCGCGGCATCCGGATATCGCCCGGGTGCCGCGACAATCCGGCCAAAGGCGGCCACATTCTAACCCGGGTTGCATTCCTCGGCGCAAATGGCATAGCAGCCATCCGGACGTCGCGATGAACCGGATCGACCTTTCGTCGGACTCACAGACTTCAAGTCGAAATCCATTTGATTTCATCATTGCCTGAAGTCGCCGTGAGGCCTGAGTTTTCGACGTGCAGTTTCTGTTCCGGGATCACCTTCTCGACACCGACTTGCGCGAGCTGAGCCGCGAGCAGGTTCCCGTTTCCGTGGAACCGCAGGTTTTCGACCTCGTGGTCCATCTCATGGAGAACCGCGACCGGGTCGTCAGCAAGGACGAGCTGATCGACAAGATCTGGCACGGCCGCAGCGTCTCCGAATCGACATTGACGAGCCGGATCAACGCGGCGCGCAAGGCGATCGGCGACAGCGGCGCGAACCAGTTGCTGATCCGCACCATCGCGCGGAAAGGCTTTCGCTTCGTCGGCGACGTCGAGACCAAGTCCGGAGGCGTGGCTGTGGAACCACGCCGCAGCGTCACAGCGTCGCAGGCGACGCCCGCGCTGCCCGACCGGCCCGCGATCGCCGTGCTGCCCTTCACCAATATGAGCGGCGACCGCGAGCAGGACTATTTCTCCGACGGCATCAGCGAGGACATCATCACAGCGCTGTCGAAGCTGCGCTGGTTCTTCGTCGTCGCACGCAATTCCTCCTTCGTCTACAAGGGTCGCGCCGTGCATCTCAACGAGATCGCGCGCGAGCTCGGCGTGCGCTACGTGCTCGAAGGCAGCGTGCGGCGAAGCGGCGACCACGTCCGCATCTCGGCCCAGCTCAACGACGTCTCGACCGGCGGCCATCTCTGGGCCGAGCGCTACGACCGCGAGCTCGCCGACATTTTCGCCGTGCAGGACGAGATCACCGAAGCCATCGTCGCCGCGATCGAGCCGCAGCTCTATGCCGCCGAGAGCTTTCGTGCCCAGCAGAAGCCACCGGGCAGCCTGGACGCCTGGGATTTCGTGGTGCGCGCGCTGTCGCATTACTGGCGCATCACAGGCGAGGACAATGCCTCGGCACAGAGGCTGCTCGAGCAGGCGATCGCGATCGACCCCGCCTATGGCAAGGCCCTGGGCCTGCTCGCGACCAGCCACATCTTCGGCGCGCATATGGGCTGGGCCGACATGGGCGCAACCGTTCCCATCGCGGAAGCTGCGGCACTCGCCGCGGTGGAAGCCGATCGCGACGATGCCTGGGCCCATCACGGCCTTGCCTATACCTATCTATTCCGCCGCCGCTTCGACGACGCGCTGGCGGAGTTCGAGCTGGCGCTGTCGCTCAACCCGAATTTCGCGATGGCGCACGCCTTCTACGGGGTCACGCTGTGCTACGCCGGACGATGGCAGGACGGCGATGCCGCGGCGCGCCGCGCGCTCAGGCTCAGCCCGCGCGATCCGCTTGCGGCGATCTATTGCGGTGTAGCGGCCTATGCCCAGTTCATCGGCCGCAATTACGACCACGCCGTGCAGTTGGCGCGGGAATCGATGCGGCAGCGAGCCGATTTCGTCGGCGCGCATCGCGTGCTGACGGCGGCCGCCGGCATGTCAGGCGATCCTGCCCTTGCGGCCTCCGCGCTGGAGGGATTGCGCCGCACCCAGCCCGGCATCTCGCTGGCATGGCTCACGCGGGAGCTGCCGATGCTGCGCGACGAAGACCGCGCGCACTATCTCGACGGATTTCGGCGCGCGGGGATGAGGTAACGCCTTCTCTCTCCGCAAGCGGGGAGAGAGGTCCTACTCCTGCATCATCTCGCCGCTGCCGCCGAACTCGGCGGGAAAATCCTTCAACTTGGGCAAGCCGTCGCGCATCGGCAGCACCGACTCGGCATAGTTGACGTGGACGCCGGGGGTGAAGGCGAGCGTCGGGATGGTCGCCGCGAACACGTCGATCAGATCGAGCGGCGGGTGATTGGTCATGAGATGACCGCCGCACTTCTTGCAGTATTTGCGCTGGCTCAGCGGCGTCTTGGCAAAGGTCTCGACGTTCTGCGCGCCTTCGGTAATACGCACGGCTTCCGGCTTCCACAGGCTGAACGCGTTCACCGGACCGCCCGACCACGAGCGGCAGGATCGGCAATGGCAATAGCCCATCGCCGCCGGCTCGCCGGTGACCTCGACTGTAACGGCGCCGCAGAAGCAGTGTCCGACATGTTTCATCCTGGTTCTCCTGAGATGGACTGGGGTAGGAATGCTGGATTAGAATTGTTGGGTTGCAAATGAAGCCCCGCCACGCATCCTCCGTTCGGCGGATGCGCGGCAGAGGATGCGACGGCTAGACTGACCGGCGCCAGGGAATAAGCATCGACACCCGTTGCTTGTACTGCCGATATTCGTCACCGAAAAGATCGACGAGATCGTGCTCCTCCAGGGCGATACCGACGAAGATGTAGGCGGTGGTCACGGCCGCAAACAGCAGATGGCCCGCGGTCATGGTCGGTGCCGCCCAGAAGGCGATGATGAAGCCGAGATAGATCGGATGACGGACGAATTTGTAGAGCAGCGGCGTCTTGAACCGCGGCGGCTCGACCTGCTTGCCGACGAGGTGGTTGGTCACCTGATGCAGTCCGAACAATTCGAAATGATTGATGATGAAGGTCGAGGTGAACACCAGCACCCAGCCCGCGAAGGACAGCGTGACCAGTGTCACGGCAAGATCGGGGTCACCCGCGTCCCATACGACCGTCGGCATCGGACGCCACTGCCAGAACAGGAGGAGCAATGACAGGCTCGCGAACAGCACATAGGTCGAGCGTTCGACCGGCTTGGGGACGAACTGCGTCCACCATGCCTTGAAGCGCTGGCGCGCCATCACACTGTGTTGAACGGCGAACAGCGTCATCAGCAGCAGGTTGATGATCACTGCTTCGGCGGTCGGCGTGTCGGCTCCGGTGTCGATGGTCTTCGGCACCACCAACCCCATCACAAAGCCGATGGCATAGAGAATGGTGACGAAAAACACGAGATACGCCGCAATTCCGTAAAGAAAGGCGATGAACTTGAAAATGCGCGAGCCCGCAATCTCCGGGCTGATGGAATGAACCTGATGATCGATTTGGGTCATAGAAAGCTCCGTTGTGCCGAGGCATCGGCACTTTTTGGTCTCTGCACCATGCCGGACCGGACGGTTGAAGACTTTCGCGGACGGTTGATTTTCGCCTGAGACGACTTTGATTTTTGCTTGAGACGACAGAAACGTGCGATTTCTCTTTGAAAACAACGTGCTCGACGGCGACCGGCGCGAACTGACCTGCGCCGGGACGACCGTGCCGCTGCAGCCGCAGGTGTTCGATCTGCTGCTTTACCTCGTCGCGGAGCGCGCTCGCGTCGTCAGCAAGGACGATCTGATCAGCCGGATCTGGAGCGACCGCATCGTCTCGGATTCGGCACTGAACAGCCGAATCAATGCCGCGCGCAAGGCGCTCGGGGACGACGGCACGACGCAGCGGCTGATCAAGACGATCCCGCGCAAGGGGTTTCGTTTCGTCGGCGACGTCAGGGCGGAAGCGTCAGCAAAGCCTGCGCCGGCCGGAGCCGCCCCCAGTTCCCCACGCGTCGTGGCGGACCGTCCCGGCATTGCCGTGCTCGCCTTCGAGAACATGAGCGGCGATCCCGCCCAGGACTATTTCGGCGACGGCATCAGCGAGGACATCCTCACCGCGCTGTCGAAGCAGCGCTGGTTCATCGTGATCGCCCGCAACTCGTCCTTCACCTACAAGGGGCGCGCGGTACACATCAAGCAGATCGCCGAGGAGCTCGGCGTCCGCTACATCGTCGAGGGCAGCGTGCGCAAGGTGGACAACCGCGTGCGCATCACCGCACAGCTCAACGACGCCACCACCGGCGGTCATCTCTGGGCCGAGCGCTACGACCGCGAACTGGTCGATGTGTTCGCCGTGCAGGACGAGATCACCGAGCGGATCGTCGCGGCGATCGAACCGCAGATCCACGCCGCGGAGAATTTTCGCACGCATCGCAAGCCCCCGGCGAGCCTCGATGCCTGGGACCTCCTGATGCAGGCGCTCTCGCATTACTGGCGGATCACGCCGCAGGATCACGCCGTCGCGCAAAAGTTGCTCGAGCGTGCGATCGGGATCGATCCGGACTACGGCCAGGCGCTGGCGGTGCTGGCGGCGAGCCACATGTTCGGCGTGCATCTGGGCTGGGCCGAACTTGCCACCACCGCGCCGATCGCCGAGAACGCAGCGCTCGCCGCGATGCGCTGCGACCACGAGAATGCCTGGGCCCATGCCGCACTCGGCAGCGTCTGCTTCTCGACGAGCCGGCTTGCGGAAGCACTGTCCGAGTTCGAACAGGCGCTCGCGCTCAATCCGAACTTTTCGCTGGCGCAGGGATATTATGCGCTGGCGCTGTCCTATGCCGGGCGATCCGGCGATTCTTTCGAGGCGGCTCAGAAGGCGATCAGGCTCTCGCCGCGCGATCCGTCGCTGGCAATCTACTACGGCATCGCAGGCTATGCCCGCTTCACCGAGCGGCGCTATGACGAGGCCATCGCGCTGGCGCGCGAGGCGATCCGCCATCGCGGCGATCTCACCGGCGCCTATCGCGTGCTCGCCGTTTCCGCCGGCATGACCGGCGACAGCGCGCTCGCGGACATGGCACTGGGCGAACTCCGCCGCACCCAGCCGAACATCTCACTGGATTGGATCGCGACTCAGCTGCCTTGGGTGAACGATGCCGATCGCGAGCACTATCTGGAGGGATTTCGGCGCGCGGGATTGAGCTGATCGGTGCTGCCGCTACGGCCGCTTCCGGCGCAGATGGACAATGACGTCGAGCCGCTCGATCTCGTGGCCTGGGAGTGGATCCGGCAGCTTGCTGAAGGCAAGGCCGCCGGCAACGTCGACCAGCGCATCCTCGCCCTCCAGATAGAAGTGCGGATGGACCGATGTGTCGGTGTCGAAGAACGACTTGATGCCGTCGGCCGCGATCCGGCGCAACAGGCCGGCTTCGGTGAACTGGTTCAACGTATTGTAGACGGTGGCAAGCGACAGCCGCAGATTTGCGGCCGAGGCCTCCTCATGGAGGCCTTCAGCCGTGACATGCCGGTGGTCGCCCAGCAGCAGCATCTTGCCCAGCGCGAGGCGCTGCCGCGTCACCCGCATGCCCGCATCGGCAAGGACTTGCGCGCAACGCACGGCCGCCTCGTCCACGACCGGCACGGCGAGATCGTCTAAGTCCGTTTCGCGAAGGCCCGAGCTAACGTCCATCGTATAATCAGATCGCAGAAGCGACGGCCCGACTTTGATCCGGATCAAATTTGCGGCAACGGGCGCAACCTACTTCGCCTTGACCTGCGTTGGCTTCGGCGGCGGGACCTGCGCCCATTCCTTGTCGGCGCGGGGGCCATTGAGATCGCCGGTGAGGCCGATGAGCTGTCCGGGCTGGACGTCGAGGGTCTGCTGCCAGGTCTGGGTCTGGCACAGAAACTTGATCAGGCACCCCTTGAGCTTGAGACGGTCTGCGGATTCGCGCCACAGCGAGACCGAGTAGGATTTGCCGTCTTCGGCATTGTAGATGTCACCGGCGAACCGGCCCTCAGGCGTCGCCTGCAAGCCCATGATCAGCTGGTGGCCGAGCAGCGGGCGGGCGCGCTTGTCGGCATCGGGGTTTTCCCTGTCGCGAAGAGGCTGGCCGCGCTTGTCGGCCGGCTCCTTCATCCAGACGATGAAGCCGCAGATGCGATCGCGCGACGGACCGCAGCGCTCCAGCCTGATGCGGGCGCGGCCGTCCTCGACGAGCCAAGTGCCGCTGGGATCGGCGGGCGCAGCGGCGCCTGCGCGACCGCCGAAGGCCATCATCGCGATGGTGATGGCGACGCGCAGCACGAAGCGAAGGAGAATGTTCATCAGCGGCACCTGTCGTTGAATGGGTTGTGGGGTCAGTTCAGCTGCGCCATCAGCGCATCGGCGCCCTTGTCGACGCCGGCATAGGCGGCCGCGAGCGCACCGACGCTCGCCTCGATGTCGTAGGCGCCGGGGTATTGCTTGGTGACGTAGGCGGAGAGCAGCCGCGCGGTGGAAGCGTCGAAGATCTCGACGCCGTAGATCACCGAGCCGGTCAACATGCCCTCGCCGCCGCGCGCGGCCTGCACGCCGTTGTAGACCGCGCCGGCCATGTCGAAGCGGGAGAGCGTGCCGAGCACCGGCGTGTTGGTCACGGCGCCGGTGAGCGTGAGCCGGATTCGCAGCGTCTCGGGTCCACGCTCGCGCACGAGGCTGAAGCGGCTGCGCAACCGCTCGGCGAAGCGGCTCTGCATGTAGGCGGCGAGCAACGCCTTGTCCTTGTCGGACATGCCGCCGAACTGGTGATCCCTGCCGCGATAGATCACGACAGGCTCGAGGATCACCTTGCGATACCCGCGCCAGTCGACCGAGGTGGAATAGCGGTAGGGCACGCGGCCGGACGCGTCGGACTTGTCGGGCGCCATGTAGGCGGAGGACGCCATCTCCGAATAGGGCACGGGCGCAACCGAGGCGCAGCCGGCCAGCGCGGCGCCAAGCAACAGCATTCCCAGACCGCGCAGGGCGATCGAGCGATCCATTCCAGAACTCCTCTTGCGGCTGTTCGAAAGGCAAAGGCGACCGCAGCCGCGTGCGGGACCAGACGCGGCTGCGGCGCTCACCATTGCCAGCCCAAGGCACCGTCCGGGGCCATGTCAGACGCCTTGGGCCGCCTCAGCGTTTCGGTTTATAAAACCGACTAGTTGGTTTGTAAACAGCAAAAACGACGCTCCGGCACGTTTGACCGCAGGCGCGACTTTGGGCAGCGGCAGGACTTCGTTAACGATGTCTCAGGCGCGCTTGCGGGGGCTTGCAGCCTTTGCCGCCGATGATGCGCCGGATTTGGCAGGACGCTTCGTGGCCGGCTGTTCGAGGCCGGTCCACTGCGCGTCGTCGGCCAGACGCGCGAAAAGCCGCTGGTGCTCCTCCTTGCCGAGCGGCGACATGCCGAACAACGAGCTCAGCAGCAATCCCATCGCGCCAGCCCAGCGCAGCATCGCGAGGTCGGGATCGGCTGCCTCTTGCCTGATCGCTGCCATGCGCTCCATTTCGCGCCCGCGCGGCAGCGCCATCAGGCTGGGGTTTTCAACCATGGCTGCGACCAGCGCCAGCGCAGCGGAATTCGGCGATGTGGCCGCTTCTCGAATCGTGGCGAGTTGAGTCGCCAGATTGGGATTGGCGGAGTTGGTGCCCACCTTCGCCATATAGGCTGTCGAGAATTCCTCGAAATGCGCCATCTGCCGCTCGAGCAGCGCCTTCAGCACCGCTTCCTTGGTGCGGAACTGGTGCATCACGCCGCCCTTGCTTAGCCCGCTCTCGCGCGCGATCGCATCAAGCGTCAGCCGGCCGGGCCCGTCGCGCGCGATGATCGCGATGGCTGCTTCGAGCGCAGCATTGCGGGATCGTTCGGAGCGTGTGGCATTGTCCATGGGCCGACTTGTCTCCGTGACACGACAATGAATCAAGTGAAAACAGGACGCGCTGTACATTTTTTGTGCGAACAGTGTCGAGACTTTCATCTTGCGGCGCGGAACGGGACCGTGTGAGCCTCGCGCCCGGATGGGGACTGGGATGGGCCGCCGTCGCTTCGCGCGCGAGGACGTCGCGAAGCGTTCACGGCCGGTCGCGCTTGAGAAAGATACGACATGTCGAAACGAGTGTTGCTTGGTCTCCTCCTCGCTTGCGGCCTTACGGCCTCGGCGCTGGCGCAAGAGCCGAAGACGGGAGGCGTGATCAATGCGGTGATCCAGCCCGAGCCGCCCGGCCTGATGCTTGCGATGATTCAGAACGGTCCGACCCAGATGGTGTCGGGCAACATCTTCGAAGGCCTGCTGCGTTACAGCCCCAAGCTCGAGCCGCAGCCGCAACTCGCCGAAAGCTGGAGCGTCAGCGAGGACGCCAAGACCTACACCTTCAAGCTCCGGAAGGGCGTCACCTGGCATGACGGCAAGCCTTTCACCTCCGCCGACGTGCTGTTCTCGATCGAGATGCTGAAGCAGACCCACGCCCGCGCCCGCACCAACCTCGCGCAGGTCGACAAGGTCGAGGCGCCCGACGACTACACGGTCGTGTTCACGCTGAAGCAGCCGTTCGGCCCGTTCCTCGGCATTTTCGAGGTCGGTTCGATGCCGATGGTGCCGAAGCATCTGTATGAAGGCACCGACTGGAAGACCAATCCCTACAACAACGCGCCTGTCGGCACCGGCCCCTTCATGTTCAAGGAATGGCAGAAGGGCTCGTTCATCCGGCTGGTCAAGAACCCGAACTACTACGAGAAGGGCAAGCCCTATATCGACGAGATCTACTGGCAGATCATCCCCGACGCAGCCGCGCGCTCGGTAGCCTACGAGACCGGCAAGGTCGACGTGCTGCCCGGCGGCTCGGTCGAGAACTTCGACGTGCCGCGCCTGTCCAAGCTGAAGGACACCTGCGTCACCGGCGCCGGCTGGGAGTTCTTCTCGCCGCTGGCCTGGCTGTGGCTGAACAACCGTCAGGGTCCGCTCGCGGACAAGCGGGTACGGCAGGCGGTCATGTACGCGATCGATCGCGACTTCGCCAAGGACGTGATCTGGAACGGGCTCGGCAAGATTGCGACCGGCCCCTCGTCCTCGGCCATCAAATACTACACCGACGACGTGAAGAAATATCCTTACGATCCGGCCAAGGCGAAGGCGCGGCTGAAGGAAGCCGGCTACAAGGGCGAGAAGATCCGTCTGCTGCCACTTGCCTATGGCGAGACCTGGCAGCGCTGGGGCGAAGCCGTGAAGCAGAACCTCATCGACGTCGGCATGAACATCGAGACCGTCTCGACCGACGTCGCCGGAGGTAACCAGAAGATCGGCGACTGGGACTACGACATCGCCTTCACCTATCTCTACCAGTACGGCGATCCCGCGCTCGGCGTCGGCCGCAACTACATCTCCAGCAACATCGCCAAGGGCCAGGTCTTCAACAACGTCGAGGGCTACTCCAACCCCGAGATCGACAAGCTGTTCGCCGACGGTGCGGTCGCAACGCCCGACTCCAAGCGCAAGGAGATCTACGAGAAGGCGCAGAAGATCCTGGTCGAGGACGTGCCGGTGGCCTGGATGCTCGAGCTGCAATTCCCGACCATCATGCGCTGCAAGGTCAAGAACCTGATCACCACGGCGATCGGGGTCAATGACGGCTTCAAGGACGCATGGCTCGACAAGTGAGTTGTGATTCTCGATCGAGCGGCGACGACGATGTACCTCTCCCGCTCGCGGGGGAGGTCGGCGCGAAGCGCCGGGTGGGGGCTCCCTCCACTCGGGGTCCTTCGCCGCGGAAGCACCCCCGCCCCGGCCCTCCCCCGCGAGCGGGAGAGCGGGCGCACCGTCGCCGCGGCGACATTCTCGCAAGCCTGATTCAGTTCTAAAATGCTCTCCTTCGTCGCTCAGCGTGTCGTCAAGGGCGTGATCGTCCTGCTTGCGATCGTCGTCCTCAATTTCTTCCTGATCCGGCTTGCGCCCGGCGATCCCGCGGTCGTGATGGCGGGCGAGGCCGGCGCCAGCGACCAGGTCTTCGTGCAGCAGCTCCGCCAAAAATTCGGCCTCGACAAGCCGCTGCCCGAGCAGCTCTTCATCTACGTCAAGGGCATCGCAACCCTCGACCTCGGCTTCTCCTTCCGCCAGCAGGCCCCGGTCGCAAGGCTGATCGCGGAACGACTGCCGGCCACGCTGCTGCTCACGCTCACCGCATTTGCCATCTCGCTCGCGCTGGGCGTTCTCTTCGGCACGTTCGCCGCGCGCTTCGCCGGGACCTTCCTCGACACCGGCATCACGATCTTCGCGCTGATCTTCTACGCCATGCCGATCTTCTGGGTGGCGTTGATGGGAATCCTGCTGTTCTCGGTCACCGTCGATTGGCTGCCGAGCTTCGGCTACGAGACGGTCGGCGCCAACCTCACCGGCTTTGCCCATGCCGTCGACGTCGCAAAGCACCTGATCATGCCGGCGATGACGCTCGGCTTGTTCTTCACGGCGACCTACACCCGCATGACGCGCGCCTCGATGCTCGAGGTGAAACGGCTCGACTTCGTCAAGACCGCGCGCGCCAAGGGCCTCTCGGACGCCGTGATCCAGCGCCGCCACGTGCTGCGCAACGCGCTGCTGCCCGTGGTGACGCTCGCCGGCGTTCATGCCGGCACGCTGATCGGCGGCGCCGTCATCACCGAGACCGTGTTCGCCTGGCCCGGCATCGGGCGGCTGATGTACGACGCGCTGCTCCAGCGCGACTACAATCTGCTGCTCGGCGTCTTCGTGACCTGCTCGGTCATGGTCCTCATCTTCAACCTCATCACCGACCTGGTCTATCGCCTGGTCGACCCGCGCATCGAATTCGCCGCATGAAACAATTCTGGAAGGCGATGCTCAAGAGTCCGAGCGGCGTCATCGGCCTCATCATCCTGCTGCTTGCGATCTCGGTCGCGGTGTTCGGGCCGCTGCTGTTTCCGAACTCGCCCTGGCGCATGGTGCAGCGGCCGTTCCTGCCGCCCTTCACGCTGTCGACCGTGCCGCTCGGCACCGACGCACTCGGCCGCGACGTGTTCGCCGGCATGATCTTTGGCGCCCGCGTGTCGCTGCTGGTCGGCCTCGTCTCGACACTGGTGGCGCTCCTTGTCGGCGTCCCGATCGGGGCCATGGCCGGCTATTTCGGCGGCAAGGTCGACGATGCCCTGATGCGCTTCACCGAATTCTTCCAGACCATTCCGAGCTTCGCGCTCGCGATCGTGCTGGTCGCGATCCTGCAGCCCTCGATCTATTCGATCGTGGCCTCGATCGCGGTGGTGAGCTGGCCGCCGGTCGCGCGTCTCGTCCGCGGCGAGGTGCTGTCGCTGCGCACGCGCGAATATGTCCAGGCTGCCGTCGTCACCGGCCAGAGCAACAGCTGGATCATCCTGCGCGAGATCCTGCCCAATGCGCTGTCCCCGGTGATCGTGCTGGCCTCGCTGATGGTGGCGACCGCGATCCTGCTGGAGTCTTCGCTGTCCTTCCTTGGGCTTGGCGATCCCAACCTGATCTCCTGGGGCTACATGGTCGGCGCCGGCCGCACCGTGATCCGCCAGGCCTGGTGGATCACCGTGTTTCCCGGTGTCGCCATCCTGATCTCGGTGCTGGGGCTGAACCTGATCGGCGAAGGTCTCAACGACGCGCTCAATCCGCGCCTGTCGCGGGAAGGACGCTGATGATGACCGCCCTGCCCGCCGTCTCCATCAAAAATTTGCGGATCGCACTGCCCAAGGGCGCCGAGCGGCCATTCGCCGTCGACGGTGTTTCGCTGGACTTGCGGCCCGGCAGGATCGTCTGCGTCGTCGGCGAATCCGGCTCCGGCAAGTCGATGTGCGCGCATGCGCTGATGGGCCTGCTGCCGGACACGGTCTCGGTCACGTCAGGCCAGATCCAGTTCGAAGGCCGCGACCTGCTCGAGCTCGACGATGACGGCTGGCGTGACCTGCGCGGCCGCCGTCTCGCGATGATCTTTCAGGAGCCGATGACGGCGCTCAACCCGCTGATGCGGATCGGCGATCAGATGGCGGAGATGTTCGAGGCGCACGGCCTGCTGACGCCCAGGGAACGGCGCGCGAAGGCGCTGTCGCTGGCGCGCGAGGTCGGCCTGCCCGACCCCGAGCGTATCGTGCGCGCCTATCCGCACCAGCTCTCCGGCGGCCAGCGCCAGCGCGCCATGATCGCGATGGCGCTCGCGCTCGAACCGGCCGTGCTGGTCGCGGACGAGCCGACCACCGCGCTCGACGTCACCACGCAGGCGCAGATCCTGAAGCTGATCCGCAACCTCCAGCGCAACCGCAACATGGCGGTGATGTTCATCACCCATGACTTTGGCGTGGTCGCAGATATCGCCGACCAGGTCGTGGTGCTCCGTCATGGCAAGGTCGTCGAGGAGGGCCCCGCTGCGACCGTGTTCAACGAACCGCAGCACGACTACACCAAGGCGCTGCTCGCTGCCGTGCCATCGATGCACCCGCCGGCGCGCGCGCCTCTTGATGACCAGGCCAGAGCGGTCGAGGTGATCGGGCTGGACAAGACTTACGTCACCTCGGGCGGCTGGTTTCGCGAAGACCGCCGTGTCGATGCCGCGCGCGCAGTGAACTTCAACATCCTCAAGGGTGAGACGCTCGGCCTCGTCGGCGAGTCCGGATCGGGCAAATCGTCGGTGGCACGGCTGGTGATGCGGCTGATCGAAGCCGACCGCGGCACGGTGCGGATCGGCGACACCGACCTGACGCAGCTCTCGGGCAAGGCGCTGCGCGCCGAGCGCCATCGCATCCAGATGATCTTTCAGGATCCGTTCGCCTCGCTCAATCCGCGGCGCAAGATCGGCCACATCATCGCCGACGGCCCGATCGCGGCCGGCACCGATCCGAAAGTCGCGTTCGACCGCGCCCGCGATCTCCTCAAGATGGTCGGCCTGGATGCCGGCGCGCTCGAACGCTACCCGCATGAATTCTCCGGCGGCCAGCGCCAGCGCATCGGGATTGCGCGCGCGCTCGCGCTCGAGCCGGAGATCATCGTCGCGGACGAGGCCGTCTCCGCGCTCGACGTCTCGGTGCAGGCGCAGGTGCTCAAGCTGCTCGAGGACCTCAAGGCGCGGCTCGGCCTCTCGATGCTGTTCATCACCCACGATCTTCGCGTCGCCGCGCAAATCTGCGACCGCATCGCGGTGATGCAGCGCGGCGCCATCGTCGAGCTGAAGCCGACGGCGCAGCTCTTCGCGGCGCCGGAGCACGCATATACGCGCGAGCTGCTTGCGGCGGTGCCGGGGCAGAAGGAACGTGCGCCTGCGGCGTAAAGCGGTTCCGCTTGGTATCCCGGTCCGCTTAGGAACGGATCGGTCACGGGCTTTTTATCTGATGTGACCGCCTGCACGGCTGCAACGATGAAGCCGGCACCCCACATCCGCATGAAATGATTCCCATCATCTGATGACGGATCGAACATCGATTGGAGGCCGACATGGGCCAGATCATTCAGTTTGTCTCGAAATCCGAGCGCGAGCGTCTTCGCCTCATCCAGGAAGCGCGCGCGATCTACGACAGCATCTTCCCGCCGACTGATGCGGCCGGCGAGCAATCGAGCGCAACCAACGGGCGCCAGAGCGACCGGGGCAACCTCGCATGATCAAGATCATCGCGGTGCTTTGCAGTCTCGCCTCTCCGTCCAATTGCCACGAGCAGCTCGTCACCAGCTCCGACTTTGAGCAAGTCTCGGTGCAGTCCTGCCTGATGGGCGCGCCACAGCTCGCCGAATGGATGAACCAGCATCCGGCCGAGCGTCTGGCGGCCTGGCGCTGCGTGATCGGCCAGCAGACCGGCCGGGGAATTTAGCGGCGCAAGGCCGCCCATTCGGGGGCGGCGCGGTCCGGTTGAACCGTGACGAGCAGGCATCGCCAAGCTAGAGTGGCGATCTTGCTTGGCAGAGGGGCACACCGGATGGAGGTCGCCAGCCTCGTTCTTCCCGTCTTCGCGATCATCGTCACCGGGTGGCTCGCCGGGGCATCAGGCTATCTCTCACGCTCGCTCGCCGATGCGCTGGTGCATTTCGCCTACAACGTCGCGATGCCCGCGCTGCTGATCGTCACGATCGCGCAGGAGCCGGCTCGCAATCTCCTGGAATGGCGTTTCCTGCTCGCCTTCGGCGGCGGCTCCCTCATCTGCTTCGCGCTGGTCTTCCTGGCGGTCCGCACGGGCGGGCAACGCGACCTCGCCAGCAGCACGATCCACGGCATGGCGGCGGCGATGACCAATACCGGCTTCGTGGCGCTGCCGATCCTGCACGCGATCTACGGCCAGCCCGCCGTTCTGCCGGCCGCGGTGGCGACGGTGTTCGTCGCCGCCGTGATGTTTCCGATCACGGTCATCCTGCTGGAACGGGATGCGCACGGACCTGCGCAGTCGGCCGGCCTGGCGAAGCAGATCCTGCTCAATCCGATGGTGCTGTCGACGCTCATCGGCCTCGTCTGGGCGATCACCGGCCTGCCGATGCCGGCCGCCGTCGCAGGCTATCTGAACATGATCGCCGCGGCGCTCACGCCTTGCGCGCTGTTTGCCATCGGGCTCGGCCTGTCGGTCGACGGCCTGCGATCCAGTCTCGGGACGTCGTTCGGGCTCGCCGCCGTGAAGCTGGTGGTGATGCCGCTGATCGTCTACGGCTTCTGCGTGATATCAGGCCTCAATCCGCTCTACACCGTCGCCGCCGTCATCTGCGCGGCCGTGCCGACGGCGAAGACCGTCTACGTGCTGGCGCACGAGCACAAGGTCGAGGAGAAGCTGGTTGCGGCCACGGTCTCGGTCACGACGATGCTGTCGGTCGCGACCCTGCTGGTCGCGCTCTATCTGCTGTCGGGCCTCGCGACGAGCACGCGCTAGCCGCGTTGGAAGGCCGGGGCATGGCGCAGTCGCGCTGGATCTCACTTGGGATTGGTATTGCTCCAGGTCGGGACCGAATTGGTCACGCCGACCGACGGCCAATTATATGTTCCGATCGATGGCGCCGTGACCGTGCCGACCGTCGATCCTGACGACCCGTAAGTCGGCCTCGGCTGTGTCGCGGTTAAGCCGGAGCTTCCATACGACGGGGCGAGCACGCCCGTGCTGTGGGATCTGTGCGACCTCGACTTTTTCGCTTCCGCCGCAAAGGGCGCCAGGGCCAATCCGGTCGTGACGAGCGCGGCAAAGATGAACCTGGTCGTCGTCATCGCTGATCACCTCATTCGCGGCGGGCCTGTTCTCTCATGTGGTCATCCGCCCGAGAATTCCCATAGGCCCCCGTTCGTAACGCCCTGGAGGTGGAAATGTGCCGGAGCACGACCTGCCCGTGCCCGATGCGCCCGTGATCGAAGCCGACCGTCCCGAAACCGGACCCGCCATTCGCGTTCGCTTAACCCTGTCGGCGGATGGCAGGGTAAACGGACGCCATCCGGATACCTTGCGCAACCTGCCGCAACCATTGCTTACCCTTCCGCCCTCTACCGTCTCAGGTGAGGGGTGGTTCCAGATGACGACGATCGAGTTGCCCGCGGCCTCGCCGCCTCAAGCCGCTGCGCCCGCGCGAGTCCGAATCCTCTGCGTCCTCTTCTTTTTCTCCGGCTTCCCGGCGCTGATCTACACGTGCTGTCATCGCCACAGGAACAACCCGAATCAGGTCTAGCGCGTTCCGCTTACCGCATTTTCGGAACGAACAGCATGACCGGCCCCGAACTGAAGCAACTCCGCGACGACCTCTCCGAAGCCATCGAGCGAAAGCTCACCGCGGCCGACATGGCGAAGCTGTGCGCATTGCCTGAGCCGGGCGGCGCCGACACGATCCGGCGCTGGGAAGTACGTGGCCCGACGCTCGCCGCGACCAAGGTGCTGCGCGTGCTGGCGATGGCGAGCGAGCGCTATCCGATCCTGGAGAAGTTCGACATCTTCGATCGCCATGACGTGCGCGAGGAAGACCGGCCCGCCAAGCGCGCCGCCTTCCGCGCGCAGATGCGCGACGAGGTGCGGCGGCGTCTTGGTTAACGAGACGCGCGCGCGAGTTACCGCAAGCCTCGCGAATTAAACCTTCCTTCACCATTTCTTAAGCCGGCATTAAGCACGAAAATCATTTGCAGCCCAATAAGTTAGGTTGGGCACCGATGTGCCACGGATGTGACAGCATTTTCGTCGAAAGCGAGCTATCTGCAAAACCAACGCGGCGCGGACAGCGCGCCTGCCGGGGACCTTAGTGTTGGAGTTAGGACGATGAAGAAGATTCTGTTTGCAACCGTTGCGCTGCTCGTGGTGGGCGCAGCCGCCCCGGCGATCGGTGCCGATCTCGGCGCCCGCCCCTATTACAACAAGGCGCCGGCCTATGCCGCGCCGATCTACAACTGGACCGGCTTCTATATCGGCGCGCATCTCGGCGGCGCGTTCTCCAGCGACAACAATTTCAGCGGCCTCTCCACCGGCAACAACGGCAACGGCCGCTTCCTCGGCGGCTTGCAGGCTGGTGCAGACTGGCAGTTCCACCCGAACTTCGTGCTCGGCGCCGAGGCCCAGTATTCCTGGCTCTCCGGCAGTGTCGGCGCGGTGTTCCCGGGCGGGACCTACACCAACGACCAGCGCGGCCTCGGCTCGATCACCGGCCGCGTCGGCTACACCTGGGGTCCGGGCTTGGTCTACGTGAAGGGCGGCTACGCCTATTCGGACAACAACGAAAAGGTCACCGTCGGCGGCGTGCCGGCCGCCTTCATCATCGATGGCGATCATCGCAACGGCTACACCGTCGGCGCCGGTCTCGAATACATGTTCGCGCCGAACTGGTCTGCCAAGGCCGAGTACCAGTACTACAATTTCGGCGACGCGCACTTCACTGCGGGTCCGCTGGTCGGCACCGGCAACTTCACCACCGACGACCACACCTTCAAGGCCGGCGTCAACTACCGCTTCAACTGGGCTACCCCGGTCGCCGCGCGCTACTGATCGCGCCTAGAACTTTCGTCGCTATCAAGGGCCGGCAGACTTGCCGGCCCTTCTGTTTTTCGTCCTGCGGAACTGCCAAGCACTTGTGCAACTTGCGATTTTTTAACCCGCACCAAGGATACTCCGCAGCGAAAATACAAGATTACGGGTGTGGGGGAATTTTCGATGGCGATCCGTCTGGGTGTTGGCCGTGTCCTTGGCCGTCTCAAGCCTCGTTTCAAAATGCCGAAATGGGGCCTGCGCGGCAGCCTGTTTGCGGCCTTCGCCGTGATCGCGGGCATGGGCCTCGTCATCGCCGGCGGCGCCGGCTTCGTGTTCAGGCATCTCGGTTCGACCATGATGGATCTGAGCGGCCGCGACATCCCGCGCCTGTCCGCCAGCCTTCAACTCGCCTCGCAGAGCGCGACGCTCGCAGCGCAGGGACCGGGCCTGCTTGCTTCTCCAAGCGACGATGCGTTGAACGAGCGCACCAAGAACGTGAAGGACATCCAGCAGCTGGCGATGGCCAAGCTCGGCGAGATCATCGAGCTCGGCGCCGACCAGCAGACCGCGAGCGCGCTGCGCGACACCGCCAAGAGCATTGACGATGCCACGCAGAGCCTGGTCTCCGCGGCCCGCGAACGGCTCGACACCGGCGCGCTGCACGAGAAGCAGTATGAAGCGCTGCGCAAGGCGCAGATCGCGTTCGTCGGCGCCGCCGGCCCTGCGATGCTGGACGCACAGACGCGCCTGAACGCGATCCTCGGTTCGGCCGAAGTGTCGGCCGATGATGCCACCGAAGCCGCCCGCACCGTCGCCCAGATCTCGACGATCTCCGCCAATGGCAATCTGATGGCCGCCGACATGATGGCGGCACTCTCGGCCAACGGCAGCGACACGCTGGAGGCGATCGAGAAGGAATTCAAGACGACCCGCGACCGCGTCAAGTCCAACCTCGAGGACCTCCCGAACTTTACCTCGATGCAGGCGGTGCGCGACTCCGTTCAGAAGCTGTTTGTCTTCGGCGAGGGCAAGACCGGCGTGTTCAAGATCCGCCAGAAGGAGCTCGACTCCATCGACTATGGCCAGACCATCCTGGACGAGACCCGCAAGCTCAACGTCGGCCTCGGCATCAGCGTGCAGGCGCTCGTCGACGGCGTGCAGAAGGAGACCGATGCGTCGACCTTCCAGGCGCGCCAGGAAATCTCGCTCGCCACGACCGCAATGCTGGGCCTGGGCGGCCTGATGCTGATCGGCTCGGCCCTGTTCGTCTGGCTCTATGTCGGCCGCAACATCCTGCGCCGCATCCGCGAGCTCCAGCGCGCCATGCAGCTGCTCTCGGCCGGCGACCTCGACACCGAGATCGTCCGCTCGCGCCAGAACGACGAGATCGGCGCGATGAAGGAAACGCTGACGGTGTTCCGCGACAGCATGATCGAGGCCCGTGCGCTGGCAGGCGAGCAGGACAAGGATCGTGTCGCCAAGGCCGAGCGTGCCGCTCACATGGAAGCGAAGATTGCGGAGTTCGAGGGCACGGTGCGCACCGCGCTCGACAATCTCGCCCAGTCGGCCAATTCGATGCAGTCGACCGCGCAGAGCATGTCGACCACCGCGGACCAGTCCAACGTGCTGGTGAACGCGGTCGCCTCCGCCGCGGAGGAGACCTCGGTCAACGTGCAGACCGTGTCCTCGGGCACCGAGCAGCTGTCGTCCTCGATCGAGGAGATCAGCAAGCAGGTCGTCACTTCGGCTGCGATCGCCAAGAAGGCGGTCGATGAGGCCGGCGCCACCGATACGACGGTGCAGAGCCTTGCCGACAGTGCAAGCCGCATCAGCGTCGTGGTCGACCTGATCCAGACGATTGCCTCGCAAACCAATCTGCTCGCGCTCAACGCCACCATCGAGGCGGCGCGTGCGGGCGAAGCCGGCCGCGGCTTTGCGGTGGTCGCGTCCGAGGTGAAGAGCCTTGCGAGCCAGACCGCGAAGGCGACGGAGGAGATCCGCACCCAGATCGCCAGCATGCAGCAGGTCACGACCTCGGCTGTCGGCGCCATCCAGGGCATCGGCCGGATCATCGGCGAGATCAACGACGTCACCACGACCATTGCGGCTGCGGTCGAGGAACAGGGCGCGGCCACCCGCGAGATCGCCCGCAACATCCAGCATGCGGCCGGCGGCACCAGCGAGGTCTCCAGCAACATCGTCGGCGTCTCCACGGCTTCGGCCGAAGCCGGCGCTGCGGCGAGCGAGGTGCTCGGCGCCTCCGATGCGCTCCGCCGCGAGGCCGACATGCTGCGCGGAGAGATCGACGCGTTCCTCAACAACATGCGGGCGGCGTAAGCCGCTCTCCCGCGGCCCGGATCGAGTAATCCGGGCTGCGGAAAACCGCCCGGAATGACCGCTATGCGGGCTCGCCGCGCGTCCTTTTTCGGCTGGCGCGGCGCCCGCGGTGGGTTTAAGCGGGTAGCATGAACGCAAAAACCGACACCGTGCAGTCCTCGGCCGAGGCCCTGCGCTATCCCTGGGACCAGCATCCCGGCCCCGAAGAGGTCGTGGAGGTGCGGCCCGGCGTGTTGTGGGCGCGGCTGAAGCTGCCGTTCCGCCTCAACCACGTGAACATCTACCTGCTCGCCGACGGCGACGGCTACGCGATGGTCGATGCCGGCTTCGGCAACGAGGAGACGATCGAGGCCTGGACCAGGCTGTTCGAAGGGCCGCTGAAGGGCGTCAACATCACGCGCCTGATCGTCACGCATTCGCACCCCGACCATGTCGGTCTCGCCGGCTGGATCGTCGAGCGGTTCAAATGCCCGCTGGTGATGTCGCAGGTCGAATATCTGCAATCGGTCTATCACCAGAACCGCGGCACCGAGGAGCGGCGCGAGGCGCAGCGGCTGTTCTTCCGCCGCCACGGCATGGACGAGTCGCTCACCGAAAAGCTGCTTGGCCGCGGCCAGGATTATCTCAAGCGCGTCTCGGTGCTGCCGCCGTCCTACCGCCGCATCTCGCATGGCGACGAGGTCGTGATCGGCACGCGCCGCTTCAAGGTGATCACCGGCGGCGGACATGCGCTCGACCAGGTGATGCTGTATTGCGCCGACGACAAGCTGTTCCTCTCCGCCGACCAGGTGCTGAGCAAGATCTCGCCCAACGTCAGCGTGTGGGCGGTCGAGCCCGACCAGAATTCGCTCGGCGAATATCTGGCATCGCTCGCGAGCCTCACCACCACACTGCCGTATGATTTGCTGGTGCTGCCGGGCCACGGCGTGCCGTTCTACGGGTTGAAGACCCGCATCAAGCAGCTCGCCGACCATCACGAGGAGCGCTGCCGCCTGATCGCGGAAGCCTGCCGCGAGGTGCCGCAGACCTCGCGCGCGCTGGTGCCTGTCGTCTTCAACAAGCACGTGCTCGACGAGCACCAGATGGGCTTTGCCGCCGGCGAGCTCGTCGCCCACGTCAACTACATGATCGTCGAGGGCCGCCTGACGTCCGAGACGAAGGACGGCGTGCTGCAGTTCAGGACGACGTGAGCGCAAAGGCCGGCGGGACTGGCCTCGCATCGATGGTGCAGAGCAGCATAATAAGTCGCGTGGACTTGATCGGGATCAACTTTCAATTCGCACGATAGGGCATTTTGCCCAAATGCCCCTCACGGCCAAATGTGGGATAGCGCATAGACATTGGAGCTGGAAAAGCTCTAAGGATATCGCGCCCTTTTGGTCAGTTCCGTCTCAGGTTGCACCGATGGATTACGCTGAATTCTTCAATTCCGCCCTCGATCGCCTCCACACCGAGCGCCGCTATCGCGTGTTCGCCGATCTGGAGCGCACGGCCGGCCGGTTCCCGCACGCGGTCTGGCACTCGCCGAAGGGCAAGCGCGACGTCGTGATCTGGTGCTCCAACGATTACCTCGGCATGGGCCAGCACCCCAAGGTGGTCGGCGCCATGGTCGAGACAGCGACCCGCGTCGGCACCGGCGCAGGCGGCACCCGCAACATCGCCGGCACGCATCATCCGCTGGTGCAGCTCGAGGCCGAGCTCGCCGACCTCCACGGCAAGGAAGCCGCACTGCTGTTCACCTCGGGCTACGTCTCGAACCAGACCGGCATCGCGACCATCGCCAAGCTCATCCCGAACTGCCTGATCCTGTCGGACGAGCTCAACCACAATTCGATGATCGAGGGCATCCGCCAGTCCGGCTGCGAGCGCGTCGTGTTCCGCCACAACGATCTGGCCGATCTCGAAGCGAAGTTGAAGGAAGCAGGTCCGAACCGGCCGAAGCTGATCGCCTGCGAGAGCCTCTATTCCATGGACGGCGACGTCGCACCGCTCGCCAGGATCTGCGATCTCGCTGAAAAATACAATGCGATGACCTATGTCGACGAGGTCCATGCCGTCGGCATGTACGGCCCGCGCGGGGGCGGCATCGCCGAGCGTGACGGCGTCATGCATCGCATCGACATTCTCGAGGGCACGCTGGCGAAGGCGTTCGGCTGCCTCGGCGGCTACATTGCCGGCAACGGCCATATCATCGACGCGGTGCGTTCCTACGCGCCGGGCTTCATCTTCACCACCGCGCTGCCGCCGGCGATCTGCTCGGCCGCGACCGCCGCGATCAAGCATCTGAAGACCTCGAGCTGGGAGCGCGAGCGTCACCAGGACCGCGCCGCCCGCACCAAGGCGATCCTCAACGCCGCCGGCCTGCCTGTCATGTCGAACGACACCCACATCGTGCCGCTGTTCGTCGGCGATCCCGAGAAGTGCAAGCAGGCCTCGGATATGCTGCTCGAGGAGCACGACATCTACATCCAGCCGATCAACTATCCGACCGTCGCCAAGGGCACCGAGCGCCTGCGCATCACGCCCTCGCCCTATCACGACGACGGCCTGATCGATCAGCTCGCCGAAGCGCTGTTGCAGGTCTGGGACCGCCTCGGCCTGCCCTTGCGCGAGAAGTCGCTGGCGGCGGAGTGATCTGCCATCCCTGGTGAAAGCCAGGACGACGTTGGGGTCCGCACCTTAACGACAACCCCAGTTCCCGCCTGCGCCTGGCATTTCGCTGTCGCCTCCACCCGGCCAACGCGCTAGATTTGCTGGGAAAATGACAGCGGGCGAGGCCCGCGCCTTCGGAAGACGGGCGCTGCCGCGCCATGGGAGAAGCACGCTCGCCATGATGCACGATTGGGGCGTGATCGCCGCCGCCTTCGGCTATATCGGCTTTCTGTTCCTGGTGGCGAGCCATGGCGACCGCCGCTCGCCGGCCCGACACGGCCGCGCGGCCGGGCTGATCTATCCGCTGTCGCTGGCGATCTACTGCACGTCCTGGACCTTCTTCGGCTCGGTCGGCTTCGCCACCCGCACCTCGACCGACTTCCTCGCGATCTATGTCGGCCCGATCCTGATGATCGGGCTCGGCGCCGGCGTGCTCCGCCGCGTGATCCAGCTTGCCAAGGCGCACAACATCACCTCGATCGCCGATTTCATCGGCGCGCGCTACGGCAAGAGCCAGGCGGTGGCGGCAACGGTGGCGCTGATCGCGATCATCGGCTCGGTGCCCTACATCGCGCTCCAGCTCAAGGCCGTCGCCTCCTCGCTCGAGGTCATCCTGAGCGAGGACCAGGCGTTCTCCCACATCCCGATCCTCGGCGACATTGCGCTGATGGTGACGCTGGCGATGGCGGCCTTCGCGGTGCTGTTCGGCACGCGGCAGACCGATGCCACCGAGCACCAGCACGGCCTGATGCTCGCGGTCGCGACCGAGTCCATCATCAAGCTGACGGCCTTCCTCACCGTCGGCATCTTCGTCACCTTCTGGATGTTCTCGCCGCACGAATTGATCGAGCGCGCGATGAAGACGCCGGAAGCGGTGCGCGCCATCGACTATTCGCCGTCGATCGGCAACTTCCTGACCATGACGCTGCTGTCGCTGTGCGCGATCATGCTGTTGCCGCGGCAGTTTCACGTCAGCGTCGTGGAGAATTCCTCGGACGCCGAGGTCAGCCGGGCACGCTGGATGTTCCCGCTGTATCTCGTCGCCATCAATTTGTTCGTGATCCCGATCTCGCTCGCCGGCCTCATCACGTTCCCGTTCGGCGCGGTCGATCCCGACATGTACGTGCTGGCCCTGCCGATGGAGGGCGGTGCCGGACTTCTCAGCGTCGCCGTCTTCGTCGGCGGCCTGTCGGCGGCGACCGCGATGGTGATCGTCGAATGCGTCGCGCTCTCCATCATGGTCTCGAACGATCTCGTGGTGCCGCTGGTGCTGCAGCGACGGCCCGAGAGGCGCAGTGGAACCACCGACTTCGGCGACTTCCTGCTGCGCTCGCGGCGGCTTGCCATCTTCGCCATCATGGTGATGGCCTATTTCTACTATCGCGCGCTCGGCAACACCCAGCTCGCGGCGATCGGCCTGTTGTCCTTTGCCGCCATCGCCCAGCTCGCGCCGAGCTTCTTCGGCGGACTGCTGTGGCGGCGCGCAACCGCGCGCGGCGCCATCGGCGGCATGCTGGTCGGCTTCGCGGTGTGGCTCTACACGCTGTTCATACCGAGCTTCATGGATTCCTCGACGGCAGGGATCCTGCTGCTCCAGCATGGCCCGTTCGGGATCGAGGCGCTGCGGCCGCAGGCGCTGTTCGGCGCCGACCTGCCGCCGCTGATGCACGGCGTCGTCTGGTCGCTCTCGCTCAACGTCCTCACTTACGTGCTGCTGTCGCTGGCGCGGCAGCCCTCGTCCATCGAGCTGGTGCAGGCCGATCTGTTCGTGCCCAACACGCTCGCCCCGATCGCCCCGAACTTCCGCCGCTGGCGCACCACCATCACGGTGCACGACATCCAGACCACGGTCGCGCAATATCTCGGGCCCGATCGCGCCCGGCATTCGTTCGAGGCGTTCTCGGCCCGGCGCAACATGCGGCTGGAATCCGGAGCGCCGGCCGATTTCGAGCTGCTGCAGCACGCCGAGCACCTGATCGCCTCGTCGATCGGGGCGGCCTCCTCGCGCCTCGTGATGTCGCTGCTGCTGCGCAAGCGCACGGTCTCCGCGAAGGCCGCGCTGAAGCTGCTCGACGATTCCCATGCCGCGCTGCATTTCAACCGCGAGATTCTCCAGACCGCGCTCAACCATGTGCGCCAGGGCATCGCGGTATTCGACGCCGATCTGCAGCTGATCTGCTCCAACCGGCAGTTCGGCGACCTGCTCAACGTACCCCCGCATTTCATCCAGTTCGGCACGCCGCTGCGCGAGATCCTGGAATTCATGGGCGTGAGCGATCCCGCCGGAAAGAGTGACCGCGAGGCGATGATCGAGCAGCGGCTCGTGGCCTACACCACCGACAGCGAGCCCTATCTCGAACGCCTGCCGGAGCGGCACATGGTGATCGAGGTGCTCACCAACCGCATGCCCGGCGGCGGCTTCGTCATCACCTTCACCGACGTGACGCCGACCTTCGAGGCGGCGGAAGCGCTGGAGCGCGCCAACGCGACGCTGGAAAAGCGCGTGCGCGACCGCACCGAGGAACTGACCCGGCTGAACTCGGAGCTGGCGCTGGCCAAGAGCAGCGCGGAGGACGCCAGCATCTCCAAGACGCGCTTCCTTGCGGCCGCCAGCCACGACATTCTCCAGCCGCTCAACGCGGCGCGGCTCTACGTCACGAGTCTCGTCGAACGCCAGCACAATGGCGAGGAGACGCGGCTGGTCGAGAACATCGACGAATCGCTGCAGGCGATCGAGGAAATCCTCGGTGCGCTGCTCGACATCTCCCGGCTCGATGCCGGCGCGATGGCAACCTCGATCTCGAGCTTCAAGATGGCCGATCTGATGCGCTCGCTGGAGATCGAGTTCGCGCCGATCGCGCGCGCCAAGGGCCTCGATCTCACCTTCGTGCCCTGCTCGCTGCCGGTCGAGTCGGACCGGCTGCTGCTGCGACGGCTGCTGCAGAACCTGATCTCCAACGCGATCAAGTACACGCCGCGCGGGCGCGTGCTGGTCGGCTGCCGCCGGCACGGGGCGGCGCTCGGGATCTGCGTCTACGACACCGGCGTCGGCATCCCCGCGGTCAAGCGCGGCGAGATCTTCAAGGAATTCCACCGCCTCGAACAGGGCGCGCGGATCGCGCGCGGGCTGGGTCTGGGGCTCTCGATCGTCGAGCGGCTGGCGCGGGTGCTCAAACATGACATCGCCATCGACGCCAATGCCGGCGGCGGCTCGCTGTTCTCCGTGACGGTCCCGACCGCGAAGGCCGTGACGCTGACCGCGGCGGTGACCAGTGCAACGCCGCTGGCGCGCACCTCGATCACCGGCGCGCTGATCGTCTGCATCGAGAACGACGCCGCGATCCTCGACGGCATGCGGACGCTGCTCAAGGCCTGGGACGCCGAGGTGATCGCGGTCACCGACCCCGAAGGCGCGATATCGGCGATCGAAGCCGCCGGCCGTCGCGTGACCGGGCTGCTCGTCGACTATCACCTCGATCGCGGCAACGGTATCGCTGCCATCCGCGAGATTCGCCGCCGCTTCGGCGACGATATCCCCGCGATCCTGATTACCGCCGATCGCAGCCCCGCCGTGCAAACGGCTGCCCGCGACGAGAAGATCGCCGTGCTGAACAAGCCGGTGAAGCCGGCTTCGCTGCGCGCCCTGCTCGGACAATGGCGGACGCAGCAGATGGTGGCGGCGGAATAGCAAGCCGCCGCCGGGAATTCTCAGGCGCCCCCGTCGGCATCGATGACGGCCTTGGCAAAGGCCTGCGGCGCCTCCTGCGGCAGGTTGTGACCGATGCCGCCCGTGACCAGGCGATGGTCGTAGCGGCCGGAGAACTTCTTGGCGTAGGCGCCGGGATCGGGGTGCGGCGCGCCGTTGGCATCGCCTTCCATCGTGATCGCTGGCACGCTGATGATCGGAGCAGCCGCGAGCTTGTTTTCGATGTCCTCGTACTTCGCCTCGCCCTTGGCGAGCCCGAGCCGCCAGCGGTAATTGTGGATCGAGATCGCGACGTGATCCTTGTTCTCGAAGGCCTTCGCACTGCGATCGAAGGTGGCGTCGTCGAACTTCCACTGCGGCGAAGCCAGCTTCCAGATCAGCTTGGCGAAATCATGCGTGTACTTCTCGTAGCCGGCGCGGCCGCGCTCGGTCGCGAAGTAGAACTGATACCACCATTGCAGTTCGGCCGCCGGCGGCAGCGGCGCACTTCCCGCAGCCTGGCTGGAGATCAGATAGCCGCTGACCGACACCAGCGCGCGGCAGCGCTCCGGCCACAGCGCCGCGATGATATCGGCGGTGCGCGCGCCCCAGTCGAAACCGGCAACAACGGCCTTCTTGATCTCGAGCGCATCCATCAGCGCGACGATGTCGACGGCCAGCGCCGCCGGCTCCCCGTTGCGCAGCGTCTCGCCGGAGAGGAAGTTCGTCGAGCCGTAACCGCGCAAATAGGGGATGATGACGCGATAGCCGGACTGCGCCAGGATCGGCGCGACGTCGACGAAGCTGTGAATGTCGTAGGGCCAGCCGTGGAGCAGGATCGCGACCGGGCCGGTCGCGGGGCCGGCTTCGGCGTAACCGACATCGAGCACGCCGGCCTTGATCTGCTTGATCGTGCCGAAGGAGGCCTTCGTCGCCGGGGATGCCGAGGCTGCGGCTTCGGCGTGCGCGAGGTCGATCGAACCAAGGCCGACGGTGGCGACCCCGGCGGCGATGCCGAGGAAGCGGCGGCGATGCTGGTCGATAATCTGTTTCATCTCTTGGTGCCTTGTTGATGATCGTCCGAGTCGTCAGGTCAGATCGACACAGGCGTGGCTCGGTTGGGCTCTTCGTGCCGTCACGCAGCTGACTATCAGCGCCTGCCCTGAAAGGCTCGTTTGGACTTGTGAGAAGTTGTGAGGCCGGCATGGCATCCGCTTGCGGGGATCTGCAAGCAGGGCTTGCTTAGGGCTTCTGGAACCCGGATCAACGCACTCTCCTGTGAGATTGACGGGCCATGGCCTTCAAGAACTCGTCATTGCGGGAGTATGAGGACGCAGCCTCGCTGTTTCAGTTCGCTACTTGCAGACATACCTTCGCCTTCCCGCGGCGCGTTTCGCCCGGGGTTTGCTGTTCGCGTCACGCCCTCAAAACAAAGGGCGCAGGGAAGGCCGGGTGCCGGCCGGCACCCACGGTCCGCTGTGCGCATGTAGCGCAAAAAGAACTGCACAGCGGCATACAGGTGTGGCCGAACACACGGCCTTCCCTGCGCGATGGTTGGACGGCTTATGCCGTGCTCTCCCGGGAGCCGAATTCCTTCTGGCCTCCCTCGCCCGACGGAAGTCACCGGCACCGCGCCGGTTGGCGCAATGCCGCATCCGCAAGGCTTGACCGTAGCGACGACGGCCGGGACCACACGGTTTTGCCGTACGCAAGCGACCCTGCTTCGCCAAGAGGCTTCGCAAGACATCGAGCGCCGTTCGTACAACGCGGCTTGCGAGACGCTCACGGGGTTCGGCTCAATCCATCGCCCCGCCCTGCGACCCGCATCCGCGACGGCGCTGCCCGCGTCCACCGCGACCCGATCCGCGGCTCGTGACGACGTACGACCGCCCCTTTTCGCCGGATCAGGATGGGCGACACATACGACAAAACCGAATTTCGGTAAAGTAGAATATTTTGGCGCAGGCCGATTGACCTACCCGCTGCTGTTTTGCCCGACGAGGCTGGGCAAGAACGGGATTTTTTGAGAGTTGATGTAGGATTCGTCTTATGGCGAATCGCACATTTAAGACCGGCGAGAGCCGGGAGCAACCCAGTCTTCTGCCAGCGCGGATTGAGGACTATGTCGGGCCGGACAATCCGGTGCGAGCGATCGATGGCTTCGTTTGCGCGCTCGATCTTGCAAAGCTTGGCTTCGGCCACGCGGATCGTGGCGCGGAAGAAGTCGGGCAGCCGCCGTACGATCCTGCCGATCTGCTGAAGCTCTATCTTTACGGCTACATCAACCAGGTCAGGTCGTCGCGCCGGCTAGAGCGGGAAGCTGGCCGCAATCTGGAGCTGATCTGGCTGCTGAAGGGACTGAAGCCGGGTTATCGGACGATTGCCAACTTCCGCAAGGAGAACTGGAAGGCGCTGAAGGCCACGAACCGGAGCTTCGTGCTGCTGGCTCGGGAGCTTGGGCTTGTCGGCGGCACGATCGTAGCGATTGATGGTTCCCTGTTCCAGGGCGACGCCAGCAAGGCTTCCATCTTCACGCGCAGGCGGCTTGGCGAGCAGATCGCAAGGCTGGACCAGGAGATCGAGGCTTACCGCAAGTCTCTTGAAGACAATGATGCAACAGAGGCCAAGAAGCCGGGGACGGATCGCGCGGGCGGTGATGGCCGAGGAGATGGCGGCGATATCGGTGCGAAGGTCGCGGCGTTGATGGCGAAGCGTTCGCGTGCCGAGGCCGATGTGGCTCGGCTGGAAGAGAGTGGCGAGACACAAATGTCGCTGACGGATCCGGATGCCCGGCTTCTGGTCAAGAACGGTCAGGGCATTGCAGGCTACAATGTGCAGACCGCGGTTGACGACAAGCACAAGCTCATTGTCGCGAGTGAGGTGGTCAACGACAGCAGTGATGTTCGACAGCTCTCTGCGATGGCCAAGGCGGCCAAAGAGGCCCTTGGAGCCGAGACACTGCAGGCGCTGGCCGATGAGGGCTATTACAGCAGTGTCGAACTGAAGGCCTGCGAGGACGAGGGCATCATCGCCTATGTGCCGCTGCCCGAAGCTAACGCGCGGCTCGAGAAGCAAGGCCGCTTCGCGCTCAAGGACTTCAACTATGACGGCGCAATCGACGCCTACCGCTGTCCCGCGGGCCAGCTGCTGCATCCGTTCAAGAGCAGGCAAAAGAACGTCAGTGGCCGCGTCGAGATCCGCTACGCGGCCCGCGGAGTGACCTGCAGGAGCTGCCCGCTCAAGGTCCGCTGTCTCTCACCAACCACCACCTACCGCACCATTGGTCGCTGGGAGCATGAAGATGTTCTCGAACGCCACCGCGCACGGATGCAGGGCGCGGGCGAGCTGATGCGCCGTCGTTCGGGGATTGTCGAGCATCCGTTTGGCACGCTCAAATGCCGTGCCGGCTATCGTCATTTTCTGGTCCGCGGCTTCGACAAGGTCCGCGGCGAATGGAGCCTGATGGCGCTCTGCTACAATTTCACCCGTGCGCTCAACATCCTTGGATTTGACGGGTTCCTGGCTGCGCTCGCAAAGACGCTTGTCATTTGCCGAGGTATCCTCGCAGCCCTCCTGCAGCACATCCAGGTCACTCCAGAGGCACTTTGGACCAATATCCGGCCGCCGCTCCCAATTGGCCGCTTCGTTCCAGTCTGAAGCCGCCAACGCCCAATTCTTGCCCAGCCTCGACGAACAGCCCAAGAGCTTGGGGTGAGCGTGCTCATGGAATCGATTCCTTGAAGACCGCGCAATTGATGTTCGGCGCGCTCGCCCAGCGCGCGCCAAGGCTTTTGCGCCCAGCCCGCCACAGAACCGGGGCGAAGCGTCGGGCGGAGTTCGCCCCCCGGACCGCTCAACCTGGAACTAGACGCCATAAGCGGGTGTTTTGCCGCTCATCGTCGCAACGAGTGCGGCCAGCGCCCCGGCGTCGAGCATGACAGGTCGTTTCCGCGATCGAGATCACGGGCGCGCGGTGTGCGTGTCGATGCCGAGAAAGATGCGGCGATAGCGGGCCGAACGGGTTGCGCTTCGCGCTCGCGCGCATCAGCGCCTTACCCGGCCGGGGTGCCCTGCTTCCACTGGCTGCCGGCGATCTTCGCGGCGGCGATCACGGCCTGGGTGCGGCTCTCGACGCCGAGCTTTTGCAGGATCGCCGAGACATGCGCCTTGATGGTCGCCTCGGAGACGCCGAGCTCGTAGGCGATCTGCTTGTTGAGCAGTCCCTCCGACAGCATCATCAGCACCCGCACCTGCTGCGGCGTCAGCGTGACCAGGCGGTCGCGCAGCTTGGTCATGTCGGGGTCGGAAGCGGCCGTCAGGTCGGTGTCGGCAGGAACCCAGACATCCCCCTCCATCACCTTGAGGATGGCGTCGCGCAGCGTCTCGACCCCGAACCGCTTCGGGATGAAGCCGGAGGCGCCGAAATCGAGCGAGCGGCGGATCGTGGCGCTGTCGTCGGAGGCCGAGACGATCACGACCGGGATCGCGGGATATTGCGCGCGCAGATAGATCAGGCCGGAGAAGCCGGAGATGCCGGGCATCGAGAGGTCGAGCAGGACCAGATCGACGTCGGAGGTTTGTTCCAGGAGCCTTGTCAGGTCCTCGAACGATCCGGCCTCGTCGATCTTCGCCGTGCTGAGGACGCCCGCCACCGCTTGCCGCAGTGCATCGCGGAACAACGGGTGGTCATCGGCAATGACGAGATGGGTGGAAGGAGCGTTCATCGATCTCTTGCTGTCGTTCACGTCAGCGCCAGTAATCCGGACCGGCGCAATGGTCAATTCTTTCCCGGCCGGCCGTGGCATGCAAGGGCACAATATTCCTTTGCCGGAAAGGGGTTAATCCGCAGCCCGTGTGCCGGGTGCTGCACTATACACCCACATCGTCAGTTGCGTGTCAGGGCGCCCGGCCGAAAGTCGTATTGGGGCGGGTTTCACGCCGATGTTACTTTGAGGCAAGACCTCGGTTGATCCGGCATGCCCGGACAGCCGGGACGTGAGGAAACGAGCTTCGGGGAGCGCATTCACGATGTCCACAATGGCTGCAACGTCGGCAAGATCGACCGGCATGACGAAGGATGAGCGGTTCGTCATCCTCGCATCGTCACTCGGCACTGTCTTCGAATGGTACGACTTCTATCTCTACGGATCGCTGGCCCCGATTATCGGCGCGCAGTTCTTCTCGGCCTATCCGCCGGCGACCCGCGACATCTTCGCATTGCTGGCCTTTGCCGCAGGCTTCCTGGTTCGCCCCTTCGGCGCAATCGTCTTCGGCCGCATCGGCGACATCGTCGGCCGCAAATATACCTTCCTCGTGACCATCCTGATCATGGGTCTGTCGACCTTCATCGTCGGCCTGCTGCCCAGTGCGGCAACCATCGGCTTTGCCGCTCCGGTGATCCTGATCGCGTTGCGCCTGTTGCAGGGCCTGGCCCTCGGTGGGGAGTATGGCGGTGCTGCGACCTACGTCGCCGAGCATGCCCCGCACGGCAAGCGCGGCTACTACACCTCCTTCATCCAGACCACGGCGACCATGGGCCTGTTCCTGTCGCTGCTGGTGATCCTGTTCACCCGCACCGCGACCGGCGAGCCGGACTTCGCGGCCTGGGGCTGGCGCATCCCGTTCCTGGTTTCGGTGCTGCTGCTCGGCGTGTCGGTGTGGATCCGGTTGCGCCTCAATGAATCGCCGATCTTCCAGAAGATGAAGGAAGAGGGCAAGAGCTCGAAGGCGCCGCTGACGGAAGCTTTCGCCAACTGGCAGAACGGCAAGCTCGTGCTGCTGGCGCTGCTCGGCGGCACCATGGGCCAGGGCGTGGTCTGGTACACCGGCCAGTTCTATGCACTGTTCTTCCTGCAATCGATCCTCAAGGTCGACGGCTATACCGCCAACCTGCTGATCGCGTGGTCACTGCTGTTCGGCACCGGCTTCTTCGTCGTGTTCGGCGTGCTGTCCGACAGGATAGGCCGCAAGCCGATCATCCTCGGCGGCTGCTTGATCGCGGCGCTGACCTTCTTCCCGATCTTCAAGATGATCTCCAGCAACGCCAACCCCGCGCTGGAAAAGGCGATCGAGGCCACGAAGGTCGAGGTGGTGGCCGATCCCGCGGGCTGCGGCGACCTGTTCAATCCGGTCGGCACCCGTGTCTTCACCGCGCCTTGCGACACTGCCCGCGCCTTCCTCGCCGCCTCGTCGGTCAAGTACTCGACGAGCGCCGGCGCGGCCGGCTCGGGCGTAAAGGTCATGATCAACGGCAAGGACATCGCCTATCCCGACGCGAAGGCGGGCAACCCGGCGATCACGGCTGCGATCGCGGCGGCGGGCTATCCCAAGGCGGGCGACCCCGGCATCGTGAAGATGTCCAACCCGTTCGACATCTTCCGTCCGCAGGTTGCCGCAATCATCGGCCTGCTCTTCGTCCTGGTGATCTTCGTCACCATGGTGTACGGCCCGATCGCGGCGATGCTGGTCGAACTGTTCCCGACCCGCATCCGCTACACCTCGATGTCGCTGCCCTACCACATCGGCAACGGCTGGTTCGGCGGCCTGCTGCCGGCGACCGCGTTCGCGATCGTGGCCTCGACCGGCGATATCTACGCCGGCCTTTGGTACCCGGTCGTGTTCGCCGTCATCACGGCGGTGGTCGGCTTCCTGTTCCTGCCGGAAACCAAGGACGTCGATATCCAGTCGACCTGATTGCGCGCTGGCCGGCACGAGGCCGGCAGCATCCAAACGAACCGGCCGCGGCCTCCGCGGCCGGTTTTGTTTTGCCGTCTACTGATTGCTGCCGATGAATTGCAGCACGACCTCGCGCCGGTGCGGACGCGCGCGGTGCTCGACCAGGTAGACCGCCTGCCAGGTGCCGAGCGCGAGCCTGCCGCCCAGCACCGGCACGTGCAGCGAGGTCTGCGTCAGCATCGTCTTGATGTGCGCGGGCATGTCGTCGGGCCCTTCGGTGTCGTGCGTCCACGGCACATTCTCCGGCGCCAGCCGCGACAGCGCGGTGGCGAGATCGACCAGCACGGAAGGGTCGGCGTTTTCCTGGATGGTCAGCGACGCCGAGGTGTGGCGAATGAACAGCGTCAATGCGCCTTCGCCGGCGCGCGCCTCATTGATGAACTTCGCGACGTCGCCGGTGAGATCGGTGAATCCGCAACCGGGCGTCTGCACCGTCAAGAGCGACGAGACGATCTTGGTGGCTTGCACCGACGATGGCGCGGAGCGAGTGACGGACTTGGTCGACGTCATGAAAGGTCCCTCGTCGAGTCGTCCTGCCGAAAGCCAGGGCGACAAAATTCAAATCTTCCCCGACACGTCCTTCTGCACGCGATTGGCCATGTCGATGAGCCGGCGCCAGGCCTTTTCCAGGAACGACATCACGCGGTCCATGTCCTGGTCGCTCGGCAGCGGAATCTCGAACTTGCGCTCGCCCTCGGCGACCTTTGGTTCCTTTGCCTGCGGCTCGGACTTCTTCAGGGAATCGGACTTCGGCAGCGCCTCGTCGATCTTGCCCGAGACGGTCGGCCCGGCGGCGAGCTGCCCCTTCAATTTCTCGACCTCGGACTGGAGACGGCCGATCTCGGCATCGAGCGCCGAGCGCTCGTCGGGCACGGCGTAGCAGGCCCAGCCGGCGTCGTTCTTGGTGCAGGTCGAGACCGTGCCGGTGCGGGTGTCGAGCCGCAGCACGCCTTCGGGGATCGGCGTCATGCTGTAGCGGCCGTTTTCGCCGTCGGGCGCCGATTGCGCGGCAACCAGGCCGCCGCCGACGGTCGTCACCACGACGATCGCGGCCGCAAGCCATGATGTTGTGGATGATTTCGCAGGTCTCATCGCGCTCTCCGCCACGCCGCGCAGGTGGCCCATCGAAGGATTCTACACCCCGGCGGGCCATGGCGCATCGCCAACACCCGCGAATCCGCCGTCAAAAACCGCATCCGCGAAATCAACATTGGCGGCCATCGCTTTGATCCAACCAGAGCGGCGAAATATCGGCCATATCGGCAGATCGCGCGGAGAGCTGCTGCGGTGCGGCGTCACGCTGTGTGCAGCGCTGGCGCGCAAGGCAATATCATGAATAAAATCAAATATATAAACGAACACGACGCGATCGTGACTTGGCTTGACTTGATTATGTGCGGTCAGTATGGTCCGCGCGGCTTTTGAGGGTGGCGGGCGTAATTTCCATTCAACCGCAGCGTTTCGGGTCTTCGTGGCATGGCTCAAGACACGGGACACGGCGAGAATGGAGATCGCGATAGATCGCCTGAGGAAGCTGCGCTTTCCGAACGGCTCGGAAGTCTTGATAAGCGGTTGTCCGAATTTCGCGATCGCCACATCAAGACCGAGCAACCCGCAGGTGACGGTGGAGACGGAGCGGCCAGAGCCTCGGCGATGGCGCTTGGTTTTCGGTTATCCTCCGAGTTGGTCGCCGGTGTCGCTGTCGGAGCGGGGATTGGCTGGGGTTTCGACCGCTTGCTGTCGACGTCGCCCTTCGGATTCATCGTGTTCCTGCTGCTGGGCTTCGTGGCCGGCGTGGTGAACGTGGTGAGATCGGCGGGCGCGGGTCAGAACAGGCGCGGTGGTTCTTAAGGCCGATCCGACACGAGGAGAGGAATGTCGCGCCGGCTTCGCCGGTGCGGGCCGGCCCGGCCGGCAGACCGAGACCCGCCGGCGTTGCCCGGCAGACCAAGAGATGCCGCGCCGATGAAAATCGATCCGATCCACCAGTTCAACATCGAGCCTCTCTTCACGATCGGCCATATCGGCCATCAAACGATCGCCTTCACCAATTCGTCGCTCTACATGCTGGTGGCCGTCGCCATCATCTCGATCCTGATGCTGGCGAGCGGCACGCAGCTGGTTCCCGGGCGCCTCCAGTCGGTCGCCGAGATCTCCTACGAATTCGTCGCCTCGACCATCCGTTCGACGGCCGGCTCGGAAGGCATGAAGTTCTTCCCGCTGATCTTCTCGCTGTTCATGTTCATCTGCGTCTCGAACCTGGTCGGCGTCATTCCCTACACCTTCACGATCTCGAGCCATTTGATCGTCACCGTGGGGCTGGCGCTGCTGGTCTTCTTCACCGTGCTGATCTACGGCGTCGCCAAGAACGGCCTGAAATTCTTCTCGATTTTCGTTCCCCACGGCGTCCCCGGCTACATCCTGCCGCTGGTCATGTTCATCGAGATCCTGTCGTTCTTCCTGCGGCCGGTCTCGCACAGCATTCGTCTGTTCGCCAACATGCTGGCCGGCCACATCGCGCTGAAGGTGTTCGCGGGCTTCGTCGCCATGCTCGGCTTCTCGCTCGGCGCCATCGGCTGGGTCGGCGGCGTGCTGCCGCTGGCGCTCACCATCGCGCTGTACGCCCTCGAGATCCTGGTCGCGTTCCTGCAAGCCTATGTGTTTGCGATCCTGACCTGCATCTACCTCAACGACGCCATTCATCCGGGACACTAAGCGGTCCGGGGAATTTCCACCCAAAACCCAATCTTTCTTCCAAGGAGTCTAAAATGGATCCGACAGCAGCAAAACTTATCGGCGCGGGCATCGCATGCATCGGCATGGGCGGCGCGGGCGTCGGCGTCGGCGTGATCTTCGGCAACTACCTCGCCGCGGCCGTCCGCAACCCGTCGGCCGCTCAGGGCCAGTTCGGCAACCTGATCTTCGGCTTCGCCGTGACCGAAGCGCTCGGCATCTTCTCGCTGCTGATCGCGCTGCTTCTGCTGTTCGTTTTCTGAAGAACGACTTCTTATCGCGCCGCTTCATCCGAAGCGGCGCGTGACAGCAACAGGAGTACTCCATGGCCGAGAGTCATGGCGGGGCGAAGGGTCCGGCGACCGACGCTCACACTGAAGCCGATGGCGGTCATCACAGCGGCGGTTTTCCGCCGTTCGAGAGCAGCACCTTCGCTTCGCAGCTGGTGTCGCTCGCGATCTTCTTCGTCTTGCTCTACGTGATCGTGTCCAAGCTCGCTCTGCCGAAGGTCGGCGGTGCGATCGAGGCGCGTCAGAACAAGATCGAGGGTGACCTCGCCGAGGCGCAGACGCTGAAGGACCAGTCCGACGCGGCGCTGAAGGCCTATGAGGGCGAGCTCGCTTCGGCGCGTTCGCGCGCACAGGCGATCGGCAACGAATCCCGCGACAAGGCGAATGCGCAGGCGGAAGCCGAGCGCAAGGCCCTGGAAGAGCAGCTGGCGGCCAAGCTCGCCGAGGCGGAGAAGACCATCGCCTCGACCCGCACGGCCGCCATGAGCAACGTCCGCGGCATCGCGGCCGATGCGGCAGGCACCATCGTGCAGCAGCTCACCGGCGTCGTTCCGGATGCGGCATCGGTCAATGCCGCCGTTGATGCGTCCTTGAAGGGTTAGTCGATATGTTCTTCGATCCTGAAACCTGGGTCGCCGTCGCCTTCGTGATCCTGATGGTCGTGTTCGGCTATCTCGGGATCTTCAAGTCGGCGATGACGGCGCTCGACCACCGCGCCAACCGCATCAAGGCCGAGCTCGACGACGCGACACGCCTGAAGCAGGAGGCCGCCAAGGTGCTCGCCGACTACAAGGCGCGCAGCGCCTCCGCCGAACGCGAGGCCGCCGACATCATCGCCAACGCCAAGTCCGAAGCCGAGCGCATCGCGACCGAGGCCAAGGCGAAGATGGAAGACTTCGTCGCCCGCCGGACCAAGACCGCGGAGAGCAAGATCGCGCTCGCCGAGGCCCAGGCGCTGGCCGATGTCCGCGCCGCAGCCGCGGAAGCCGCCGTCCAGGCCGCTTCCACGATCCTGTCGCAGTCGGTCAAGGGCCAGGTCGCCGACGACCTGCTCGCCAAGGGCATCACCGAGGTTCGCCAGAAGCTGAACTGAGGGCAGACGCCTCCCCGATCAAAAAGCCGGCGCTGATAGCGCCGGCTTTTTTTGTTGGGGACGCTGGGCCGGCGAAGCTGCAGCGAAGACGGCAAGCCGGAGCATGACGACCGAGCTCGTTGCTACTTCCTCTTCCGCGCCTTCGGCTCGGGACCGAGCGCCTGCGGGTCGAAACCGACGTAGAAGATGTAGGAATCGGCGACTGCGGCCGACGGCACCGGATAGGACAGGTCCTCGGCGACGAAGGTGAAGGGCACGCTGCCGTTGTCCGACATCGCAACCGTGGTCCGGTAGGCCTTTGAGGCGATCACCTTCTCGCCGACGCCGCCCTGCACAACGGCAACGCGCAGCGGCACCTCGACCGTGGGAGGCGCGCCGGCGGGGCCTGCGATGACGCGGCCCTGGATGCCGATGCGCGCGGTGATCTCGCCGCCATTGCGGGCGCATTCCCGCGCCATTTTGGTGATCGAGGCCTGGAAACGCACGTCGTTGCCGACGGCCGGCTTGCCGGTCGCGCCGACCCCGTAGGTGGACGCACCGGCGCGCACCGTGACCTGCGGGCACTCGATATCGTCATCGGCGGCCGGCTGGCCTGGCGCAGGCGCCGGCTTGGGCTGGGCAGGCTGCTCGTCGGATTTGCCGCCGAACAGGCTCTTGAAGCGGTCGGTCAAGGACTGCGCCGCGACCGGCGAGATGGTCGCGAACGAGACCGACAGCGCCAGCGCGATCACCGGGCCCCGCCGCAGCGCATTCCGCAATGATCGAAGCTCATTCATGAACGCCAGTACTCCATGACAACATTCCCGGCCGATCGCCGGCTCGTGCGGGTTATATCGCCAAAATCGGCGATCCCAAGGCGATAAAACAAGACAGGAAAAGGGTGAACCCGGCGTACGCGCGAGCTCCGCTCAGCCGCGAAAATCCTCATGCAGCATGCCGAACAGCAGATGGTCCTGCCAGACCCCGTTGATGCAGAGATAGCGGCGCGCCAGGCCCTCGCGGGAGAAGCCGCATTTCTCCAGCACCCGGATCGACGGCGCATTGGTGGGGATGCAGGCGGCCTCGACCCGGTGCAGGTTGAGCTCGCCGAACAGCGTCGGCAGCAGCACCCGCAGCGCCGCCGTCATGTAGCCGCGATGGGCGTGGGGCTGTCCGACCCAATAGCCGATGGTGCCGGCCTGGACGATGCCGCGCCGGACATTGGCCAGGGTGATGCCGCCGACCATGGCGCCGTCGAGCTCGCGGAAGATCAGGAAGGGATAGGAACGGTCCGCGGCGATATCCTCGGAATAGCGGCGCAGGCGGCGGCGGAAGCCGGACCGGGTCAGATCGTCCGACGGCCAGATCGGCTCCCAGGGCGTCAAATAATCGCGGCTGCTCTCGCGCAGATGCGCCCACTGCAAGAAGTCCGACATCTGCGGCGCGCGCAGCAGCAGGCCGTTGCCGCGGGGGGCGAGAGCAGCAGGTCCACTGGATGGCAGTCGAAACAGGGCCATGGTGATGCTTCCCGGGACGGGCGGTCCCTGGCGCGGCTCCTAGTGCAGCCGCGCCTTGGCGCGCGCCCGGGTCAATCCTTCCGCAAAAGACACCGCCGTGTCCAGACCCCTGCCGCTGCCCAATGCAACCACCGCAGGGCGGCTGCGCGAAAGCAGTGCACGCGCCGCATCGCGGGTCGATTCGACGCTGACCGCGTCGATCCGGGACACCAGCTCCTGCACCGTCTGCGGCCGGCCATAGGCCAGCACGTGCCGGGCGAGCTGCTCGGCGCGCGAGGAGCAGCTCTCCAGCGCCATCAGCAGGCCCGCCTTCATCTGCGCCTTGGCACGGGCGATCTCGGCCTCGGTCAGGGTTTCGACCGAATCATTCATGATGTCGACCACGACCTCCATCATCTCCGGCGCGTCGGCGGGATCGGTGCCGGTGTAGAGGCCGAAGAAACCGGTATCGGTATAGGGCGCGTGGAACGAATAGATGGAGTAGCAGAGGCCGCGCTTCTCGCGCACCTCCTGGAACAGCCGCGACGACATTCCGCCGCCGAGGATGTTGGTGAAGACCTGGAGCGAGAACAGCGACAGATCGGTCTGCGGCACGCCTTCCAGCGCCAGCGTCAGATGCGCCTGTTCGAGCTCGCGATGCACGACCTTGGCGCCGCCCTTGCCGAACATGGCCGCTTGCGGCTTCGGTCCCGGCGTCGCCTCGAAGCTTGCAAAACGCTTCTCGACCTCGGCCACGACCTGCTGGTGGTCGACGGCACCGGCCGCCGCCACCACCATGTCGGGGCCGCGATAATGCGTCGCGAGGTAATCGCGCAGCGAATCGCGGTTGAAGGCGCGCAAGGTCTTGGCGGTACCGAGCAGCGAGCGCCCCATCGGCTGGTCGGGATAGCAGAGCTCGTTGAGATGCTCGAACACGACGTCGTCGGGCGTGTCCTGGGCTGCGCCGATCTCCTGCACGATGACGTTCTTCTCGCGCTCCAGCTCGTCGGGCTCGAAGGCGGGATTGGCCAGGATGTCGGCGAGCACGTCGAGCGCCAGCGGCACGTCGGCCTTCATCACGCGGGCATAGTAGGACGTCGTCTCGGTCGAGGTGCCGGCATTGAGGTCGCCGCCGACCGCCTCGATCTCCTCCACGATCTCGCGCGAGGAACGCCCGGTCGTGCCCTTGAACGCCATGTGCTCGAGCAGATGCGAGATGCCATGCTCGTTCGGCTTCTCGTCGCGACCGCCGACGCCTGCCCAGACGCCGAGCGCTGCGGTCTCGAGGTGAGGCATGTTGTCGGTGACGACGGTCAGGCCGGAGGCAAGCTTGGAAATCTCGACGCTCATCCGGCAACTCCCTGTTTAGCGGCGCGGCTGACCGACAGCACGAACCGCTCCACCTCGGCCTGATCGTTCTTCATCACCTTCATGTGTTCGGATTTGGTCATGAGACCGTCGAGCCAGGCCGGCAGTTGCGGCCGCTGGCCGCAGGCCGCTTCCACCGCATCAGGGAATTTGGCGGGATGCGCGGTCGAGAGCACGATGCTGGGCACGGTCGTGTCGGTGGTGTCGCGATCGGCGACCGCGAGCGCCACGGCCGTGTGCGGATCGACCAGTTCGCCGGCCTCGCGCCAGGCGGCGCGGATCGCAGCGGCGGTCTCGGTCTCGTCGGCGCGGCCGGCGTCGAATTCCGCGCGGATCGCGGCCAGCGTCGCATCCGGCAGCACGAAGCGGCCCGACTGCTTCAGCGAATCCATCAGCCGGCGCACGCTGGTCGCATCGCGATTGCTCGCTTCGAACAGCAGCCGCTCGAAGTTCGAGGAGATCTGGATGTCCATCGACGGCGAGGCGGTGGCGTGCACCTCGCGCACCTCGTAGATGCCGGTCTTGAGCGTGCGGGCGAGGATGTCGTTGACGTTGGCGGCGATGCGCAGCGTGCGAACCGGAAGTCCCATGCGCTTGGCGACGTAGCCTGCGAAAATGTCGCCGAAATTGCCGGTCGGCACGATGAAGTCTACCGCGCGCGCCGGCGCGCCGGCAGCGACCGCCGAGGTGAAGTAGTAGACCACCTGGGCAACGATGCGCGCCCAATTGATGGAGTTGACGCCGGACAGCGAAGTCGCATCGCGGAAGCGATGGTTGTTGAACATCCCCTTCACGAGCGCCTGGCAGTCGTCGAAATTACCCTCGATCGCGAGCGCGTGGACGTTGGCGGCGCCTGTCGTCGTCATCATGCGCTGCTGCACCTCGGAGATGCGCTTGTGCGGGAACAGCACGATGAGGTCGACATTATCGAGCCCTGCGAAGGCCTCGACCGCCGCGCCGCCGGTGTCGCCCGACGTCGCGACCACGATGGTGGTGCGCTGGCCGCGCTTGGCCAGCACATGATCCATCAGCCGCGAGATCAGCTGCATCGCCACGTCCTTGAAGGCGAGCGTCGGACCGTGAAACAGCTCCAGCACGAATTGATGCGGCGACATCTGGCGCAGCGGCACCACGGCCGGATGGCGGAAGGTGGCGTAGGCCTCGTTCGCCATGCGGCCGAGCTCGGCGTCGGACATCTCACCGCCGACGAACGGACGGATGACGTCAACCGCGACCTCCCAATAGGGACGACCGAAGAAGCCGGCGATGGTCTCGGTCGAAAGCTGCGGCCAGGTTACCGGCACGTACAGGCCACCGTCGCGGGCGAGCCCGGTCAGCATCACGTCACAGAAGCCGAGCTCAGGGGCCTCGCCCCGGGTCGAGATATAACGAGTCAAACTGCCCTCCAAAGGCCGGCCCGGCTTGAATTCGGGCCTTAAGCCTTTGATTTCACGATGTTCCTAGTTCTTGAGCCAGAGGCTTGCGGCACCATAGAGGGTTTTGCCGGGCCGCACCATGCCCCAACGAAAAGGGGCTGCGGCGATGCCGCAGCCCCTCTCTTGGAAGGTCTGTCGTTGATGTGTGCAGACCCGGTTTTCCGTGGTGGGGCACCTGCCCCGAAATCGTCGGTTCGAGCTATCGTCGCCCGTCATGGGATCGTCAAGGAGAAAAACGGCGCGCAGCGCCGAACGTTCCTGTTTTTCCTGACGCGCCTCGGTTGCATCCGATACCAGCGCACGGCTTGGGCGGCCTTCGATACCTGTTTTTCCCGAAGTGCCGCGCCGGGAAAGGAACGAACGGCGCGTCGGCCCATTGTGTCCGCGGATGGTATCAGCCGTCGTCCACGCATTGCCCGGACGCGCGGCGACGCCGATCCGTCGACTGAGCCGGCTGCATCCTGGAGCAGCCGGTTCGGTCCCTGACGGTGTCAGCCAATCCCGATTTCCACCGCGATCCGGATCAGGTCGGAATGGTTCTTGGCCCCTAGCTTCTGCTTGAGCAGGGACGTGGTGTTGGCCACGGTCTTGTAGGAGATGCCGAGGGCCTCGGCGACCTCGACGATCTTGTCGCCGCGCCCGAGCAGGCGGAGAATCTCGAGCTCCCGCGGCGTCATCTGCGAGGCCGGATTGGCCTTGATCGCAGCACCCGAGAACGTCACCGCCTCCGCAAGCTGGGGCGAGATGAAATTGTCGCCTGCGACCACCTTGCGCACCGCCTTGAGCAGGATCCGGGGATCGTCGCCCTTGGAGACATAGCCCTGCGCCCCAAGCTCCACCGCACGGACCACGAAGGCCGGATCGTCGTTCATGCTGAACATGATGATCTTGGCGTCAGGGTCGTCCTTGCGGATCCGGCGCATCAGCTCGAAACCGGAGACATCGGGCAGGCTGATGTCGATCACCGTCACGTCGGGGCGCTTGCTGATATAGGCACGATGGCCTGATTTGGCGTCGGTTGCCTCCTCGATCCGGATCGAATGGTCCGATGCGAACAGGGTCCGGCAACCGGACAGCACCACGGGATGGTCGTCGACAATCAGGACTCGGGTCGCCGGCTTGGCGGTATCTTGCATCGCGCGCTCTCTTGCTGACTGGACTCATAGACTGGCAGGAACAAATGGAAAGAGAAAATCCCGCGGGAGGGCGTTAGAATTGCCCAAATGTGGCAACGACTTTCGTTTAAAACCCAGCTGGTTCTCCCGCTCCTGGTGAGTTTTCTCGCCGCCCTGGCGCTGGGTGGCGTACTGCTGCAGATTTTTGCAGCCGGCCAACTGGCTGACGAGAACGAGCCCGGTCGACGCTCGACCCGGACCGTCGCTGACGCGCTCAACAGCAGCCTGGGCGCGTCGGACAACCCCCAAAAAATGCTCGACGCCTTTGTCGGCTCCTTGGGCAGCTCCTCCGATATCCAATTCCGGCCGCTGGAAGCGGGTCCTCCGCCACCCGCGAGGGAGCGCTTGCAGGATTTGCATGGCGTACCGCAATGGTTCGTGGACCTGATCGCCGTCCCCGAGATAGACGCGGCCACTCCGGTCATCATCGGCGGCCGGCGTGTCGGCGATATCGTGTTCGTGCCGGACCTGTCGGCCGAGCTGTTCGAGAAATGGATCGGCTTTCTGGCGCTGACGGGCCTGATTGCGGTGTTGATGGTGCTGACCGGAACGATCGCCTATCTGTTCGCGGGATCCGCGCTGCGCCCGCTGCGAGATCTCGGCACAGGCCTCACCCGCATCAGGCGCGGCGATTACACGACGCCGATCCCGGTCGCGGGCCCGCCGGAAATCCGGCAGAGCTGCGAGGAGGCCAATGCGCTGGTGACAACGCTCGCGCAATTGAGCGAGGACAATCGCGATCTGCTGCACCGGCTGGTGTCGCTCCAGGACAATGAGCGGCGCGATCTCGCCCGCGAACTGCATGACGAACTCGGCCCGCTGCTGTTCAGCATCCGTGCCGGCACGATCGCGCTGAGCGAAGCTTCACCGCAGACGGGGCATCTCGGCAATTCCGTGCAGGAGGTGATGCGGTCGGTCGAGGCGCTTCAGCAGACCAACCGTCGCATCCTCGACCGGCTGCGTCCGCTCTACATCGAGGAACTGGGACTCGAGACCAGCCTGCAAACGCTGCTCCAGAACTTTCGGAAACAGGCGCCGCATATCGGCCTGACGACCGCGCTCGACCCTGATCTGAACGGGATCGACGGTCCGCTGGCCCAGACGGTCTATCGGCTGATCCAGGAGGCGCTGACCAACGTGCTGCGCCATGCTGCGGCACGCAACGCCCATGTACAGGCGAGCATCGCCGGCAAGGCACTCGCCATCGAGATCTCCGACGACGGCGCCGGCTTTCCCGCCGACAACGTCTTCGGCCGGGGCCTGACCGGGATGCAGGAGCGGGTACGTGCGCTCAGCGGATCGCTGACGCTGCTGCGGGCGGATGAGCGAACCTATGTGCGCTGCCGGCTGCCGTTGGAAACGGCACGAGACGGGTCTGCCTCGATCTAGCTAGTGCCGCGTTGCTTCGCTCGAAAACGCTTTAGCAGACGCAGCCCTCGTACGCATCCTGATGAGCCGGTTCGCACAGCGTGCTGTGGATCTTGCCTTCCGCACTGAACCGAAACGAGGCGCGAATCCGCAGCGCGCCTGCAACGGAATATTCGAGATCGACGCCATTCTGCGCGGGATGGATTTCCTCCAGACCAAAACCCGCTGACGGGAAAGCGTTGAGCTTCGGTCCCCAATAGGTCTCGAGCTCGCGCCGGCCGCGATAGAGACGCGTGCCGTTGCAGGTGCATTCCACTTCGGCATCGTCGGCATAAAGGTCGAGCAGCGTCGCGAGATCGCCCCTCCGACACGCATCCACCCAATCGACAACGAGTCCCATCTGATCGAAATCGCGCACGCCAGCCATCCTGTTTGCCGCGAAAAAATCAGACGCGGCTTAAAATCACCCTCGTGAATATGGGCTGAATAATAAAGCCCGGATGATTCCGGGTTCCTACCGGGAACCTACGGATGTCCACCACTCTGTCCACGTCCCCTCAGCCAGACACCGAATGCGATCAGCACCGCGCCGGCAAGCGTGAACCACGTGATGGCGTATTGCAGATGATCGTCCTTCAGATGCACGTCGAGCGGCCCCGGACGCGGAATGCCGTTCTCGGGCGCCGGCTGTTCGAGATCGATGTAGAACGGCGCGACCGTGCCCCAGCTCAAAGCGCTTGCGATCGCAAGATGGTCACGCACGAACCACAGCCGCTTGTCCCGATTCTCCGCCGGCGTGAGCCAGCCTGCCTGTTCCGGGAAGCGCAGATAGCCCGTGAGCACGACGGGCGCCCCGGTGACGAGCTTCTTCACCGCGCGATCCTCGACACTGCGCTCCTGCATCGTGTTCTCGACGAAGCCCGCATCGATCACCACGATCTCACCGCTCGGCAGCCGCGCCGGCAGGAAGGCCCAGGTGCCGGGACCGGAGGCATCCTTGCGCACCGCGGAGCCGGAGGAATAGACCATCGCATCCGGCGCAGCCACATAGGTCGCGGTGAAGCTGACGCGGCGAAACTCGTCGCGCGCAGGCGTCAGCGCGGCCCATTGCGCGGGCGGCAGCAGCGCGATGGGTGCGGCTGCGAGGCGCTCGGTGAGCGCAGCGATCAATTCGTGCTTGGCGGTGCGGCGCTGCAATTGCCAGACACCGAGCGCGACGAAGGCCGCGGTCAGCAGCAGCGTGAACAGCATGAAGCCGGCCACGCCGGGCTTGCGGGCAGTCTCGTTCATTTCGCGCGGTCGACCAGTCGGCCAGGTGCCGCCTTGTGATGGAATTGCAGCGCGATCAGAAGCGACTTCATCGAGCGGAGCGGCAGAAGCGTGGTGGCCAGGATCAGCGGCAGCCACAGCACCGCATGAACCCAGAACGGCGGCTGATACTTGACCTCGACGACGAGCGCGCAGCCGACCACGATCGCGCCGGCCAGCATGATGATGAAGATCGCCGGGCCGTCGCCGGCATCGATGAAAGCGTAGTCGAGGCCACAGCGGTTGCAGGCGGGCGCCAAGGTGAGGAAGCCCGCATAGAGCTTGCCCTCACCGCAGCGCGGGCATTTGCAGGCGAGCCCGCGCAGCGCGCTTTGCAGGACGGTGGGTTGGGACTGAGGTGTGTCGGCGGTATCGTTCATCGCAAGCAAGCCTATCACAGTTTCGGACGAGACTCCGGGCTCTGGAAAGCGAAAGGGCGGCCCTGCGGCCGCCCCTTGCAGATTGATCCGTCGCGGCTCAGTGCGCGCCGTGGGCCATGGTCTCGGCACCGTGTCCCCAGACGTAGATGCACAGGAACAGGAACAGCCAGACCACGTCGACGAAGTGCCAGTACCAGGCAGCGAACTCGAAGCCGAGATGCTGGGTCGGCGTGAAGTGGCCGGCATAGGCGCGCGCCAAACACACGATCAGGAAGATGGTACCGACCAGCACGTGGAAACCGTGGAATCCGGTCGCCATGAAGAAGGTCGCGCCGTAGACGTTGCCGGCGAACGAGAACGCCGCGTGGCTGTACTCATAGGCCTGTACGCAGGTGAAGGTCGCGCCCAGCAGCACCGTGAGGATCAGGCCGTACTTCAGGCCCTGGCGATCGTTCTCGAGCAGCGCGTGGTGCGCCCAGGTGACCGTGGTGCCCGAGGTGAGCAGGATCAGCGTGTTGAGCAGCGGCAGATGCCAGGGATCGAAGGTCTCGATGCCGTGGGGCGGCCAGGTGCCCGGGACCGCGCAAGCGCCGGCAGCCGTGCCGAGACCGCAGCCGAACACGGCGTCGCGGGTGGCGTGGACGGCATCGGCCGGGAACAGCGCGGCATTGAAATAGGCCCAGAACCAGGCGACGAAGAACATCACCTCGGAGGCGATGAACAGGATCATTCCGTAACGGTGATGCAACTGCACGACGCGGGTGTGGTCACCCTTGTACTGGGCTTCCTTGATCACGTCGCCCCACCAACTCGCCATGGTGTAGAGCACGCCGATGGTGCCGACACCGAACACGATCGGCGCGGCCGAGAACATGTGGTGCATCCAGGAGATCGCGCCGACCGCCATGATGAAGGCCGAGACGGAGCCGACCGCCGGCCACGGAGAGGGATCGACCAGATGGTAGTCGTGATGCTTGCCTTGCGCGGTAGCCATTGCGGTCTGTCTCCTCAATCCCGTGCCTGTCGGGCACTTATCCCCTTGTTCCAACCCCTGAGCATCAACCCGGCGGCTGGAGATTTCCCTTGCGCTTGTCGTCGTCGCCGGATGCGAGCGGCTTCACCACCGGATCCTTCACGGGATAGAACGTGTAGGACAGCGTGATGGTGTTGAGCCCGTCATTGTCGTGATCCTTGACGATCGACGGATCGACATAGAACACCACCGGCATCTCGCGCTTCTCACCGGGCGCCATGGTCTGCTCGGTGAAGCAGAAGCAGTTGATCTTCTGGAAATAGGACCCGACCGTCAGCGGCGCGACGTTGTAGGCGGCCTGGCCCGAGGTGGTGCGCGCGGCCTGGTTGGTCACGTTGTAATAGATCGTCGTGACCTGGCCGATATTGACCTCGATTTCGGTCTGCTCCGGCTCGAATTTCCAGGGCAGGCCGGGCGCGACGTTGGAATCGAAACGCACCGCGATCTTGCGGGCGATTGGGCCGCTGGCGGGCGCCGAGGTCGCGACCTGGGTCGTGCCGTTGAAGCCGGTGGCGCGGCAGAACCAGTTGTAGAACGGCACGGCTGCGTAGGACGCGCCGACCATCAGCGCGACAACGCCGCCGCAGATCGAAGCGACCAGCACATCACGACCCAAGGCCCCTGAACGGCCCTTGCTGGCCGTTCGGCTCTGATCCTGCGGTATGGTCGGCTTCTGATCCATCTCTGTCACATTGGGCGAACTAGAACCGCCGGTCCCTTGACCATGGTGACGGCGAAGAAAAGGATGACGAGCACACCGAGCGCGAGCGCGATTGCGATCGAGCGCTGACGACGGCTCTTCTTCTGCGCCTCGGTGAGGACGATTCCATCTGGCTCGGGTTTGTCAGCCATTCCTGCCTCATGCGCCCCCGACCATCGGAGCAAGCGCCCGGACCACGACCTCGGCCAGCAAGGTCGCGAACAGCGCGAACAGATACAGGATCGAGAAGGCAAACAGTTTTCGCGTTGCGCGCAGCGACTGGCTGCGTTCGCGGCGCATGTAGACGTTGATCGCGAGCACCAGCATGCCGGCCCCGAGCACCAGCGAGGTCACGCCGTAGATGGCATCGAAATAGCCGAGCGCCCAGGGTGCCGCGGCGACCGCGATCAGCACGATGGTGTAGAGCAGGATCTGGAGGCGGGTCGCGTCCGGACCGGCGACGTTGGGCAGCATCGGAATGCCGGCGCGGGCATAGTCGTCGGAGCGGAACAGCGCCAACGCCCAGAAATGCGGCGGCGTCCAGAAGAAGATGATGGCGAACAGCAGCAGCGGCTCGACGTCGACCGTGCCCGTGACGGACGCCCACGCCACCACCGGCGGCAGCGCGCCCGCGGCGCCGCCGATCACGATGTTTTGCGCGGTCCAGCGCTTCAGGCCCATCGTGTAGATCACGACGTAGAAGAAGATGGTGAAGGCGAGCAGCGCGCCCGCGATCCAGTTGACGAGAATGCCGAGTGTCATCACCGAGAAGAAGGCGAGCGTCATGCCGAACGCCATCGCCTCGGGCCGGGTGATGCGGCCGCGCGGGATCGGACGGTTTGCAGTGCGCGACATCTTGGAATCGATGTCGCCCTCGAGCGCCATGTTGAGCGCGCCGGAAGCGCCGGCGCCGACGGCGATGCAGAGCATCGAGGTGATCGCCAGCACCCAGTGGAAGCGTCCGGGCGCCATCGCCATCCCGACCAGCGCAGTGAAGATCACGAGCGACATCACCCGCGGCTTGAGCAGCGCGAGGTAGTCACCAACCTCCGCTTCAGAGATGCGAGGATTGATGTCGATGGCGTTCTGATCGAGGACGGACACTTAAACCTGCTCGTTTCGTTGCCGAGCCGCGGCGCCCGTCACGGGCGCCGCGGGAGTTTCATCGCTTACTGCACGCGAGGCAGCACTTCGAACTGGTGGAAGGGCGGCGGCGAGGACAGCGTCCACTCCAGCGTGGTGGCGCCCGCACCCCAGGGATTGTCGCCCGCCGGGACCTTCTTCATGAAGGCGTCGAACACGCAGTAGAGGAAGATAAGAACGCCGAAGCCGGAGATGTAGGAGCCGATCGACGAGATCAGGTTCCAGCCGGCGAACGCATCCGGATAGTCGACGTAGCGGCGCGGCATGCCCGACAGGCCGAGGAAGTGCTGCGGGAAGAACACCAGGTTGACGCCGATGAAGGTGACCCAGAAGTGCGTCTTCGCGATCGTCTCGTTGTACATGTAGCCCGTCATCTTCGGGAACCAGTAGTACCAGCCGGCGAAGATCGCGAACACCGCACCGAGCGACAGCACGTAGTGGAAGTGCGCGACGACGTAATAGGTCTCCTGCAGCACGCGGTCGACGCCGGCGTTCGCCAGCACGACGCCGGTGACGCCACCGACCGTGAACAGGAAGATGAAGCCCACCGCCCAGATCATCGGGGCGCGGAATTCGATCGAGCCGCCCCACATCGTGGCGATCCAGGAGAAGATCTTCACGCCGGTCGGAACCGCGATGACCATCGTGGCGGCGACGAAATAGGCCTGCGTCGCCGAGGACATGCCGACCGTGTACATGTGGTGCGCCCAAACCACGAAGCCGATGCCGCCGATCGCGACCATGGCGTAGGCCATGCCGAGATAGCCGAACACGGGCTTGCGCGAGAAGGTCGAGACGATCTGGCTGATCATGCCGAAGCCGGGCAGGATCAGGATGTACACTTCGGGGTGACCGAAGAACCAGAACAGGTGCTGGAACAGCACGGGGTCACCGCCGCCCTCGGGGTTGAAGAAGGTGGTGCCGAAATTGCGGTCGGTGAGCAGCATGGTGATCGCACCGGCGAGCACCGGCAGCGACAACAGCAGCAGGAACACCGTCACCAGGATCGACCAGACGAACAGCGGCATCTTGTGCAGGGTCATGCCCGGCGCGCGCATGTTGAAGATCGTGGTGATGAAGTTGATGGCGCCGAGGATCGACGAGGCGCCCGCCAGATGGAGCGAGAGGATCGCGAAGTCGACGGCCGGGCCGGGATGGCCGGAGGCCGACAGCGGCACATACATGGTCCAGCCGGCACCGACGCCGTTGGCGCCCGGCTCGCCTTCGACGAAGGTCGACAGCAGGAGCAGCGCGAAGGAGGCCGGCAGCAGCCAGAACGAGATGTTGTTCATGCGCGGGAACGCCATGTCGGGCGCGCCGATCATCAGCGGCACGAACCAGTTGCCGAAGCCGCCGATCATCGCGGGCATGACCATGAAGAAGATCATGATCAGGCCGTGCGAGGTCACGAACACGTTATAGGTGTGCGTCTCGTGGAATATCTGCACGCCGGGATACATCAACTCGGCACGGATCGCGACCGACATCGCGGCACCGATGATGCCCGCGATGACCGCGAAGATCAGGTACATCGTGCCGATGTCCTTGTGGTTGGTCGAATAGACGTAGCGACGCCATCCGGTCGGATGGGCGTGCTCGTGGTCATGTCCGTGGTCTTGCGCGTGATCGCCGTGTGCCGCTGCGCTGGTTGCCATTTTCAAATCCTGCCTTGCGTCCCGTTCGGACCGTTGGAGGTCCCGCCCTTTATGTCGCTTTCAGTCCCTCAAGCCGTCGCCCGGCGCTTACTGCGTCGGGCCGGCTGCGGAGGCGAAGGTGCTGGTGTCGCCGCTCGCAAACTTCTTCTTCGCCGATTCAACCCAGGAGGCGAAATCCTGGTCGTTCACCACGCGGATCGCGATCGGCATGAAGGCGTGGTCCTTGCCGCAAAGCTCCGAGCACTGGCCGTAGAACATGCCGGTCTTGGTGGCCTTGAACCAGGTCTCGTTCAGCCGGCCCGGAATGGCATCGATCTTGACGCCGAACGCCGGCAGCGCAAACGCGTGGATGACGTCGGCGCCGGTGACCTGAACGCGAATCACCTTGTTGACCGGCACCACCATCTCGTTGTCGACGCCGAGCAGGCGGGGCTGCTTGTCCTGGGCCATCAGCGAGTCGAACTCGAACTTGCCGTTGTCGGGATAGGCGTAGGACCAGTACCACTGCTTGCCGGTCGCCTTGATCGTCAGGTCCGCCTTCGGCACGTCGAGCTCGAGGAACAGCAGGCGGAACGACGGCACCGCGATGCCGACCAGAATCAGCACCGGCACCAGGGTCCACACCACCTCGATCAGCGTGTTGTGGGTGGTCCGCGACGGCACCGGATTGGCCTTCGCGTTGAACTTCACCACCACGATGACGAGCAGCGCCAGAACGAACAGCGTGATCAGGATGATCAGCACCGACAGGAAATTATGGAACCAGACGATGTTGTCCATCACCGGGGAACCGGAGCCCTGCAGGTGCCACTCCCACGGCTCAGGCTGACCGAGCTCGGCAAATGCCGCGCCGCCCGTCGCCAGCATGATGCCAGCCGCCACTACGGCGATGGTGGCCATTCCCAGCAAATGCCGGCCCACCCGACCCATCGACATCCTCATGCCGTTCGCGCTCCCCTTACGAAATCACCCCAAGTGCATCCCCCCATTTTGTGGGGAACGCTTATTCGATCCGCCCGTCTGACAAACCGCCGCTCAAGAATACCTCTAAGAGGAATTGGGGCCAGATCGCTAGAACGCCGAAATCAAGCCTCTCAAACCATAATTCTTGATCTATCGCAATGCAGTCTTGAGCCCCCTCTGTCAGCGATCACCCGCAAGATATTTCCCAGTAACATCAGACAAAAATACCGCTTGCCGGGATGCCGCGGCTTGACAGCCGGATTGCCCGCTGTAGGCACAGGCGCAGGGCCCCGCAGGAACCTGATTCGTGGCGGCAATGGCGGCCAAGGCGGCGCGGAATTTGCTTGCGATTTGCCTTCAAGACGCCGTCATTCCCGTATCAGTCCACCAGCGCGAGCGACCCGAGCGAGCAGAGGGACCGACCCTGATGGGGCTTTCGAGACGGATGGCACGATCGGCTCTATGGCCGAATGACGGTCTCACGACGCTGATCGGCCTCCTGGCTGTCGTCCTTTTCCTTGCCGTGCCCGGCCTTGCCCATGCGCAGGGCGCGGTGCGCTCCCTCCATGGCGACTGGCAGATCCGCTGCGACACGCCTCCGGGCGCCCAGGCCGAGCAATGCGCCCTGATCCAGAGCGTGGTGGCGGAAGACCGCTCCAATGCCGGCCTCACCGTGATCGTACTCAAGACCGCCGACCAGAAGAGCCGCCTGATGCGCGTGGTCGCCCCCTTGGGCGTGCTGCTGCCCTCCGGCCTCGGGCTGAAGCTCGACAACCAGGACGTCGGTCGCGCCGGTTTCGTTCGCTGCCTGCCCAACGGCTGCGTCGCCGAGGTCGTCATGGACGACAAGCTGCTCAGCCAGCTCCGCAGCGCCAAGACCGCGACCTTCATCATCTTCGAGACACCCGAGGAAGGCATCGGCTTCCCGCTCAGCCTCAACGGCCTCGGCGAGGGCTACGACAAGCTGCCGTAGGACCTGGTCGCGGCGAACCTATTGTTTCCGTAATGTGACGCCTCGCGCTCTCGCGGAACCGTTCCGAAACCATTATCTTGCCTCACATCCCCCGATAATGGACGGACGCATGACCAACCCTGCCACAACCTCCCTGCTCGACCGCGCCAATCTCGACCGCGACCAGGTTCGCAACGAGGTCGCACGCGGCCTTGCCGGAGCCGACGACGGCGAATTGTTCCTGGAATACAGCCAGACCGAAGCGCTGATGTTCGACAATGGGCGGCTGAAGCAGGCGACCTACGACACCTCGCAAGGTTTTGGCCTGCGCGCCGTCAAGGACGACGCGGTCGGCTATGCGCATTCCTCCGACGTGTCGCTGCCGGCGCTGATTCGCGCGGCCGATGCGGTCGCGGCCGTGCGCGGCGGCTATTCCGGCAGCTTCGCGGCCCCGCCTCCGCACACCAATGTGCGGCTCTATGGCGATGAGAATCCGCTCGACGCTCCGGGCTTCGAGACCAAGGTCAAGCTGCTTGCCGAAATCGACGCGTACCTGCGCGACAAGGATCCTCGGGTGCGGCAGGTCAGCGTCAGCCTGGGTGCGACCTGGCAGGTGGTCGAGATCCTGCGGCCCGACGGCGAGAGCTACCGCGACATCCGCCCGCTGGTGCGCGTCAATGTCTCCGTCGTCGCTGGACAAGGCGACCGCCAGGAGAGCGGCAGCAAGGGCTATGGCGGTCGCGCCGGCTATGCCGAATTCATCGAGACCAGGTCCTGGCGCGATGCCGCCGACGGCGCGCTGCGCGAGGCGCTGGTGAATCTGGAATCGATTCCCGCCCCCGCCGGCGAGATGGACGTCGTGCTCGGCGCCGGCTGGCCCGGCGTGATGCTGCATGAAGCGGTCGGTCACGGCCTCGAAGGCGACTTCAACCGCAAGAAGACGTCGGCGTTCGCCGGCCTGATGGGCCAGCAGGTCGCCGCCAAGGGCGTCACCGTGATCGACGACGGCACCATTGCCTCGCGCCGCGGCTCGCTGTCGATCGACGACGAGGGCACGCCGACCAATCGCACCGTTCTGATCGAGGACGGCATTCTCGTCGGCTACATGCAGGACCGCCAGAACGCGCGGCTGATGAACATGAAGCCGACCGGCAACGGCCGTCGCCAGGGCTACGCCCATGTACCGATGCCGCGCATGACCAACACCTACATGCTCGCAGGCGATCGCGACCCGGCCGAGATTTTGGCGTCGGTGAAGAACGGCGTGTTCGCCGCGAATTTCGGCGGCGGACAGGTCGACATCACATCGGGCAAATACGTGTTCCAGTGCACCGAGGCCTACAAGATCGAGAACGGCAAGATCGGCGCGCCGCTGAAGGGCGCCATGCTGATCGGCAACGGGCCGACCGACCTGCATCGCATCCGCATGATCGGCAACGATCTGGCGCTCGATACCGGCATCGGCACCTGCGGCAAGAACGGTCAGGGCGTGCCTGTCGGCGTCGGCCAGCCGTCGCTTCTGATGGAACGCATTACGGTGGGTGGAACGGGCGCATGAGCGTTGAGGACAAAGTGACTGTCAGCACCAAGCGAAAGAGCAGCGGCTGGGGCAGCCAGCTGGTGCAGCTCGCCGGCATCGTCGCCGCCGTCTTCATCGCCAAGGGCGCGCTGGCGGAGCCGTTCTACGTGCCGTCGGGCTCGATGGAGCCGACGCTGTTGATCGGCGACGCCTTGCTCGCCTCGAAATTTCCCTATGGCTACGGCACCTCGTCGCTGCCGATCCAGATCAACCTGCCCGAAACCGGCCGCGTGTTCGCGGAGACGCCGAAGGCAGGCGACGTGGTCGTGTTCCGCTGGCCCGGCGATCGCTCGCAGGCCTGGGTCAAGCGCGTCGTGGGCCTTCCCGGCGACCGCATCCAGATGCGGCAGGGCCAACTGTTCATCAACGACCGTCCGGCCGAACTGAAGCCGGATGGCGTCGGCGCCGCCGAGGACGACAATGGCGGCAGCGAGCCCGCCTACCGCTACGTCGAGACGCTTCCGAATGGCGTCAAGCACCTGATCTTCAAGATGCGCGACAACGGTCCGCTCGACAACACGCCCGAAGTCACGGTGCCCGCGGGGCACCTGTTCGTGCTCGGCGACAACAGAGACAACTCGGCCGACAGCCGCGTGCCGCTGCGCTCCGGCGGCGTCGGCCTGCTGCCGATCGACAATCTGGTCGGCCGTGCGGACGCCGTGCTCGGTTCCTGGGATCTCGGCATGCGCGGTCAGCCGGTCTGGACCTGGCTCTCCGGCTTCCGCCTCGCGCGGTTCTTCACCGCCGTGCACTGAGCTGAGCTCGTGACCTTCGACGACGTCAGGAAATTCGTGCTGACGTGGCCGGAGGTCGAGGACGGCACCTCCTACGGCACACCGGCGCTGAAAGTGCGCAAGAAGATGCTGGCGCGCCTGAAAGAGGACGGCGACAGCCTGGTGATGCCTGATGTTCCGATCGACGAGCGTGCGATGCTGGTCGAGAGCCAGCCGGAAATCTTCCACTTCACCGACCACTACGCCGATTATCCGATCGTGCTGATCCGCTTGTCCAAGGCGAAGCGCGCGATCCTGGAGCCGCTGCTGCGGCGGCGTTGGCGCACGCTGGCCTCGAAGGCGGCGCGGGCGGATTATGATGCGCGCGAGAGCGCGTGACGCTCGCGATGGATGAAGCCCGCTTCCTCGCGCTGGCACTGAAGAATCCGGTCAACGTTGCAATCCTCGACGAGCTCCACCACCTCGCGCTGCCGGATGCGTGGCTGGTCTCTGGATGCCTGGTGCAATCGGTGTGGAACGTGCTGACCGGCCGCGCCATCGATCACGGCATTGCCGATTACGACGTCTTCTACTTCGACCCTGATACCTCCTGGGACGCGGAGGACGCCGTGATCCGCCGACTGCAAGCGCGGCTCGATCATCTCGGCGCCAGGATCGAGATCCGTAATCAGGCACGCGTGCATCTGTGGTACCCGGCCAAGCATGGCCTGCCGTATCCGCCACTGCGGTGCTCGGCCGACGGTATGGACCGTTTCCTCACGCAGAACACGCAAGTGGGCGTGAGGCGCGTGGACGGCGGGTTCGACGTCTATGCGCCACACGGCTTCGACGATGTCGCAGGTCTGGTTGCGCGGCCAAATCCGGGCGCCAATTTCTCCGCGGCGAATTACGCGGTGAAAGCCGAGAGATGGAAGGCCTTGTGGCCAGAGCTTACGGTGATTGCGGCAGAATGATCCTTGCCTATCTCACCACGCCCGATATGAACCCGGCCTTGCGCCGTGGCGGCTTGATGTCCTTTTTCAGGAAGCAGCGCGCTTCGCGGCCGGTATAGCCGGGACGCGCATAGGTGAAGGCGCGGCATTTGTTGTCGGCGGTGCAGGCGGCCTTGCAGACCTCCTCGCCCTCGCCTTCCTTGAGGTCGAAATTGCGCAGATCGCCGCCGGGGCGGTCGATCGAAGTCTCCACGCCCTCGACGCGAGGCTCGATCACGCCGGCACCGCGCACCCCGGAGATGCAGCAATTGGCGGGCTGTCGCGGCGGCACGGTATTCTTGAGCCAGCACACCGCCGCAGCGCCGTCGATATCAGGATAGCTGAAGCTCCAGGCGCGGCACTTTCGATCGCGCTCACAGAGCAGCGCACAATCCTCGGGATCGCCTGATGTGACCGGCGTGTTGAAATAGTCGCCACCCGGCCGGTCGAACGCCGTCTGCGCACGCGCGGGCACGCTCGCAAAGGCGAGCGCAAGCAGCGTGACACAGGCCACGACGCAGGCCATGACGGCCCCAGGCAGGCGGCCCTTCCCCATCGGAACAGCTTTCGAGTTATTGACGGCGCTCAGGTTTTTCGGCCGGTCATTTGATCGCCGCAAACCTGTACGGGCGATGAACGGCCTAAAACCTGGTCGTTGGCCTATTTGCCTAGAGGCTTCTCGACAAGAACACGCGTCAGGGCCGGAATCTAGAACGCGTATTCCGCGTAGGCCGGTTCCACCGAGCCCTGCCAGGCACCGTTGAACTTCTCGAGCATCTCCTCGGCCGGGGTCCGGCCGGAATCGATGATGCGGTCGAGCGGCTCCAGATGCCGCGTTTCGTCGCGGCCGATTGCATCGATGCGGCCGCGGCGACGCAGGCCCGCATGTGCCAGAACGAGGCATTCCTTGGCGATCTCGAACAGATAGCGGTCCTTGATCCGCGCCTTGAAGCCGAAGCGCGGCACGTCGTCGCGCAGCGCCTGGCGCTCGAGCGCGGTCCAGTGCTTCACCAGATCCCAGGCCGCATCGAGCGACACGTCGTCATAGAGCAGCCCGGCCCAGAACGCCGACAGCGCCGGCAGGCGGCCCCACGGGCCACCATCGGAGCCGCGCATCTCGAGGTAACGCTTCAGCCGCACCTCCGGGAAGATCGTTGAGAGATGATTGGCCCAGTCCGACAGCGTCGGACGTTCGCCGGGCAGATTGTTGTTGCGGCCGTCGAAGAAGGCGCGGAACGAGGAGCCCGATACGTCGATGTAATCGTCGCCACGCTTGACGAAATACATGGGCACGTCGAGCGCATAGTCGACATAGCGCTCGAAGCCCATGCCGTCCTCGAAGGCCCACGGCATCATGCCGGCGCGCGCATTGTCGGTGTCGCGCCAGATCTCGGAACGGAAGGAGAGGAAGCCGTTCGGCTTGCCTTCGGTGAACGGCGAGTTCGCGAACAGGGCGGTTGCGACCGGCTGGAGCGCCAGCGAGACGCGCAGCTTCTTGACCATGTCGGTTTCGGAGGAGAAGTCGAGATTGGTCTGCACCGTGCAGGTCCGGTACATCATGTCGAGGCCGTATTGACCGACCTTCGGCATGTAATTGGTCATGATCTTGTAGCGACCCTTGGGCATCACCGGGATGTCGGCGCGCGACCAGGACGGCGTCATGCCGAGGCCGAGGAAGCCGATGCCGAGCGGGGTCGCGATCTCGCGCACTTGCGCCAGATGCGCCATCAGCTCGCTCTGGGTTTGGTGCACGTTCTCGACCGGTGCACCCGAAAGCTCGAACTGTCCGCCGGGCTCCAGCGAGATCGCGCCGCCGCCGGTGACGTCGTAGAGGCCGATGATGTTGCCCTTCTCCATGATCGGCTCCCAGCCGAGCAGGAGCTTCATGCCTTCGAGCAGCGCGCCGATGCCGCGTGCGCCTTCGTAGGGCACGGGGCGGTGGCCCTCGAGCGTGAACGGCGTCTTCTCGTGCTCGGTACCCATGCGGAATTCGGACGGGTCCTTGCAGCCGGCCTCGAACCACGCAACGAGCTCGTCGCGCGATTGCAGCGGCGTCATATCGATCTGGTCTCGCGCCATATCAAACTCTAATCAAAAGGGCGCTTCGACCGAAGGCGCGCGGGTGACGGGGATGGTCCGCGAACCCACCGGGCGCGCGGACGAGCTTGTGAGCCGCGCGGTCATCGCGACGGCGAGGTTTCGTTGACGTTGGCGACGGGCGGCAGCTTCATCTCGCCGCACGAGCAACCCAGCCGGTCGAGCAGACCGCTGAGCTTGAGGGCATCGGCATCGGACAGTTTCGAGCCGACATATTTCTCGATCGCGGCCGAGTAGGCGCCCCACATCCGCTTCTGCAGCTCGCGGCCGGCCTCCGTGATCTCGACGAACTGGCCGCGCTTGTCGATCTTGCATTCGCGCCGCGAGGCGAGGCCTTCGTCGACGAGGCGATCAATCAATCGCGAGGTGGAGTATTGCGGGATCAGCATCTGCCGCTCGAGTTCCACCGGCCGCAGCTCCCCGCTCGGGGCGCGCGACAATTCGAGGAGCGCGTCGTACCAGGCGAGCGGCGGGAACCCGGCCTTCTTCAGATCCTGCTCGACACAGTCGAGCACGCGGCTCTGTACCCGCATCAGGCGGATCCAGGCGCTGGTTGCCTCGGTCGATGGTTTACGTTTCATGGTCCCGCTCAAACTCGTCGTCCGCTTCTTACCCCACTCGATGCACCTGCATCAATCTTGACTATTGCATGCAGATGCATGTAGGCGTTCCTTCGCCCCAACCAAGCGTCAAGAGGAGGAAATTCCATGAAACTGTATTACTCGCCCGGCGCCTGCTCGCTGTCCCCCCATATCGCACTCCTCGAGGCCGACCTGCCTTATGAGTTGGTCAAGGTCGATATCCGGGCCAAGAAGCTCGAGAACGGTGAAGACTATCTGAAGGTCAATCCGAAGGGTCAGGTCCCCGCGCTGGGCCTCGACAGCGGGGAGATCGTGACCGAAGGCCCGGTCATTGTCCAGATGATCGCCGACAAGGCCCCGGCCAAAGCACTGGCGCCCGCGCGCGACAGTTCCGAGCGCTACAAGCTGCTCGAATGGCTGAACTTCCTCACCTCCGAGGTGCACAAGAGTTTTGGCCCGATGTTCGCGCCGGCGCTGAACGACGACGCCAAGGCGTTCTTCAGGGATCGCGTCATGGGCAAGCTGAAGCATATCGACAGCGAGCTCGCCGGCAAAGACTACCTCATGGGCAAGCAGTTCTCGGTCGCCGACGGCTATCTCTTCACGATGCTGACCTGGGGCGACCGGATGAAGTTCGACCTCTCCGCCATGCCTCACCTCACCGCCTACAAGGCCCGCGTCGCGGCACGGCCGAAGGTGCAGGAGGCGTTGAAGAAGGAAGGGCTGGCGCAGGCCGCCTAAGGCGCGCAAAAACCATCAGTCATCAAGGGCCGGGTCGATGATCCGGCCCTTTTTACCGCCGACGCGCTGAAACCGAGCCCGCTTCGTCGGATCATCGTACCTTAATTAGACTTATGAACTACTGTTCGCCAAACGTAAGTGGTGCTGTCTTGTCTCTGCCCGTGAAGCGGGCGAGCGTGGTCGAATTCATTGAAGAATTTTTGGACTCTCATCGGAGTTGAACTTGACGATTGCCATCGTCCTGATCGTTGCAAGCGCATTGGTGGGAATAGCGACAGGTTACGTATTCAGGATCTGGGCGCTGGTCGTGTTCTCGCCACTCATCGCGGTCTTCTCGGCAGTAATTCTGCACGCCTATCAGTTCGGAATGCTGGCGGGCGTGATCATCATTGCGGTCTGCCTTGCCGTTTCTCAGCTCGCCTACTTTGCAGCTGCGTATCTGTTGCAGGCGCGCGAGGCCTCACCCCATGAGGAAGTCGACGGCCAGCCACGCAAGATAAGCGAGCAGAAAATCCCCCGCCAGCACGAGTAATGCCAACGCGGCCCAAAGCAGCGGTCCCTTGCGGCGCAGCCGCGCCGGCTTCTGCATAGGCGAGAGACGGCCAAACGTGGGCGCAACGGCGTATTTCGCGGTGAGATCGCGACAGAGCGCGGTCTTCCGCAGCACCAAAGAATTCATCAAGGACACTTTCTTATTTCTTCAACTTGCCGATGGCCCGGCAAGCGTCCCAACGCGATTCGTGACCCTGACCCTCAGCAAGACTAGTGCCAGGGCCGAGCAAAAGAACGGCGCCGCTTTGTCGCGTCCATGACAATTGTGCGACGCGCGGCAGCGGGACTGTTGCACGGCTCCTACGCGATTTCTGTGACGGGTTCCACAACCGGGGAGATCCTGACGCAACCGTGAGGACATTGCGCCAAAAGAAAAAGGCCGGATCGACGATCCGGCCTGTTGTCTCGAACGACTCCAATTGATCAGGCGGCCGCGGCCTTCTTCGGCGCGAAGCGGCCGTAGAATGTCTCGCCCTTCGCCGCCATGTCTTCGAGCAGCTTCGGCGGCGTGAAGCGCGAGCCGTACTTCGCTTCCAGCCTGTGGCAGAGCTCGACGAACTTCTTCGTGCCCATGAAGTCGATGTAGGACAGCGTGCCGCCGGTGAACGGCGCGAAGCCGAAGCCGAGGATCGAACCGACATCCGCCTCGCGGGGATCGGTGATGACGTGATCCTCGACGGTGCGCGCCGCTTCCACAGCCTGCACGACCAGGAAGCGCTGCTTCAGCTCCTCGACGTCGAGCGTGTCAGGATCGAGCTGCTTCGGCTGCAGCGCCGAGAGCCCCGGCCACAGACTCTTCTGGCCCTTGCCCTTCTCGGGATAGTCGTAGAAGCCCTTGCTGTTCTTGCGACCAAGACGCCCTTGCGTCTCGACCATCTCCACCATCAGCTTCTTCTGATCGGGATTGATGGCGTTCGGGCCTAGATCGGCTTCGGTCGCCTTCATGATCTTCAGGCCGAGGTCGAGCGCGACTTCGTCCGACAGCGAGAGCGGGCCGACCGGCATGCCGGCCATCTTGGCGCAGTTCTCGATCATCGCCGGCGGCACGCCTTCGAGGAACATCTCGTTGCCCTCGGCGACGTAACGGCCGACGCAGCGGTTGGCGAAGAAGCCTCTGGAGTCGTTGACCACGATCGGTGTCTTGCCGATCTGCCGGACGTAATCCAGCGCAGTCGCGAGCGCGACGTCGCCGGTGTTCTTGCCGAGAATGATCTCGACCAGCATCATCTTCTCGACCGGCGAGAAGAAGTGGATACCGACGAACTTGCCCTGGTCCTTGAAGCTCTCGGCCAGCGAGGTGATCGGCAGCGTCGAGGTGTTCGACGCGAAGATCACGTCGGGCTTCAAATATTCCTGCGCCTTGGCAAAGGTGTCAGCCTTGACCTTGCGGTCCTCGAACACGGCCTCGATGACGAGGTCGACGTCCTTCAGCGCGGCATAGTCCGCGGTCGGCGTGATGCGCGCGAGCAGCTTCTCGGCATCCTCAGGCTTGGCGCGACCCTTCTTGATCTGGTCCTCGATCACCTTCTGCGCGTGCGCCTTGCCCTTGTCGGCGCTCTCCTGGTCGCGATCGATCAGAACGACGTCGAGGCCGGCGCGGGCCGAGACGTAGCCGACGCTTGCGCCCATGAAGCCGGCGCCGATCACGGCGATCTTCTTGACCTTGGTCGGCGGCACGTCCTTCGGCCGTCGCGCTCCCTTGTTGAGCTCCTGCATCGACAGGAACAGGCTGCGGATCATCGCCGCTGCCTCCTTCGAGCGCAGCACCGAGGTGAAGTAGCGCGACTCGACACGCAGCGCCGCGTCGATCGGCAACTGCAGGCCCTCATAGACGCAGCTCATGATGGCGCGCGCGGCCGGATAGTTGTCGTAGGTCTCGCGGCGATAGATCGCGTTGCCGGCCGGGAACATCATCATGCCGGCCTTGGAGAAAACCGGGCCGCCGGGCAGCTTGAAGCCCTTCTCGTCCCAGGGCGCGACAGCCTTGCCGCCGCCCTTGATCCAGTCCTTAGCCGCCTTGATCAGGTCAGCGGCCGGAACGATGGCGTGGATCAAATTGAGCTGCTTCGCCTTGTCGATCGTAACAGGGTCGCCCTTGAGCAGGATCGTCATGGCGTCCTGCGGCGGCACCAGGCGCGGCACGCGCTGCGTGCCGCCGGCCCCCGGGAACAGGCCGACCTTGACCTCGGGCAGGCCCAGACGGGTCTTGGGATTCTCCGCCGCCACGCGATAATGGCAGCACAGCGTGATCTCGAAACCGCCGCCGAGCGCGAGGCCGTTGATCGCGGCCGCCCACGGCTTGCCCGACGTTTCGATCGAGCGCAGCACCTGCGAGAAGCGCCGGCTCTGCTCGAACAGCATCTGGTTCGCGGCGGTCTCGCCCTGCTCCTTGAGAACCTTGGCGTAGGCCTGGTTCATGCCTTCGAGCATGGAGAGATCAGCGCCGGCGCAGAACGCGTCCTTCGCGGAGGTGATGACGACGCCCTTCACCGCGCCATCGGCAGTCGTCTCCTTGACGATCGCGTCGAGCTCGCTGGTCGAGGTCTCGTCGAGCACGTTCATCGAACGGCCCGGGATGTCCCAGGTGACGAGCGCGATACCGTCGGAATCGGTCTCAACCTTGAAATTCTTGTAAGCCATGTTGGTTGCTCCCCTACCCCTTAGACGCGCTCGATGATGGTCGCGGTGCCCATGCCGCCGCCGATGCACAGCGTGACCAGGGCGGTGGACTTGTTGGTGCGCTCGAGCTCGTCGAGCACTGTGCCGAGGATCATCGCACCGGTGGCGCCGAGCGGATGGCCGAGCGCGATGGCGCCGCCATTGACGTTGATCTTGGCGTTGTCGATGTCGAAGGCCTGGATGTAGCGCAGCACCACCGAGGCGAAGGCCTCGTTGAGCTCGAACAGGTCGATGTCAGACTTCTTCATGCCGGAGCGCGCGAACAGCTTTTCGGTGACGTCGACCGGACCGGTCAGCATCATCGCCGGCTCCGAGCCGATATTCGCAAAGGCGCGGATCTTTGCACGCGGCTTGAGGCCATACTTCGCACCTGCCTCCTTGCTGCCGAGCAGCACGGCGCCGGCGCCGTCGACGATGCCCGAGGAGTTGCCGGCGTGATGCACGTAATTGACGCGCTCGATCTCCGGATGCGACTGCACCGCGACGCCGTCGAAGCCGCCCATCTGCGCCATCATCGTGAACGACGGCTGCAGCTGCGCCAGCGACTGCATCGTGGTCGAGGGACGCATGTGCTCGTCCTTGGCGAGGATCGTGAGGCCGTTGATGTCCTTCACCGGCACCACCGACTTGTTGAAGCGGCCCTCGTCCCAGGCCTTGCCGGCACGCTGCTGGCTCTGCACGGCGTAGGCGTCGACGTCGTCGCGGGAGAAGCCGTATTTGGTCGCGATCAGGTCGGCCGAGACGCCCTGCGGCATGAAATAGGCGGGGACCGCCATCGACGGGTCCATCGGCCAGGCGCCGCCGGAGGCGCCGATGCCGACGCGGCTCATCGATTCGGCGCCGCCGCCGATCACCAGCTCATGCTGCCCGCTCATCACCTGGGCTGCGGCAAAATTCACGGCATCGAGGCCCGAGGCGCAGAAGCGGCTGATCTGCACGCCGGGCACGGCTTCGCCGAGTCCGGCCTTCAACGCCGCAAAGCGCGCGATGTCGGAGCCGGCCTCGCCGACCGGATCGACCACGCCGAGCACGACGTCGTCGACGGAATCCTCGGGAAGGTTGTTGCGGTCCTTCAGCGCCTTCAGCGGCACGGTGGCAAGCGCGAGCGCGGTGACTTCGTGCAGCGAACCGTCCGCCTTGCCGCGGCCACGGGGGGTGCGAACGTGATCGTAGATGAATGCCTCAGGCATGACGCCCTCCTGATCTGGTGTTCTGATGTCGATGTCGCGGAAGCAGGCTCAGAACGCTTCCGCCGGCAATTCCATGATGGTGGCGCAACCGGACTGGATGCGCGTAAGGTTGGCCGCGGTCTCCGGCAGCATCCGCTCCATGAAGAAGCGGCCGGTGACGAGCTTGGTCGAGAGATAGGGGGTCGCCCCGCCGGCGGCAATCTTGGCCTGGGTGACCTTGGCCATCTTCGCCCACATGTAACCGAGCGCGACGAAACCGAAGAGATGCAGATAGTCGGTCGCCGCAGCGCCGGCATTGTCAGGCTTCATCATCGCGTTCTGCATCAGCCAGGTCGTCGCCTGCTGGAGATGGCCGAGCGAGGTCGAGAGCGGGGAGATGAAGGGCTTGAGCGCCTCGTCGCCGCCGTTCTCCTTGGCGAAGGCCATGACCTCGCCGAAGAAGGCCATGATGGCGCGGCCGCCGTCGCGCGGCAGCTTGCGGCCGACGAGGTCGAGCGCCTGGATTCCGTTGGCGCCTTCATAGATCATGGCGATGCGCGCATCGCGCACGAACTGCTCCATGCCCTGCTCGGCGATGTAGCCGTGACCGCCATACATCTGCTGCGCCTGCACCGCATTGGCGAAGCCGTAGTCGGTGAGGAAACCCTTCAGCACCGGCGTCATCAGGCCCATGTGATCGTCGGCGGCCTGGCGGTCCTTCGGGTCCTCGGAGCGATGGGCGACGTCGCTCTTCAGCGCGGTCCACATCACGAAGGCGCGCGCGGCCTCGTTGAAGGCGCGGATCGAGAGCAGCGTCCGGCGGACGTCGGGATGCACGATGATCGGATCGGCCGGCTTGTCTGGCGCCTTCACGCCGGTGAGCGAGCGGCCCTGGATGCGCTCTCGCGCATAGGCGACCGCGTTCTGATAGGCGACCTCGGATTGCGCGAGCCCCTGAACGGCGACGCCGAGGCGGGCCTCGTTCATCATCACGAACATGCCCTGCATGCCCTTGTTCTCTTCGCCGATCAGCCAGCCGGTGGCGTTGTCGTAGTTCATCACGCAGGTCGAATTGCCGTGGATGCCCATCTTGTGCTCGATCGAGCCGCAGACGACGCCGTTGCGGCTACCCACCGAACCATCGGCATTGACGAGGAACTTCGGCACCACGAACAGCGACACGCCCTTGATGCCTGCGGGCGCGCCCTCGATGCGGGCGAGCACGAGGTGGATGATGTTGTCGGCGAGGTCATGCTCGCCGGCCGAGATGAAGATCTTGGTGCCCGTGATCTTGAAGCTGCCATCGGCCTGGCGCACCGCCTTGGTGCGGAGCATGCCCAGGTCGGTACCGCAATGCGGCTCGGTCAGGTTCATGGTGCCGGTCCATTCGCCGGCAACCATCTTCGGGACGTAGGTCTGCTTCTGCTCCGGCGAGCCGTGAACGATCAGCGCGGCGGTCGCGCCCATGGTGAGACCGCCATACATCGAGAACGCCATGTTGGCGGAGATCTGGAATTCGTTGACCGCCTGGGAGAGCGTCACCGGCAGGCCCTGGCCGCCGAACTCGGTCGGCGCGGAGAGACCGAGCCAGCCGCCCTCGGCGACCTGCTTGAAGGCGTCCTTGAAACCCTTCGGCGTGGTGACGCTGCCGTCGTCGGCACGCTTGCAGCCTTCGAGATCGCCGACGCGATTGAGCGGCTGCAGCACCTCTTCAGCGAGCTTGGCGGCTTCCCCCAGGATCGCCTCGCGCACGTCGCTCGACGCATCGGAGAAGCCGGCGAGGTTGTCGTAGCGGTCGATCCGGAAGACGTCGTTGAGCAGGAAGTTCACGTCTTCGACGGGGGCTTTATAGATCGGCATTGCGGTCTCCCGGCATGGGCTGAAGCGATGGAAATTTTCAGGAATGGGCGGCGAGCTGCTCCGCCATCAGTCGGTGCAGCATGTTGATGGCCTTGAGCGGACGCACCATCACCTTGAAACCGGTGATGCGCCCCTCGGCGTCGAAGGTGATGATGTCGACGCCATTGATCTCGATGCCGTCGAGGATGGTCTTGAATTCGAGCACGGCGCCGTCGGCACTGCGCCATTCGCCCACATAGGTGAAACCGGGACCACCGAGCACCTTCTCGGCGCTGGCGAGATATTTGAAGGTGATGTCGCGCCCGCGCTGCGGGGTGTGCACGACGGGACTTTCGAACACGGCGTCGGGGTGGAGCAGGTCCCACAGCGCCTTGCTGTCGTGGGACTTCATGTAGGCGTACCAGGAGTCGAGGCCGGTCATTGTCAGGTGCCTCCCAAAGGGCTTTGGCAAAAACGCGAAAACAACCCCATGCACAGTAGCGCCAGGGGGATGCTCTTCCGGGGGTCTGAAGCCCCACCTCATATGCACATTGACGCATATGCGCCGATGCGCATAAAGTCAAGCTGGTTGGTTAAGCTTACGGGGAGGCAGGTCACATGGCACTGGGCGACGCGATCCTCGCATGCCTCACGGAACGTCCGATGACGGGCTACGAGCTCGCCAAGACGTTCGACTCCTCGGTCGGCTTCTTCTGGAAGGCCGACCACCAGCAGATCTACCGCGAACTCTCCAAATTGCGCGACCGTGGATACATCCAGGGCCGCGAGGTCGTGCAGACGGGCAAGCCTAATAAGCTCATCTATACGCTGACTCCGGAAGGCCGAACAGCGCTGCGGCACTGGGCCGCGCGGCCGAGCACCCCGCCCTCGATCAAGGACGATTTGCTGGTCCGGCTGCATGCGCTCGACAGCATCGACATCGAGCCGATCCGCACCGACCTGATGGACCGGCTGGAGCATCATCGCGACCGGCACGAGAACTACGAGCGGATTCTGAAAAAGCGATTCCCGGAAGGAACGGCATCAGGCGTGCTCGACCTCGGCAATCTGCTGCTGCTGCGCCTCGGCGCGCGGCACGAGCAGATGGTGGCCGATTTCTGCGAAGAGGCCCTCGAGGCGCTGTCGGCCATGTCAGGCAAGGGCACGGTGGTACCGCTGGACGACAGCAAGCGCGAGAAGGGTTGAGGCTACCCCCGGTTCCCGCCGCCCAACTTTAAGACACCGGGACTGCGTTCCTTAACCCGTTATTTACCCTAACGGACAAAAGTCTGACTTCGAGGCAGACGACCCGCGCCAAATCCGATTGTCTTTGCAACCGGCACGCGTGGGGAGACTGGAGGCGCCGGGTGGGGCGCCGGAGTCGGAACCGGACAGAGTCATGAATTCGCGCGTATCGTGGAGTGTTGACGGCATCGATCCATCCGTCCGGGAGCGGGCCGAAGCTGCTGCGCGCCGTGCCGGCATGTCGCTCAACGATTGGCTGAACTCCACGCTCGGCGAGACGGCTCCGCCGAACTTTCGCGGGCCTTCCGACCAGCGCCAAGATCAGCGTCAGGAGCAGCGTCCCGATCCGCGCGCGATGCCGATGCCGAACCAGGGCGCCAGCCAGGAGAGCCGCGAGGTCGCCGACATCCATCAGCGGCTCGACGCGATCACCCAGCAGATCGAACGGATTTCAAAGCCCGCCGCGCCGCGCCAGGAAATGTCGCGCGAGCAGGGCGTCGCCCGCCAGCTCAACGACGCGATCTCGCGGTTGGATGCCCGCCTCTCGCAGATCTCGCGGCCCCAGCAACCGCAGCCGCAAGCACAGCAGCCTCAGCCGCCGCGACCGGCACCTGCGCCGGCACCGGCCCCGGTTGAACCGCGCCAGCGCCAGGCCGATGCGGTCGAGCGCGCGGCCGCGCAAGTCTATCGCAGCTCACCTCCCCTGAGCCCTGCATCGTTCGACGTCGCGGTCGCCGAGATCACCGCGCGCCAGAGCGAGCTTGACGGCTTTGCGCCGCGGCAACTGCCGCCGCGCGCTGCCCCGCCGATCGCGCCGTCTCCCGCTCCTTACGCGCCTCCGATGGCGCCAATGGCGGCGCCGCCCGCGCCGGTCTATGCCCCTCCGCCACCGCAAGCAGGGCCGGATTTCTCGTCGCTCGAACGCCATCTGCTCAAGATCACCAGCCAGATCGAGTCGCTGCAGCGTCCTGATCATACCGAGCAGGCGATCAACGGCTTCCGCGCCGAGCTCGCCGAGATCCGCAACGCCATCACCGAGGCGATGCCGCGCCGCGCGATCGAATCGATCGAGAACGAGATCCGCTCGCTGCACCGTCGCATCGACGAGACCCGCTCCAACGGCACCGACGGCCAGGTGCTCTCGGGCATCGAACACGCCCTCTCCGACATCAAGCAGGTGCTGCGCACGCTGACGCCGGCCGAGCAGCTCGCCGGCTATGACGAGGCGATCCGCAATCTCGGCGCCAAGCTCGACATGATCCTGCGCGCCAATGACGACCCCTCGACGGTGCGCCAGCTCGAAGGCGCTATCTCCGCCCTGCGTGGCATCGTCTCGAACGTCGCCTCCAACGAAGCGCTGGCACGGCTTTCCGAGGACGTACAGCTGCTGTCGTCCAAGGTCGACCAGGTCAATCGCACCTCGGACCGCGGCGACAGCTTTGCCGCCCTGGAGCAGCGCATCGCCGCGCTCACCGCCGCGCTGGAAACGCGCGAGCGGCCGCAGGCGGCCGAGAGCTCCGAACATCTGGAAGCCGCGATCCGCGCGCTGTCCGATCGTTTCGACCGCATGCAGGTCGGCAACGATTCGGCCTCGACCTTCGCGCATCTCGAGCAGCGCGTCTCCTATCTGCTGGAGCGTTTGGAGGCCACCTCCGATTCCCGCGGCGGCGATTTCAGCCGTGTCGAGGACGGGCTGCACGACATCCTGCGACACCTGGAGCGGCAACAGGCGACTTATGCCGCGCTCGCCGAGAGCCGCAATTCGGCGCCCCCTCCCGATTCCGGCATGGTCGATCTCGTCAAGCGCGAGCTCTCCGACATCCGCTTCAGCCAGGCCGAGACCAACCGCAGCACCCAGGATTCGCTGGAGGCCGTGCACAACACGCTCGGCCATGTCGTCGATCGCCTCGCCATGATCGAGGGCGACCTGCGCGCGGTGCGATCGGCGCCGCCGGCTCCTGCACCACAGCCAATGCCGATGGCTGCGCCCATGCCGATGGCCGCGCCGGTCGAGCCGGCGCCGATGGCGCGCGAGCAATGGCAGCCGCAGCCGCCGGCGCAATACGATCCGAAGCCCGAGCTGCCGAATCCGGCCAGCGCGCAGCAGCCGGCGCATTCGGCGTTCGTCGCCGCGCCGCGTGAATTTCATGCCGCCGCGCCCGCAGCGCCGCCGCCGGTACCGGCGGCTGCGCCGGTGCCACCGCGCGCGATCAGCGAGATTCTCGAGCCGCACACGGCACCCGCGCGCGCCGCGATCGCGCCCGAGCTGCCGCCGGATCATCCGCTCGAGCCCGGCACGCGTCCGGGCGGCCGCCCCGCCACGCCGTCCGAGCGCATTGCCGCCTCCGAAAGCGCGATCAGCGAAATCCCCGCCGCGCCGAAGGAGCCGGTGTCGTCGTCGAGCTTCATCGCGGCCGCACGCCGCGCCGCGCAAGCTGCCGCCGCGCAGCCGCCGGAAAAGCCCGCTCGCGGCGTCAAGGCTGCGCTCGCGGCCCGCACCAAGGACAAGGGCCAGGCAAAAGCACCGGCCGCAGGTCAGGAAGGCGGCTCGACCATCACGTCGAAGATCCGCTCGCTGCTGGTCGGCGCGAGCGTGGTCGTGATCGTGCTCGGCACCTTCAAGATGGCGATGAACCTGCTCGACGGCGGCGGCCCGCCGCCGACGCCGCAGGCGATGGAGGATACCAGCCAGCCGGCGCCGCAGGCGCCGCCCCCGGTCGAGAGCAAGCCTGCCGCGCCCGAACAGATCACGCCGTCGATGACTTCGCCGACGCCGATCGGCAAGCAGTCCCTGAACAATGCCGCACCGGCGCCCGCGCCGGCGAGCTCCAGCAGCACGGCTTCGGTCGAAATTCCGCCTGCGCCTGCGGCAGTAGTGCCGCCGCAGCCCGCGGCGAACAGCGACGTCACCGGCGCGCTGTCCGGCACGAGCCGCGCACGGCTCGGCGTCGTCCAGGTGCCACCGAGCGAGAAGCTGCCTGATGGCATCGGCGGCCCCGCCCTGCGCACCGCCGCGATGAAGGGCGATGCGACGGCGGCCTACGAGATCGGCGTGCGCTTTGCCGAAGGCAAGGGCGTGGCTGCGAACTACGACGAAGCCGCGAAATGGTACGACCGCGCGTCGCAGGCCGGCGTGGTGCCTGCGACCTTCCGCCTCGGCACGCTCTATGAAAAGGGCCTCGGCGTGAAGAAGGATGCCGACATCGCCCGCCGCTATTACGCGCAGGCCGCCGAGCGCGGCAACGCCAAGGCGATGCACAATCTCGCGGTGCTCGACGCCGACGGCGGCGGACGCGGCGCCAACTACAAGAGCGCCGCACAGTGGTTCCGCAAGGCCGCCGACCGCGGCGTCGCCGACAGCCAGTTCAACCTCGGCATCCTCTATGCCCGCGGCATCGGCGTCGAACAGAACCTCGCCGAGTCCTACAAATGGTTCAGCCTGGCTGCTGCCCAGGGCGACGCGGATTCGTCGAGCAAGCGCGACGATGTCGCCAAGCGCCTCGACCCGCAATCGCTCGCCGCCGCCAAGCTCGCGATCCAGACCTTCAGCGCCGAGCCGCAGCCCGACGACGCCGTCAACGTTCCGGCGCCCACCGGCGGCTGGGACAGCGCACCGCAAGCGGCCAAAAAGCCGGCGCCGAAGCCGGTCGCGACGAAGAAGACGGCTTCGGCGGCGCATTGAAATTCGACGAGATCGGACGCGGTGCCACCTCTCCCCGACGGGGAGCGGTGATCCGAGTTCGCCGGCTCGCACCGGTTCAAGCAACCGACATTGCAGCTACGGCGCCTCGATCACCGTGGGCACGCCCGGCTCCAGCAGGCGCAGCCGCGTGCCGAAGCCGAGCACGTCGAACGTCTTGCGCAGATCCTCGCTGCTCTGGCGGAAATGCGCCCAACCCTCGGTGTGCACGGGCACGATCATCGCATCGGGAAAGGCGCGCGCGGTCTCGATGGTGTCGTTGGTGTCCATGGTGAGATGGAACGGTCCGCGGGTTTGCGCGGCACCGGCGAACGGCAGCACCACGCCGCATTTGAAGCGGCGCGCGACCTCGGCGACGCCGTCGAACCAGGTGGTGTCGCCACTGATGTAGACCGGCCGCGTGTCCTTGCGGCTCGACTGCACCACGAAGCCGATGACGTCGCCCGACAGCGGCTCGATGCCGGCCGGACCGTGCCGCGCCGGCGTCGCGGTGATGGTCAGCGTGTTGCCGTCATCGTCCTTCAGATGCGCGGTCGCCCAGGGCGCGAGGCCCTCGACATGGCCGCCGAGGCGCCTGGCGCCCGCCTCCGTGGTCAGCGCGCGCGGCGCCTTCAGCAGATAGTCGCGCCCGGACTTGTCGAGGTTGTCCGAGTGCTGGTCATGACTGAGCAGCACGGCGTCGATCGGGCCGATAGCGTCGGCCTTCACCGCGGGGCCGATGGTCTTCTCCAGCTTCACATGTGGCAATTGGTAGGCGCCGGGCGCATCGAAGGTGGGATCGGTGAGCAGGCGAAAGCCGTCGATCTCGATCAGCGCGGTGGGGCCGCCGATCAGGGTGATGGAAACGGGCATGAGGGGAACTCCTCTTACACGACGGGCTTTGCGGGGCGCGTCACCAGGTAAATGCCGAGCGCCACCGGAATGATCCCCAGGAGGTCGCGCATCTCGACATGCTCGCCGAGCACGAGGAAGGCGAACAGCATGCCGAGCGGCGGCATCAGGAAATGATAGGCGCTGGCCGCGGTCGCGCCACACACTTTCAGGAGATGAAACCAGAGCCAGTAGGCGAGGATCGAGCCGCCGAGCACGAGGAACGCAAAGGCGCCGATCAGGCTCGGCGTGAGGTCGATGGCATGAACGTCCGCAAAGGTCAGCGCGACCGGCGTCAGCACGATGCCGGCCGCGAGATTCTGCACGCCGTTGCCGATCCACAGGGAACCCCTGGGCGCGAACAGCTTGAACAGGATGGTGCCTGATACGATGGAGGCGAGCGAGGCCAGCGTGAAGATGATGCCGTGCAGGGAATCAGTACCGACCGAGAGGCGATGCCAGACGATCAGGGTCACGCCGATGATGCCGAGCGAGAGGCCGCTCGCCTTGCGCCACGTCATGCCCTCGCCGAGCAAGAGCGCTGCGAGCGCGGCGGTGAACACGGGGTTGGCCGAGACGATCAAGCCGCCGAGGCCGGCGGAGACCGATTGCAGGCCGGTGTAGCCGAGCCCGAGATAGAGCGCATTGTTGGCGATGCCGAGAACGGCGAAGATCAGCGCATCGCGCCACGACAACGACCAGTCGCCACGGACCAAGGTGGTGCCGAGGATCAGTATGCCCGCGAGCGAGAAGCGCGCAGCGAGCAGGATCAGCGGCGGGCAATGGGTGACGCCGATCTTGCCGGCGACGAAAGCGTAGCTCCAGAGCAGGCAAAACAGGCCGATGGCAAGCGGCAGCGCATTGAAGCGGCTGGTGGGAGCGGACATCGAGGGGGCGAGGGACATGGCATTCTCCTGAGCCCTCGATCTAGGGAGCTGGCTTGCCATTTGGAAATTAAATGATTAACTCGTAACCAGTGGATTTTCGAATGGAGGCTTCCATGCTCGATCTGGAGCTCCTGCGCAGCTTCGTCTCGGTGGTCGAGGCCGGCGGCTTCACTCGCGCCGGCGAGCGCGTCCATCGCACCCAATCGACCGTCAGCCAGCAGATCAAGCGGCTGGAAGAGGACGTCGGCCAGGTGCTGCTGCACCGTGACGGCAAGGACGTGCGCCCGACCGAGGCCGGCGAGCGGCTGCTGTCCTATGCGCGCCGGCTGCTGACGCTCGCCGAAGAGGCGCGCGACGTGCTGCGCGAGCCCGACGGCGAAGGCGCGATCCGCCTCGGCATCCCCGAGGATTTTGCCGCCTATCGCCTGGCCAAGCTGCTGGGCGCGTTCTCGCGCTCGCATCCGAGCCTGCGGCTCGACGTGCGCGCCGACCAGAGCAAGAACCTCGCCCGCGATCTCGAACGCGGCGAACTCGATCTGGCGCTCTACAAGCGCGAGGCTGGCGGCAAGGACGCGATCGCGGTGTGGCCGGAAGAGGTGCACTGGGTCACCAGCAAGAGCCATCCGGTCGATGTCAACGCGCCGTCGGTGCCGCTGATCGGCTTTCCGCTCGGCTGCCTCTACCGCGCCGGCGCCATCCACGCGCTGGAAAGCGCCGGCCGCGCCTGGCACATGTCGTATTCGTCATCGAGCCTCGCCGGCATCCAGGCCGCGGTTGCCGCCGGCATGGGGCTAAGCATCCTGTCGGAGATGTCGATCCAGTCAGACCATCGCGTACTGACGGCCAAGGACGGCTTTGCGCCGATCAACCGCACCGAGGTGGCGCTGATGGCCGCCCCGAACGCGAGCTCCGCGACGCTGCGGCTGGCCGATCGGCTCGCGGAGTTTTGCGAGGACGTGCAGGCGAAGGCGGCGTAGTCGCCGCGGGGGCGGTGCGTTCCCTCCCCCCTTGTGGGGGAGGGAGCGCAGTTGTGCGCGTGGCCCGCAGCGCGGCTTAGTAACACCTTGACGCGGCAATCGCATGCACGCGGCGGTCGCCGAGCAGATGCGCGACAAAGCCGTTCTTCGGAAAAATCCTTGCAAACGCAGCGTCGCGGATGCTGAGGCCGCCGGCATAGGCACCGAAGGCCGGCATCACGGCGCGCAGGCCGTCGCTGGCAAAACAGCGCCGCTCCATCGAACGACCGCGCGCGGAGACGCGGGCCTTCGGATGAAGATGGCCGGCGATCTCGCCCTGCGCGCCTGATGGCTCGTGGCGGAAGGTGATCGGGCCGATCGAGACCTCGTCCGCAATGGTGCCGCCAAGATCGCGCGGCAGCATGGGATCATGATTGCCCGAGATCCAGATCCAGTCGCGGCCGGTCTGCAGCGCGGCGACGGCATCGCGGTCGTCCGCCGAGAGGCGCTCATGCGCGGTGCGATCGTGGAAACTGTCGCCGAGTGCGATGACGGTGCGCGGATCATGGCGGGAGGTGACAGCAGCGAGCCGGCTCAGCGTCGCCAGCGTGTCATAGGGCGGCAGCAGCACCCCGCGCGTGGCGAAGCTGGAACCCTTTTCGAGATGCAGGTCGGAAACGACGAGCAGACGCTGCTCTTCCCAGAACAGCGCGCCGGAGAGATCGGCCGCGAAGGTCACATCGCTGATCGTGACCCTGGAAACGCGCATGTCTTCAACATCCTCCGAAACCAGCGCGCCCAACGTCAAGACCTGCTCTTATCCCATCGCTTCCTTGACCAGCTCGTCGGCAGCTTCCGCCAACAGCTCGTCTGCAGCTTCGCCATAAACTGACTCGCGGCCGATTTCCAGCATCACGGGGACGGCGAGCGGGGAGACGTGGTCGAGTTCCCGATGGGTGATGCGGCCCTGGATGCGCCCTAGCATGCCGCCGAGGCGGCGCAGATCGAGCAGGCCGGTGGCGGCATCGGCGCGCGCCGCGCGCAACAGCACGTGATCGGCCTGGTGTTTTCGCAAGACGTCATAGACGAGATCGGTCGAGAACAGCACCTGGCGACGGCTCTTGTCCTCGCTGGTGAAGCGGCGCTCGATCAGGCCTGAGATCAACGCGCAATTGCGGAAGGTGCGCTTCATCAACGCTGACTCGGCGAGCCAGGCTTCGAGATCGTCGCCCAGCATGTCCGGGTTGAACAGCGCATCGAGGTCGAGTTGTCCGTTACGGATCATGAAGGAGGCATCGCCGAGCCCCCAGATCGCCACCGCATATTCATTGGCAACGAAGCCGAGCGGCCGGGCGCGGGCGCGCTCGAGCCGCCGCGTCAGCAGCATGCCGAGCGTCTGATGCGCGAGCCGGCCTTCGAAGGGATAGCAGATCAGGTAATGCTTGTTGCCGCGCGGAAAAGTCTCGACCAGCAGTTCGCGAACGCCGGGCACGCGGCTGACGTCCTTCTGCAATGACAGCCAGTCGCGAACCTGTTCGGGCAGGCCATTCCAGGCGCGCCTGTCATCAAGGATACGGCGCACGCGCTCGGCGAGATAAGTCGAGAGCGGAAACTTGCCGCCCATATAGGACGGCACCTTCGGGTCCTTGTCGTTGGCGCGGGATACGTAGACCTGGTCTTCTGCCAAAGCCTCGTAGCGCACGACCTCGCCACCAAAGACAAAAGTATCGCCGGCGGTCAGGCCCTCAATAAAGTATTCCTCGATCTCGCCGAGCACGCGGCCGCCGCGCGCGATGGCGCCGGTCGAGCCGGTGCCCGTAGAGCGTCCCCGCACCAGCCGCACCTTCAGCATCGGCTCCTCGACGATGGTGCCGACGTTGAGGCGATAGCTCTGCCGCACCTTCGGATTGGCGACGCGCCAGCGGCCCTGCTTGTCCTGCTTGATGCGGGCGAAGCGCTCGTAGGTTTTCAGCGCGTAGCCGCCGGTGGCGACGAAATCGACGACGTCGTCGAAATCTCCGCGCGCAAGTCCGGCGTAAGGCGCGGCCGTGCGGACCTCTTCAAAGAGATCGTCGCTCAAAAACGGTTCGCCGCAGGCGCAGCCGAGCACGTGCTGGGCCAGCACGTCGAGCGCGCCGGTACGCAAGGGCGGCGTGTCCTGCGCATTCTCGGCGATGGCATCGATCGCGGCGCGACATTCCAGCACCTCGAAGCGGTTGGCGGGCACCAGCACGGCGCGCGAGGCTTCGTCGAGGCGATGATTGGCGCGGCCGATGCGCTGCATCAGGCGCGATGAGCCCTTGGGTGCGCCGATATTGACGACGAGATCGACGTCGCCCCAGTCGATGCCGAGGTCGAGCGAGGAGGTGCAGACCACACCGCGCAGTCTGCCCGCCGACATCGCTTCCTCGACCTTGCGCCGTTGCGCCACGTCGAGCGAGCCGTGATGCAGCGCAATCGCAAGGCCGTCGTCGTTGATGCGCCAGAGATCCTGGAACAGCATCTCGGCCTGGCTGCGGGTGTTGACGAAAACGAGCGTGGTCTTGTTCTGCTTGATCAGCTCATAGACTTCAGCGAGCGCGTGGCGCGCGCCGTGGCCGGCCCAGGGCAGCCGCTCGCGCGTATCCAGCATCTCGACCAAAGGCGGCGCAGCGCCCCCGGCGACGACGATGTCGGCCGCGGATTCCTTTCCGCCGGGCTGCGGCACCAGGAAACGCGCGAGCTGATCCGGCTCGGCGACGGTCGCCGACAGGCCGATCGCGCGCATCTGCGGCGCCAACCGCCACAGCCGCGCGAGGCCGAGCGAGAGCAGATCGCCGCGCTTGGACGTCACCAGCGCATGCAGCTCGTCGAGCACGATGCGCTCGAGCGAGGAGAACAGAAACGGCGCGTCATCGGAGGAGAGCAGCAGCGCGAGCTGCTCCGGCGTGGTCAGCAGGATATCGGGCGGATAGCGCCGCTGGCGCTGGCGCCGCGACACCGGCGTGTCGCCGGTGCGGGTCTCGACCTTGATCGGCAGGCTCATCTCGGCGATCGGCCGTTCCAGATTGCGCGCGATGTCGACGGCGAGCGCCTTCAGCGGCGAGATGTAGAGCGTGTGCAGGCCGGCGCTGCGCTGAACGCTGCGGCCGGTGGAGACGAGCTTGCTGCTGTTACCTCCCCCCTTGTGGGGGAGGTCGGCAGCCGCAGGCTGCCGGGAGGCGGGTAGCCCCACGAGCGGTGTCTGCGGCCACCCCCCTCCCCGCCCCTCCCCCACAAGGGGGGAGGGAGAAGAAGACAGCTCCACCAATGTCGGCAGAAACCCCGCCAGCGTCTTGCCGGCGCCGGTCGGCGCGATCAGCAACGCCGACCGATCCTCGCGCGCCTTCTGCAGCAGCGCGAGCTGATGCTCGCGCGGCGACCAGCCGCGCCCCGCGAACCATTGCTGGAAGCGGTCGGACAGCAGTGCGGCCGGCTCGGCCGGGATTTTGAGGATGCGGGGCGGCACGGCGCAACAGGTAAGCCGTGGGACAGGGTTCGTCGAGGGGTGTGGGCGCCCCCCTCCTCTCCGCGAACTATTCTCTCCCGGGCACGCCGAGAGAACCCCTCATCCGGCGCTTCGCGCCACCTTCTCCCACAAGGGGCCTGTTGCGCTACTGCCTTTTGATGCGGGAGACGTAAGGAGAGAGGGCGTTGTCGGCCCCGATTGTCGGGCCGAAGCTGTATTTTGCGCCCTTGATGGGCGTCAGGCGGCGATCGTGGCCCACCGCCTCATATTGAACGCGATGGAGGCAAGCAGGACTTGTCCGCGTGCCTTGGCGAGACCGACGTATCGGATGCAGGTGAGCCGCATCCGACGTTTGAGGGTGGCAAAGGTTGTCTCCACCGTTGCCCGTCGTCGTGCGATGAGACGGTTGTAGCGTTTGAGCCTCGGCGGCAGTTCCGGGTGATGCCTGTTGGGACGGCGGGCGATGCGGGGCTTCTTGCCTTCCGCTTTCAGCCGCGCCCGCCGGGCGTGGGTGTCGTAGGCCGCATCGGCCCATACCACGGCTTCGTCGCCGCGGATCAGTTCGTCGGCTGGCGTTGTATCGTTGATATTGGCGGGCGTGGTCAGGACTGAGCGGATCAGACCGGATCCCTCGTCGACACCCATGTGAGCCTTGTAGCCGAAGGTCGAACCACCCTTGCCCTGTCGCTTGGTGAACCGGGCGTCTGGGTCGTTTGATGGACGATCCTCCTTGGGAGGAGCTGAGACGGCCTGGATCAGGGTCGCGTCGAGCATCGTGCCGCGCTTGAGGATGACACCAGCATTCTCAAGCTGGCGGTCCAGCTCGCCAAACAACTTCTCCAGCAGGCCTTGTTCGATGAGTTGATTCCGGAAACGGTTCAGAACCGTATGGTCGGGCGTCGCATCCTCGAGGCTCAGACCAACGAAGCGCTTGAACGACAGCCGGTCGCTCAGCGCTTCCTCAAGCTCGCGGTCCGAAAGACCATAGAGCGACTGCAACAGCAGCGCCCGAAACAGCACCAACACCGCGTACCCCGGCTGACCGGGTCCCTTCTCGTCCCGCAAATGGCCGATCAGCTTCTCGAACCGGTACCACTTGACCAGGCCGGCCAGCCGATCCAGCGACGCATTGGCGCCGGCTCCCTTCGGCATCAGCGCATCTACAAAGCTCGGCTGTCCCGTCTGCTTCACCGCCATCGTCATTCCCCCAAAAGGCTCAACCGCAGGGAATCACAACTGGCGAATTACGCAACAGGCCCACAAGGGGAGAAGGAAGAAAACACCTACTCGACCACCGGCTTGTCCGAGACCTCCCAGTCCTTGCCGTTGAAGATCTGCGTGAACAGCGTCTTCATCGGGGTGTAGTCGTCGGGGGTGTAGCTGTAAGTGACGCCGTCGAGGAAGAACGGCGAGTGGAAGCCGTTGAGGGTTGATGCCTGCTTCAGCACGTTGGCCCGCGTCAGATCATCGCCGCAGCGGCGCAGGATCTCGCCCATGGTGACGGCCTGGCCGTAGCCGGCATAGGCGATCGTGTTGTCGGGAGCGATGTTCGGCAGATATTTCTTGCGCAACTCTTCGAACGCCGTGGGACCCGGATCCTTTTCCCAGCGGCCGGGCCCGGCATCCTTCGCATAGCTGATCGAGACGATATCCTTCGCATTCTCGAAGCCTGCGGCGCTGAGAATGGACTTGCCGGTCGAGCCCGCCGAGAGCAGCTGCAGCGGCTTCCAGCCGAGTTCGGCGACCTTGCGGATCGACTGCGACGACGCCTTGCCGGTGGAGATGTTGTAGAAAACGTCCGCGCCCGACTTGGAGAGATTGATGAGCTGGGAATCGACCGTGGGATCGGTGAGATCGTAAGTCTGCTCCATGATGACGGATGCGGTGCCGCCGGCATCGGCCAGCACCTTCTTGAACGGACCCAGGAAGTCGCGGCCGAAATCGTCGTTCTGATAGAGGATACCGATCTTGGCGTTCGGCCTCACGGCGAGGACGTGCCGCGCCAGGATGCGCGCTTCGGTCGGATAGAGCGGGAGACCCGCCATCGTCCACTTGAACTCCTTGGGGTTATTCCACTTCGAGGCCCCGGTGTTGAGCAGCAGCTGCGGCACGCCCTTGGAGTTCAGGTATTTGTGCACGGCGGTCTGCGGCGCGGTGCCGAGCGAGCCGTAGAGCGCCAGCACCTCCTCCTGCTCGACCAGCCTCCGCGTCGCCTCGACGCATTTCGGCGCGCTGTACGCGTCGTCGAGCGTGAGGAAGTTGATCTTGCGCCCGTTGATGCCGCCTCCTTCATTGAGCATCTGGAAATAGGCCTCGCCGACGCGGCCGAGCACGCCATAGAGCGAGCCGGGACCGGAATGAGGCACGGTCTGGCCGATCTTGATTTCGGTGTCGCTGGCACCGGCGTCGTATTTCTTCTCGGCGGCCCAGACATAAGGCGCGGGCAAAACGGATGCGGCGATGGTGGCAAGCGCGGCGGCGCTGACATCGCGACGCGAAGGATTCTTCGTCATTGTTGTTTCTCTCCCTAATGCGCGCATTGTGCTGGCATCCGCACAGCTCGCAAGTAGGAAGTCGTCGATTTGCGACGCAATGGCGCTTAAATTACAGCGAATCTAGCGCCTAGACTCAAGTTTTCTCGGCAACGACGACGAGGCCGCGCACCGGCTCGTTGTTCTCGTTGCGTGGCGAGGCGGGCTCCAGCGTGAGAAGCTTCAGTCCGGCGTGCGCGATCGCGCCGCGCACATATTCCGCGGAATGGGCATAGCGCAGGCCTTCGCCGAGCACGATGCCATCGCCCGCATGCGTCTCAAGCGTGAAGGCGAGCGTGCCGCCAGTCGCAAGCACGCGCTTCGTCTCAGTGAGCACCGGCGCGAGATCGGAGAGATAGACGAAAGCATCCGCGGCGACGACGAGGTTTGCGCTGGCGTCCACCTTGCCGCGCAGGCCCTCGATCATGTCGGCGACTTCGAGCTCGGCGTAAAGCCCGGTCGCGCGCGCCTCCTTGATCATGCCTGACGACAGGTCGATGCCGATGAAATGATCGACCTGCTTGGCGAAGGCGGCGGCGGCAAGCCCCGTGCCGCAGCCGAGATCGATGGTGCGCTTGAAGAAGGCCGGCTTCTTGGCGGCGACGCGCGCGGCCAGCACGGCCTTGAAGATCAGCGCGGGGGCGCGATAGCCGAGGTCGTTGATCAGCGCGTGCTCGAAGCGCGGCGCATATTGGTCGAACAGCGCCTGCACATAGGCCTTGGGCATCTCCGCCATCTGCGCGTCGCCAAGCCGCATCAGATGCAGGCCGGCGCCGTGCTGATCCTCAGGGTCGGAGTCGCGCGCCTTGCGGAATGCCGCGATGGCCTTGTCGCGCTCGCCGAGCTGCTGGCGGATTTCGCCGAGCGTGAACCAGGCCGAGGTGAAGTTCGGCGCCAGCTCGATCGCCTGCTCGATCAGGTCGGCGGCGGCGGGCAGGTCGCCCTTGAGCTGGAGGTCGCGCGCGAACTCGAAACGGCGGTCGGCCATGAGATCGCCGGAGGTCAGGAACAGGCGGAGCGGCATTGGGAACCAGGAAGCGCAGCGGGTGATGACTCGAAGACGCGGTGGAGCGACCTATATACCAATCATGCGCCCGCAAGACATCCTGCTGCCAACTGCTGACGGCCTGTGCTGCAAGCCCGGCGGCTTCCATATCGACCCCGTCCGCCCGGTGGAGCGAGCCCTGATCACCCACGGCCATTCCGACCACGCCCGCGCCGGCCATGGCGCGGTGCTGGCGACGCAGGAAACGCTCGACATGATGCGGCTGCGCTATGGCGAGAATTTTGCCGGATCGACGCAGGCGATCAGCTACGGCGAGGACATCAGGCTCGGCGACGTCCGCGTCAAATTCCACCCGGCCGGCCATGTGCTGGGCTCGGCACAGATCGCGGTGACCTGCAAGGACACCTGCATCGTCGCCTCCGGCGACTACAAGGATGCGCCCGACCCGACCTGCGCACCGTTCGAGCTCGTCCCCTGCGACGTCTTCATCACCGAGGCCACGTTCGGCCTGCCGGTGTTTCGCCATGGCGATGCGGCCGACGAGGTGAAGAAGCTGCTCGCCTCGGTCGCATTGTTTCCCGAGCGCGCGCATCTCGTCGGCGCCTATTCGCTCGGCAAGGCGCAGCGCGTGATCGCGCTGCTGCGCAAGGCCGGCTATGACGCGCCGATCCATCTGCATGGCGCGATGGAATCGATCACGCATTACTACCAGAGCCGCGGCATCGACCTCGGCGAGCTCAGGCCGGCGACGGGCGTGAAGAAGGCTGCGCTCGCCGGCACCATCACGCTGGCGCCGCCCTCGGCGACATCAGACGTCTGGACGCGTCGGTTTCCCGATCCCGTCACCGCATTCGCGTCAGGGTGGATGCGCGTGCGCGCCCGCGCGCGGCAGCGCGGGATCGAACTGCCGCTGGTGATCTCCGACCACGCCGATTGGGACGGCCTCACCGCGACGATCGCCGCGACCGGCGCCGGCGAGATCTGGGTCACCCACGGCCAGGAAGACGCGCTGGTGCATTGGTGCAGGTCGCGCGGCCTGCGGGCGCAGCCGCTCGATCTCGTCGGCTATGGCGAGGAAGAGGAAGGCGAGCCGCCGCGCGCCAGAGAGGCCGAGGCATGAACCGCTTCGCCGAACTGCTCGACCGTCTCGCCTACGAGCCCGGCCGCAACAACAAGCTGCGCCTGCTCACCGGCTATTTCCGCGAAGTCGGCGATCCCGACCGCGGCTATGCGCTGGCCGCGCTCACCGGCGCGCTCAGCTTCAAGCACGCCAAGCCCGCGCTGATCCGCGACCTCATTGCCTCGCGCACGGACGAGGTGCTGTTCGGGTTGTCCTACGACTATGTCGGAGATCTCTCGGAGACGGTCGCGCTGATGTGGCCGAAGGCGGAGCTGGCGGCCCACAACAACCCGCCTCCGCCGTCCCTGACCGAGGTCGTCACCACGCTGCGCACCCTTGGCAAGAGCGAGCTGCCGAAGCAGCTCGAGCGCTGGCTCGACGAGCTGGATGAGACCGGCCGCTGGGCGCTGCTGAAGCTTGTCACCGGCGCCATGCGTATCGGCATTTCCGCGCGGCTGGCGAAGACGGCCGCTGCCGCGCTTGGCGACAAGGACCCGCATGAGGTCGAGCTGATCTGGCCGGGTCTCAGCGCCCCCTATCTCGACCTGTTCGCCTGGCTGGAGGGCCGCGCCGAGAAACCCGTCAATCGCGATCCCACGCCGTTCCGGCCCGTGATGCTGGCGCATGCGATCGAGGACAGCGATTTCGAAAACCTCGATCCCGCCGACTACGTCGCCGAATGGAAATGGGACGGCATCCGCGTGCAGGCGGTCGCCGGCCGCGACGACCAGGGGCAGATCACCGCGCGGCTCTATTCGCGCACCGGCGAGGACATCACCGGCAGCTTTCCGGACCTCGTGCCGTCGCTGCGCCTGCCGGGCGCGATCGACGGCGAGCTCTTGATCCTGCGCGAAGGGCGCGTACAGAGCTTCAACGTCCTGCAGCAGCGGCTCAACCGCAAGGCCGTCTCGCCGAAGCTGATCAGGGAGTTTCCGATTCACTTACGCGCCTACGATCTACTCGGTGACGACGAGAACGATCTGCGCGAGCTGCCGTTCGCGGAACGGCGCGAGCGGCTGGAGAGCTTCATCAACAAGCTCGGCGATCCCCGCATCGATCTCTCACCCACCGTTCCCTTCGCAAGCTGGGACGCGCTGACCGCGGCGCGCGCCGATCCGGCCTGCGCCGGCGCGGGCGAGGATGCCGACGCCGTCGAAGGGGTCATGCTGAAGCGGCGCGATGCGGCCTATCTGCCGGGACGGCCGAAGGGGCAGTGGTGGAAGTGGAAGCGCGATCCGCACATCATCGACGCCGTGCTGATGTATGCGCAACGCGGTCACGGCAAGCGCTCGTCCTATTATTCCGACTACACCTTTGGCGTCTGGACCGAGACCGAGAGCGGCGAGGAGTTGGTGCCGGTCGGCAAGGCCTATTTCGGCTTCACCGACGAGGAGTTGCTGCAGATCGACCGCTTCGTCCGTCGCAACACCACGGAAAAGTTCGGCCCCGTCCGCCATGTCGTGCACGAGGGCGACAAGGGGCTGGTGCTGGAGGTGGCCTTCGAGGGGCTGCAGCGCTCGCCGCGGCACAAATCCGGTGTCGCCATGCGTTTTCCCCGCATCAGCCGCCTGCGCTGGGACAAACCGCCGCGGGAGGCAGACCGACTGGAAACGCTGGAAAAAATGCTGAAGGCGGAGGCGGCGGAGATCGAGGCGTGAGGCATTCTATCTCGCCGCGACGGCAGCGCGCGCCCTCTCCCGCTTGCCGGGAGAGGTTGCAGCCAGCCCGCGGCGCCCGCACTGCCCGAATTAAAATGCGGTAAGCTGATTGACGCTCAGGTCAGGGTTCCCCATGTCCCCCGCCGTGACCTATAATCGGGGCGAATCCCCGCGAGGAGTTTTGTGAGATGGCCCACGACGTCAGAGATTTGCCGGCCGGCCACAGCGATGGCCTGCACCGCTTTCTCGGCGGCTCACCGCTGGCGGTCGCGTTCCGCCTGGTGCTGCTCTCGATCCTGGTCGGCGTCGTGCTGGCCGCGATCGGCTTCGATCCGTGGAATATCCTCATCAGCATTCGCCTGCTGTTCCAGCGCATCTGGGATCTCGGCTTCGATGCCGTGAATTGGCTGTGGCGCTACTTCCTGCTCGGCGCCGTCATCGTGATCCCGATCTGGCTGCTGTCGCGCGTCTTCGGGTCGCCGCGACGCTAGAGTGAATCCGACACAGGGAGCCCGCAGCCGATGCAACTACGCTTTGTCGGCTGCGGCGACGCCTTCGGCTCCGGTGGCAGGCTCAACACCTGCTTCCATATCTCGGGGCGTGAAGCCAACTTCCTGATCGATTGCGGCGCGTCGGCCCTGCCGGCACTGAAGCGGCTCGAGATCGAGCGCAGCGAGATCGATCTCATCCTCATCACGCATTTCCACGGCGATCATTTCGCCGGGCTGCCGTTCTTCCTGCTCGACGCGCAATTCTCGCGGCGGACACGGCCGCTGACGGTCGCGGGCCCGCGAGGCATCGAGACACGGCTCGCCTGCGCGATGGAGGTGCTGTTCGAGCATTCCTCCAAGACCAGGCAGCGCTTCGAGCTGAACGTGGTCGAACTCGCGCCTGGGCAAGTCCAAGGCTTCGGCGCGGTGACTGTGACGCCCTACCCGGTCGTGCACGGCGACTCCGGCGGGCCGTTCCTGGCCTACCGCGTCGAGACCGAGGGCCGCACGCTCGCCTACAGCGCCGACACCGAATGGACTGATACACTCATTCCGCTGGCGCATGGCGCGGACCTTTTCATTGCCGAGGCCTATATGTACGAGAAGGTGGTCAAGAACCATCTCAGCCTGAAGACCTTGGAACAGCATCTGCCAGCGATCGGCGCCAGACGCCTCGTGCTCACCCATATGAGCGACGACGTGCTGTCGCGTCTTGACGAGATCGCGCATCTCGCGGCCGAGGACGGCATGGTGCTGGTGTTCTGACATGCACGCCCCTGCTCATCCCAAGGTCGGCTCCCGCCAGGTCTTCGCCATCGCGGGCCCCGCGATGGTTGCGAACCTCACCACGCCGCTGATCGGCGTGGTCTCGACCACCGCGATCGGACGGCTCGACGATGCCGCGCTGCTCGGCGGCGTCGCGATGGCCTCCGTCATCTTCGACTGCCTGTTCTGGCTGTTCGGCTTCCTGCGCATGAGCACGCTCGCCTTCACCGCGCAGGCGCTCGGCGCCGGCGAGACGCGCGAAGAGACCGTGATCCTGGTGCGCGGATTCATCGTCGCAGGCCTGATCGGCGGCGCGCTGATCGTGCTGCAGTTGCCGCTGGCCGGCATCCTGTTCGACCTGATGGGCGGCAGCGCGGGCGTGACGCACGCCGCCAAAACCTATTTCATGATCCGGATCTGGTCGTCGCCCTTCGCGTTCGCCAACTACGTCATCCTCGGCTGGCTGGTCGGGCAGGCCCGCGCCAATCCGGCGCTCGCGCTCCAGGTCGCCATCAACCTCATCAACATGGCGGCGACGATCTTGCTGGTGCTGGTCTACGACACCGGCATCGCGGGCGCCGCCATCGCCGCGCTGTTGTCCGAGGGCATCGGCTTCGTGCTCGGCGTCGTCGTCTGCCGGCGCCATGCGCATGGCGGCTTTGCCGTTCCCCGCGCAATTCTGTTCGACCGCGCCAAGCTGATGCGGCTGCTGTCGGTGAATTCCGACATCATGATTCGCACCGCGGCGCTGACCACCGTATTTCTGTTCTTCACCGCCAAGGGCGCGCGCGCCGGCGACGTGACGCTGGCCGCAAATTCCGTGCTCAACAATTTCCTGCTGGTCAGCGCCTTCTTCCTCGACGGCCTCGCCAACGCCGCCCAGCAGCTCTGCGGCCGCACCTTTGGCGCGCGCGATGCCAGGGGATTTGCGGATTCGACAAGGCTGGTGCTGCTGTGGGGCCTCGGCTTCGCGCTGGTCGTCGCGGTGCTGTTTGCGACGTTCGGGCCCGATATCATCAATTTCATGACCACAAGCGAGGACGTTCGTCGCGCCGCGCACGAGTTCCTGCCGTTCATCGTGCTGGCGCCGATCCCCGGCGTGTTCGCGTTCGGCTTCGACGGCATCTATGTCGGCGCCACCTGGGCGCGCGAGATGCGCAACCTGATGCTGGCCTCGCTCGCGATCTTCTTCGGCATCTGGCTGGCGCTGCAATCGCTGGGCAATGCCGGACTGTGGTGCGCGCTGCTCGCGTTCTATGTCGCACGCGGGGGATTGCAGGGCGCGAGGTATCCAGCGCTGTACCGGGCGACGTTTCTTTCTTCTCCTTCTCCCCGCTTGCGGGGGCGCGACGAGCAAAGCTCGCTCTGAGAAGGTCGGGATTGAGGGGGAGTCTCCGCAAGGGCGGTGAGAGTGGGATTCCCGGAGAGTTCCCTCACTCCTCTCCCCACACGCGGACCAACGCAGGAGAGACGAAGAGCCTACATCCCCGGCCAGTCTTCCGCCGTCAGCGTCGCAGCATCGGCGCCGACAATCTCCGACAGCGAATCCCGTCCCGTGCGCAGCAGTGTCGAGGTGAGGTCGCGCTTGATCTCGTCGACGAGGCCGAGGCCCTTGTAGACCAGCGACGAATAGAGCTGGATCAGGCTGGCACCGGCGCGGATTTTCGTCAGCGCGGCGCCGCCGGAGTCCACGCCACCGACGCCGATCAGCGGGAATGCGCCTTCGACGCGCACATAGGTCTCCGCGACCATGCGCGTCGACAGGCGGAACAGTGGCCGGCCGGACAGGCCGCCCTGCTCCTTCGCGCGCATCTCCTCGCGCAGCGTGCTCGGCCGTGCGATCGTCGTGTTCGACACGATCATGCCGTCGACCCGGCGCGAGCGCGCGACCTGCACGACGTCGTCGAGCTGGGCAAGGCTGAGATCGGGCGCGATCTTGAGCAGCACCGGCGTGTCACCGGCCTTCTGCCTGACACGCTCGCGCGCATCGATCACCCGTCCGAGCAAATCGTCGAGCAGCGCGCCTTCCTGCAGATTGCGCAGACCGGGCGTGTTGGGCGAGGAGACGTTGACGGTGAAATAGCTCGCGACCGGCGCGAAGGTCTCGATCAGCTTGACGTAATCGGCGACGCGATCGGGCGAATCCTTGTTGGCGCCGACATTGACGCCGACGATGCCGCCGTTCGCCGCGCGCGCGGCAAGCCGGCGCAGCACCGCTTCAGCGCCGTCGTTGTTGAAGCCCATGCGGTTGATGACGGCCTCATCCCGCTCGAGGCGAAACAGCCGCGGCCTCGGATTGCCTCCTTGCGGCTTCGGCGTCACCGAGCCGATCTCGACGAAGCCGAAGCCGAGCCGCAGCAGCGCATCGGGCACCTCAGCGCTCTTGTCGAAGCCCGCAGCCATGCCGATCGGGTTGGGAAAGTTGAGCCCGAAGGCGCGCACGGCGAGCTTGGGATCATCGGTGCGCGGCTTCACCGGCGGCAGGAAGCGCAGGCCCTGGATCGCGAGCCGGTGTGCGTCTTCCGGATCGAGCCAGCGCAGCACCGGCAGCGAGAAAGCATCGAAAGCGCGGATCACGGGGCAAGCTCCGGGGTATCGTGGCCGCCATCGGAGCGCATGTTCAGGTTCATCACCGAGAGCACGGCGCCGAGATCGAGCTCGCCATAGAGATGCGGAAACAGTTCGTCATTGCGCGAGCGCTCCCAGCGCAGTTCGGCGCCACACGCATCGCCGTCAACCTCGACCAGGAACAGCGCGCGCTGGCCGGAATAATGCTTGCGCAGCGTCTCAGGAACCTGGGTGGCGGTCGAAAAATGGATGAATCCGTCGCGCGCGTCGTCCGCGCTGCCCCGGTACACGCCCTGCCGTTCCGCCTCGCGCCAGGCCGAGGCCGGACAGATTTTGTAGATCTTGACCACCGCTTACCGGAGCCCTGTTTGCTCGTTGAGTCAGCTCTTTGACTCTCTTGGGGTTTTTCGTTCCCGAACGGGTCTCAAAACCCGGCGCGACCGTAAAGGCCGCCCCTTCCGAACTCAAGAGTTAGAGGTCGCCCCTTGCGCGAAAAACGGAAAACCGGTTGATTTGAGGACAGTTTTCCTGAGTTGCGACGGGCTGGACCTTCCATGGTCAAACAGGCCAAAGCGCAGAGGATGCTGACCCACGACCAGATCTGGGCCGCGCTGGACCGGCTGGCCGCGCGCGCCGGACTGTCGCCATCGGGCCTTGCCAAGCGGGCCGGGCTCGATCCCACCACCTTCAACAAGTCCAAGCGCGTCACCACCGATGGCCGCGAGCGCTGGCCTTCCACCGAATCGATCGCGAAGGCGCTGGCGGCGGCAGAATCGTCGATCGAATTCTTTGCCAGGCTGATCGACGATGATGCCGGCGATGGCCACACTGTACCGCTGCTCGGCTTCGCGCAGGCAGGCCTCGGCAGCGCTTTCGACGAGAAAGGCTTCCCGTCAGGCAAAGGCTGGAGCGAAATCGCGCTGCCGAACGCCGAGGACAGCCGTGCCTTCGCGCTGGGGATTTCCGGCAACACGTTGATGCCTGCCTATCGCGACGGCGATGTCATCCTGGTTTCACCGGGCACGCCGGTCCGCAAAGGCAATCGCGTGGTGGTGAAGACGAAGACGGGCGAGGCGATGGTCGCGACGCTAAAGCGCCGCACGGCGAAGGCGCTGGAGTTGCAGTCGCTCGATGCGACGCAGGCGGAGCGGACCTTGGCGGCAGGTGATGTCGCGTGGGTCGCAAGGATCGTGTGGGCGAGCCAGTGAGACTTGCTCCGCTGTCATTCCGCGCGACCCGGCTACGCCAAGGCTTCGCCGAGGTTTCAATCTTGGGCGCGCCGAAGCTTTAGCGCAGGCGGCAAGCGGGGAATCCAGTACGCCGCGGCGTCTCGGCGCGTCACAACTGCCTCGGAGTACTCGATCGCCCGGTCAAGCCGGGCGATGACAGCGAAAGGATCCCTCACGCACTCCTTGCCAGCGCACCGTCGATCATGTTGACCGCGTTCTGCACGCCGTACACCGCGACGAACGAGCCGAAGCGCGGGCCCTTTTCCTGGCCGAGCAGCACCTGGTACAGCATGTTGAACCAGTCGAGCGTGACGCCGGGGCGGCCGTCCTTGCCCTTCTTGACCTGGTCGAGGAACGGCTCGCGGCGGCCGATCTCGTAAACGACGTTCTGGATCTCTTCGGCTGACGCCTCGGCCGGAAGTTGCGACAGCGCATCGCGCAGGTCCTGCAACGCGGCGCGCTCGGTGTCGGTGGGCACGCGGAACTGCTTCGTCGGCGCGACGAAATCGCGATAATAGTTGATGGCGTAGCCGACCATCGCATCCAGCTTCGGATGCGTCTGCGGGCTCACGCCCGGACGGTAGCGGCCGATGAACCCCCACAGCGTCTCGGCGTTCTCCGCGTTCGACGACGACACCAGCGTCAAGAGAAGCTGGAACGTCACGGGCATGTCGCCCTGCGGCGGCTTGCCGTTGTGGATGTGCCAGACCGGATTGCCGAGCTGCTGCTTGTCATCCTGCCTGGCAAAGCCATCGACGAACTGCTGATAGTCGTCGACCTGGCGCGGGATGACGTCGAAAAACAACCGCTTCGCCGCCTTCGGCTCGCGATACATGAACAGCGACAGCGATTCCGGCGAGGCGTAACGTAGCCATTCGTCGATGGTGAGACCGTTGCCCTTCGACTTCGATATCTTCTGGCCCTTCTCGTCGAGGAAGAGTTCGTAGTTGAAGCCTTCCGGCGGCGTGCCGCCGAGCGCCCTGGCGATGGCGCCGGACAGCTTCACGGAATCGATCAGGTCCTTGCCGGCCATCTCGTAGTCGACGCCGAGCGCGACCCAGCGCATCGCCCAATCGGCCTTCCACTGACACTTGACGTTGCCGCCGGTGACTGATGTTTCGACTTCCTCGTTGGTGTCGGGGTCGACATAGGTCACGGTGCCCGCGGCAACGTCGCGGCGGATCATCGGCACTTGCAGCACGACGCCTGAGGTCTTGCTGATGGGCAGGAACGGCGAATAGGTCGCGCGGCGATCGGGGCCGAGCGTCGGCAGGATGATGTCCATCACCTTGTCATAAGCGGCGAGCATCTTGAGCAGCGTCGCGTCGAAACGGCCGGACTTGTAATAGACGGTCGAGCTCGCGAACTCGTAGTCGAAGCCGAAATGATCCAGGAACGCGCGCAGGCGCGCATTGTTGGCATCACCGAACGACGGATGCTCGTTCGAGAACGGGTCGGGCACCGCGGTGAGCGGACGTCCCAGATATTGCGCCAGGAGATCCTTGTTCGGCACGTTGTCAGGCACCTTGCGGAAGCCGTCCATGTCGTCGGAGAAGGCGAGCAAGCGCGTCTTGATCTTGTCCTCGGTCAGCACGCGGAAGGCGTGGCGCACCATCGAGGTGCGCGCGACCTCGCCGAACGTGCCGATATGCGGCAGGCCTGAGGGTCCGTAGCCGGTCTCGAACAGCACCTCGTCCTTCGGGCTTTTCTTCAGCCGCGCGACAATGGCCTTCGCCTGCTCGAACGGCCAGGCGTTGGATTGTTCGGCGAGCGCACGAAGATCGCTCGGGCTCATGCTGGGATCAATTACGGACATCAAAGGGGCCTCCGGGCCGCGGAAAATAGCGATTTCCGGGCAGAATGCAAAACTTGGCGCGGCTATCGCCGCTCTTACTCCCTCGCCCCGTTCTTACGGGGAGAGGGTTGGGGTGAGGGGCTGCTTCCGCAATGACGGTGAGAATTTGACTCGCGGAGAGTCCCTCTCACCCGAATTGCACCTTCGATGCAATCCGGCCTCTCCCCGCACGCGGGGAGAGGCGAAGAAGAATCTAGAACGGGCTCACCGAAAAATACTTGAGCCACAGATCGGTGTAGCGACCTTTTTCCCAGACGCGGAACAGGGCCCAGTTCAGGGCCTGACGCAGCACGTCGTTGCCCTTGCGCACGGCGATCCCGATGCCTTCGCCGAAGAAGCGGCTCTCGACGAACGGGCCGCCGGAGAAGGCGCAGCAATCGCCGGAGTCCGTGCCGTTGATCCAGAACGCCAGCGAGATGGCATCGCCGAAGATGAAATCGACCTCGCCCTTGCGGAGCGCGGCGCGAAGCGCATCGTCGTTCGGGTAGGGGTGCAGCTCGGCGTCGGTGAACATCGCCTTCAGGTAAGCCTCATGCGCGGAGCCCGCGATGACGCCCACCTTCTTGCCTTCGAGATATTCGGGCCGAATCTCCGGCATCACCGCATCCTTGCGCGAGGCGAAGCGCGCGGGCACGCGATAATAGGGATCGGTGAAGTCGACGCGGGCGCGAAGCTGCGGGCTCACCGCCATGGAGGCAATGATCGCATCGCCCCGGTTGGAGGTGAGCGCATCGACCAGCGTCTCGAAGCGGCGCATCTGCACCGTGCAGGAGACCTTGATCTCCTCGCACAGGCTGCGTGCGAGATCGACGTTGAAGCCGGCCGGATTGCCGTCGGCGCCGGTGAAGTTGAACGGCGGGTAATCGGTCTCGGTCAGGAAGCGGATCACGGTCAGGCGCGACAGGTCCGGCCGCTCCGGGCGCCGCCGCGGGTCCCAGAAGCCGGGTACCGCCTGGGGGGCGGCTTGAGGCGCGGTTGGCGTCGTCGCTTGAGGGGCCGCCGGGGGCGGCTTGGCCGGAGCCTGGGCGCGGGCGCCGGACAGGCCTGCGAGCAAGCACGCGGTGACGGCGAGCCCTGTCAGCAAGCCACGGGCAGATTTGGACGATTTCGCCTGTTGCGATGGAGCCATCGGCCGGAAAGGAATGAATTTCATTGGGATCGGAAGGCCTTATAGACCATCCGGCCGGGAACGCGAGCGCCGATTGCAGTTAACCAGAGGCCTTAGAGATACCGCTTCAGCTCGGTCGCAGCCTCTTCCGGCGACCGTTTCAGGTTGAACGGCGAGACGAAGCGGCCGTCGCGGTCCATCAGGTAGATCAGCGCGGTATGGTCCATGGTGTAGTCGCCGTCCTTGGTCGGGACCTTCTTGGCGTAGACCCGGTAGGAGGTGATCACCTTGGCGGTCTCGGCGGGATCGCCGGACAGGCCCTCGAGATGCGGATCGAAGCTCGAGAGATAGTCCTTCATCGTCGCGGGCGTGTCGCGCTCGGGATCGACCGAGATGAAGACGGCGTTGACCTTGTCGGCGTCCTTGCCCATCGCGCGCAGCACTTCCGACATCTCGAACAACGAGGTCGGGCAGACGTCGGGACAATGGGTGTAGCCGAAGAAGATCAGGGTCGGCTTGCCCTTGAGACTCTTGTCGGTGACGGCCTTGCCGTTCTGGTCGGTGAGCTGGAACGGGCCGCCGATCGCGGCCGGCTGCGCCACCTTGCTGACCCCGCCCATGGCCCAGAACAGCACCAGCAGGCCGACGACGAGGCTCGAGGCGAAGGCGGTCGCGATCACCAGCGGACGGGCGGCTGAACTCATGAGCGGAAGACTTCCTGTCGCGGGTCAGAAGCAGGCTGCAAAGCCGGTCCTGATCATTTCGAAGAACACCTGGGTGCCGTAGTGGAACCAGAGCGCCAGCGCGCCAATCACCATCAGCCCACCGGCGCCCGCTCCAGTCCACAGCAGCACGGACGGCGCGCGCCCGACAGTGGGCGAAACGTCCTGTAGCCGGTGTGCGGGATGCGGTGATTGCGCCATGACAAGGATCAGGTTCCCTGCCCTTCAAATAGGCGCTCGCGCTGGGGCGGGCAAGCAGAACGGAGTGGGCGGAGATCACGTGGTGATGAGGTGCGCAGCCTTCGCAGCGAAGGCGGTGCCCGCCTCTCCCGTTTGCAAGCGGGAGAGGGGGCTCACCGCGTGCGCGGCGTCACCCAACTCTACAATGACGAAGCGAGATCTTACCTAGACGACGGCTTGTTGGCCGAGGCCTGCGCGTCGAGGTAGCAGGGCTTGTACATCGCCTGGAGCTGCTTGCCCTTCAGAAACAGCATGTGCGGTGTGAGGCCGCCGCGCTGCGTGATCCAGCGCTTCACCTGCGAGGGATACATCGCATAGAGCATCTGGGTGGCTTCGGGATTGGTGACGGCGCGGCCGTTGCTGCCGAAGTCCCAGGCGGCGTGGAAGCCGAGTGTCGCGTGCGAGGTGACGCAGATGCGGTCGTGCGGGATGGCGCCGAGGACAATGGTGCAGGCGGAGGCGCAAAGGCCATCGATGATGACGGTGTCACCGGACTGGCGCAGGTCCTGGTACTTGTCGACGTAGGTTCCGATCCGGCCGCCGCGGTCATCCGCGATCCGCACCACCGCGTGAGACGCCCCCATGCAAGCGATCAAGCAAACCGCCGCAAGCAACCCCGTCAGAAACTTCATTGTCCCCCGCCCCAGTCGTTTTCGAATCTGCGTGTCAGGTGGTGATGCGCGCCTAGCGTCGGTCGTTACCGTGGTTTTGTCTAGGCAGGCCGGCTCGTTCAAAACAAATTCAAATCCAGTGTTGCGTCCGCGCTGCACTCAGTCCGCCCGATCCCAAAGTGGAACAAGTTAACGATGTCTGACGCGACAAGCCCTTGATCTCAGTTGCGCCAGCTGGCTTCAATCCGGGCGACTACAGGGGGGAACTCATGGCCGGGGATTCGACTGAGCAGGCGGACGTCATCGTCGTCGGCGGAGGACTATCGGGACTGGTGGCGGCGACCGAGATTGCCGACGCCGGCAAGCGCGTGATCGTGGTCGACCAGGAAGGCGAGCAGTCGCTCGGCGGCCAGGCCTTCTGGTCGTTCGGCGGACTGTTCCTGGTTGATTCGCCGGAGCAGCGCCGGCTCGGCATCAAGGACTCGTTCGACCTCGCCATGCAGGACTGGCTCGGCACCGCCGGGTTCGACCGCGACGAGGATTTCTGGCCGCGCAAATGGGCCGAGGCCTACGTGGCCTTCGCGGCCGGCGAAAAACGCGACTGGCTGCGCGCGATGGGGCATCGCATCTTCCCCGTGGTCGGCTGGGCCGAGCGGGGCGGCTATGACGCCATGGGCCACGGCAATTCGGTGCCGCGCTTTCATGTCACCTGGGGCACCGGCCCCGGCATCGTCGAGCCGTTCGAGCGCCGCGCGCGCGAAGCCGCAAGCAGCGGCCGGCTGACCTTCAAGTTCCGCCATCGGGTGGATGCGCTCTCCATCACCAATGGCACGGTCGACGGCGTCAGCGGCGCGATCCTCGCCCCTGACAATGTCGAGCGCGGCAAGAGCTCGTCGCGCAATGTAGTCGGCGAGTTTACCCTGAAGGCGCAGGCCGTGATCGTGGCGTCCGGCGGCATCGGCGGCAACCACGACCTGGTGCGGGCAAACTGGCCGAAGCGGCTCGGCGAGCCGCCGAAGTTCATGATTTCAGGCGTGCCCGAGCATGTCGACGGCCGCATGATCGGCATCACCGAGAAATCCGGCGCGCGGCTGATCAACCGCGACCGCATGTGGCATTACGTCGAAGGCATCCAGAACTGGTCACCGATCTGGCCGCGCCACGGCATCCGCATCCTGCCCGGCCCGTCCTCGATGTGGTTCGATGCGACGGGCACGCGGCTGCCGGCGCCGCTGTTCCCCGGCTCGGACACGCTCGGCCAGCTCAAATACATCATGTCGACAGGATACGATTATTCCTGGTTCATCCTGACGCAGGCCATCATCAAGAAGGAGTTTGCACTGTCGGGCTCGGAGCAGAATCCCGACCTCACCGGCAAAAGCTGGCGCATGACCTTGCGCCGCGCCACCAACAAGGGCGCGCCGGCGCCGGTCGAGGCGTTCAAGAGCCATGGCGTCGACTTCATCGTGCGCGACAAGATCGAGGATCTCGTCACCGCCATGAACAAGCTCGCCGGCAACGATCTGCTCAAGCTCGACGAGATCAAGATGCAGATCGAGGCGCGCGACCGCGAGATCGCCAATCCTTACGTCAAGGATGCGCAGGTGATGAACATCCACAATGCGCGGCGCTACATCGGCGACAAGCTGATCCGCACCGCGTCCCCACATCGGATTCTCGATCCGGAGAAGGGCCCGCTGATCGCGGTCAAGCTCAACATCCTCACCCGCAAGACGCTGGGCGGCTTCGAGACCGATCTCGACTCGCGCGTGTTCGGCGCAGAGGGGCGGATCATTCCCGGCCTCTATGCGGTCGGCGAAGCCGCGGGCTTCGGCGGCGGCGGCGTGCACGGCTATCGCTCGCTGGAGGGCACGTTCCTCGGCGGCTGCCTGTTCTCGGGCCGCAATGCCGGCCGCGCTACGGCCAAGGCGGTGGGCTGAGTGGTGCGCGGCCGTGGGCCGACGCGCCCGCATCAGCCGCGGCGAAGCAGCTCCTGCAACAGGCATTCGGTCCGGGAGATCTGAGCGAGCCGCAGCGACAGCAGCTCGTTCAGCTCCGCCATGTGCGCCCGAAGTCCCTCGGCTTCCGGCCTGTCATCGAAATTCCGAAGAAAATCGCCGAGCGCCCCGAGACAACGCTGCAGCGTCGCGACGCTACGTTGCAGCGTCTCGCAATCTCTCCTGGCGTTGGCGACCATGCTGGTCGCCCTGAACGGCCAGGCGATGACGTTGTCGCCTGCGGGCCGTTCCTGTGCGAATGGATCGGTCATTGCCTTCCCTCATGCGATCATGAAGAACGACGCGTCTCCTCGGGGTCAGGCTGCGCGCACCGTGGTCAGGAACTGCTCGACCTCGGCATGCAATCGCGAGCTGTCCTTCGACAGCATCTGAGCCGAGGCAAGCACCTGGGTCGAAGCGGAGCCGGTCTCCGCCGCGCCGTGCTTCACCTCGCTGATGTTGGCGGCGACCTCGTCGGTGCCTTGCGCCGCCTGCTGGATGTTGCGGGCAATCTCCTGCGTGGCCGCTCCCTGCTCTTCGACGGCCGAAGCGATCGCCGAGGATATTTCCGAGATCCTGCCGATCGTTCCGCTGATCTCCTTGATCGCGAGCACCGAGTCGTGGGTGGCCGCCTGAATGTCGGAAATCTGGTGACCGATTTCTCCGGTCGCCTTCGCGGTTTGCTCGGCGAGCGCCTTGACCTCGGACGCAACCACGGCAAAGCCGCGCCCCGCTTCACCGGCCCGCGCCGCTTCGATCGTGGCGTTCAGCGCGAGCAGGTTGGTCTGCCCCGCGATCGTGTTGATCAGCTCGATCACGTCGCCTATGCGGGTTGCGGCCTGCGACAGCTTATGGACCCGATCATTGGTCCGCTGCGCCTGCTCCACCGCCGCACCGGCGATCCTGGCCGCGTCCTGCACCTGGCGGCTGATTTCCGAGACCGAGGAACTCATTTCCTCGGTGGCGGAGGCCACCGATTGAACGTTGGTCGACGCTTCCTCGGATGCGGCAGAGACCACGCTCGATAGTTCCTGGGTGTTCTCGGCGGTCTTGCTCAGGGTCCGCGCCGCGGCTTCAAGCTCGGTCGAGGAGGACGACAGCGTCTTCACGATCTCTCCGACTGCTTCCTGGAACTGGCCGGCGAGCTTGTGCATGTCCGCCTTGCGCTGGGCGGCCGCGCGAGCCTCGGCCTGCGCCTGCTCGGCGCGCAGGCGCTCGGCCTCGATCATGTTCTCCTTGAACACCTGGACGGCATCGGCCATCTCGCCGACCTCGTCGGTGCGGCCCACGCAGGGGATCGCCGTGGAGGTGTCGCCGCCGGCGAGCTTGCCCATGGCGGAGGTCATTCCCCGGATCGGGACGGCGATCGAGCGGGACGTGAACAACGCGATTGTCCCGCCGAAGCCGACTCCCGCGGCCAACAGGACCCACAGCACCAGCTTGAGCAGCGAGATGCTCTCCTGCACGTCCCGGCTCTCCTCGGCGAGCATCTTTTTCTGATTGGACTTGATGCCTCCCGAACGTGCGCCGTCGGCCCCCTTGGGCCCGTCGAGCAGATCGAGAATCCTTGCCGCGCGCGGTGCAGCTTCGGTCATCAGCAGGTAAACCGGCGCATTCCAGTCTTGCGACTCGCGAAGCGCGAAGATCTTTTCGTAGAGCGGCGCAAGCTCGTCTCGCGCTTTCGAGATCTTGTCGAAGGAAGCCTGTTGCGGAGACGTGAGCAGGTCCTTTCGCGCATTGACCCCGGCATAGCCTTTCTCGAACGCCGCCCAGGGCTTGGCGAACCTTTCCTTGTCGGCCTTTTCGCCCGAGAGCAGATACATCCGAAGCAGGGCCGTGGCGGCGGCAAAATTGCCGCGCGTATCGGCCATGGCCTTGAGCAATTTCTTCCGCTCCGGTGTCGCTTCCTGCGCCTCCTCCTGATCGATCATCCTCGTGATCTCGGAGAAGATCATGTCCGCGCGCGGGCTGGCCTCGCCGACCATCAGCTTGGTCGCAGGATACGCATCAGGGGTGAAGGCGATCGCTTCTGCCTTGTCCTGCGCCGCGCGAAACTCGGCCAGCAGCGCCTTGGCGTCTTGCCATTTCTGCCTGTTCTCGGGGTTGGTGAATTGCGCCGCCTGCTCGTCGAATGCAGCGGCTGCCTTGTCCATCTCCTTCCACATCGCCGTGCGGTCGAGCTTGCCTTGCGGATTTCCGCTCAGCAGATAGCCGCGCAAGGTCGCGAGCGTGGAATAGAGGTTGCCGACCAGTTCGGTGCTCGCCAGCGCCACCGGCGTGCGCAGATTGGTCATGCGATCGACGGTCGTCGAGATGCGTCCGACCGCGAACACGGTATAACCGACGGACAGCGCGATGATGGCGCAGACTGCGGCAAATCCGGCGATCAACCGGCCGCCGATGCGAAATCCGAAATGAAAAGGCATTGATAATACTCCAAAGCTACGGCCTCAGGCGCATCGCATGAAATCCCGCACGGAAGATGCCGCACGGATGCGATCGTTCGAGGCGATACTGAACATTCCGACCCGGGCAGCATTGGCGCGCCCGCTTGCAATGATTCCTGATTGATCGAAGCGCGCGACGCTTCGGCAATGATCCAGCACTCCAAACTCACGCTCTACCGTCAGTCTTCACATCCCCACGAATCCGACTTTGACGTGTGGGGCGATGGTGACCAAAAATGCTTATTTCAGCATTAAGAAAAATTTGTCCGCAATGTCTCTCAGCGTGCGCAAAAATTGCGCGCGACACTGCGCCGGGAATTAAAGTGCCGGAATGGCGACAATGAATGGCCGTGCCACGATCATCTTGACGATCATCTTGGCCTCACGCCGGGCTTCCCGGCTCCGAACGTGAACTCGATGCCGGCAGACGAAAGCGCGTCGCGAAGAACGGTCAACGTCTCGTCGGGCAGTCGCAACAGGCCATTCTCTTCCTCGAGCCGGCGAATCACGGCGGCGGAAATCCCGGTTCGCGCGGCCAGTTGCTTCACCGACCAATTCAGCATGCCGCGGGCCGCGCGCAGCTGAGCGCCGGTCAGCCGCGACGTCGCTGCGTGCTGGATCGAAAATCGCTCCTGGTGCACGTCCGTGGAGATTCCCAGCCACTCCCGAATGCTGCCATCCGCCTCCGTGACCGGCACCGCCCTGCAATGATACCAGCGATAAGAGCCGTCGGACTGGCGCAGCCGGTGCTCGACGTCGTACGGCTGTCCCGTTTCGGCCGCGGTCGCCCAGCTCTGCAACGCCGCTTCACGTTCCTCTTCAGGCAGGAGATCGACCCAGCCCTTGCCGAAGAATCGCTGCGCGTCCGGCTTGTTCTCCGCGTTCAGCAGCGCGGTGATCCGGCCATCCCGGCTACCGACCCACAGAAACCCGCCTGCGACCTGCGTCAGCGCCGCGTAGCGGCCCGCCTCGATCCTGAGAGGTTGCGGCGACCTGCGCTGTTCAGTGACGTCGACGGCGATACCGAGCACGCATTCGGGCTCGCCGGCAGCATTGAGAAATGTCTCGGATTGGACGCGGATCCAGCGCAGCGCCCGATTGGGCCGGGTGATACGAAACTCGCCCTCGAGCAGGAACCGGTCGAAGACCGATTCGCGCGGATCACGCGGTGGCCCACGATCCTCCGGATGAATTCGTCGCTCGAGCTCCGCGTAGGAGGGCGCGACGGAATGGGGATCAAGCCCCAGCAGGCCGTAGAAGCCACGCGACCACTGCATCCGGCCCTCGGCGTCGCAGCGCCAGACGCCAGTCCCGATTTTTTCTTCAAGAAAACGAAGTATATCCGAAGGGTCGAAATATTTTTCCAGTTGGAGCAAATCAGCCCCCGTCGTCAAAACCTAACTCAACTCCTAATTGCAGCTTATCGCAAGTCCGCGCGCTGACGCAGGTTCAGCGATCGATTCCTGCATCATTTTTGTGCACCACTCCCGAAAGAGGAAGGGGGCCCCTTGAGCATCGCGCCCCGGGGCCTTGCGCTTGGGTGCGCGCGTCGAAACGGTTAAACGCAGACGACCATGGTGCCGAGCATGCCCTTGACGACGCGATCCGCCCTGCAGCTTGCCGCGCTTTGGCTGGCATCGATCTGCTGCCTCTCTCCCGCATGCGCCGCTACGATCGACGTCGATGGCGTAATGCGATCGTACACCGCGCAATTGCCGGCACGGAAACCTGCGCCGCTCGTCGTCGTGTTGCACGGCAAGACCCAGCGCGGCGCCGATATGATCGCACGGACGGCGTGGCCGCAGGTGGCGAAGCGCGAAGGCTTTGCCGTGGTGTTTCCTGACGGCCTCAACCGCGCCTGGGCCGATGCGCGGACCGAAGCGGGGCGCGCCGGACGCGGTCCGCCCGCAGGCACGGACGATGTCGCCTTCATCGCAAAGCTGGTCGAGAAATTCGTGGCCGACGGCGCCGCGGACGCGAAGCGCATCTATGTCACAGGCATCTCCAACGGCGGGGCAATGACGATGACGCTGCTCTGCACCCGCGCCGATCTGTTTGCGGCCGGCGCCAGTGTGATCATGAACCTGACCGACGAGCTCGCGGCCGCCTGCCATCCGTCCCGGCCGCTGCCGATGCTGATCATGAACGGCACCGCCGATCCGCTGATCCCCTATGAGGGCGGGCGCGGGGCGAGCTATTTTGCCGCGCATGGATTCTGGTCAACCGAGAAGACCGTGGCATTCTGGCGCAAGCTCAATGGTTGCGGTCCGGGCGACGCCGACGCGACCGAAATGCCGGACAGGGCGCCGGATGATCAGTCCACGGTCACACGGATCACATCACGTTGCCCTGAAGGGCATGACGTCCTGCTCTATCGCATCAACGACGGCGGACACCGCATGCCCGGAGTTGCGCCGGATGCCCGTTTCCCGAAGGTTGCAACCGGCCTGCTCGGGCCGCAGAACGCCGACATCGACGGCGCCGAAACGATTTGGGCTTTCTTCAGCCGGTTTCGATGAACCGACGCATTTTTTTGCCGGTCATGCATGCGTGCCCGGCAACGCCATGCGTGCCCGGGGTGGCAGAGCGCAGGGGGCTGCGCTAGACAGGGCCGCCATTCCCATCAGGAGATCCCGTAAATGAGCATTCAGCGTTTTGAAACCGGCCCGCGCATGAGCCAGGTCGTGGTGCACGGCAACACCGTCTATCTCGCCGGCGTCGTCGCCAGCAACGCGGCCGGCGAAAGCGTGACCAAGCAGACCCAGGACATCCTGAAGACCATCGACGGCCATCTCGCCAAGGCCGGCACCGACAAGTCGAAGCTGCTGTCGGCCACGATCTACATCACCGACATGAAGACGTTCCAGGAAATGAACGCCGTGTGGGACGGCTGGGTGTCGCCCGGCAACACCCCGGCCCGCGCAACCGTCGAAGCCAAGCTGGCCGCGCCGCAGTATACCGTCGAGATCATGGTGACCGCGGCGAAGTAATTTTCGCGTAAACTTCACGCGCGCTGATGACCTCAGAGGTAATCGATCGGCGCGCGTGAACCTTCGATAGTGACGGTCAGCCGAACCACGGCGCCATCGAAGGAGAGTTTTATGACCGACCATGTCACGATCGCCCGCCGCTATATCGATCTCTGGAACGAGCGCGCACAGAATCGCCGCCGCGAATTGCTCGGCGAGTTCTGGACCGCGGACGCGAGCTATGTCGACCCGCTGATGAAGGGCGAAGGCCCTGATGGCATCGACGGGCTGATATCAGGCGTGCAGCAACGCTTTCCCGACTTCAAGTTCAGCCTGATCGGCGAGCCCAACGGCTACGGCGACCAATTGCGCTTTTCGTGGGGCCTCGGTCCTGATGGTGTCGACAGCCCGATCAAGGGCACCGATTTCGCGGTGCTGAAGGACGGGCGGATCAAGAGCATCACGGGATTCCTGGATCAGGTGCCCGCGGGCGCGTGAGGCACGAGCGCTGACACAAACTCGATCGTCGTCCCGGCGAACGCCGGGACGACACCATTTGCTGGGTGCGCGCTCAGGTTATGACAGCCGATACGCAGTCTTCGCGTTCACCCCGAACGCCTTCTCGCGCGTGCTCGCGCCGAGCTTGGTCAGGCACGTCTCCAACGCGCCCTCGATCTCGCCATAGCTGCCGGCGAGCAGACACACCGGCCAGTCGGAGCCGAAGATCAGGCGATCCTCGCCAAAGCACTTCGCTACATGCTGAACGAACGGAAACAGCCGCTCGGCGTCCCAATCGTTCCACTTCGCTTCGGTCGCGAGCCCAGAGACCTTGCACCAGACATTGCCGCAGGCGGCGAGCGCTGCGACGCGCTCGGACCATTCGACGCTGCCGCCATCGGCGATCGGCGGTTTTGCGGCGTGGTCGAGCACGAATCGGCTTCGCGGAAAGGCTTTTGCTGTTGCGGTCGCTGCGGGGAGCTCGCGGGTGCGGACGAGGACGTCGTAGGTAAGATCGCGGGCGAATATTTCAGCCAATCCGCGCTGGACCTCGGTGCGCAGCAGCCATTCGGGATCGGCCTCGTCGTGGACCTGGTGGCGCACGCCGACCAGCTTTGCGCCGCCGGGCAAGGTGCGCAGGCGGTCGAGCGTGTCGCCGATCGCGGCATCGGTCAGATCGGCCCAGCCGACGACACCGATGACGGAAGGCGTCGCATCCGCAATCGCCAAGAACTCTTCGGTCTCGGCCAGCGCGGAGCGGCATTGCACGACGATGCTTGCATCGATGCCGTTCGCCTTCAGCAGCGGCGCGAGATCGGCCGGACCGAAGGCGCGACGGATCGGCGCAAGCTCAGGCGCCGACATCCAGGGGTAATCTGCGCGCGCGGGATCCCAGAAATGCTGGTGAGCGTCGATGGCCATGGCTCACACTCCGCCCGGCAGCGGCGCCCGCGCGTCGACGAGATTTTTCGCACGAAGCTCCTGCCAGAAGGCTTGCGGCACCGCGCGCTCCGACATCGCGATGTTGTCGGCGACCTCGGCCGCATTGCGCGCACCCATCACGGCAACCGTCACGGCCGGATGGGCCATGCAGAACTGCAGCGCGGCGGCCTTCAGCTCGGTGCCGTGCTTACGGCAGAGCCGGTCGAGATCGAGCGCACGCGCCACGAGCGCTGCATCCGCGTCCTCATAGTTGAACTTCGCACCCGCATGCGGATTGGCCAGAATCCCGCTGTTGTAGATGCCGCCGAGCAGGATGCCGATCCTCTTCGAGATGCAAACCGGGAACAGCGCATCCAGAGCGCCCTGGTCGAGCAGCGTGTAGCGGCCGGCCAGCAGGAAGCAGTCGACCGGCACGGCCTCGGCGAAGCGCGTGAGTATCTCGCACTGGTTCATGCCGGAGCCGATCGCCTTCACGGTGCCGTCGTCGCGCAGACGCATCAACGCGCGGAAGGCGCCGCTGACGGCAGCGTCATAGTGATCATCGGGGTCATGCACCAGCAGAACATCGACGCGATCGAGCCCGAGGCGGCCGAGGCTTTCCTCGACCGAGCGCATCACGCCATCATAGCTGAAATCGAATTGCGGCCGCAGCGCAGGCGCGCCCTTGTAATGATCGTCCTCGACCGTCGCACCACCAGGCTCGCGCAGCAGGCGGCCGACCTTGGTCGAGATCGCATAGGATTCGCGCTTCTGTCGCCGCAGGAAAGCACCCAGTCGTCGTTCCGCGAGGCCAAAGCCGTAGAGCGGCGCGGTATCGAAGAAGCGGATGCCGGCCGACCAGCCGGCCGCGAGTGTCGCTTCCGCATCCGCATCACTGACCGCCGAGAACAATCCGCCGAGCGGCGCCGAGCCGAGGCCGATCGAAGTGACATCGAGACCGTCAGCAAGCCGGGTACGCTTCATTGCAGTTCCTTCCAAATGCAGCACTCCCTCCCCCGCAGGGCGGGAGAGGGAGTGTAGCGCAGGAACGTCGGGGCTGGGAGACGTTCCTGCTCGACGTCTCTACTTCAGGAGCTTCGCGACGTTGTCCTTCGTCACCAGATCGAGACCGGTGTAGATCGTTTCCGGAACCTTCTGGCCCTTCTTGATCGCCAGCAACGTGTCCATCGACTTCTCGCCCATTTCGAACGGGCGCTGACCGGTGAGCGCGTTGGAGTAGCCATCGCGAAGCAACTCGAGCTGCATCTTCAGTGTATCGGCGACGACGAGCGTCAGCTTGCCGCTGTCGATGTCCTTCTTGTTCTTGTTGACGAAGGCCTTGAAGCCCTCGGGCGCGAACATCGGCCAGCCGCCGACCGGAACGATTGCGGCGAGATCCGGCGTCGCCGTGCGCAGGTCGGACATCTGCTGGACCGCGAGCGTGGAATCGTCGTTGCAGAAGGTCGGCGACCCCTGCACCTCGACCCACTTCGAGCCCTTGAGCGCCTCGCGAACACCATCGACGCGTTCGGCGAGATTCTTCGCACCCGGGCCGCCGGACACCATGGCGTATTTGCCGCCCTCGGGCCGGAGCTGGAGCAATTGCTTGCCAAGCGCCAAGCCGAAATCCTTGTTGTTGGTGCCGATATAGGCGATGCGCTTGGAGCCCGGCGCATCCGCGTCGAACGTGATGACGGGGATGCCGGCCGCGGTCGCAGCCTCAATCGACTTGGTCATGGACGCGACGTCGGCCACCGAGATCGCGAGCCCATCCACCTTCTGGGTGATGAAGTCCTGGATGATCTGCGCCTGCGTCGCCGGCTCGTGCTCGATCGGCCCCTTGTAGATGCACTCGACGTTGCCGAGTTCCTTGGCTCGCTTCATGCAGCCGTCACGCGCCACGTCGAAGAACGGGTTGTTCATCGCCTTGGGAACGACGGCGAACTTGTAGGTCTGGGCAAATGCCGGGGTCGCCATCATCGCGATGGTCACGCCGGCCAACAGAAGCTTCTTCATGCTTTCCCTCCACACTTTAATGCCTATCCATTTGTGATGTGATGCTCCGGCAGGCGGATAGACGATCTTTCGTTGTCCTTCCGGAGTAACCCGTTACGTCATGCGCGAGCGGACGCGGTCGACCAGCACGGCAAGGATGATGATCACGCCAACCAGCGTCTGCTGCCAGTAGGAGTTGACCTGCGCCAGCACGAGGCCGTTGCGGATCACCTCCAGCAGCACGCAGCCGACGATGGCGCCGAGCGGGCCGCCGAGGCCGCCCGCGAGATTGGCGCCGCCGATGACGGCGGCGGCGATGACGTTGAGCTCGTAGGACGTCGCCATGTTTGCGGGTGCGGATCCCAGCCAGCCCGAGATGATGATGCCCTGCAGGCCGGCGGCGAGCGCGCAGATCACATAGACCTCGATTTTCACGCGCACGACCGGAATGCCGGTCAATTCCGCCGCCTTCTCGTTGCCGCCGAGCGCGAAGACGTGGCGACCGAAGCTGGAGTGATGCAGCACGACCGCCATCACCACCGCGAGGATCACCAGGTAGATGAAGGGCGCGGGCATGCCGTACACGTCACCCGAGGTCAGCGCGTAGAAGAGATCGGCATCGGGCCCGCCCGGGAAGCTGCCACGGCCGTTCGAGACGACATAAGCGAGCCCGCGCACGATCGACAGCATGCCGAGCGTGGTGACGAAGGGCGACAGGCCGAGCACCGCAATGCAGAAGCCGTTGACTATTCCGACGATGAACGCGACGAGCAGACCTGCAAGCACCGAGATCAGAAGGATCAAGCCGGGCACATTGGCGACGACCGTCTTGCCGTCGGCGGCCAGATGGACGAAGGGCGATCCCGGTGCCGACAGCTCGACCATGACCATGGAGGTGATCATCGCCGAAAAACACATCATCGAGCCGACGGAGAGATCAATCCCGCCGGTGATGATGACGAACGTGATTCCGAGCGTGGCAATGGCGATGAAGGAAAAGTTCTTCGCCACATTCTGCATGTTGCCTTCGGTGAAGAAGTAAGGGCTGGCAAAACGCATTGCGATCATCAGCACGATCAGCGCCAGCAGGACGTAGCCGGTCTGCGAGGCAAAGATGCCGCGCTGCCACCACTTGGTCTTGCCGACGTTGGAGAACGTAACGGGGGATTCCAGGGGCATGGCCATCACGCCGCCTCCTTCGCGCCGGTGATGAGGGCGGTGACTTCCTCGGGGGACGTCTCGTGGATCGGCTTGTCGGCCCGCTTCTCGCCGCGACGCATGACGATCACGCGGTCGCAAACCGCGAACACGTCGGGCATGCGATGGGAGATCAGCATGACGGCAACGCCCTGCTCCTTCAGGCGATGGATCAGACCGAGGACCTGCTCGACCTGGCGCACGGAGATCGCGGCCGTCGGCTCGTCCATCATCACGAGCTTTGCGTTGGACAGACGCGTGCGGGCGATCGCCACGGCCTGGCGCTGACCGCCGGACATCTGCTTGACCAGATCATGCGGCCGGGTCTCCGAGCGCAGCTCGCCGAACAATTCCAGCGCGCGCGAGGCCATTGCCTTGTGGTCGAGCAGCGCAATTGGCCCGAACTTTCGCTTGAGCTCGCGGCCGAGGAAGACGTTCGCCGCCGCCGTCAGGTTGTCGGCGAGCGCGAGGTCCTGATAGACGACCTCGATCCCGACCGCGCGGGCGTCGACCGGGCGGCTGAAGTGGACGGCGTTGCCGCCGAAGCGGATCTCGCCATGGGTGGGGCGGAAATTGCCGGCGATGATCTTGACCAGCGTCGACTTGCCGGCGCCGTTGTCGCCCATCAGCCCAACCACTTCGCCCGGGCGGACGTGCAAGTCCACACCGTGCAGCGCGCGGATGGCGCCGAACTCCTTGCCGATACCGGTGAGTTCGAGGACCGGCGTTGTGTCATCATGTGACATCACGACCTCGCTCAGACGTAGCGGTTGACGAGTGATTCCAGATATTCCTGCCGGCCCGACCGCGGCTGCGGGTCGAAGCCCGCCCCGAGCGCGCGATCGGAGAGATCCGCGAGCGACCGCTGGCCGCCGAGAATGGCGCGACCCTCGGGCCCGGCCCATCCCTCGTAGCGCTTGGCCAGCGGCGCCGTGAGCGCGCCGGCATCGAGCATGTCGGCGGCGGCGAGGAACGCCCGTGCGCAGGCATCCATTGAGCCGACATGGGCATGGATGAGATCATCGGGATCGATCGACTGCCGGCGGATCTTGGCGTCGAAATTGAGCCCGCCGGAGGTGAAGCCGCCGCGATTCAGGATCTCGTGGAACACCAGCGTGAGCTCACCGACGTTCATCGCGAACTGGTCGGTATCCCAGCCGAGCAGATCGTCGCCGCGGTTGACGTCGAGCGAGCCGAACACGCCGAGCGCCTCGGCGAGCGCGACCTCGTGATGAAAGGAATGCCCGGCAAGAATGGCGTGGTTCTGCTCGATGTTGAGCTTGACGTCCTTGAGCAGATCGTAGCGTGCGAGGAAGCCGTAGCAGGTGGCCACGTCGAAATCGTATTGATGCTTGGTCGGCTCCTTCGGCTTCGGCTCGATCAAGATCGGGCCTTTGAAGCCGATCTTGTGCTTGTGCTCGACCACCAGCGACACGAACCGGCCGAGCTGGTCGAGCTCGCGCTTGAGATCGGTGTTGAGCAGCGTCTCGTAACCCTCGCGGCCGCCCCAGAGCACATAGTTCTGGCCGCCGAGCCGGTGCGTCACCTCCAACGCGGCGCGGACCTGGCCGGCGGCATAGGTGAAGATCTCGGGGTCCGGATTGGTTGCGGCCCCCGCCATGTAGCGGCGATGCGTGAACAGGTTCGCAGTGCCCCAGAGCAGGCGAACCTTGGCTGATGCCATCTTGGCTTCGAACACATCGGCGATGGCGTTGAGGTTGGCGACGGATTCTTGGAGCGAGTTGCCCTCGGGCGCCGCGTCGACGTCGTGGAAGGTGTAGAAGGGCACATCGAGCAGACGAAACAGTTCGAAGGCGACATCAGCCTTGGCGCGCGCCATCGCCATCGCATCGCTGCCGTGGTGCCAGGGCCGCATGAACGTCTCGCCCCCGAAGGGATCGCCGCCCGGCCAGCACAGCGAATGCCAGTAGCAGACCGCAAAGCGTAAGTGATCCTCCAGCCTGCGGCCGTGGACCATGCGGTCCTTGTCGTACCAGCGGAAGGCGAGTGCATGTCCCGCATCCTTGCCGACAAAGGCAACAGGCGTGCTGGCATCGAAGAATTTCGTTGGCGCGTTCACTTACGTCGTCTCCTTCAACGCGGGATAAAGCTTGCGCCAACTGCGATAGGCCTCGTCATAGACGGACGCAGCGGAGGCGCGAGGCGTGAAACTGGCAAGCCGTCGCGGACGGGTGCACACTTGGGCCGGGTCTTCGCCTGATACCGCAAGCCGGCCGAGCCGCGCGGCGCCGAGTGCGGCGCCGACCTCGCCCTCCTCGACGCGATGCACGGCAATGCCGAGCACGTCGGCGCAGATCTGCGCCCAGAGCGGTGAGCGCGAACCACCGCCGACGAGATCAACGTCGGTGATCGCCCCGCCCGCAGCGCTCAGCGCAGCCAGATTGTCGCGCGCGGCGAAAGCGACGCCTTCGAGCACGGCCTGGACGATCTGGTTGCGGCCGGTCGCAGCCCGCAGGCCGACGAAGGCGCCGCTCGCGGCGGCATCATTGTGCGGCGTGCGCTCGCCGTCGAGATAGGGCAGGAATTTGACGGGGCTCGGGCCGTCGACGCGCTGGCCGAGCGGGGCCAGCAAGGCCGCTGCGGGCGTCTCCATCACGTTCGCGAGCCAGGCGAGCGAGGCCGCCGCCGACAGCATCACGCCCATCTGGTGCCAGAGGTCAGGCAGCGCGTGGCAGAACGCATGCACCGCCGCTTCGGGCGCCGGCGCAAAGCGATCGGTGACGCGGAACACCACGCCGGAGGTGCCGAGCGACAGGAAGGCGTCGCCCGGTGCGATGGCGCCGAGACCGATCGCGCTGGCGGCGTTATCGCCGGCGCCGCCGGCAACCACGACGTCCCTCGCCATGCCCCAGCGCTGCGCGAATTCACCGGCGAGCACCGCACTCACCTCGCTGCCTTCGACGAGGCGCGGCATGTGATGCAGATCGAGACCGGCGGCGTTGAGCAGCTCCGCCGACCAGTCACGTCGGCCAACGTCGAGCCACAGCGTGCCTGATGCGTCCGACATGTCCTCGGCCATCTCGCCGGTGAGGCGATAGCGGACATAGGCCTTCGGCAGCAGCACCTTCGCCACCCGCTTGAAAATATCGGGCTCGTGCCGCGCGACCCAGAGCAGCTTTGGCGCGGTGAAGCCGGCCATCGCGAAATTGCCGGCGATCGCGCGCAATGACGGGCAGCGGCGTTCGAGCTCGATGCATTCGGCATGCGAGCGGCCATCGTTCCAGAGGATGGCGGGGCGCAGCGGGCGCCCATCCCCATCCAGCAGTGTCGCGCCGTGCATCTGGCCCGAGAGGCCGATGCCGCGCACGCCGGCGACGTCACGCGGATGAGCGGCGGCGAGATCGTCGATGGCACCGATGGCTGCCTCGACCCAGGCATCGGCATCCTGCTCGGACCACAACGGTGCGGGGTGCGACAACGCAAGCTCGCGCGCGGCCGTCGCGACCACCGCGCCGGCCTCGTTCACAAGCACCGCTTTCACACCGGACGTGCCGATGTCCACTCCGAGATACAAGTTCGTCCTCCCCTTCCCTTTTGCAGCGCACGAACTGACGTCGCGCTTCCTGCAATCGGTCTCCTAAAAAAGCACCGCGCCTTGCGGCTACGGCAGATTGTCCCGCATCAGGATGTCGATGCGGATATTCTCCTGTTCGCTCAGGATCGGCTCGTTGCGCGCAAGCGACAGCAGCACGCGCACGGCGGCGCGGGCCTCGTGCCCCGGATTCTGCGAGATCGCGGCATCGAGCGTGCCTTGAAGCAGCAGTCTTCGCGTCATCGCCGTGAGATCATGGGCGATGAAGACGATCTGCTTCTCGCGGCCGGCCTCGGTCAGGGCCTTTGCGACGCCCTGCGTGCCGGCGCCGACATTGTAGAGGCCGATGATGTCGGGGTGCTTGCCGAGCAATCGCGATATCAGCTGCTCGGATCGGTCGTCGTCGTCGCGTCCCTCGAGCAGAGGCAGGATGTCGAGGTGCGAAAATTCCGACGCCATCACCTGATTGAAGCCGAAGATACGCTCGGCATGGTCGCGCAGGCCCTGCGAACCCGCGATGATGCCGATCTTGCCGGACTTCTGGCCGACCAGCCGCCCGACCAGCGCGCCGGCGGTGCGGCCGGCAGCGATGTTGTCGATGCCGACATAATGGTGCCGGCGCGACGACGGCACATCCGAGACCAGCGTCACCACCTTGGTGCCGGCATCGACGAGATCGTTGATCGCAGCGCGAACGCCGGGATGATCCAGCGCCACCACGGCAATGCCGTCGTAATTGCCCGACAGCGCCTCGAGCGAGGCCGCGAGCACGGATGGATCGAACACATCCGTATTGATCAGCTCGACGCCGAGACGGCGGGCCGAGAGCCAGGCGGACATCTCGCCGAGATAGGCCTCGATCTGCTGCATGAACGGGTTCGCTCCCGTCGGCATCACGAAGGCGAAGCGGCGGGCTCGGCCGCGGGCGAGTTCGGCGGCCGCCACATGCGGCTGGAAAGCGTTGCGCGCGATGATCTCCTGGACGCGCCGGACCGTGTCCGGCCGCACACCGGGGCGGTTATGCAGGACGCGGTCGACCGTCGCCAAGCTGACACCGGCCTCGCGGGCGATGTCCTTCAGCGTCAACGCGGCGGAGGCGGTCAGACCTTCTGAAGTCTCTTGGGCCATGCCTGAAGGCTAGCAGAGGCGTTTTGAGGTGCGCAACTCATTTTGAGGCGCAAGGCGATCTTTTCGAGCCGCGGTTGCGCCGACGCTCGGCGCTAGGCGCTCAGATCAAGCGTGAGAAAAAGACTGTTGGAATCCTCGACATAGCCCTCGAACGGGGCGCAGGGCACGAAGCCGTGGGCCCGGTAGAGCGCGTGCGCCGGCTTGAAATAATCCCACGAGCCGGTCTCCAGGCTCAGCCGCTTGATGCCGCGCTGGCCCGCCTCGGCGATGATGTGACGGAGCATCAGGCCGCCAAAACCGCGGCGACGCGTGGTCTGGAGCGTATGCATCGACTTCACCTCGCCATGGTCGGGCGAGAGCGTCTTCAGCGCGCCGGTCGCGACCAGCGTTTCGCCGTCCCAGCCGGTCCAGAACGCGACGTCGCTGGCGCGAAGGCCTGCAAGATCGAGCGCGTGCGCGCTGCCCGGAGCGGTCTGGGCCCGCGCCGCCGTGACGTGATGGTCGAGCAGCGCGACGACGCGCGGATCGAAGGTATCTCCGGCGCGGATCTGCATCGTCATGGCCTCACGTCACTTGCGAGCATCTTCTGCATGAAGACGAGATCGAGCCAGCGGCCGAACTTGCAACCGACCTCCGGCATGCGGGCGACTTCGATAAAGCCGAGCGAGGCGTGCAAGCCGATCGAGCCGGCATTGGCGGCCTCGATGCCGGCGATCATGGCGTGCTTGTTCATTGCGCTGGCGCGCTCGATCAGCGCGGCCAGAAGGCTGCGGCCGATGCCGGCGCGATGGTGCCGCTCGTCGACATAGACCGAATTCTCCACGGTGTGGCGATAGCCGGGAAAGGGACGGAAATCGCCGAACGAGGCGAAGCCGACGACGTCCCTGCCCTTCATCGCGACCAGCACGGGATAGCCCGCGCCTTGCCGCGTGCGGATCCATTCGCGCCGCGAGTCGAGATCAGCCGGGCCGTCGGTCCAGACCGCCGTGGTGTTGATGGCGGCGAAATTGTAGATGGCGAGAATGTCCTCGGCATCCTCGAGCGTTGCGTCCCGTACGATCAGCGACATCATATTTTCCCGTAAGAGGTGCCGCGCCTGGTGATGATGACGTAGCGGGCATCCTGTTTGGTTTCGTTCTCGAAGGTCACCGCGCGCATCACGTCGAAGTCGAGACAGTCGCCTTCGCGCAGGCGCACCGTCTTGGCGTCGATATGCACGCAGACCGCGCCCTCCAGCATCAGGAGCTGCTGGGTGAAGGCGTTGCGGCCCCAGGGGCTGTAGGGCACCCGCGCGCCGGCCGGCATGTCGACCACGATGACCTCGATGCCGCTCGCCGCATCGACAGGTGAGGCATGGCGGCGCCGATAGCCGCTGTCGGGGTCGCGCCAGTGCGGCTGGTCGGCGAGCCGCGTCAGCCGCTCCGGCGGCTTCTCCGAGAGCGCAACGACGTCGCTCAGCGAGACGTCGAGCGCCGCGCAGAGCTTGTTGAGCAGGGCCGCCGTCGCACTGCTCTGCGCCCGCTCCACCCGCCCGATCATGGCCCGGCTGACACCGGAGCGGCTGGCGAGTTCGTTCAAGGTCATGCCGGCCTGCGTCCTCAGAATCTTCAAGCGGCGACCGATCGCCCTGTCGAGTTTTTGCTGGTCCATGGCCTTCCGATCCGAACATCGCCCCGCGCATGGACCGCATCCGCCGGACGGAAAGAGATTAAGCCGAAGGCGCGGCGCGTGCCGGGAGCGAGGGGCTAATATATTGGAATCTTTGCGCGCGTGACAGCACCGTCTAGGATGCACCAAACGACAACGCAGCGGGGAGGCGATGACATGAGCGGACCGACGCAGCGGACCATCAAGGCCAACGGCATCAGTCTCAATGTCGCCGAACAGGGCGAGGGCCCGCTGGTGCTGCTCTGTCATGGCTTTCCGGAGAGCTGGTACTCGTGGCGTCACCAGCTCGAGGCGCTGGCCGCGGCCGGCTACCACGCCGTCGCGCCCGACATGCGCGGCTACGGCAAGAGCGACAAGCCCGAGGCGATCGACCAGTACACGATCTTCCACTTGATCGGTGATCTCGTCGGCGTGCTCGACGCGTTCAAGGCAAGGAGCGCCATCATCGTTGGCCATGATTGGGGTGCGGGGATCGCCTGGCACGCAGCGCGGCTGCGCCCCGACCGCTTTCACGCTGCTGCGATACTCAGCGTGCCCTATCGCCCGCGAAGCGAGATGCGGCCGACCAGCGTCATGCCGCAGACGACGGATGCACAGTTCTATCAGCTGTACTTCCAGGAGCCGGGTGCAGCCGAAGCCGAGTTCGAGCGCGATCCGCGCAAGACGCTCGCCGCGATGCTGTTCGGCGGCTCCGGCGAGGGCGTCACCGCCATTCGCGCCATGGCGGCTGCGAGCGGACAGCCGTCGAAAGGCGTCGGCATGGTCTCGCGCAAGGACGGCATGTTGCCGAAGGTGCCGGTGCCGCTGCCGTCATGGCTGAGCGCCGCCGACCTCGATTATTACGCCGGCGAATTCGCCCGCAGCGGCTTCCGCGGGCCGCTGAACTATTATCGCAACATCGATCGCAACTGGGAGCTGATGGGGGCGTTCGAGGGCGTGAAGGTGGTCGTGCCCACGCTGTTCATGGCCGGCGACCACGACATGGTCATCGCCTTCCCCGGCGCTGCCGATCACCTCGCCAACATGAAGCAATGGGTCCCGCAGCTGCGCGAGATCAAGATGCTGCCGGGCTGCGGGCACTGGACGCAGCAGGAGCGGCCGAACGAGGTGAGCGCGGCGCTCATCGATTTCTTGCGAAGCTTGCCGGGCTGAGTAGCCTAGCAGGCCCCCAGCTTGTCGATACGCTTTTGATGCCGGCCGCCTTCAAACGCCGTGCTCAGGAACGCCTCGACGCATTCTTTTGCGACCACGTCACCCGTCGTGCGACCGCCCAGCGCCAGAACATTGGCGTCATTGTGCTGGCGGCACAGCCGCGCGCCCGTGACATCGTGCACCAGCGCGCAACGGATGTGCGCATGGCGGTTGGCCGCGATGGAAATGCCGATGCCCGATCCGCAGACCAGAATGCCGCGCCCGGCCTTGCCGTCTCTGATCGCATCCGCCAGCTTGTGGGCGAAATCGGGATAGTCGACCGACTCGGGACCGCTTGTGCCGAGGTCCAGCCACTTCACATCGGGCAAAGCAACCTTCAGGGCTTCCTTGAGGGCAAAGCCCCCGTGATCACAGGCAATCGCGACCACGCGCGCGCTCTCGTCCTTGTCGGCCATTCGCTGTCCCAGGGGGTTGGAGCGGGCGAAGGGAATCGAACCCTCGTATGCAGCTTGGGAAGCTGCCGTTCTACCATTGAACTACGCCCGCCGATGCGCGTCTTCCGCACCCATCCTGATTAGCCGAGACGGTGTCCGGCGCCAAGCGGTTTGGCGCGCCAGGCTGGACGGTTGTCAACGTCCCGGCAAGATTCCAGGTGCGCCCAATTGTGGCGGTGTTATGATCCGACGTCTGGGGAAAACCTGCACTGAGTGGGGCGTGTGCATGGTGGGGCGTGCTTACGCGATTTTCGACACGGCAATAGGCCGTTGCGGCATCGTCTGGAGCAATTCCGGCGTGGTCGCCGTGCAATTGCCCGAGGCGCGGGAGATCGACACCCGCCGCAGGATTTTCCAGGTCCATCCCGAGGCGCGCGAGCAGGCGGTGCCTGTTAACACCGAGCTCGCGATCGAGGGCATCGTGTCCTTGCTGCAGGGCAGCGAGCCGGATTTTTCCGATGTCGGTCTCGACGCCGGCGACGTGCCGGCCTTCAATCGGCGGGTCTACGAATATGCCTGCACCATCCCGCGCGGGGAGACGCGGACCTATCACGAGATCGCCAAGGCTTTGGGCGCATCGGGGGCGGCGCATTCGGTGGCGCAGGCGATCTCCCGGAATCCCTACATGATCATCGTGCCTTGCCACCGGGTGCTGGAAGCGGGCGGTTATGCCGACCGAATCTCGCCCTATGGCGGGGTGATCTCCAAGCGGCGGCTGCTGGCGCTCGAAGGCGCTCACCCGATCGCCAGCAAGACGCTGTTCGAGGTGCTGCTGCCCGTTGCCCCGCCGCGGTCGCCCTCCTAAATATCCAGGATGGATGCCACCACGCTGCTGACGTTACAGACGATGACCGTCTCCGAGTTTCGCTGCGACGCGGGACCGGGCGACACGCCATTTGCCGAGTGCCGTACCGGTTATTCCATCGCCTATGTGCGCTCGGGCAGCTTCGGCTGTCATTGCCGCGCCGGCTTCTTCGAGCTGGTGGCGGGCTCGCTGCTGGTCGGCGCGCCCGGCGACGAATACACCTGTACGCACGATCATGTCTGTGGCGACGTCTGCCTGTCGTTCTTCCTGAGCGAGGACCTGGTCGATGCCCTCGGCGGGCGGCGCGAGACCTGGCAGGTCGGCGCGACACCGCCACTGCCCGAACTGATGGTGCTGGGCGAACTCGCCCAGACGGCGGCAGATGGCAACAGCGACCTCGGCCTCGACGAGGTCGGCCAGATTTTTGCGAGCCGCTTTGTCGATGTCGCTTCGGGCGAGCCCCGCAAGAAGGTGGCGCCGACGGCGCGCGACCGTCGCCGCGCCGTCGAGGCAGCGCTTTGGATCGACGACAATTCGCATGACGAGATCGATCTCGAACAGGCTGCGCGTCTGGCGGACTTAAGCCCGTTCCATTTCCTGCGGCTGTTCTCCAGCGTGCTCGGCGTCACCCCGCATCAATATCTGGTGCGCTCGCGGCTGCGGCACGCGGCGCGCCTGCTCACGGACGACGACATCGCGGTCACCGACATCGCCTATGACGTCGGCTTCGGCGACCTCTCCAACTTCGTCCGCACCTTCCACCGCGCCGCCGGCATGTCGCCGACAAAATTCCGGCGGGCAGCGCGTGGTGAGCGCAAGATTCTCCAAGAGCGGTTCACCCTCGACTGACTAGGGTCGTCTCCGGCGCGCGCCACGAGCGGCGCGCTTTGCAATGGAGACGACCATGTATGACCATATCGGACTGCGCGTAGCCGACCTCGACGCTGCCACGCGCTTCTACACCGCGGTGCTGGCACCGCTCGGCTACGTGCTGTGCTCGAGCGGCGACGGCTATGCCGGCTTCGGACCGAAGGGCGAGCCGGCGCTGTGGCTGCATCTGAACAAGGGCCGCAAGGCCGATGGCGCACATATCGCGTTTCGCGCCAAGGACCATGGTTCGGTGAAGGCCTTTCACCGCGAGGGCCTGAAAAGCGGCGGCCACGACAATGGCGGCGCCGGACCGCGCAAGGATTACAGCCCGACCTATTACGCGGCGTTCTTGATCGATCCTGACGGCAACAATGTCGAGGCGGTTTGTACGTAAGCGTTAGCGGCGCACGCGATGCCGTAGGGTGGGCAAAGCGGAAGCGTGCCCACCATCCGTCGCGATCATCGACAGATCGTGGGCACGGCGCTTTGCGCCTTTGCCCACCCTACGAATTCTGTTTCATGAGGAAGCAACATGGCCTCCATCCACAACGACGTCTCCCTCCTCGCCCAGGCCCGCGAGGTCTGGGATGCGGTGCGCGATTTCGGCGCGCTGCATCAGCGGCTGGTGCCGGGCTTCGTCACGGCGTGCTCGCTCGACGGCGATGCGCGCATCGTCACCTTTGCCAACGGCTCGGTCGCGCGCGAGGTGCTGGTCGATTGCGACGACGGGCGGCAGCGGCTGGTTTACGCGATCAACAACGAACGGCTGAAACACTACAGCGCCTCAGTGCAGGTGATCGCCGACGGCGAGGCGACGTGCCGCCTGGCCTGGATCATCGACATGCTGCCGAACGAGCTTGCACCTTACGTGCAGGAGCAGACCAAGGCGGCGGTGATCGCCATGCACAAGGCATTTCCACCCTCCTAGACGCGCCTGCGTGATCTCTCTCACAGAGCCCACCCCTCGTCGGCCGTAACCATGACCGCGTGCGTCCTGACGGCTTCGCTCTCCCGGCGGCGCCACGCACGCGAGGAGCATGCCATGAGACGTGCAGACAAGGTGATCTGCCAGGCCGCTGCCGTGCTGCTGCTGTTTTCGATTTCGAGCGCGCCGGCCAAGGCGCAATTCGCGGGCCTCGGCGGAGGTGTCGGCGGCGAGGACATGATGACCCAGATGGCGCCGATGCTGGAGATGATGAAGGCGAAGATCGGCAAGCGCCGCTTCGCCATGCTGATGCAGACCATGGGCCCGATGATGAGCCGCATGATGGAAAATGGCGGCGGCGCTATGGGAGGCTTAGGTGGCCTCGGCGCTCCCAATTACGGCGCCGGTTACGCGCCCATGAACGGCGGCATGGGCGGCGGCGATATCATGGGCATGCTCGGCGGGGCCGGCGGCGGCGACATCATGGCGATGATCCCGCAGATAATGCGGCTCGCCAACGTCGGCGGTGGCGGCCATCGCCGCCATCGGCATCGCTAGTCTGCGACGACCGAGAGCGCCGGGCGAACCGCCGGCTTCGTCTCGCGCGGCCCCCAGCGCGTCAGCACCACGCTGGAACATGAGAGCAGGCCGAGCACGACCATCGAGCTCGCGGCGAGCCAGAAGAAGCTTTGCGCGGTGGCATCGTGCGTCGACAGCCACCAGCCGCAGGCGGCGATGTAGAAGAGGCGCGCGGTCTGCGCCAGCACCGGGCCGATCACCTTGGCTGCACCTTGCGACGAAAAGTACATCGTCGAGGCGAGGCCGATGAAGGCGTAGAACGGCGCGACCGTCGACAGATATTGATGGCTGGTCGCGCGCACCGTGGCGCTGTCCGTGAAAATGTTGACCCAGAGATCGGGGAACAGCGCGACGAGGCAGGCCGGCGCGCCGACCGCGACGAAGGCGCTCGCACCGGCGGTCCAGGCGATGCGCCGCGCGCGGGCGATGCGGCCGGCACCGACCGCCATGCCGATCATCGGCACCGAAGCGATGCCGAACGAGAACGCGATCGAGGTGAGCAGGAATTCAAGCCGCGCGCCGATGCCGTAGCCGGCAAGGATCGCGGTGCCGAATTTTGCCAGCATGTGGGTGAAGATCGAGATCGTCAGCACCGATTGCAGCGGCGAGAAGCAGGCGATGGCGCCGACCTTCAGGATGTCGAAGAACATCGCCCATTGGATGCGCAGCCCGCGCAGTTTTGGAACGACGCGCGCGCGGCCCGAAAACAGATACCAGCCCATCACGCAGATGTTCATGGAGTAGGCGATCAATGCGCCGGCCGCGACGCCGCGCATGCCAAGCTGCGGGAAGGGTCCGAGCCCGAGGCCAAGCGTGCCGCCGAGCAGAATCTGCCAGACCGCTGAGTTGAGAATCAACAGCGACGGCAGCTTCATGTTGCCGGTGCCGCGCAGCACGCCGGCCATGGTGTTGAGCGTCCAGGGCAGCACCGCGCCGCCGAAGAACACCTGGGTGTAGGCAATCGCATGCGCCAGCACGTTGCCGCGGCCGCCCAGCATCTCGAGCACCTGGGGCCCGAAGATCAGCATACCCAGCATGAAGACGAGACCGAAGGTGAGACCGATCAGAAGCGCATGCGCGGCGAGCGAGCCGGCGCGCTCGCGATCGCCGGCGCCGAGCGCACGCGCGATCGCGGAGGCCACGGCGCCACCCATCGCGCCGCCCGACATGGTCATGGTCAGGATTACTGTCGGAAACACCAGCGCCATCGCGGCCAGCGCTTCGACGCCGAGACGGCCGATATAGGAGGTCTCCGCGATCACCACGCAGGTGCCGGCGGACAGCGCGACAACGTTCGGCCAGGCGAGGGAGAGCAGCGTGCGCAGGATCGGCCCGTCGGTCAGCGCGCTCCGTGCGGGGCGCCGTGGCGGCGGCAGCGGACGTTCCTGCTCATCGACCGGGATCTCGGCGAGATCAGTCATTTCCTCTCCCGGGCACAAGCGCCGTTTGCGGCGCGGCAATGCATAGGTGTGACAATCGATTTCCTCGCGCGAAAGGCGCGGCAGGCACTTGTTAGCACGGCGGCTGCCGATTCCTCCTGCGTCGGGTGCAGGCGTGCCCTGCGGCAGCGCATTTCAAGCGGTGGAATTACCCGACTGTCCAGACCATCGGCAGACGGCCGCTTGCTGCCGGGCGCAAGTGGACGCCGATATGCCGGCCGCATCCCGCAGCAAGCCCTTCGAACAGTCCCTCCAGCACCTTGGCGCAGGCGCGATGATAGTCGGCGACATCGTCCATCAGCTTCCAGCTCTGCTGACGGATTTCGAAGCTGCCTTCGGATTGCGTGGTCTCGGCCATATCGTCCTGCGCTGCGAACAGCGCGCTGAGGAAGGATGCGAACTCGCCCGCGCCACCCCGGCGCATGGCCAGGGGCTCCGCGATCTCGTCGAAGAATTGCATGCCGATCAGCTTGCCGGTGATGTGCAGGAGATGGCCGGCGTCTTCAGGTCCGAACAGTTGCACCATCACCGGCGCGGCCGTGCGCACATATTCCATGGCGTAGTTGCGGTAGGCCTTTTCGAGGCGCGGCTTGGGCCAGCTCGCGACAGGCAGCGCCGGCGCGGTCTTCGCATCGAACAGCGGCGCTTCGAGATGCCGTGCGAACACCAGGCGCTGGTCGAGTTCGAGCGGATGGTCGTATTGATGATAGTAGCCTTCGAGGCCGTCCTGACCGTCGACACTCTGCTTGGTGCAGACGAAGCCCAGCCGGGTATCGCCGAGCGCGACGCCGTTGTTGGCGTGCCAGCCGCGCAGCATGGCGCGCGAGACCTCGCCGGGCACGCCACAGATCGCCGGCCCCTTCCAGATCCAGCGCGGCGGCGGATAGCGGATCCACGCCTTGGTGTCGCTCTCGTACATGTATTCGACGTGCACGCCGCCGATCCAGTTGGAGAGATAGTGATATTGCGCAGCCGCCACGGCCGGCGGCAGATGATCGATCCCGAGCTTCACGAGTCCGGGAAGGAATCGCTCCTGCTGCTGGCGGCGAAACACGCGAAAGACGAATTCGGCCGCATCCGCCGTGCCGCGCCGCGTGACCACGGTGAGGATGAGGCCGGTGAAGTAGGCGTGATAGAGGTCGGCGACCGCGCGCCAGCGTTTCCATTGCGCTGCTTGCGCGGCGTCTGCTGCGACGGTCATGTTCGCTCCCGGCTTGTTGTTTTGCCGGAGTGTGTCATCGCGGATAGAGCGAGGCAACCGGCCACAATCTCGCTGTCATCGCCCGGCGAAGACCGCGCGATCCAGTATTCCAGAGACGTCAGTGATTGAAACGAGAGGCCGCGGCTTACTGGATTCCCCGCTTTCGCGACGCGAAGGCAGGGAATGACGGCGGAGGACGGGGATACGGCTACACCCGAAAGTGCTTGCTCAGCTTCAACCCCTGCGCCTGGTAGTTGGAGCCGATGCGCTGGCCGTACATGGCGTCGGGGCGGGCCAGCATCTTCTCGTAGACGAGGCGGCCGACGATCTGGCCGTGCTCGAGGATGAACGGCACTTCGCGCGAGCGCACTTCCAGCACGGCGCGCGCGCCTTGGCCGCCGGCGCCGGCATAGCCGAAGCCGGGATCGAAGAAGCCGGCATAGTGCACGCGGAATTCGCCGACCAGCGGATCGAACGGCACCATCTCCGCGGCGTAGTCAGGCGGAACCTGCACGGCTTCCTTGGAAGCGAGGATGTAGAACTCGCCCGGATCGAGGATCAAGCTGCCGTCGGGACGCGCCGCGATCGGCTCCCAGAAATCGTCCACCGCGTAGCCGGAGCGACGATCGACATCGACCACGCCGGTGTGGCGCTTGGCGCGATAGCCGACGAAGCCGCTGCCTTTCTCGCCGGAGAGATCGACGGAGACGGCGACGCCGCCGGCGAGATCGGCATCGTCGATGTCGACGAGACGCTCGGTGGCATGCAAGCTTTCGAGCGCGTCGGCATTGAGGATCGCATCACCGGTGCGGAAGCGTACCTGCGACAGGCGCGAGCCCTCGCGCACCAGGACCGGAAACGTCTTCGGGCTGATCTCGGCATAGAGCGGACCGTGATAGCCGGCGCCGATCATGTCGAAGCGGCGGGTGCCGTCGGCGATGACGCGGGTGAAGACGTCGAGCCGGCCGGTCGAGCTTTTCGGATTCGCGGCGGCGACGATCTCCGGCGGAAGCGCAAGGCTCTCCAGCAGCGGCACGATGTAGACGCAGTTGGTCTCGAGCACTGCGCCGTCGGCAAGGCTGAACTCGTGCAGCTTCAACTGGTCGATGCGCTCGGCCACGGTGGCGCCGGGACCGGGCAGGAAGCTCGCGCGCACGCGATAGGCGATGTCGCCGAGGCGCAGGTCGAGGCTCGCCGGCTGGATCTGGCTTTCGACGAAATCATAAGCGGGCAGGATGAGGCCCTCTTCCGCCATCGCCGCGATCATGCGGTCGGGCAGGATACCATTGGCGTCGGCGGCAACCGTGAACGTCAACAGGAGGTCCTCATCAGGGGTCGAGTACATCCGGACTTGCGGGAAATACTAGCCTTTTACGGCTATCCGATGGACGCCTTGACGAAAAGGGCATTGCGGAATATGAGCATCACTTATCCCGTGGTGATTTGAGCCGGCCGGCTTGCAGCCACGTTAAATAAGTCGCTAAACAGGCCGGGGACCTCTGTGATCCCGGCCCGTGGAAGTTGTCCAGGCCGGTTTTTTTGTGACCGTTTTCGACGAAGCGGTCATCTCGGAGGGTCCTATGTCGAAGTCGCCTGCCAATTACCGTCCCGAAACCCGCCTGGTCCATTCCGGCACCCTGCGCTCGCAATATGGCGAGACGTCGGAGGCGCTGTTCCTGACCCAGGGCTATGTCTACAACAGCGCCGAGGAGTGCGAGGCGCGGTTCAAGGGCGAGGACCCCGGCTTCATCTATTCGCGCTATTCGAACCCGACGATCGCGATGTTCGAACGTCGCATGATCGAGCTCGAAGGCGCCGAGGCCGCACGTTCGGCCGCGACGGGCATGGCCGCAGTGACGACCGCGATCCTCGCACCGCTGAAGGCCGGCGATCACGTCGTCGCCTCCCGCGCGCTGTTCGGCTCGTGTCTCTACGTCATTCAGGACCTGCTGCCGCGCTACGGCATCGAGGCCACGCTGGTCGACGGCGCCAATCTCGATGAATGGCAACGCGCGGTGAAGCAGAACACCAAGACCTTCTTCCTGGAGAGCCCGACCAATCCGACGCTCGACGTGCTCGACATTCCCTCGATTGCCGAGATCGCGCACAAGGGCGGCGCGCGGCTCGTCGTCGACAACGTGTTTGCAACGCCGATCTGGCAGAGCCCGCTCGCGTTAGGGGCCGACGTCGTCGTCTACTCCGCGACCAAGCACATCGACGGCCAGGGTCGTTGTCTGGGCGGCATCATCCTGTCGTCGGAAGCCTTCGTCGCCGAGCACATCCACAATTTCATGCGCCAGACCGGCCCGTCGATCTCGCCGTTCAACGCCTGGGTCCTGCTCAAGGGCCTGGAGACGCTGGGCGTGCGCGTGCGCGCGCAGACCGACACCGCGGCGCGCATCGCCGACGTGCTGGCGAGCCACCCCAAGATTGCGCGGCTGGTTTATCCCGGGCGCGAGGATCATCCGCAGGCGGCTCTGGTGAAAAAGCAGATGCGCGGCGGCTCGACGCTGGTCGGCTTCGAGGTGAAGGGCGGCAAGGCGGCGGCGTTCCGCGTGCTCAACGAGCTGAAGCTCGCGAAGATCTCGAACAATCTCGGCGACGCCAAGAGCCTCGTTACGCATCCGGCGACGACGACGCATCAGCGGCTGAAGCCCGAGGATCGTGCAGCCCTCGGCATCAGCGAGGGCTTTATCCGCTTCTCGGCCGGGCTCGAGCATGCGGATGATCTGATCGAGGACCTGACCGCCGCGCTGGAGAAGGCGTGAGGTTATTGTCGTCCCGGCGAAGGCCGGGACGACAATGGGGAGACGGCTCACATCGGCCGGTACGTCCGCACGTCGGCCGGCACGTTCACGCCGAGCTTGATCTGGCCGACCGAGCGAATGATGTCGTCGCCGAGCAGTTGGGCGAAGCAGGCGTAACCCCAATCGTTCATGTGGAGGCCGTCGGCGATGACGAAGCTCTCGACCGGAAGCGCCTGCTTCTCGTGCCAGTCGCGCATCACCTCGAAACGCGGGAAGATGCCGACGTGACGGAGCTCGGCGACCTTGCCGAGCAGCCTCACCATCCGGCTTGCGCTTTCAGGGCGCTCGGTGACGCGCGGTGAATATTGCGGGTCGACCAGCACGATGTCGGCATCGCCGGCGGCCTGGATGCGGGTGACGCCGTCCTCGACCATTCTGGCGGTATCGCCCGGATCGAGATTGCGCAGCACGGCATTGGTGCCGACCTGCCAGATCACGAGATCCGGATTCACGTCGATCACCTCCTTCTGGAGGCGCTTCATCATCTCGGGCGCATCTTCGCCGCCGACGCCGGCATTGATGACGCTGATGTCGGCGGTCGGATACTGCCGGCGCAGCTGCGCGGCGAGACGGTTCGGATAGTTGAAGTCGGGCGAGCTCGCACCATAGCCCGCGGTCGACGACGAACCGAACGCGACGATGACGACGGGCTTGCCGGCGATGAGCTTGCTCGCGACATGCGGCAGCGAGCCCGTCGTCTTCGAACTGCCCTTCGGCGACAGACACGGCACACGGCTGAAAATGTCGCCGGCCGATTTCGCGACCTGCTTGACCTTGTCGATGGCGCGCGAGGTGAGACCGCGCTGCTCGGCGGGCGGCTGGCTGGTCGCAGCGACCGTGGTCTGGGAGGGCGATGCGGGTGCTGGATCAGCGGCCTGCTGCGGAGCGGGTGTCGCCTGCGCTGCTTGCGCGAGGGCGGGTGCCCGCAGCACAGGCGTCAGCATCAGCAGCGCCGCCGCGGCGGGCGCGACCAGCCATGTCGACAGGCCAAAAGGGCGGAGAGAACTCATTAACGCTAGACCTCAATTCTGCTGCTCGGCCGGCCCCAGATGGGCAGCGTCGATCACAAACTGTGCCAACGCCCGGCCAATGCAATCATGGACCTGCTTCGCCAGCTCAGGGCCGCGAGAGGGACTGAACAGGTCGAACTGACCCTGATCATTCCACTGCCGCATGATCGCGAAACGGTCGAACAGCGGGATATCATGCTCCTGCGCCACCACCCGCATGTTGTCGAGATAGGGCGGCGCCGAAATCATGGTTTCGGTACGCGGGCTGTACTGCAAGTTCATCAAGACGACGTCAGCCCCCGCATTTTGCAACGCAGCGACCCCATCGGTCACCGCGCCGCGAAAATCGTCGGGATCGATGGAGCGGATAGCATCCACGGTCCCGGTCTGCCAGATGACCAAAGTAGGCGTTTTTGCTTCCATGAGCTTAACGAAGGTACCCGCGGCTTCCTCCGCGGTCTTCTTGCTCTGTATTTCTACGGATACGTGCACGGTCTCCGCAGGCGGCAGCTTGTCCTTCAAATTGGCCAGCATGCGCGCCGGGTATGAGCTGTCCTCCTGGGCCGGAATGGTCGTGGAGCGACTGCCGATCACCAGGATCTCGAGCGGCTTGCCTGCTTTGACGGTGTCGGCAACCTTGTGGAGCTGGCTGTCGGTGGCGAGCAGATAGGGCGGCAATTCGCAGGCTGCGGGCGCGGCAGGCACGGTATCGCCCGCACGCGCCGAAGGCGCGGCGAGGTCACCGCATAGCAGGATCAGGCTCAGGAGAACCTTCGCCTTCATCAGCCCCCTCCCGCCAGATCGGCGTTGCCGACGGCGTTTTTGGTTTTCGCACCGCCCTTGTCAGCCACGCGCTTGTACCACGAAATCACCCAAGCAACGCCCCACATGATCAGGATCCCGGAGAGACTAATCAGCGCATGCATGGCCGGTCCACCAGAGACCTCGGCCAGGATGAAATGGCCGGCGAAGGCCAGGAAGACGCCGAGGCAGAAGATCTCGAGGGAATGCTGACCGCACAGGATCAGAGGCCGCAGCCAGGGTGATTTCAGACCTGGCCACTCCCGCGGCAGGAAGCGCACGGTGAGTGCGGACAGCGCCAGGAAATGCGTGAAGCGCAGGACGTCGAGATCGGTCTTGTCGATCGGATACATCCACTGCTCGAGCCACTTCGGCATGAGATGGCCGAGTTGCGGCACGTACCAGGTCAACGTCACGTAGAACGCCGCGACGATGTAGGCGATCGAGATCCATATAGTCACGGGTGATGCCAGAATGCGCGACATGCGTCGCGCACCTCCGAGCGCGCACCATGCCCCGAACACGAACAGCAATTGCCAGGCCAGTGGATTGAACGCCCAGAAGCCGTTCGGATAGGCGGAGAAATAGAGGTCGAATTCCCAGGTCGCCGCATAGAGCAGCGCCGAGAGCGCGAGCGTGACGTCGGGCTTCCACTTCATCGACCACAGGATCAGCGGCAGCGCCAGCATGAGCACGATGTAGAGCGGCAGCACGTCCATGTTGACGGGACGGAACCGCAACAGCAGCGCCTGCACGATGGTGACGTCGGGCTGCTTGAGGAAATCCATGATGCCCATCTCTTCAGTGTAGAGCGGGTTCTCGAAGCTGGTCGCGACGTAGGAGATCTCGGCGAGGAAGATCGTGAACAGGAAGACGTGAGCGACATAGATCTGCCAGACCCGGCGCAGGATGCGCGCGGTGGCGATGACAAAACCGCTCTCCAGCATGGCGCGGCCGTAGACGAAGGCGGCGGTGTAGCCGGAGATGAAGATGAAGATCTCGGTGGCGTCACTGAAGCCGTAATTACGGATCGTGAACCAGGTCAGCAAATTCGGCGGCAGATGGTCGATGAAGATCAGCCACAGCGCGAGGCCCCGGAACAGATCGAGCCTGAGCTCGCGCTCGCCGATGGCCGGCAGCGTGATGGCCGGCGCAGCAATGCGCGGCTTGGCCTCCGCGGGCTTGGCGCCTGTCGTTCCCGCGATCGTCGATCCCGTCACTTGATCGGCAATGGTCATCGGGGCCCAAAAACCCTTCCGCAAAATCGCAACGTTGAAAGTTGAAAGGAGTGTACCGGTCCAGTCGCCGCCTCGCAAAGCGGCTGGACCAAATTTGGGGTCTACTTCCTCGTGAATTCTGGCGGGACGATGTCGCCCCGGCCGCCTGCGGCGTTTGGTTCCCGGCGGGGTTTTCGTTATGATGGCAGCCATGTACCGCGCCGTGACCCGCCAGATCGAAGTGACCGTCGAGCCGAACTTTGTTCCGGAGCAGTCGTCGGCCGACCGCTCGCGCTATTTCTGGTCCTACACCATCGTCATCACCAATTCGGGTGACGAGACCGTGCAGCTCAAGACGCGGCACTGGATCATCACCGACGCCTCCGGCCGCCAGCAGGAGGTCAAGGGCGAAGGCGTCGTCGGCGAGCAGCCGACCCTCGCCCCCGGCGAGCGGTTCGAATACACCTCCGGCGTGCCGCTCTCGACCGCCTCCGGCTTCATGACCGGCCGCTACCAGATGGTCAGCGAAACCGGCGAACGTTTCGAGATCGACGTGCCGACATTTTCGCTCGACAGCCCGGACAACAAGCGGGTGTTGAATTAGAGGCGACACACACCGCCCGATCAAGTCGGGCGATGACACCGGGCGTGGGGCTCGGAATGAACGAGGATGGAGCGCGCCTTACGCGTCCTCGACGCCGGCCTCTTCGGGCGTGAACTCGTACACCGATGAGCAGAACTCGCAGGTCACGACGACCTTGTCGTCCTTGACCATCGCGCTGCGATCGTCAGGCGAAAAGCTCTTCAGCATGGACGCGACCGCATCGCGCGAGCATGAGCATTGCGCTTTCAGGACGAGCGGCTTGAACACGCGCACGCCGCGTTCGTGGAACAGACGATAGAGCAGCCGCTCGCCGGAGAGATCGGGATCGATCAGTTCGACGTCCTCGACGGTCTCGATCAGCGAGCGCGCTTCGACCCAGGCATCGTCTTCAGCGACGCTGTGAGCCTCGAGGCCCTCAGGCGCATCGCCGGGATGCAGGTCAGCCTGCCGCGCGCGCTCCGGCGCCTTCGGCAGGAATTGCATCAGCATGCCGCCGGCGCGCCAGCGGTGCTTGCCGCCGTCGCTCGAGCGCCACTCCTCGCCGACCGCAAGGCGCACACGCGTCGGGATCTGCTCGGAGCGCAGGAAATATTCGTGGGCGGCCTCTTCCAGGCTGCCGCCGTCCAGCGCGACCAGGCCCTGGTAGCGGCTCATGTCGGGCCCCTGATCGATGGTCATGGCGAGATGACCGCGGCCGAGCAGCGTGCCGGAGTCCCTGGCATCGCCAAGCCGCTCGGCGTCGAAGCGCGCATAGGCGCGCAGGCGATCCGGCGCCTGATAGTCAACCACCAGGAACGACACCGGCCCGTCGGTCTGGGCCTGGAGGATGAAGCGGCCTTCGAATTTCAGCGCCGAGCCGAGCAGCGTCGTCAGCACGATGGCCTCGCCGAGCAGCTTGCCGACCGGGGCCGGGTAATCGTGCTTGGTCAGGATCTCGTCGAGCGCAGGGCCAAGCCGCACCAGGCGACCGCGCACATCGAGCGCGTCGACCTCGTAGGGCAGCACGGCATCGTCGATCGGAACCGCTGAAGGCGCGCGAACCGGGCCTTCAGGCCCGGTTTTCATGTCAGGGGATTGGGAAACCATGGCGCTTTATCTGGGGTCGGAGGGCGGAAAATGGAAGGGGGCGCAGATCAACGCGCCCGAACGCTGCTTTGATCGCATACGATACCGCAAACTCGGTGTCGTCCTGGCGCAGGCCAGGACCCATAACCCGAGGGAGGAGTCGTGGCGCACGCCGGCAATCGCCAATCTTCGCCAAACAGAGCCCGGTGGTATTGGGTCGTGGCTTTCGCCAGCACGACGATCGTTACCGCGCGCCCAGGCTACTTCACCGCGTCGAAGCACCAGGCCAAGATGCCCTTCTGCGCGTGCAGGCGGTTTTCGGCCTCGTCGAACACGACCGATTGCGGCCCGTCGATCACTTCATCAGTGACCTCCTCGCCGCGATGGGCGGGCAGGCAGTGCATGAACAGCGCATCTGGCTTGGCGAGCGACATCAGCTTGGAATTGACCTGGTAAGGCTTGAGCACGTTGTGGCGATGCTCACCTTCCTTGTCGCCCATCGACACCCAGGTGTCGGTGACGACGCAATCGGCGCCCTTCACGGCAGCCTCGGGATCGGTGCCGAGCACGATCGATGCGTTGGTCGCCTTGATGAAGTCGCGCATCACCTTCTTCGGAGCGAGTTCCGGCGGCGTTGCCACGTTGAGGTTGAACTTGAAGCGTTCGGCGGCATGGGCCCAGGACGCCAACACGTTGTTGTCGTCGCCGGTCCAGGCCACGGTCCGGCCTTCGATCGGACCGCGATGTTCCTCGTAGGTCATGAGGTCGGCCATCACCTGGCAGGGATGCGAGCGCCGCGTCAGGCCGTTGATGACGGGCACGGTCGCATTCGCCGCAAGCTCCAGCAGCGCCTCGTGGTTGAGGATGCGGATCATGATGGCATCGACATAGCGCGACAGCACGCGCGCGGTATCGGCGATGGTCTCGCCGCGGCCGAGCTGCATCTCGGCACCGGTGAGCATGATGGGCTCGCCACCGAGCTGGCGCATTGCGACGTCGAACGAAACGCGGGTGCGGGTCGACGGTCGCTCGAAGATCATCGCCAGCGTCTTGCCTTCGAGCGGCCTGACCGGCTGATGCGCCTTCTGCTTCGCCTTCATGGCGGAGGAGGCCGCGAGCATGCTCTTGAGCTCCGACAGCGGCAGCTCGTTGATGTCCAGGAAGTGCTTGGGACCCTTGCTCATCAGCTTGCCGCCCGCTTGTTGCCTGACAGCGCCGTGCAGGCGCGTTCGAGCCGGCCGACACTGTCCTCGATCTCGGCCTCGGTGACGATCAAGGGCGGCAGGAAACGCACGACATTGTCGCCGGCGCCGACGGTGAGCAGCTTTTCGTTGCGGAGCGCGGCGACCAGATCGCCGGAGGGAACTACGGCCTTGATGCCGATCAGGAGGCCCTCGCCACGGACTTCGCTGACGACGTCAGGGTGACGGTCGATCACGGAAGCGAGCTTCTGCTTGAGCAGCAGCGACATCTTCTGCACGTGATCGAAGAAGCCGGGCTTGAGCATGACGTCGAGCACGGCATTCGCAGCCGCGATCGCCAGCGGGTTGCCGCCGAAGGTCGAGCCGTGCGAGCCGGGGCCCATGCCGGAGGCCGCATCCGCGGTCGCCAGGATAGCACCGATTGGAAAACCGCCGCCGAGCGCTTTCGCAAGCGACATCACGTCGGGTGTGACGCCGGTGCGGCGATGAGCGAACAGATCGCCGGTCCGGCCCATGCCGGTCTGCACCTCGTCGAATGCGAGCAGCAAGCCCTTCTCGTCGCAGAGCTGGCGCAGCGCCTTGAGGAAGCCGGGAGGCGCCGAACGCACGCCGCCCTCGCCCTGGATCGGCTCGATCAGGATGCCGGCGGTGTGCGGACCGATCGCCTTCTTCACGGCCTCAATGTCGCCATGCGGGATCTGGTCGAAACCGTCCATCGGCGGACCAAACCCTTCGAGATATTTTGCCGATCCCGTTGCGGCCAGCGTCGCCAGCGTGCGGCCGTGGAAGGCGCCCTCGAAGGTGACGATGCGGTAGCGCTCCGGATGGCCCTTGGAGAAATGATGATGGCGAACCAGCTTGATCACGCCCTCCAGCGCCTCGGCGCCGGAATTGCAGAAGAAGACGAAGTCCGCAAAGCTCTCGTTGCACAGGCGCGCGGCGAGCTTCTCGCCATCCGGGCTCTGGAACAGATTGGACATGTGCCAGAGCTTGGTCGCCTGCTCCTGCAACGCCTTGACGAGCGCAGGATGGGCATGGCCGAGCGCGTTCACGGCGACGCCCGAGGTGAAATCGAGATAGCGATCGCCATTGGTTGCGATCAACCAGACGCCTTCACCGCGCTCAAAACCGATGTCGGCCCTGGCAAAAACGGGGAGCAAATGCGGCGCTGCGCTGTTGGTCATGACGATCACTTGATTGTTGCGGACGGCCGACGCGTGCATTGCGCAACGCACCATTGACCGGCCCGGAAAACGAAACGTGCCGCCTTTTAAGGGCGGCACGCACGGCCATTTTAGGCCTGGTGATCCGGGTGTCAATGCCGCCCGGAAAGCCTCGCGAAACGCCGAATCCGTAGTCTTGCGGTGACGATTTTGCAGGATTTTCGCCACGGAACATGTGGAAGCGAGTCGGCGGACTCTTGCGCGCGAGTCACGCCATATTGTAGCGTTTGGCTTGTCAGATACGACATCTCGTGCAGCGGTTCTGATCCCAAGAGTCCTCATGTACCGGCGTAAACGTTCGGGCGCACTTCGCGCGCCCGGCGAGCCTTAAGGGATTCCGGCGGCACGGGTTTTTCGAGGCTTAGGCATTCGTTGTGCGGCCCCAGGATGGCGGGCGCGCGGCGAAGGAAAGGGTGCAATGACGGTTTTGACCTGGTCCGACGATCGCGTCGAGCAGCTGAAAAAGCTCTGGGAGGCCGGACTTTCGGCCAGCCAGATCGCCGCCGAGCTTGGGAATGTCACCCGTAACGCCGTGATCGGAAAGGTGCACAGGCTCGGCCTGTCCGGCCGCGCCAAGAGCCCCTCGTCAGCGGCTCCGCGGCCACGCAAGGCACGTCCTGCGCAGCACATGATGCGGGTGAGCAGGCCGATCGCGCGCGGCAACACCGCACTGGCGCAGGCCTTCGAGGTCGAGGTCGAGGCCGAACCCGTTACCTACGACAACGTGGTGCCGATGAGCCAGCGGCTCTCGTTGCTCGAGCTGAACGAAGCCACCTGCCACTGGCCGGTGGGCGATCCCTCGAGCCCGGATTTCTTCTTCTGCGGCGGCAAGGCCCTGTCCGGCCTGCCCTACTGCGCCCAGCACTCGCGCGTTGCGTATCAGCCGGCAGCCGATCGCCGCCGCGCACCGGCCAAGCCCGGCACGCGCTGAGTACAGCTTGAGACCGACATCGTCCCGGCACCGGCCGGGGCGAAAAAGAAAAGCGCGCCACCGAGCGCGCTTTTTTTGTTTTGCTTGCGGGCAGCTAGGTAGCTAGCCGGAGGCCTGCTCGGCCTTCGCGAAGCGATCGTCGAGCGCGTAGCCCGCGCCGCGGACGGTGCGGATCGGGTCCTGCTCGCGGCCGAGATTGAGCAGCTTGCGCAGGCGGCCGATATGCACGTCGACGGTGCGCTCGTCGATATAGATGTCGCGGCCCCAGACGCTGTCGAGCAGCTGCTCGCGCGAGAACACGCGGCCGGGATGCTCCAGGAAGAACTCGAGCAGACGGTATTCGGTCGGGCCGAGATCGATCGGCCGGCCCGAGCGCGCCACGCGGCGCTTTTCGCGGTCGAGCTCGATGTCGCCGAAAGCAAGCACGGTCGCGAGCCGCTCCGGGCTGGCGCGCCGCAGCAGCCCCTTCACGCGCGCCAGCAGCTCGGGCACCGAGAACGGCTTGACGATGTAATCGTCGGCGCCGGTCGCAAGGCCCCGCACCCGTTCGCTCTCCTCGCCGCGCGCAGTGAGCATGATGATCGGCAGCTGCTTGGTGTCGGACCGCGTCCGCAAGCGGCGGCACAGCTCGATGCCCGACAGCCCCGGCAGCATCCAGTCGAGCACAATCAAATCGGGGATATGCTCCTTGAGGCGGGTGTCGGCGTCGTCGCCGCGCATCACCGTCTCGACGTCATAGCCGTCGCCTTCGAGGTTGTAGCGGAGAAGCTCGGTGAGAGCTTCCTCGTCCTCGACCACCATAATGCGTGCGCCCATGGTCTGGTCGCTCCTTGCCTGATCAGGTGTTCGGGACCGTCGTGGCGAACGTCGTCATGTCGCCCTTCGGCCGCTTGTCGGTGATCGCCTGGCCTTCGATCATGTAGAACACGGTCTCGGCAATGTTGGTGGCATGATCGCCGATCCGTTCGATGTTCTTGGCGCAGAACATCAGGTGGATGCAGAACGAGATGTTGCGCGGATCCTCCATCATGTAGGTGAGGAGTTCGCGGAACAGCGAGGTGCAGATGGCGTCGACTTCCTCGTCGCCCTTCCACACCGCCATCGCCGCCGGCAGATCGTGCGCGGCATAGGCGTCCAGCACCGACTTGACCTGCTGCTGCACGAGGTCGGTCATGTGCTCGAGGCCGCGGAACAGTTTGAGCGGATGGAAATCCGTCTCCAGCGCCGCGACGCGCTTGCCCATGTTCTTGGCGAGGTCGCCGATCCGCTCGAGATCGGTCGCAACGCGCATGGCGCCGACGATCTCGCGCAGGTCCACCGCCATCGGCTGGCGGCGTGCGATGGTGAGCACGGCGCGCTCCTCGATTTTCCTCTGCAGCGTGTCGAGCTCGGCGTCGATGGTGACGACGCGCTGGCCGAGCGCGACGTCGCGGCGGATCAGGGCATCGACGGAATCGACGATCATGCGCTCGGCGATGCCGCCCATCTCGGCCACCAGGCGGGTGAGCTCCTGGAGGTCGGTGTCGAAGGCTTTTGCGGTATGTTCAGAACCCATGTCCCGTCTCCTCAGCCGAACCGGCCGGTGATGTAATCCTGCGTGCGCCGGTCGGACGGCGACGTGAAGATCTTGCTGGTGTCGTCGAACTCGATCAGTTCGCCGAGATACATGAAGGCGGTCTTGTCGGAGACGCGGGCCGCCTGCTGCATGTTGTGGGTGACGATCGCGATCGTGTAGTTCTCGGACAGTTCCTGGATCAGTTCCTCGACCTTGGCGGTCGAGATCGGATCGAGCGCCGAACAGGGCTCGTCGAACAGGATCACCTCGGGCCGCACGGCGACGGTGCGGGCGATGCAGAGGCGTTGCTGCTGGCCGCCGGAGAGCGACAGGCCCGAGGCGTTGAGCTTGTCCTTGACCTCGTTCCACAGCGCGCCGCCGCGCAGCGCCTTCTCGACGCGACCGTCCATCTCGGACTTCGAGATCTTCTCGTAGAGACGGATGCCGAAGGCGATGTTCTCGTAGATCGTCATCGGGAACGGCGTCGGCTTCTGGAACACCATGCCGACGCGGGCGCGCAGCAGGTTGAGATCGAGCTTCGGGTCGAGGATGTTGGTCTGGTCGAGCATGAGCTGACCGGTGACGCGCTGGCCCGGATAAAGGTCGTACATCCGGTTGAAGATGCGCAGCAGGGTCGACTTGCCGCAGCCCGACGGCCCGATAAAGGCCGTGACGCGGTTGGTGCCGAGCGCCAGGTTGATGTTCTTCAGCGCGTGGTGTTCGCCGTAATAGAAGTTGAGATTGCGCACCGTCACCTTGGCCGGGGCCTCCGGCAACGGCTGCTGCGATGCCAGATGAGCGTTGGAACTCACGGATACGGACAGATCGGTCATTTTACGGTCCTCTCGGCGCCAAGAATGCGCGCGCCAATGTTCAAGGCAAGCACGGTGAGCGTGATCAGCAGGGCGCCGCTCCAGGCGAGTTGCTTCCAGTACTCGTAGGGGCTCTGCACGAAGTTGTTGATGGTGACAGGCAGGTTCGCCATCGTCTTGGTGAGGTCCAGGCTGAAGAACTGGTTCGACAGCGCGGTGAACAGCAGCGGCGCAGTCTCACCCGCAACGCGCGCGGTCGCGAGCAGCACGCCGGTGATCAGGCCGGAGCGCGCCGCGCGGTAGGCGATCTTCTTGATCACCAGCGAGCGCGGCAAACCGAGCGCACTGGCGGCCTCGCGCAACGGGTTGGGCACCAGCAAGAGCATGTCCTCGGTGGTACGCAGAACCACCGGGATCACGATCACGGCCAGGGCCAGACAGCCAGCGATGCCGGAGAAACCTCGCATCGGCACCACCACCGCGCCGTAGATGAACAGGCCGATGATGATCGAGGGCGCGCTGAGCAGGATGTCGTTGATGAAGCGGATCACCGAGGTAAGGCGATCGTGCCGGCCGTATTCGGCGAGATAGGTCCCCGCGAACAGGCCGAGCGGCGCACCGATGCCGACGCCGATCACGGTCATGATCACCGAGCCGACGATGGCGTTGAGCAATCCGCCTTCGGTCGAGCCGGGCGGCGGCGTGCTTTGCGTGAAGATCTGGAAGTTGAGACCGGTGACGCCGTTGTAGAGCAGCGTCGCCAGAATGAGCGCGAGCCAGGTGACGCCGAACAGGGCGGCGGCAACGCACAGGACGCGAATGACGATGTCCTTGCGGCGGCGGCGTGCGTAGATCGGATTCATGGCGCTATTTTCCCGCCTTCTTCTCAAGCCGCAACAGCATCAGCCGCGCGGCCGCCAACACGAAGAACGTCAGCACGAACAGCAGCAGACCAAGCAGGATCAGCGCGGACTGGTGCAAGCCGTCGCTTTCGGCGAACTCGCTCGCGATCGCCGCCGAGATGGTCGTGCCGGGCGCGAAGATCGAGGTCGAGATGCGGAACGAATTGCCGATGATGAAGGTCACCGCCATCGTCTCGCCGAGGGCGCGTCCGAGGGCGAGCATGACGCCGCCGATCACGCCGACGCGGGTGTAGGGAATGACCACGTTGCGGACGACTTCCCAGGTGGTGCATCCGACGCCATACGCCGCTTCCTTCAGCACCGGCGGCACCGTCTTGAAGACGTCGACCGAGATCGCGGTGATGAAGGGCAGCACCATGATCGCCAGGATGAGCGAGGCGTTGAACAGGCTGAGATAGGATGGCGGGCCGGCAAAGACCGCGCCGAGGATCGGCACCGAACCGAAGGTGTCGATCATGAACGGCTGGAAGGTGTAGGCGAGGAACGGCCCGAGCACGAAGAAGCCCCACATGCCGTAGATGATCGAGGGAATGCCGGCGAGCAGCTCGATCGCAATCCCGATCGGACGGCGCAGCCATTGCGGGCACAGTTCGGTCAGAAAGATCGCGATGCCCAGACCCACGGGAATCGCGATCAGCATGGCGATGAAAGAGGTGACGAGGGTGCCGTACATCGGCGAAAGCGCGCCGAGCACGGGCGGATCAGCCGAGGGCGCCCAGCGCTGCGACCACAGGAACGGCAGGCCATAGGCCTTCGCCGCCGGCCAGGCACCGATGACCAGGGAAATGATGATACCGCCGAGAATCAGCAGGACCGAAATCGCGCTGAGGCGGGTGATCCAATAGAAAGTGATGTCGCCCAGCTTGAAGGCGCTGAGCGCCTTGGCGCGGTCATAGGGTCCGGCAGCTTCCATCACCGGTGCGTCGCTCTGTACGGCCATGTCTGCCACGCCGATCCCCTGTACTGACTATATTCTGTTTGGCCTGCCTGGTCTCGTGCCCCGGATGGAACGCAGCGCGAAGCGGTGCGACGCCGATCCGGGGCCTCTAGTCCTATGCGCCCGGCTCAGCGGCGCGGCGCTGGACGATGGTTCGCATCGCCAGAGCCGTACCGCGTCCGGGACACGAGAGCCGCTTGCTCAGCTCTTGATGTCCGCAGCCCAGGTCTTCTCAATCTGCTTGACGACCGAGTCGGGCATCGGGATGTAATCGAGCTCTTCAGCCATCTTGCCGCCCTTGTCGAACGAGAACTTGAAGAACTTGAGCGCGTCCTGGACGGCTGCCTTGTCGGTCGCATCCCGGTGGATGAGGATGAAGGTCGAGGCAACGATGGGCCAGGACTTGTCGCCCGGCTGGTCGGTCAGGATCAGGAAGTAGCCGGGAGCGTGAGCCCAGTCGGCGTTCGAGGCCGCGGCCTGGAAGCCTTCGTTGGTCGGCTGCACCGGCTTGCCGGCCTTGTTCACCAGACCGGTGTAGGTCAGCTTGTTCTGCTTGGCATAAGCGTATTCGACATAGCCGATCGAGTTCTTGGTCTGGCCAACGTTGGCGGACACGCCTTCATTGCCCTTGGCGCCGACGCCAGACGGCCACTCGACGACGGTGCCCGAACCGATTTTCGACTTCCAGTCCGCGCTGACCTTCGCCAGGTAATCGGTAAAGTTGAAGGTGGTGCCCGAAGCGTCCGAGCGATGCACGACCGAGATCGCGGCCGACGGCAGGGTCACCTTCGGATTGAGCTTCTTGATCGCCGCGTCATCCCACTTGGTGATCTTGCCCTGGAAGATGTCAGCCAGCGTCTGGCCGTCGAGCATGATGTCGCCCGGCTTCACGCCATCGATGTTCACGACCGGAACGATCGCGCCCATGATCATCGGCCACTGGGCGAGGCCATCCTTCTCGAGCTGCTCGGCCTTCAGCGGAGCGTCGGTGGCGCCGAACGTCACGGTCTTGGCCTGCACCTGCTTGATGCCGGCGCCGGAGCCGATCGACTGATAGTTCACGACCCCGTTCGTGTCCTTCTTGTAGGCATCGGCCCACTTCGAGAGGACGGGGAAGATGAAGCTGGAACCCGCGCCGGTGATGTCGGCAGCATAGGCAGACGTCGATGCGGCGACCAAGCCGGCAGCGACGATAGTTTTGAGGAAATTCATGCTGGTCTCCATACAGGGGAACGAAGCGCCCATCAGCGCCCGATCGCGCTCCCCCACGCCGCCCCTTTAGGAGCGGTCGACTGAGCTTTTACGAAGGTTTCGTGACAGTCGGATGACACAATCAATCGATTGAAATCGCTAGATTTTATGGCCTAAACTAAAGTCTTAGCCTGAGGAAAACAGGCGGTGAAAGTGGCCCCCTGCTTGGGCACACTTTCAATCAAAAGACGGCCGCGGTGACGGTTAAGAATATGTTTCACCAACGATAATCCGAGCCCCGTCCCGCCCTGCGAACGGCTGTCGCCGACGTCCACCCGGTAGAAGCGCTCGGTCAGGCGCGGCAGGTGCTCGGGCGCGATTCCGGGGCCGAAATCGCGCACCATGACACGTATTTCCGGAGTTCCGTCAGTGGCTTCGGGCGTCGTCAGCGAGACGATGACGCGTCCACCCGAGGCACCGTATTTGAGTGCGTTCTCGATCAGGTTTTCGAACAGACGGAGCAGCTCCTCGCGGTCGCCGGCGATCATCACCGGCGCTTCAGGCAGATGGGTCTCCACCTGGACCTGGCGCTCCCGGGCCAGCGGCTCGAGGCCATCTGCGACCTGGAAGATGATCGGCAGCAGGTCGACCAGGGTGTCCGGCCGCACATGGGCCGACAGCTCCACCCGCGACAGCGACAGAAGGTCGTCGATCAGGCGAGCCATGCGGGTGGCCTGATTGTGCATGATGCCGAGGAAACGCTCGCGTGCCCTGGGATCGTCCTTGGCCTGCCCCTGGAGCGTGTCGATGAAGCCTGAGAGCGCGGCCAACGGCGTGCGCAATTCATGACTGGCATTGGCGACGAAGTCGGCCCGCATCTCCTCGACCCGGCGCAGCGGCGTCTGGTCGTGGAAAGTCATCAGCATGCATTTGTCGGCGCCGCCGAAATTGGTCGGCACCGGCACCGGCGTGATGATCAGCTCCATCCAGCGATCGACCGGCACGTGGTCGAGATAGGTTGCGCGCCGCGCCTCGGTGGTCGCAATGGACTCGCGCAGCGCCGTGATGATCTCCGGCGAGCGCAGCGCGAACTGGGCGAGCTCGTTCTTGCGCAGTGCCGGCGCGAGCTGAGCGGCGGCGGCGTTGAGATGGATGACGCGGCCGGCGCGGTCGAGCAGCACGGCCGGATCCGGCATGCCGGCGACGACGGCAGCCACCGCCGCGCTCTCGACCGGATTAACGCGCCTGACGTCTTCGCGCGAGGCCGCGGTATCATGCAGCCGCCAAGGGATCAGCGCCGCGGCCGCGATGCAGAGGAACACCGTCGCCGCCCGGATCACCGACAATTCGCCGAGTGAGACCACCACCGACAGCGCCAGCGCCGCGGCGATCAGGATCACGGTCGAATGCCGCAGCCGGTCGGTCCAGGGCTGTGCCGGGGGAGAAGATGGGGCGTCGATCGCCATAGGGGCGGACTTCTCCTGGGAGCTGGCGCCGGTCAGGCGCCGCTGCTGTCGCGGCGCTCTCGCACGTAGGCGGCCTCACGCGCCGGGCCGGGGTCGAGCTTGAGCGCCGCCTGCTGCAGCCGTTTCGATCGGGCGCCGATGATAACTTCGCGAAACGTCAGCAAGATTACAGAGATCACGAAAGGGGAGAGGTAATAGAGGACCCGGAACAGCAGCATGCCGCCGAGCAGTTCCTCGCGATCCATCTGCCAAAGGCCGACCAGCATGGCGGCGTCGAACACCCCGAGCCCGCCGGGCGAATGGCTGGCAAAGCCAAGCAGCGTCGCCGAGACGAAGATCACGGCGACCACGACGAAGCCGAGATTGGGCTCGTCCGGGACCAGCACATACATCGCGAGCGCACAGAAGCCGAGATCGATGATACCGATCGCGATCTGGAGCAGCGTCAGCGGGCCGCCCGGCAGCACCACGGTCCAGGGACCACGCCCGACCACCCGCGGCTGGGTCCAGACCCAGACCACATAGCCGACCAACCCCACGATGATCATCATCGCGATCGTCCTGTTGAGCCAGGGCGGCAACTGGTCGATCGAGGCGGCCGCCTCCGGATGATAGGAGATACCGAGGCCGAGCACGGCGGCATTGCCGAGCCAGAAGGTGAGGCCGGCGAGGAAGCAGATTTTTGCGACGTCGATCGCGTTCAGGCCATAGGCCGAATAGATGCGGTAGCGCACCGCGCCGCCGGTGAAGACGCTGGCGCCGACATTGTGGCCGATCGAATAGCTGGTGAAGGCGGCGAGCGCGTTGATGCGATAGGGCACGTGGGAATGGCCGATCGCGCGTACCGCGAACAGATCGTAGAAGGTCAGGGTGAAATAGCCCGCGGCGACGAACAGCGCCGCCATCGCAATCTGGCTCGGCTCGGTGCTCTTGATCGCCTCGATCACCTCGTTGACATCGATGCCGCGCAGCATGTGGTAGAGCACATAGCAAGCGATGCCGATGACCGCGACGCTGATCACAACGCCAAGCTTATGCAGGATTTGCTTCTGGCGCAGAAACGTCATCGCCCTGCGTATGGCTTCCAGCATCTAGACCTCGAACAACGCTTCAGCGGCCAGGGTGGCCGGCGAACAGGCACTCAACGAACGAGCACTCAACGAACCCTTGCCGCCGGCTCCGGCCTCGCGCATGCCCCCCGTTCCTCCACTAGCGCGTTTTGGGGCGGAGTGGAATTCGCCAATGTGAACAAAAACACGTGCATTCAATATTTTAGGCAGGTTTGCGGGCTCGTGATGCACGGTTTGGCGCTTTCGGCGGCAAGCTTGAGGCTAATCTCCATGGCAATCCTGCGCAGTCGCCGTGAAGTTTTGATGATTCCGACCGGACAATGTTCCGCAACGGCTTAAGTCGAAATCAATCTATGGACCGCATCCGCCTGTTGAAAGAGGGGGGTGACCGGAGCCGTCGTTCACGGTTTTCCGATCTGCCGAACGCCCCGCGGCCAGCCCCTGACCTCGACCGTCAGGGTGCAGGGCAACATCACAGAGCGGCGGACGGCTGGCTGCGCGACACCACCCAATACCGGAGCCATGCTCCGATGGTGCAGCCGACCAGGTAGCAGGCGAACATGACGAGGCCGAGGTCGAGCCAGTAGCCGAAGCGGCCCGGGACCACATGCGCGAACGAGGCCGCGACCAGGCCTGCGACCAGCACCGCGAGCCAGCGCGCGGTAACTTTCGAGGTGCCGTTGCCACGCTGAACCACCGAGATCCAGCCCATGCAGAAGCCCAGCAGCACCGACCCGATCAGCCAGCCCATATGAAACGAGACGAGATAGAGCATCGTCACCTCACCAGAAATTCGATGCGGCGGTTTTGCGCCTTGCCATCGTCAGTGTCGTTGCCGGCGACGGGCTGCGTGCTGCCGTAGCCGACCGCGGTGAAACGATCCGCCGGCAGGCCGGCCTTGACCAGATAGGCGATCACCGCCTGTGCACGCTTCTCCGACAGCGCCTGGTTGAACGAGTCCTCGCCATCGGCATCGGTATGGCCCGCGACCTCGATATTGGTGGTCGGACAGCGCAGTGCCGTCTCGATCAGGTGATCGAGAATGCCGGCGGAGTCAGGATCGATGTCGGCGCGCTTGGACCCGAAGCGGATCTTGCCCTTGGCCAGCAGCTCCGAGAACAATTGCTGGCAGACGGTGCCGTCGACCGGCCCGGCCGCCGGCTTCACGGTGATTTCGGGCTTGTATTGCCAGTTTTTCGGAAAGTCCTTGCCGAGGCCGGCGCGGATGTCGCTGGCGGCACCTTCGTACAGCGCATCGCCCGACAGCTTCACCTCGCGGTCGGACACGACGAGTGTGCCGGTCGACAGGCGCGACAGCGCACCGAGCGCTGCGACCACGGCCATGTTGAAGGAGGCGGGCGCGCCGACGCTGGCCTTGAGATTGTCGACGACCTTCTCAGTGAAGAATTTCCTCGATGCGCTGGTCGCGATCGCAGCGTGAACGTTGTTATCGGGGACGTAGCCGGTCAGCGTCACGGTGGCCGCGACCGGATCCTTGTAGGCCTGGAAGATGTAAGGCGGCGCCTTGGTCTCGTTGGCAGCGATCGAAAAACCTTCGGGAAGGTTCTTCAGCGCCGCCGCAATCGCCTCGCGACCGCCGAGTTCACGGGCCATGCCCGACAGATTGACCTTGGTGTCCGAGATCGTGACCTTGCCGTCCTTCAGCTTGCCGATCTGGTCGAGCAACAGCATCGCCGCCGCCTCGAACCGCGGCGGGGCGCCGCGGGCAAGGCCCATCTGGTCAGCGACCTCGGTCCCGTTGACCTCTTTTCGCGCGGCCTCCGTGAGTCTCGCCTTCATCGACGGCAGCGGCGCGGAGCCCGACAGCGTCACGCGGACCACGTCACGCTCGGCGTTCCAGACGAAGGGTTTGGCTTCGGGAACAAGGCGGGTCTGGTCGTCGACCAGCCGCACACCGGGAACCGTCTCGACCGTGGTCACGGCGTCGCGGCGCCCCTCCTCGGAAAAGGCATCCGCGGCCAGCCTCACGTCACGGCCATCGACCACGATCCGGGTCTTGTCCAGGACGGTGCCCTTGAGCGCGGCCGAACTGCGGGCCGACAGGTCGGCCTCGACGGGCAAGGTGTTATTCCAGGCCGCAAATCCCCACATGATGGCCAGGGGAATCAGCCCCGGCCACCATTTGCTGGCCCACCTGAAAAGCATCTGCATTCGACGACCCGAACTCTGGAACCGGAGACAAAACAAACCCTTGGCAGGCTGTCAAACCGGAAATGGGGCCCTTTCAGGGGCCCCCCGTGGACAATTGGAATAACTTTTTCTTCAAGGGTCATTCCCTAGAGTTGCGGGCGGAATGCCAGGGGTCGGCCCGCCGGTCATGAAACAACTCCGTAACAACGTCATTCGCGCCGGGCTGGGAGCACTCTATTTCAGCGGGGCGCACCATCTGCTGCGCCCGCTGCTGTCGGGCGTCGGCGCCATTTTCATGCTTCACCATGTGCGGCCGGCTCGCGAGGGCGCGTTCCAGCCGAACCGGCATCTCGAGGTCACCCCGGACTTCCTGCGCTCGGCCCTGTGCCATTTGCGCTCGCGCGAGATCGACATCGTCAGCATGGACGAGCTGCACGAACGGCTGGTTCAGGGCCGCTTCGAGCGCCGCTTCGCCGCCTTCACCCTCGACGACGGCTATCGCGACAACAGGGAGCACGCACTGCCGGTGCTACGCGAATTTGACGCGCCCGCGACCATCTACGTCGCCAGCGACTTCGCCGAAGGCACGGGGCGGCTGTGGTGGGCCGCGCTGGAAGCCGTCATCGCCAAAGCCGGGCAGGTCGACGTGCAAATCGGTCATTCCGCACTGCGACTCGATGCAACGACGCCGGCCGCGAAGCAGGCAGCCTTCGACCGTCTGCATGACTGGCTGCGCGCGCTGCCGGGCGAGCACGATCTGAAACGCGAGATCGAGGCGCTCTGCACCGCGCACGGTGTCGACATCGAAGCGCTGTGCCGCAGCCTCTGCCTGTCCTGGGACGAGGTGAAGCGACTTGCCGCCGACCCGCTGGTCACGATCGGCGCCCACACCATCAGCCATTGCAATCTGGCCAAGCAGAGCGAGGAGATCGCGGCGCAGGAGATGGCGGTGAGCCGGGTGCGGATCGAGAACGCGCTGGAGCGCGAGGTGCTGCACCTCGCCTATCCCTATGGTGACCGCGAGGCCGCAGGAACGCGCGAATTTACGCTGGCCGCATCCGCCGGCTTCAAGACCGCGGTGACGACACGGCCCGGCATGCTGTTCGCCGAGAACGCCGGCCACATGACCGCGCTGCCGCGCGTCTCGCTCAACGGAAATTACCAGGACGCGCGCATCCTGCCGGTGCTGACCTCGGGCGCCGCGACCGCGATGTGGAACGGCTTTCGCCGGATCGCGGCGGCTTGAGCGTCGTCCCGGCCTGGTGCGCAATTGCGCACGGGGGGCCAGGACGACACCGAGTTGACTCCCCTCCCCGCCGCGCTCAAAACGTGGCCAACCCAAGGGAGGCACCATGTCCAACGATCTATTCTCGCTCAAAGGCCGCATCGCTCTCGTGACCGGCGGCTCGCGCGGCATCGGCAAGATGATCGCGGCCGGGTTCCTCGGCGCCGGCGCGGCGAAGGTTTACATCACGGCGCGCAAGGCCGGTCCCTGCGAAGCCACCGCGAAGGACCTGTCGGCGCAATATGACGGCGAATGCATTGCGCTGCCGATCGACATCTCGACCGTCGAAGGCTGCAACAAGCTCGCCGGCGAAATCATCAAGCTGGAGCCGAAGCTCGACATCCTCGTCAACAATGCGGGTGCTGCCTGGGGCGCGGATTTCGACGAATTCCCCGAGAGCGGCTGGGACAAGGTGATGGACCTCAACGTCAAGTCGCTGTTCTTCCTGACCAAGGCTTTGGCCAAGCCGCTGCGCGCGGCGGCCTCGCACCAGCGGCCGGCCAAGGTCATCAACATCGCCTCGGTCGACGGCATCTTCGTCAATCCGGGCGAGACCTATTCCTACGCCGCCAGCAAGGCCGCGGTGATCCATCTGACGCGACGCATGGCGACGAAGCTGATCAAGGACAACATCAACGTCACCGCGATCGCGCCGGGAGCGTTCAAGTCCGACATGAACCGTGCCGCGCGCGACCATTCGGATGACGTCGCCAAGCGCATTCCGTCGCGGCGCATCGGCACCGACGAGGACATGGCGGGCGTTGCGATCTACCTCGCCTCGCGCGCGGGCGACTATGTCGTCGGCAACACCATCGCGGTCGACGGCGGTGTGGTGTACGCCAATGCGGGGTTGGAGATCGCGGGGTAAGACTGAGGGCTAGTCTAAAGCATGATGGCATTAAGTTCGATAGCCTGAGTTTTTCAGGTAGTTGGCGCATTCCTCGGATGTGAAGGCATCGAGTGCGTGGCCGATTGCGGCGCAGACGGTGTCGACGGTTCGCGCGGCAGCTTTGCGGACGAGGTGCTTGAGCTTGGCGAAGACCTGTTCGATCGGGTTCAGGTCGGGCGAGTATTTTGGCAGGAAGAAGAGCTTGGCGCCGACCGAACGGATGAGCTGGCGCACTGCTTTGCTCCTGTGGCTGCCGAGGTTATCCAGGATGACGATATCGCCGGGTCGCAGAACGGGCAGAAGAACCTTCTCGACATAGGTGCGAAAGCTCACGCCATCGATCGGCCCCTCGATGAACCATGGCGCATCAATCCGGTCATGGCGCAGGGCCGCCAGGAAAGTCATGGTCTTCCAGCGGCCGTGGGGAACCTTGGCGTGAAGTCTGTGTCCGCGCGGCGCCCAGCCCCGCAAGGGCGCCATATCGGTCCTGGTCCAGGTCTCGTCGATGAAGACCAGCCGCTCAGCTTCGACGCGACCTTGATACTTTGCCCACTGGGCTCGCCGCCGTGCGACCTCCGGTCGATCGCGTTCGCCAGCCGCCACGCTTTTTTTTGAAGCTGAGCTTCTCGGCATGCACGAAATCCCACACCGAGTGGTAGTCGACCTTCAGGCCGCGTCCGCCAAGCTCGGCGACGAGACCCCGTATGGTGAAATCGCCGTCCTTGATCCGCTGCGACAGCCAGATCGCGTGCTCGCCCGAAATTGCCTTCGGCTTGTAGCCACCGATCTGGCCAGGCTCGACGCTGCCGGTCTTATCGACCCGCTTCATCCAGCCGATGGCCGTGCTGATCGCCACCCCAAACTGCTTGGCGGCTCGATTGCGGGACATCCCGCCCTCGATTGCCGCCACCACGCGCTTGCGAAGATCCAGAGAATAAGGCTTGCCCATCCATGCTGGCCTCCTATCCAGCCAGCATGGTGAATCAGAAACACACTGATTTGGGAATCCCAAATCGATTCAACCTAACCTCATCCCGCTTTAGTGCTTCGCTCTCACCCAACGCTCGCTGTCATGCCCCGGGTTTGACCGGGGCATCCAGCACACCGTGACTTCTCGGTTCTATTACAACCGCCTCTGGAATACTGGATCACCCGCTTTCGCGGGTGATGACACCATTTGCGTTGTGCGAGCGTCCGCCCCCTGACGCTTACGACTCGATCTTCACGTATTCGAAATCACCCGGCTTGTTGTCGATGCCCACCTTCGGCGGCGAAATCCACGACGCGAACTTGCCCTGCTCGGTGACGGGCTGCATCAGGGAGGTGATGAAGTCGCCGTCGGCGGTCGAGGGCAGCCAATCGTCCCTGCGCTTGGCCCAGGTGGCGTCGTCGATCAGGATGCCGTCGGGCGTGGCGTGCACGTCCTTGAATTCGCCGATGTGGCGATGGAAGGCCACGTTCGGCAGCGTCAGCTTGAAGTCGTAGCCGGCGGTCGAGATCACCTTGTTCCAGCGCAGCATGCCCTTGACGCAATCCTGGCTGTAGTCGTCGCGCAGGCGCATGTTGAGCGCAGTCAGCGCCGGTTCGTCGACCAGCTTGATCTCGCCGTTGATGAGCTTGAGCACCGGGTAGGTCGAATTCTTGAGCTGGTGATCGTCGTCGATCTGGGTCTCGTGATAGCGGCCCTTGATGCCGGTGTTGAAGGCGTTGGCCGCATTGGTCGAGACTTCCGAGCCGAACAGATCGAGCGACAGCGTGTAGTGCAGGTTCAGCTTCTTCTGGATGGTCGGTAGATCGATCACGCCGAGCGCGCGAACCTTGGCGATGTCGGAGGGATCGGTGATGCCGGCTTCGCGCATGGCATCGCAGGTGCGCTGCACGACGCGGGTAATGCCGGTCTCGCCGACGAACATGTGGTGCGCCTCCTCCGTGAGCATGAAGCGGCAGGTGCGCGACAGCGGATCGAAGCCCGACTGCGCGAGCGAGTGCAGCTGCATCTTGCCGTCGCGATCGGTGAAGTAGGTGAACATGAAGAAAGACAGCCAGTCCGGCGTCGCCTCGTTGAAGGCCCCTAGCATGCGCGGCGCATCGGCATCGCCGGAGCGACGACGAAGCAAATCATCGGCTTCCTCGCGGCCGTCGCGACCGAAATATTTCTGGAGCAGATAGACCATCGCCCAGAGATGGCGGCCTTCCTCGACGTTCACCTGGAACAGGTTGCGCATGTCATAGAGTGACGGCGCGGTCTTGCCGAGATGGCGCTGCTGCTCGACCGAGGCGGGCTCGGTGTCGCCCTGGATCACGATCAGGCGACGCAGCATCGCGCGATATTCGCCGGGCACTTCCTGCCATGCGGGCTCGCCATAATGCTCGCCGAACGGTACGACGCGGTTTTCTTCCTGCGGCGCAAGCAGAATGCCCCAGCGATAGTCGGGCATGCGGACATAGTCGAACTTGGCCCAGCCGCGCGGATCAACCGAGTAAGCGGTACGCAAATAGACCAGCGACTCCTGAAAACCTTCCGGCCCCATGTCGCTCCACCAATCCATGTAGCCGGGATGCCAGCCCTCCAGCGCCTTCAGCACCTGGCGGTCTTCGGCCAGATTCACGTTGTTCGGAATCTTGGTCGAGTAGTCGACGTTCATGATGTTCATGTTCATGGCCGTTCGCTCCTTAAACTCTCGTCATATCGAATTTCGGCTTCTGGCCGCTGCCGTAGCGGCGCAACGCGCCTTCCTCGCCGACCGCGTTCGGACGCTGGAAGATCCAGTTCTGCCAGGCGGTCAGGCGCGCGAATATCTTTGATTCCATGGTCTCGGGGCCGACGAAGCGCAGGCTCGCTTCCATGCCGGTGAGACTGTCGGGCGAGAAGCTGGCGCGTTCCTCGAGAAACACGCGGACCTCGTCGTCCCAATCGATGTCGTCGAGCGCGAAGGTGACGAGGCCGAGTTCTTCGGCCTGCTCGGCATCGAGCGCGGTGCCGAGCGTGGCTTCGGCGCGCTCGACATCGGCCGGATCGGCCTGGAAGCGCGATTCCAGCCGCGTCAGGCCATGGCTCATCGGATACGGGCCAAAGTTCATCGCCGACAATTCGATCGACGGCGGCGGCTGGTTGTCGCCCTGGCGCGCACCGATCAGCATGTAGGAGCGGTCGGCGGCGAAGACGAGTTCAGCCAAGGTGCCGGCAAAGCAGGAGCCCGGCTCGACCAGCGTCACCAGTGTGCGCGAGGTGACGTCGATGCGCTTCAAGACGCGCTTCCAGTAGTGCCTGATCTCGTTGACCAGCCAATGCGCCTTGTTGGCTTCGAGGAAGGCGTCGGATGCAAGCACATGAGCGCGCTCGCCATGGCTCTTGAACACCAGCATCGCGATCTCGAGCTCGTTGATGCGCAGGTGAAGGATGGCATCGTCGAGCTCGCGCGCGACCTGCAGCGGCCAGAACGATGCGCCCTGCGCCATCATGCCGTCGATATCGGCAGGCGCTGCGGTCTCCGGCGCCTTGATCGAGATGGTGGCAATGCGGGCGGCGCGGTCGATATCGACCGTGACGAAGCCATAACGGATGCTGGTCTCGTCAATGACGCGCTTGAGTGGAGACAGCGCGATACCCTTGCCGCTGCCGGCGCGCCTGGACTTGCCGGCAAACTCCTTGGCACGCTCGACGATCCTGGCTTCCAGTTTCGAATTCGGCGCGATCTCGTCGACCAGGCGCCACTGCACGGCGCGCTTGCCCTTCACGCCTTCCTCGATGGTGCAGAAGAAATCGGCGTGGTCGCGGCGCACCTTGCGCTTGTCGACGACGCGGGTGAGACCGCCGGTGCCCGGGAGCACCGCGAGCAGCGGCACTTCCGGCAGCGCGACAGCAGAGGCGCCGTCATCGGCGAGAATGATGTGGTCGGTCGCGAGCGCAAGCTCATAGCCGCCACCGGCAGCCGAGCCGTTCACCACGGTGATGAAACGCTGGCCGGAATTCTCGGAGGAGTCTTCCATGCCGTTGCGGGTCTCGTTGGTGAATTTGCAGAAGTTGACCTTGTGGGCATGGGTGGAGCCCGCGAGCATGCGGATGTTGGCGCCGGCGCAGAACACGCGGTTCTTGGCCGAGCGCATCACGACGACCTTCACCTCGGGATGTTCGAAGCGCAGGCGCTGCACAGCGTCGGCCAGTTCGATGTCGACGCCGAGATCGTAGGAATTCAGCTTGAGCAGATAGCCCTCGAACAGGCCGCCATTCTCGTCGACGTCCATGGTCAGCGTCGCGACGTCACCGTCGACCGCAAGCTTCCAGTGCTTGTAGCGGGACGGTTCGGTCTGGAAATCGATGAATGTCGCGCCGCCTGCGAGGCGCCGATCTTCCCCGGCCATGGGCCACCCTTGAGCTCATCTTGGTTTTGACGTTAGATGCACAATAGTGCATCTTTAGAACCACGTCTAGCCCTCAACGGCCAATACATGCACTTTGTTTCATGAAAGTATTATATTTCAGGAAGGCGCCTGGGACCGCACGATAGCGCCGAGCCCGATCCAGTCCGCCTTGGTGATCTGGGTCCGGCCGAGCTTGGCCTGAAGCAAGGCCATCAGCGCCGGGACCGGAAAGCTCTCGACGAAGCCGTCGCCTGCAGCCGCGACCTTGCGCGCGCTGAGCGCCCGCAGCTCGGTGAGGGCATCCCCGAACAGTCGCGCAGCCGAATGCGCCTTCTGCATGCGCAGCCGCAAGTTCGCGTTGGCGACATGGACGCAGGCGCGCAACAGGATACGTTCGCGGCCGCCTTGGGGAGCAGCGGCCCACAGCGCCTCCAGCACCTCCTGCGCCTCCCAGAAATAGCCGCGGTCGTTCAGCGCGAGCCCATAGCGCAGCGCCGGATGGCGCGCCGGCACGTAGCCGCGGAAGGCCGAGGGCACCAGCGCCTTGGCCAAATCAAGCGTTTCGTAGTCCGCCTCGACCTCACCGGTCTCACCAGGCACATAGGCCCATCGCGGCCACGGCAACGAACCGCCGGCATGTGAAGGCACATTCATGGATGTGCCTCCGCATGGTCAGGCGGCGCGTCCCCGAAGTCCCTGATCGTCGCGCAGGGCCGCTCTTGCAAATTGCTCGATCGCGTCAAGCGTCGCCCCCGGCGCTTCACGATGCGGGGAATGGCCCGCGTCTGAAATAACTTTTAGATCTACCGGACAATAACACTCTTCCTGCGCAATTTCGACCTGACGCAGTGTCCCATATTGGTCGTCCCTTCCTTGCACGACCATGACGGGAACGCGGATGTACGCCAGATATTCCGAGATATCCCAGTCGCGGAACTTCGGATCGAGCCAAGCGCCGTTCCAGCCGTAGAAGGCATTGTCGACGTCCTTGTGCCAGCGCGCCAGCTTGGCCTTGAGATCGGTGGTCTCATAGGCTGTCTTGATCGCGGCGATGGATTTCACCGAGACGTCCTCGACGATGAAATGCGGCGCGATCAGCGCGATGCCTTGCAGGCGATGATCCTGATGCGAGCCGGCATAGATCGCCGCGATCGAGCCGCCGTCGGAATGGCCGAGCAAGAGGCCGCGCTTGAAGGGAATCGCGTCGAGCACTTTCGGCAGCACGTCGAGCGCCTCACGGTGCATGTAGTCGAGCGGCCGCGGCAGCGCGACCGGGCTCGACTGGCCATAGCCCGCGCGGGAATAGGCGAAGACACCGGCGCCGGTGGCTTGCTGGAGCTTCTCGGGAAAGTCGCCCCACAGGCCGACGGAGCCGAGACCTTCGTGCAGCATGACGATGGTCGGCGCATCCGCGGCTGATGGCGCGAGCCAGATATATTCGAGGCTGGCGTTGCCGATGCTGAGGAAGCCGGCGGGGGTGAGGCTGGTCATGCTCTGTTTCCATTCACTCCGTCATTCCGGACAACTCGCAAGGCGCGTTGATCCGGAATCCCGAGATTGCCATTGCCGCGCGAAATTCCGGGTTCGATGCTTCGCACCGTCCCGGAATGACAGACTCGCTAACTCGCCCCTTCCCGCAGCTTGAAGCGCTGGATCTTTCCCGTCGCGGTCTTCGGCAGCGAGTCCACCACGTCGATCCAGCGGGGATATTTCCACGGGCCGATCTTCTGCTTGACGTGTTCCTTCAGCATCTCCTGCAGGTCGCTCGTCGTCGCGCCGGGGCGCAGCACGACGAAGGCCTTCGGTTTCAACAGGCCTTCGGGATCGGCCTCCGGCACGACGGCGGCCTCCAGCACGGCGGGATGGGTGATCAGCGCGCTCTCGACCTCGAAGGGCGAGACCCAGATGCCGGAGACCTTGAACATGTCGTCGGCGCGGCCGCAGAAGGTATAGCAGCCGTCAGCGTCACGAACATATTTGTCGCCGGTGCGGGTCCACGGGCCCTCGAAGGTGCGGCGGCTCTTGTGGCGCTGATTCCAGTAGCCCTCGCCGGCAGAGGGCGCATCGACCAGCAGCTCACCGACTTCGCCGTCGGCGACGTCCTGGCCGGCTTCGTTGACGAGCCTGACAGCATAGCCCGGCACCGGCTTGCCGGACGAGCCGTATTTGATGTCGCCGGGTGCGTTCGACAGGAAGATGTGCAGCAGCTCGGTCGAGCCGACGCCGTCGAGAATGTCGACGCCAAAGCGCGATTTCCAGCTGTTGCCGACCGATTCCGGCAGCGCCTCGCCGGCCGAGGTGCAGATGCGGAGCGACTTGCCGCCGCGCTCGCTCTTCATCGCCTCGTCGTTGAGCATCGCCGCGAACAGCGTCGGTACGCCGTAAAAGATCGACGGATTGTAACGATTCATCAGATCGAACATCCGCGCCGGCGTCGGGCGCTCGCTGTTCAACACCACGGTGGCGCCGACCGACATCGGGAAGGTGAGCGCATTGCCGAGGCCATAGGCGAAGAACAATTTTGCCGCGGAGAGGCAGACGTCGCTCTTGCGGATGCCGAGCACCTGCTTGGCATAGGTGTCGGCGGTCGCCTGCATATTCGAATGGATGTGGCGCACGCCCTTGGGCATGCCGGTCGAGCCGGACGAATAGAGCCAGAACGCCGGCTCGTCCGGATGCGTCGGAGCGGTGGTGAACTGATCGCTCTCGCCGGCGATTTCCTCGGCGAGCTGCTTGTGGCCGTTCTGCTTGGCGCCGGAAACCACGACATGCTCCAGATCGGGCATGCGGCCGACGACGTCCTTGATCACGGGGTATAGCGCTTCCGACACAAACAGCACGCGCGCGCGGCAGTCGGCGAGAATGTAGGCGTATTGATCCGCCGTCAGCAGCGTGTTGAGCGGCACCGGCACGATGCCGGCGCGGATCGCCCCCAGGAACACGATCGGGAAGTCGACCGTATCCAGCATGATCATCGCCACGCGCTCTTCGCGGCGGACGCCGAGCCGGCGCAGCATGTTCGCGGCACGCCGCGTCTCGCGCTGGAGCTCGCCATAGGTCAGCCGCGAAACGGTATCGTCGAAGACGAGCTTGTTGCCCCTGCCTTCCTCGACGTTACGGTCGAGCAGCCAGGTCACCGCGTTGTAGGATTCCTCGCTCACGGTCGTCTCCCCCGAATTTAGAATTATAATTCATAGAAAGACACTGTGACAGCTTGCTGTCAATGCCGTCAGGCATTATGTTTCATTAAAACGCGCCGCAGGACACCTGTAAAGAAGGCTCATGACCGACAGTCCCGACGCCGAATCCCGTTTTCTCGAACAGCTCGGCCAGCGCGTGCGCACCATGCGCGCGCTGCGCGGCATGTCGCGAAAAGTGCTCGCCAAGGTATCAGGAATTTCGGAGCGCTACATCGCGCAGCTCGAGAGCGGCAAGGGCAATGTCTCCATCGTGCTGCTGCGCCGCGTCTCCGACGCGATGGGCGCGCATCTGGAAGATCTGCTCCCCTCGGCCGATCCGACGCCGGACTGGCAGATGTTTCGCGATCTCCTGCGCAAAGCAACGCCAGCGCAAATCGCGCAAGCCAAGGATCTGCTCGCCGGCGGCAGCGCGACGGCACCACGACGCGCGCCGTTCTGCGGCATCGCGCTGATTGGCCTCCGCGGCGCCGGCAAGTCCACGCTCGGCAGGATGCTCGCGAAGAAGATCGGCTGGAGCTTTGTCGAACTCAACAAGGAGGTCGAGCAGCAGAACGGCCTCTCGGTCGCCGAGATCATCGCGCTCTACGGCCAGGAAGGCTTTCGCCGCATGGAGCAGGCCGCGCTGCAACAGCTGCTCGCGCGCAACGAGCTGATGGTGCTGGCAACGGGCGGCGGCATCGTCTCCGAGCCGCTGACATTCGACCAGATCCTGACCTCGTTCTACACGATCTGGCTGAAGGCCGAGCCCGAGGAGCACATGGCCCGCGTCCGCCGCCAGGGCGATCTGCGTCCGATGGCGGACGATCGCTCCGCCATGGCAGAGCTGCGCAACATCCTGCTCAGCCGCGAACCGCTCTATGCGCGCGCGACGGCGGTGGTGGACACGGCGGGCTTGTCGGTCGATGCGGCGGCGGCCCGGCTGATCGATGCGGTGCGGCCGGTGCTGCAGAACGAGGCGCGAAGCTTTGGGCTGCGGAGTGTTGCGCTGTAACGATGACCTCCACCGACGCCACCACCTCAATGTTCGAGCGGATCGGCGGCAGCGCCACGATCGACGCCCTGGTCGACAGCTTCTACGACCGAATGGACACGCTGCCGGAAGCGAAAGTGATCCGCGCGATGCATGCGGGCGATCTCGGGCTGATCCGGGACGTGCTGAAGCGCTATCTGACGGAATGGACCGGCGGTCCAAAGCTCTATACGCCCGAGAAGGGCCATCCGCGGCTGCGGCAGCGCCACATCGCCTTCACCATCGGTGACGCCGAGCGCGACGCGTGGCTGCTGTGCATGCGCGGCGCGATGGAGGAGACCGTCACCGACGCCGCTGCGCGGCGAGACCTCGACAAGGCAATATCCGGCCTCGCCGACTGGATGCGCAACCGGACGTAACGCTGCTTGCCGGGGCGTAGTGAGTACTTCCGACGCAGCTAGATCGACCAGTAATTCGGATGCTGGTAGGGCCGCGAGCGGTCGCCCCAATCGAACTCCTCGCCGTCGAACTCGCATGGGCCGCTGCTCAATTGCTCCGGCGTCAGTTCGACTTGGAACGCCTGACGGCCCGAATCATATTTCAGCGCGCTCCACTGCACCGGATAATGGTGGTGGGTACCGAGCAGTCCGCCGGTCTTGATGACGGCGTAGGCGACCGTTCCGCTCACCTTGTCGAGCATCAACCGCTCGATCGTGCCGAGCTTCGTGCCGTCACGGCCGTAGACGGCGACGTGCTGCACGCGGTCACTGGGAACCATGGTGTGTTGCATGGCGTGCTCCCTGGCGTTGTGTCGGGCGCAGTATAGTCCGGCAGCCCGGATCAGCGAAGCGACATCCGTGATCCTTCGCACGAGTCGTCCCGGGCCTCGCTACGCTCGCCAGAGCTACAAGAGCTGCGATCGCACCGACTCCGCCCCCTCGCGCAGCAGGGGCAGGAAACGGCCGATCAGTTCCTGCGCCGGCACGCGGTCGATATGGGCGCCCATGTTGATGGCGGCGACGATCACATTGTCGTAGCGACGTACGGGCACCGAGATAGAGCGGAAATGCGGCTCGGCCTCGCGGTCGACCAACGAATAGCCGTGCGCGCGGTCAGCGGCGATGGTCGTGAGGAGCGCCTTGGGGTCGGTCACCGTCTGGGGCGTCAGCGCTTCGCGCTTCATCGCCTTGAGGCGTACCGCCAGATCAGCGTCGCCGAGCTGGCCGAGCATCGCGCGGCCGACCGAGGTGCAGAACGCGGGCAGCCGATAGCCGATCTCCAACCCGCCGGAGAACATTCGTGCCGGGCCGCTGCGGGCGATGAACACGACATCGTCGCCGTCGAGCACTGCGAGCGAGGAGATTTCGTTCGCCGCGGTCGCGATGCGATCGAGTACCGGTTGCAACACCGTGACGAGTTGGTTGGAGCGGAGGTAGGACGCCGCCAGCGTCAGCACGTGCGGCGTCAGCGAGAACAGCTTTCCGTCGCCGCTGACGAAGCCGCCGCGCTGAAGCGTGAACAGCATGCGCCGCGCCGTTGCGCGCGGCAGGCCGGCAGCCCGGGCGAGATCGCTGAGCGTCATCGGGCCTGCATTGGTGCCGAAGCATTGCAGGAGGCGCAGCCCGCGATCGAGGCTTTCGACGAAATCCGTCGCCCGCTCGTCAGTTTCGCTTCGCTTCAACTTGGGCATGGCTCGGGAATGTCCTGCAAAATAGTGCTTGCTGCCGATCCAAGGCATGTCATAATTCGCCCATTCGTTCAATAGGCGAACAAACGCTCTTCAGAAAAGGACGCGACCGCCATGATGAGCCAGGAACAGAACGACCTGATCACCCGCACCGGGCCGAAAGACCCGTGCGGCAAGCTGATGCGGAGCTACTGGCAGCCGGCGGCGCTGGTCGATGAACTGGAGGGCGAGCGGCCGATCCGTCCTGTGCGTCTGCTCGGTCAAAACCTGGTGCTGTTTCGTGACGAGACCGGTCGCTACGGCCTGATCGATCGCCACTGTGCCCATCGCGGCGCCGACCTCGCCTTCGGACGGCTCGAGCATGGCGGGCTGCGCTGCGCTTTCCATGGCTGGCTGTTCGACGCGTCGGGCCAGTGCATCGAGACGCCGGCCGAGCCGAAGGACTCAAAGCTTTGCCAGAACATCCGCCAGCGCTCCTATCCCGTGGTGGAGAAGAGCGGCATCCTCTGGGCCTATCTGGGCGAAGGTGAGCCGCCGGCCTTCCCGGAGATCGATTGCTTCGTTGCACCCGGCACGCACACCTTTGCGTTCAAGGGGCACATGGCCTGCAACTGGCTGCAGGCGCTCGAGGTCGGCATCGATCCCGCGCACGCCTCCTATCTGCACCGCTTCTTCGAGGATGAGGACACGTCCACGGCCTACGGCAAGCAGTTCCGCGGCGCTTCGGCCGGCAGCGATCTGCCGATGACGAAGATCCTGCGCGAATACGATCGCCCGATCATCAACGTCGAGCACACCGAATACGGGCTGCGGCTGATCGCGCTGCGCGAAATCGACGGGGAACGGACGCATGTGCGCGTCACCAACCAGCTGTTCCCGCACGGCTTCGTCATTCCCATGAGCACGGAGATGACGATCACGCAGTGGCACGTGCCTGTTGATGACGAGAACTGCTACTGGTACGCGATCTTCACCAGCTATTCGAACCCGGTCGACAAGAAGAAGATGCGCGACCAGCGGCTCGAGCTCTACGAGCTGCCGGACTACGTCTCGCGCAAGAACCGCAGCAACGATTACGGCTTCGATCCACACGAGCAGCAGACCGCCACCTATACCGGCATGGGCAACGACATCAACGTCCACGACCAGTGGGCGGTGGAATCGATGGGTGCTATCCAGGACCGCACCAAGGAGCATCTCGGTTCGAGCGACAAGGCGATCGTGCAATATCGTCGCCTGCTGCGGCAGGAGATCGAGAAGGTCGGCGGCGGCGAGAAGCCGATGCTGTTCCTGGACGAAGCCAATGCGCGCAGCATCCAGGGACCGGCGACGATGGACGGCATCGGGCCGACCCGCGGCTGGGAGACCTACTGGATGGAAGTCGACGTCAAGCGCCGCCGCGGCGCGCCGTGGACGGCACCGGTGCCGAAGGACATCGAAGGCAAGGTGCATCGGCTGACGGCAGCTGAGTGAGGATGACTTCCGCCGACGGCGAGTCGCAACGTCGGCTCCACATTCTCCGCTGTCATGCCACGCGAAAGCGGGGCATCCAGTACGCCGCGGCCCCTCGTGGTTGCGTTTCCGTCTCTGGAATACTGGATCGTCCGCCTTCGCGGACGATGACAGCGTGGGCTATGCTCGCGAACATCAAGGAGAGATTGCAGTGACTTTCGTCGCACGCCATGCGCTGTGGTCGGATGAGCAGAAGGACGCCGCAGCGCGGATGCGCCGTCTCGTCGAGGACAGGAACCTCGAGGTCATCCGCCTCGCCTTCCCCGACCAGCACGGAATCTTGCGCGGCAAGACCATCATCGCCGCCGAGGCGATCGCCTCGCTGGAAGGCGGCTGCTCCATCACCACCACCATGCTCGCCAAGGACACCTCGCACCGCACGGTGTTTCCGGTGTTCACCGCGGGCGGCGGCTTCGGCATGAAGGAGATGGAGGGCGCGGCCGACGTGCTGATGGTTGCCGATCCCACCACGTTTCGCGTGCTGCCATGGGCGCCGGCCACCGGCTGGGTGCTGTGCGACCTGTATTTCCAGGACGGCCGCCCGGTGCCGTTCGCAACGCGCGGGCTCTATCGCAAGGCGCTCGACGAGCTGGGTCGCCGCGGCCATGATTTCGTCGCAGGCCTCGAGGTCGAATTCCACATCTTCAAGCTCGACGATCAGCACATGCGCCCTGAGGACGCGGGCCAGCCCGGCACGCCGCCCTCGGTGAGCCTGCTCTCTCACGGCTATCAGTACCTCACCGAGCAGCGCTTCGACCAGATGGAGCCGGTGCTGGAGATCTTGCGGCGCGACATCGTCGCGCTCGGCCTGCCCTTGCGCTCCGTCGAGGTCGAGTTCGGCCCGAGCCAGTGCGAATTCACCTTCGCGCCGAGGAAGGGCCTGGAGCCAGCCGACAACATGGTGCTGTTTCGCAGCGCCGTGAAGCAGATCGCGCGCCGGCACGGCTATCACGCCACCTTCATGTGCCGGCCGAAACTGCCGAATTTGTTCGCGAGCGGCTGGCACCTGCATCAGTCGGTCGTCTCGCGCGCGAGCGGCGACAATCTGTTCATGGCCAGGGAGACCGGACAGCCGCTGAGCGAGTCCGGGCGCGCCTGGCTCGCCGGCCTGCTCGATCACGCCCGTGCGGCCACGGTGTTCACGACGCCGACCATCAACGGCTACAAGCGCTACCGGTCCTATTCGCTGGCGCCTGACCGCGCGATCTGGGGTCGTGACAATCGCGGCGTGATGATCCGCGTGCTCGGCGGGGCGAACGATGCCGCCACGCGGCTGGAGAACCGCGTCGGCGAGCCCGCCGCCAATCCCTACCTCTATATGGCCGCGCAAGTTCTCTCGGGCCTCGACGGCGTCGACCGCATGCGCGATCCCGGCCCTTCCGCCGACACGCCCTACGAGACCGAGGCGCCCCTGTTGCCGAAGAGCCTGCGCGATGCGGTCTCCGCGCTGAAGGACGATCCGTTCTTCCGTGAAAAATTCGGGGCGGAGTTCGTCGACTACTACACCCACATCAAGAACGCCGAGATCGACCGCTTCCTGGCGGAGGTGACCGACTGGGAGCACCGCGAATATTTCGAGATGTTTTGACCGAGCTCCGCCTCACGCCCCTGTGAGACGACTTCATCGCATTTGTTCCGACGACATCACTCCGCGCCCCGACGAAGCCGTTTTCCCGGCGCCGCGAAGATCGCCTGAAAAGCGCGAGGGCTACGCTTGCTTCCCATGATCAACAATGGAGTTCGATCATGTTGGGTCAATTGCTGAGCCTGATCTATCGCCTGTCCTGCCGGACCACCCTGGTTGAGATCGGCGTGCACCACCTCGCCCGCTGACAGCACGCAAATCAGGTCAGACGGGTTGACCAAATGAAGGGGGTTTCCGTGCGCAAGCTGATCCTCATCGCGACGATGTCCTTGCTGGCCAGCCAGGCCTATGCCGGCGGCTCGCGAAGCCTCAGCCTCGCAGCGACCAATGCGAGCCAGACGACCGAGCAGCCGGCCGGAGCCGCCGCGCCGCAGGCAGCACAGGCTCCGACGGCAACACCGCCGGCAAATCTCCAAACAGCGACCACCACGCCCGCTTCAACTCCGCCGGCCGCACCCGTGCAGACGGCGACAGCGCCGGCCGCAACGCCCGTTCAACCGGTTGCGCGGACGGCCAAGCCAAAGCATCGCGAGCCGTCCACCGAGGCGCGCGTGATTCGCGAATTGCATCGGCACGGGATTTACTGGTGAGGGGTTAGAAAGTCTGGATTGCAGTGACGGAAAGAGAGCGCGGGCTCAAATCCCCAGATACCTGTGCTGCAGATCCGGCTCGGCCATCAGCTCATCCGACGTGCCACTCCATACCGTCTTGCCGCGCTCGATGATGAAGTGGCGGTCGCAGATGCGGGCGAGATGGTCGACGTTCTTGTCGACGACGAGGATCGACTGTCCTCGGCTCTTCAGCAGCGACAGGCAGTGCCAGATCTCCTCACGGATCAGCGGCGCGAGGCCCTCGGTCGCCTCATCCAGGATCAGGAGCTTCGGGTTGGTCATCAGCGCGCGGCCAATGGCGAGCATCTGCTGCTCGCCGCCCGAGAGCTGGTTACCCATGTTGGTTGCACGCTCGGCAAGGCGCGGGAACAGCACGTAGATCGCGGCAAGCGTCCAGGGATTGGCGCTATCAAAACGATCGGCCGCAGCCGCGACGAGATTTTCGCGTACGGTGAGGTTCGGAAAAATCTGGCGCCCCTCGGGCACCAGCCCGACGCCGAGCTTGGCGATCCGGTACGACGGAAGCTGCCTGACCTCCGTACCCTCGAAACGGATCGCGCCCGATCGTGCCGGCGTCAGGCCCATGATCGAGCGGATCGTGGTGGTCTTGCCCATGCCGTTGCGGCCCATCAGCGAGACCATCTCGCCCGGCTTGATCGACAAGGACAGGCCGAACAGGACCTGCGAAAGGCCGTAACAGGTCTCGATGCCGTCGACCTCGAGCAGGGTGTCAGCCATCGTTTCTTCAGCCATGGTGCGCCACCACATGCTGGTCGCCGAGATAAGCGCGCTTGACGTCCTCGTTGGCGCGGATCGCAGAGGGATCGCCGGAGGCGATGACGCGGCCGTAGACCAGCACCGAGATGCGGTCGGCGAGCGCGAACACCGCGGGCATGTCGTGCTCCACCAGCACGATCGAAACCTCTTTGCGCAGCTCCTGGAGCAGCTTCACCATGCCCTGGGATTCGGTGACGCCGAGACCAGCCATGGGCTCGTCGAGCAGCAACAATTTCGGCTTGCTGGCGAGTGCGACAGCAAGCTCGATCTGGCGTCGCTCGCCATGGCTAAGCTTCGACACCAGGACATCGGCGCGATGAGCCAACCCGACGCGGTCGAGCGCGGCACTCGCGGCATCGCGCAGGCCCTTTTCCTTGCGCGCGTCGGCGAAGAAGCGGAACGAGGTGCCGGCATGCGCCTGCGCTGCGAGGGCGACATTGTCGGCGGCGGTGAAGTCGAGCAGCAGCGAGGTGATCTGGAACGAGCGCGCGAGCCCCAGCGCGCAGCGGCGATAGGCCGGTAGATAGGTGATGTCGCGACCATCGAGCGAGACGCTGCCGGAATGCGGTTCGAGATGGCCGGTGAGCTGGCTGATCAGCGTGGTCTTGCCGGCGCCGTTCGGGCCGATGATGGCGTGCAGCTCGCCGCTCGCGACGTCGAGCGAGACATTGTCCGTCGCGGTGATGCCGCCGAAGCGACGCACCAGCTTTTCGACGCGGAGCAGCGGTTCAGCCACGGCCAACCCTCCCCAGCAGGCCCATGATGCCGCCACGGCCGAACAGCACGATCAGCAGCAGCAGCGGGCCCATGATCAGCGCCCAATATTCGGTGATCTGCGACAGGAACTCTTCCAGCAGGAGATACACCACCGCACCCATGACCGGGCCGAACAGCGTGCCCATGCCGCCCAGGATCACCATCACCATGAGATCGCCGGAGCGGGTCCAGTACATCACGGCCGGGCTGACGAAATCCGTGTTGTTGGCGAGCAGCGCGCCGGCGAGGCCGCACATCATGCCCGAGATGACGAAGCAGACCAGCTTGTAGCGTTTTGCCGGGAAGCCGATCGCCTGCATGCGCTGCTCGTTGGAGCGCAGGCCCTGCACGACGAGGCCGAAGCGCGAATTGACGATGCGCCAGATCAGGAAGATCACGCCGAACAGGCAGGCCAGGCAAAGATAATAAAACTGCGTGCGATCCGACAGGTTGATCAGGCCGTGGAAATCGCTGCGCTTGTAGACGGTGAGGCCGTCGTCGCCGCCGTAACGTGCAAGGCCCGAGGCGACGTAATAGGCCATCTGCGCGAAAGCGAGCGTGATCATGATGAAATAGACGCCGCGGGTGCGAAGCGACAGCGCACCGATCACCAGCGCGTAGACCGCCGACGCCGCGAGCGCGACTGGAAACTGGATGAAGCCGCTTCCGATACCTTCCTGCGCGAGCATGCCGACGGCATAGCCGCCGATGCCGAGATAGGCGGCGTGCCCGAAGCTCATCATGCCGCCAAAGCCCATGATGAGGTTGAGGCTGGCGGCGGCCATCGCAAGGATGACGATGCGGGTGAACAGCGTCAGGATGAAGATGTTGCCGGACAGGTACGAATAGAGCGGCAACAGCACGAGGCCTGCCAGCATCAGGGCCGTGACGGCCTTGCTCACGCTCAAACCCTTCATCGACGATTGGCCGGAAACAGCCCCTCCGGCCGCACCACCAGCACGATCGCCATCAAGAGGTAGATCAGCATGGAGGACAGCGCGGGCGCGGCGGTGGAGGCCGCAGCTCCGCTCAGCACCTGCCGCAGCAGATTGGGCAGGAAGGCGCGGCCGAGCGTGTCGATCATGCCGACGAAGATCGCGGCGAGGAACGCGCCGCGGATCGAGCCGATGCCGCCAATCACGATGATGACGAAGGCGAGAATCAGGATGTTCTCACCCATGCCGATCTGCACGGTGAGGATCGGCGCCTGCATCAAGCCGGCGAGGCCGGCGAGCGCAGCGCCGAGGCCGAACACCAGCGTGTAGAGCAGCTTGATGTTGATGCCGAGCGCGCCGATCATCTCGCGGTTGGAGGCGCCGGCGCGGATCAGCATGCCGATGCGGGTGCGCATCACGCCGAGATAGAGCAGCAGCGCCACCAGCAGCGCCACGATGATGATGGCGAGGCGGTACGCCGGATATTGAATTCCGGGCAGGATCGGCACCGGCACCGTGAGCCAGGGCGGCAGCGGCAGCGCAAGGCCCGCCGGTCCCCAGATCAGGCGCACGGCCTCGTTGAAGAACAGGATCAGGCCGAAGGTCGCGAGCACGTGGTCGAGATGGTCGCGTCCATAGAGATGCCGTAGCGCCGACATCTCCAGCACGATGCCGAGGATCAGCGTCGCACCGAGCGCCATCAGCGCACCGAGCAGGAAGCTGCCGGTCCACGCCGCGAAGGTCGCGGCGAAATAGGCGCCTATCATGTAGAGCGAACCATGCGCAAGGTTGACGAGATCCATGATCCCGAACACCAGGGTCAGGCCGGCGGCGAGCAGGAACAGCAGCAGGCCGAACTGCAATCCGTTCAAGAACTGTTCGACGACGAGCAGCATCAAGACTCTTTCAGGCGCATGCAGACGCGCGCCGATGTTCGAACACAGTCGCCATCAGTGAAAGAGCTCCCCCTGTGCCTCTACAAGGCGGAAAAATGGGTAATGGCAGTATCGTTCCGAGGCAAGGGCGATTCGACACCAAACATGCACTTTGTTGCATGCCGCTGCATGTGGTCAAAATCGGCCTTTCAAAACCGGCCGTGCAAGAAGGCTGCCGCGCAGGGGTGGGTCAGCCTGCCGCACCCAAAAGATCACCCTCCCCCAATGCTGGGAAGAGGGTGCGACAGGTGTCGGAGTGAAGGTACGTCTAATGCGACGTGACCCGACGGGGGAGATCGTCTTGCTCGTTGAGCTCGCTGTTGGCGGTCGAGGCCTCCAGCGCGGCCATCCGGAATATGTAGGCCAGCGTCGCCAGCCCGGTGTCTTCCGCCATCTGCGCCAGCTCGAGCGCCATGTCGGACATGTAGCCGAGATTCTCGTCCTTGGTTTGCGCCATGATTAGGCTGTCCCGCATCAGGTTCGACATCTCAAGCGCTCTTTCGTTGCGCGGCGGTGCGGCCGCAAAGGTTGGCACGGGCGATACAATCGAGACGCGGTCCGTCCTGATGGACGAGATTCTTCATCCCGATCCGGTCGCGCACGACGTTGAGCGATTCCTGGCGGATCTCGATCGTCGCGGCCATGGTCCAGGAATCCTCGACCAGCGCCGGCAATCCCAATGGCGTGACGACGAAGCCGATATCGTGGAAGCGCGGCAGCCACCATGTCTCCATAACGAGGCAGAGCCGGTCGATGCCCTGATCGAGGCAGAACTCCTGCGCCGCCGCCATCAATTGCAGATTGAACGCGCCGTCGCGCCGCTCGCGCGTCACGAAGAAGCGCGACCACTCCCATACCTGCGGATCGGCCGGACAACCGCGCACCGCCGCAAGGTGGGGGAACACCTCGCTCATCATCGTCGGCCTCGTGGTCGGATACAGCCGCGAGCCACCGAGCACGCGACGGTTCTCGAGGGCCAGCAGGTAGATCGCGTCCTCGTTGTCGTACGCATCGATCTCGCGGCTATCGGGCTTGCGCAGCGCCTCCCATTTGCGCTCTTCGACGAAGATCTCGTGACGAACCCGGAAATGCTGGTCGAGGACGTCTTCGTAGAGGTGCCGGTTGACGGCAGAAATCACATGAATCATGAACTCCCCCATAGTTTGAAATGGGGGAAGACTCAGCGAAATCAGCCCAACCGACTATTGGGAAATTTCCCAGTAGGCGGCGATTTCAGGGATTGATGATTCTCTGGCGGATCGCGATCGCGACCGCATGCGTCCGGTTGACGGCGCCGAGCTTGCGCGCAGCGGTAGCAAGATGCTCTTCCGCCGTGCGCTGGGTGATGTTCAGGATCTCGCCGATCTCCCAGGCCGACTTGCCCTGCGACGCCCAGGTGATCACCTCGCGCTCGCGCGGAGTGAGGCGCGCCGACGGATGCTGCGACGGCGCAAGCAGACGCCTGATGTGGTCGAAGCCGTACATCGCGATCAAGTGCAAGGCGGGCTTGCTGCGGGCATTGAGATCAAGATGAACGCCGCCGAGGGAGACGCCGGCTTCATAGCCGGTCAAACCGTGGATCGGAACGACGAAACCGCGCGACATGCGGAAATCGGCGGCACGCCGCATCACTTCCACTGCGCCCGGCTCCAGCTCTGCGTCGTAGGGCGCTTCCGACCATTCGAACGGATTGACCGTCTGACGGCACTTTCGGATCACGGGATCGACGCGGTCGTAGCTCTTCTCGGTGTAGAGGCTGAACCACTCTGCCGGCCATTTCTTGGCCAGCACCATCTGGGAAAAGCGCTGATCGGGATTCGGCAATCCGGTGACGATGATGTGCTCGAAGCCGTAGCGGCCGAAGGTGATGGCGAGCGCGTCCATGGCGTCAGGAACATTGCCATAGGCTCCCAGCCCTTCAATGAAGTCCAGCGCTTCGCGGCCATAATCCACGGCGGGCATCGGTGCGTTTCCTGACCCTCGAGGTTTCGTATAGCACGCCTTTGGCGGCTGCCTCAATTCACCGCGCCCGTAATTTCCCGGTGTGGCGCTGGGATCGAAGATTTAATCTACTTGTGGAGGAAGTAACGTCCAGTTACACCTAAGACGTCTGGAGCGGGAAAACCACGATGGAAGACGAGAACATCGCCCTCAACAGCGTGCTCGGCCTGGAATTGAACCGCGTGTTTTTCGCCGTCCGTGATACGGCAAACAAGCAGAAGATCATCGAGTTCGCGCGTGACGTACTGCAAAGCGAACGCGCGGAGCGCCCCGGCAGCGTGTCGCCGGAGGGACCGGCAAGCTAGAACGCAGTTGCAGCAAACGACGCCGACGCAACGCATCGCGCGACGACGTCCTTCAATTCGAGCGCGCCGATTTCAAGATGCCCGGATGGAGCGCAGCTCCCCCATCCACACCGTCGAGCACTTGCCGCTAGCTGACATCACGGCTCTCGTGAGATGATCGCCGCCACGATCGTCTTTCGGATGCCAAGACCATGATGACGCTGCGCCAGGTTGAAGTGATCCGTGCCGTGATGGTGACAGGCACCATTGGCGGCGCGGCGAAGTTGCTCAACGTCTCGGCGCCGGGGATCAGCCGCCTGGTCAAATACACCGAGCGCTCGCTCGGCATCCGCTTCTTCCAGCGCCAGAACGGCCGCTACTTTCCGACGCCGGAAGCCCAGAACATCTTCGAACAGATCAACGGCGTCTACAAGAAGGTCGACGACCTCTCCGAGATCATCTCCAAGATCGGCCGCGGAGGACTGTCCGAGCTGCGCATCGGTTCGGTCCCGAGCATCTCGCAGGTGATGGTGCCACGCGCGATCGAGCGCGTCCGCCGCCGCTATCCCGACCTCGGCATCGACATCAACATCCTCAAGCTGGAGGAAGCCATCGACTATCTCATGCTCGGCCGGGGCGAGTGCGTAGCGATGAGCTACCGCCTGGAGCATTCCGGGCTCGACTTCATGCCGCTCGCCTCGGGCGAGCTCTATTGCATCGTGCCGCCGGGCCACGAGCTGGCCGGCCGCAAGCAGGTCTCGGCCGCCGAGATCACCCGCTACCCGCTGATCGGCATCGACCCCAACGACCCCTACGGCCGGATCATGGCCGAGATCTTTGCGCGCAACCGGCTGGCGTACAACATCACCATCCGTGCACGGTTCGGCACCACGGTCTGCGCACTGGTGAAGGCGGGGCTTGGCATCGCCATCATCGACCAGTTCACGGTGGCCCATGGCGGCTATCCCGGGATCGAGCTGATCAAGATTACCGAGCCGACCCGGTTCGACACCTATATCGCGGTCAAGCGCGGCGCGCCGCTGTCGCTGCATGTCGAGCATTTCATCGAGTCCCTGCGCGCCGAGATGCGCGCGGTCGAGCCCTCCCGCGGCAATGGCAAGGTCGCGCCGGCGCGCGGGCGAAAGAAATAACATAATGTTAGGTTTGTCGGATAAATGGGTAATTGTGTTAGGCTCGGGAATGACTATCGTCCCTCTTGGAATTGCGCGGATTTCCCCGCTAATGGCCTGATATCAACGCGCCCCGAAAGACGATAGTGGATCATGTCTAGCCGCGGACCTGCTGCCTCCAAAAAGCTCCTGACCGGCCTGATCGGCGCGCCGATCGCCCATTCCGCTTCGCCCGCCATGCATGAACGCGCCGCCGAGGCGCTCGGCCTGCGCGGCCATTACCAGCTGATCGAGGTCGCCGGCGCTGACGCGACCGCGCTCAGCATGATGCTCGAGGGCGTGCGGCGGCTCGGCTTTGCCGGCGTCAACGTGACCTTTCCCTACAAGGAAGCCGTGGTGCCGCTGCTCGACGAGCTCGCCACGACCGCAGCCACCATGGCCGCGGTCAACACCGTTGTCGTCAAGAACGGCCGGCTGATCGGCCATAATACCGACACCACCGGCTTTGCGCGCGCCGTCAAGCCGCTGCTGGGGCCCTCCGCAAATGCTGTGGCCGTCATCGGCACCGGCGGCGTCGGCAAAGCGATCGCCTTTGCGCTGGCGAGCCTGAAGGTGGCCGACCTTCGCATCTTCGACAGCGAGCCGGCCCGGGCCGAGAAGCTCGCCTCGCTGCTGGCCACGCATGGCGGCGCACGGGTGGCCCGAAGCGTCGAGGACGCGCTCGACGGCGCGACCGGCCTCGTCAACGGCACGCCGGTGGGCATGCTGCCGAACCGGGACACGCCGGTGCCGCCGGCGCTGCTGCGCACGGACCTGTGGGTAGCCGACGCCGTCTATTCGCCGCTGATCACGCCGCTGCTTGCCGCAGCGAAAGAGAAGGGTGCACGGATCATGACCGGGCGCGAGCTCGCGATCTACCAGGCCGCCGACGCCTTCGAACTGTTCACCGGCCTTGCCCCTTCGACCGAAGTCATGGGAGAGGCTTTCGACGCCGTGATGGCCGCGCGCAGCGCCGCCTATCAGGCAGCTTGAGGCGAAGCGGCCGGACACAAGGCCGCTTGCAAAATTGAAAGGGAGGAGAGGACGATGAAATCAACGCTACTGGTGGGCGCGCTGCTCACCGCGATCACGACGACGGGCGCCTTCGCGCAGGCGATCAAGCTCGCCGACGTCGCCGAGCTTTCGGGTGGCGGCGCCACCGTCGGCACCAACTGGAAGAACGGCATCGATCTCGCGATCGAGGAGATCAACGCCAAGGGCGGCGTGCTCGGCCGCAAGCTCGAGGTCACCCACGCCGACTCGCAGTCCAACCCCGGCGTTGCCCGCGCACAGGTGCAGAAGGCACTCGATGCCGAGCCCTATGTGCTGCTCGGCCCCGGCTATTCCGGCTCGGTGAAGGTCACCGCCCCGCTCGCCGCCGAAGCCGGCATCACGCAGATCATGGGCGGCGAAGCCGCCGAGCTGACGCAGGCCGGCAACAAGTTCCTGTTCCGGACCTCGTTCGGCCAGCAGTCCTCGATGCCGAAGGTCGCAAAATACATTCACGACGACATGAAGGCGAAGTCGGTCGCGGTGGTCTGGGTCAACAACGACTTTGGCCGCGGTGGCCGCGACGTCGTCATCAAGGAGCTCGAGCGTCTTGGTTCGAAGGTGGTGGCAGATCTCTCGACAGAAGCCGGCCAGGCCGACTTCGCCGCCGACGTCGGCAAGATCAAGGCCGCCAATCCCGACGCCGTGTTCATCTACCTCAACGAGGAAGAGAGCGCACGCATCCTGAAAGAGCTGAAGCGCCAGGGCGTCACCGCGCCGCTGATGGGCGAGACCACGCTGATCGGCCAGAAGGTGATCGAACTCGCCGGCGATGCCGCCAACGGCGCGCGCGGCCATGTCGGCCTCACCACCGACGCCCCGGTCGACCTGATCAAGGGTTTCCGCGACCGCTTCTCCAAGAAGTACAACTACGTTCCTGATCACAACGGCCTGAAGGGCTATCTCGCCGTCTACATGGTGAAGGCCACCACCGAGAAGATGGGCAAGGTCGACTCCAAGGCTTTCGCCGACACGCTGCACGGATTGACCATCAAGGCCGCCGACGAGCCGGGCATCCTGATGGACGTCACCTTCGACCAGAATGGCGACATCGATCGCCAGAGCTTCCTGGTCGAAGTGGTCGACGGCAAACAGGTGGTGAAGCAGGTGCTGCCGAAGATGAAGTGATTTTCGCCTCCCTTCTCCCTCGCCCCGCTCTTGGCGGGGAGAGGGTCGGGGTGAGGAGTGCTTCTGCAAAGCCGGTGAGAGATGGGCTCGCGGACAGAGCCCCTCACCCGCCCTCTCCCGTAAGACTGGGAGAGGGAGACGAAAGAGCGACGCGAGAGGGGAAAATGTCCAATCTGTTCGATCTTCTGGTCGCTGGACTGGCCACCGGCGCGATCTACGCGCTGGTCGCGGTCGGCTTCACGCTGCTGTGGCAGACCTCGCAGACCATCAATTTCGCGCAAGGCGAGTTTGTGATGCTTCCGGCGTTCCTGATGCTGGCGGCAATGCATGTCGGCGCGCCGTTCTGGCTCGCGATCATCCTCGGTACCCTCTTGTCGATGATCCTGCTGGGCCTCGCCTTCAAGATGCTTCTGGTCGACCCGATGATGCGCCACGGCGTGCTGCCGCTGGCAATCGCGACCATGGCGCTCGCGATCGGGATCAAGGAAGCCGTAAAGCAATTCTTCAGCGCAGAGGCTTCGCCCTTCCCGTCGATCGTACCGACCAGCGACATCTCCGTGCTCGGCCACGCAGTCTCGCTGCAAAGCATCGGCGTGCTCGTCGTCGCGATCGTTGCCGTTTTCGGCCTGACCACGCTGCTGAACCGCACTTCGCTCGGCCACCAGATGCAGGCAGCGGCGCAGAACCCGACGGTCGCGCGCATCATCGGTGTGCCGGTCGAGCGTATGATCCTGTTGACCTTCCTGATCAACGCCTTCCTGGTCGCGCTGGCTTCGCTGCTGATCACGCCGATCTATCTGGCGAAATTCTCCTCCGGCGAAGTGCTCGGCCAGGCCGCCTTCATCGCGGCGATCGTCGGCGGCTTCAACCAGGTGCGCGGCGCGATCGCCGGCGGCCTGTTGATCGGCGTGCTCGACAACCTCGCGGCCGCCTACGTCTCGACGCAATACCGCGCCGCCGTGCCGATGATCTTCCTGATCGCCGTGATCCTGTTCCGGCCGCAAGGACTGCTCGGCCGCGCCGAGGAGCGCACGGTATGAGCGGCTTTGCCAAACCCCTGAAGATCGCGCTCGGCCTCATCGTCGTTGCCGGCCTGATCGTCATTCCCATCAACTTCAACCGCTACGGCCTGTTCATCCTCAGCCAGTGGGCGGTGATGACCATCGCGGCGATGGGCCTCAATCTCACGCTCGGCTATGCCGGCCAGGTCTCGCTGGCGCAGGGCGCCTTCGTCGGTATCGGCGCCTATGCTTCAGCGATCATGACCACTCACGGCTGGCCGCTGCCGGCCGCCATCGTGGCGGCGATCGTGCTCGCCTTCGCGGTCGGCTGGATCCTCGGCTATCCCGCGCTGCGCGTGCAGCACCACTACCTCGCCTTCGTCACCCTTGCCTTTTCCACGCTCGCCTTCCTCGTGTTCCGCAACGAGAGCTGGCTCACCGGTGGCATCTACGGCATCTCCAACATTCCGCGGCCGCATATTTTCGGCGTCGCGACCAACAAGCCCCTGCCGTTCTATTATGTCTGCCTCGGCTCACTCGCGATCGTCTCGGTTGCCGTGTGGTGGCTGATCCGTTCGCCCTGGGGCCGCGCCTTCATGGCGCTGCGCGAAAATCCGCTGCGCGCGCAATCGCTCGGCATCGACACCCGCCGCTATACGCTGATGGCGTTTGCAATCGGCTCGGCGCTCGGCGGCGTCGCGGGCGCACTCTATGCACCGCTGACGCAGTATATCGATCCCGTTCCCTTCAACCTGTCGCTCTCGCTCGATCTCCTGATGATGGTGATCGTCGGCGGCGCCGGCTTCTATTTCGGTCCCTTCCTGGGCGCGATGATTGCAGTGCTGCTGCCGGAATGGCTGCGCTTCACCGAAGGCTATTATCTGATGCTCTACGCCATCGCGGTCATGGGACTTCTGATCTGGTCGCCGACGGGCATCCTGGGCATCCTCGACCGCTATATGGCCGCGCGACGCACCAAGGCAGCCTCCGCGCTGCGTGCCGTCGCCAAGTCCCGCCTGGAGACGGCGCAATGAGTGCGGTGCTCGAAGTCACCAATATCAAGAAGAGCTTTGGCGGCATCACCGCGGTCGACGGCGTCTCCTTCGACGTGCGCGAGGGCGAGATCCTCGGCCTGATCGGCCCGAACGGCTGCGGCAAATCGACCCTGTTCAACTGCATCCTCGGCCAGCTCACGCCATCGGGCGGGGAGGTCAAGCTCGACGGCAAGCTCGTCACAGGCCTCCGCCCCTCCGAGCTCAACAAGCTCGGCGTCAGCCGCACCTTCCAGCTCTTGCAAGTGTTCCCAAAACTCTCGGTACGGGAGAACCTGATCCTCGCGGGCCAGGAGCATCAGGGCAACATGGCCTCGCGCCTGGTCGGCCGCTCCGATGCCGGACTGACCGAGGCCGCCAATCAGATGATCGGCTTCTTCAAGCTCGACCATCTCGCGGCCGAACCTGCCGGCGGCCTCTCCTACGGCCAGCAGAAGCTGCTCGACGCCGCCATGGCGTTCATGGGCGGGCCGCGTCTCGTGCTGCTCGACGAGCCCGCCGGCGGGGTCAACCCGACGATGCTGGCGGACCTGAAGGAGCGGCTGGTCGCGATCAACCGCGAGAAGAACGCCACCTTCGTCGTGATCGAGCACAACATGGAGTTCGTGATGTCGCTGTGCTCGCGCGTGATGGTGATGGCGGAAGGCAAGGTTCTGGCCATGGGACGGCCGGACGAAGTGCGCAAGAACCCTGCCGTGATCGAAGCCTATCTCGGACATTAGGGAAAGCGACCATGAGCGACCCGATCCTCTCGGTTCACAATCTCGTCGGTGGCTACGGCAAGATGACGATCCTGAACGGCACTAATTTCTCGGTGCCGCCGGCGACCATCACCACGATCATCGGCCCCAACGGCGCCGGAAAATCCACCGTGTTCAAGGCGATCTTCGGCCTGCTCAAGCTGCGCGACGGCAAGATCAGTTTTGCCGGCCGCGACGTCACCGGTTTGAGCCAGCGCGCACTGCTCAATGCCGGCATCTGCTACGTGCCGCAGGGCCGCAACATCTTCCCCGAGCTTTCGGTTCGCAGCAATATCGAGCTCGGCGGTGTCGCCGCCGGCAAGGGTATCGACCTGCCGACACGGATCGAAGCAGCGCTCGACCTCTTCCCCGCACTGCGTCGCAAATCGACGCAGCAGGCCTCGACGCTCTCGGGCGGCGAGCAGAAACAGCTCGAGATCGCGCGATCGCTGCTGCTCGAGCCCAAGCTCGTTCTGATCGACGAGCCCTCGATCGGCCTTTCGCCATTGATGGTGCAGCAGACCTTCGACATCCTCAAGTCCCTGCGCGACCGCGGCGTCACCATCCTGATGATCGAGCAGAATGCGCGCTCGGCGCTGGAGATCTCCGACATCGGCATCGTGCTCGAGCTCGGCCAGACCCGCATGGTCGACAAGGCGGAGCGCATCCTCAACGACCCCAGGATCGGCCAGCTCTTCCTCGGCGGCGCCATGGAGGAGAGCGCGGCATGAGCGCGAAAATGCGCATCGCCGTTGCCGGCGCCGGCCTGATCGGCCGCCGCCATGTCGAACTGATCGACGCGTCGCCCGATTGCGTGCTCGCGGGCATCGCCGACCCCTCCCCCGCCGCGAGTGAATTTGCGCTGGCGCGCGGCACGCCCTGGCATGCGGACCACCGCGCGCTCCTGGCGGACGAGAAGCCCGATGGTCTGATCATCGCTTCACCGAACGCGCTGCATTTCGAGATGGCGCTCGACTGCGCACAAGCCGGCGTGCCCGCGCTGATCGAGAAACCGGTGACTGACACCGTCGCGACCGCGCAACGCCTGTGCACGGCGATCAAACGGACGGGCGTGCCGATGCTGGTCGGCCATCACCGCCGGCACAATCCCATCATCAAGGCCGCGCGCGAGGCGGTGGCGACCGGCAAGCTCGGCCAGCTCACCGCCGTGGTCGGATTGTGGCTGCTGAAAAAGCCCGACGATTATTTCGACGTGGCGTGGCGGCGCGAGCACGGCGGCGGCCCCCTCCTCATCAACCTCATCCACGACATCGACAATTTCCGCTTCGTCTGCGGCGAGATCACCGAGGTGCAGGCGCTGACCTCGAACAAGGTTCGCGGCTTCGCCGTCGAGGACACCGCCGCCTTGCTGCTGCGCTTCGCCAATGGCGCGCTGGGCACGGTGACAGTGTCGGACGCAACGCCCGCGCCGTGGAGCTGGGAGCTCGCCTCGGGCGAGAATGCTGCGTATCCCAAGCAGGATCAGCCCTGTTACATCTTCTCCGGCACCGCGGGCTCGCTGTCGGTTCCCAATATGGAGCTGTGGTCCTACAGGCAGCAGCCTGGCTGGTATGCGCCGCTGTCGCGCGAGACGATCGCGCCTGTGACATTCGATCCGCTGGCCGAGCAGCTCCGGCACTTCTGCGCCGTGATCGCGGGCCGGGAACAACCCCTGATCTCAGTGGAAGACGCCATGGGCACGCTCGCGGTCGTCGAAGCCGTCAGCGAGGCGGCGCGCACGGGCCAAAAAATATCGCCGGGCCACATCATGGAGCAGGCCGCATGAACAAGCGCTCGATCGCAACCGTTTCCCTCTCAGGCGCGCTGGACGAGAAGCTGCGCGCCATCGCGTCCGCCGGCTTCGAGGCGGTCGAGATTTTCGAGAACGACCTGTTGTCGTTCGGTTCAGGCCCGCGCGACATCGCCAAGCTCTGCAAGGACCTCAACCTCGAGATCTGTGCGTTCCAGCCGTTCCGCGATTTCGAGGGCATGCCGGAGCCGCAGCGCGCGCGCAATTTTGCCCGTGCCGAGCGCAAGTTCGACCTGATGCAGGAGCTCGGCACCGATCTGTTGCTGATCTGCTCCAACGTGTCGCCAGCTTCGCTCGGCGGCATCGACCGCGCCGCCGACGATTTTCGCGAGCTCGGCGACCGCGCCGCCAAGCGCGGCTTGCGCGTCGGCTACGAGGCGCTGGCCTGGGGACGCCACGTCAACGACTATCGCGACGCCTGGGAGATCGTGCGACGTGCCGATCATCCCGCAATCGGCGTCATCCTCGACTCTTTTCACGCGCTGGCGCCGGGCTTCCCGGTTCGCGCGATGGCCTCGATCCCCGGCGACAAGATCTTCCTGGTGCAGCTTGCCGACGCGCCGAAGCTCGAGCTCGACATCTTGTCGTGGAGTCGGCACTTCCGTTCGTTCCCCGGGCAGGGCGATCTGCCGGTCGGCGAGTTCATGCAGGCGATCGCGGCGACCGGCTATTCCGGGCCGTGGTCGCTGGAGATCTTCAACGATCAGTTCCGCGCGGGCTCCGCGGCGCAGACCGCGGTCGACGGCCTGCGCTCGCTGATCCTGTTGCAGGACCACCTTGCCCCGGACTGGCCAAAGCTCGTGGGCGAGCCCCTGGCACCGAAGCCCAGGAGCAGCGGCACCGGCTTCATCGAATTCGCCGTCAACGAGACCAAGGCCGGCGAGCTCGCTCAGCTGTTTTCGCAGCTCGGCTTCCGCAAGACCGGCAAGCACCGCAGCAAGGCGGTGGAACGCTGGTCGCAGGGCAAGGTCGAGCTCGTGATCAACTCCGAGACCGACGGCTTTGCGCATTCGCACTACGTGACGCACGGCCCCGGCGTCTGCGCCATCGCGCTCGATGTCGACAACGCCGGCCTTGCCATGCAGCGAGCGGAGACGCTGAAGGCGCGCACCTTCTATCAACCGGTCGGACCGGGCGAGCTGGAAATCCCCGCGATCCACGGCGTCGGCGGCAGCCTTCTGTATTTCCTCGACCAGGCCGGCAAGAACTGGGATACGGATTTCGCACCGGTTGCAAGCGACGCAGGCACGGATGCGCTGCTCGCCGTCGACCACATCGCGCAGTCCATGCCCTATGACGAGATGCTGTCCTGGCTGCTGTTCTACACCGGGATCCTCGACCTCAAGCGGCTGCCGCAGATGGAGATCGCCGATCCCAGGGGCCTCGTGCAGAGCCAGGCTCTCATCAACGGCGACCAGAGCCTGCGCTTCGTCGTCAACGGCTCCTCCGCCAACCGCACGCTGCCGGCGCGTTTCATCTCGGAGTTTTTCGGCTCAGGCGTGCAGCACGTCGCCTTCGCGTGCGAGGACATTTTCGCCACCGTCGCCGCGATGCGTGCGCGCGGAGCCGGCTTCCTCGACATTCCCGACAATTACTACGACGACATCGAAGCCAAATACGAGCTCGCGCCCGATGTCATGGCAAAGCTCCGCGCCAACCACATTCTCTACGACCGCGAGGGCGACGGCGAGTTCTTCCAGGTCTACACCCATATCTTCGATGAGCGCTTCTTCTTCGAGATCGTCGAGCGGAGGAGCTATCAGGGCTTTGGCGCGGCCAATGCCGGGATCAGGCTTGCCGCGCAAGCCCGCGAAGTGCGCCCTCCGAGCATGCCGCGGGTGTAAACTCTATGCACGCAGTCATTGCGAGGAGCAAAGCGACGAAGCAATCCAGGGCCGTCCCGCAGGGGGATTCTGGATTGCTTCGCTTCGCTCGCAATGACGAAGGAAAGAGCTCAGCTCACTTCATCGGGCACTTGTCGTGGAAACGATCCTGGTCGTTCTCCACGATGGTCGCAACCGTCTTCAGCGAAAGCTGGCCTTCGCCGTCCTTGACCACGTCCTGGAGATAGAAGTTCTGCACCGGGATGTGGTTGTTGCCGTATTTGAAGGGACCGCGCAGCGACTTGAAGTTGGCCTTCTCCATCTCGGCCTTCATCGCGTCCTTCTTGCTGGTGTCGCCCTTCACCGCGACGACCGCGCTGTTGATGAGTTGGGCGGCGTCATAGGCTTGGGCGCCGTAGTAGGTCGGGCGCAGGCCGGTGTACTTCTTGCGGTAATCGGCGACGAAGCGCTTGTTCTGCTCGTTAGGCAGGTCGTTGACCCATTCCTGCGCGCCGGGAACGCCAAGCGCGTTCTCCTTCTGCAGCGGCAGCGACAACTCGTCGACGGTGAACGCCGTGTAGAGCGGCATCGTGCTCTTCAGGCCGGCTTGCGCGTATTGATTGAGGAACTGCACGCCGGCCGCACCGGGATAGAACACGAAGATCGACTCCGCGCCCGAGGCGCGCGCCTTCGAGAGTTCTGCGGAGAAATCGAGCTGGCTCGGCCAGACCGTATATTCCTCGCCCTTGACCTCACCCTTGAACGTACTCTTCACGCCCGCAAGCATGTCCTTGCCGGCCGCGTAGTTCGGTCCGATCAGGAACACGCTCTTGACGCCCTTCTGGTTCATGTAGAGGCCCATGGCGGCGGGCGTCTGGTCGTTCTGCCAGGAAGTCGAGAACACGTAAGGCGAGCATAGCTCACCGGCGAGCTGCGACGGACCTGCATTCGCCGAGACCAGAATGGTCTGCGAGTCCACCGCGGTCTTGAGCGAGGCCAGCAGGACGTTCGACCAGATGTAGCCGACAAGAAAATCGACCTTGTCGGACTGCACCAGCTTCTCGGTCTTCTGCTTGCCGACGTCGGGCTTCTGGCCGTCATCCTCGTAAATCACCTCGACCGGCTTGCCGCCCATCTTGCGACCCATGTGATCAAGCGCGAGCTCGAACGAGTTGCGCATGTCGTTGCCGATCACGGCGGTCGGGCCGCTGAAAGTCGAGACGAAACCGATCTTGATGGTGTCGCCGGCGAAAGCCGGGCTTGCCAGCACCAGCGCTGCTGCGCCCGCCAGCCAGAATGCCGTCCTCATAACCACTCCCCTCCTTATTATTGATCCCGGAAACGGGGTGATCGCCGCCCCGGGTCTGTCTCTATTGAACGCAAAATCTATCACGCCGCCAATGGCTCAGCGCCCGCTCCTGCACCATATTTCGCCTCAAATGAGGATGGCAAGAAATATAATTCTACTCACTTCGACCAAGGCCGGTCCAGGGCCGGTCCGGGGGCTGCGGCGCTTTTGCGCGCCTGATCGATGCTTCAGGCCTATGCCGCGATTGATGACGGCTATTGGACCGCGGCGCCCGATCCGCTCTTAAATAGAGAAAGACGCAGCGAGATTCGAAGGGTGCATCATGGCCGCAACTCCCCATCGCGTTGTCATCGTCGGAGCCGGCTTCGGCGGGCTGGAGACGACCTACCGCCTCGCGGGCGCGGCGGTCGAGATCACGCTGATCGACCGCCGCAACCACCATCTGTTTCAGCCGCTGCTCTACCAGGTCGCGACCGCCTCGCTATCGACCAGCGAGATCGCCTGGCCGGTGCGCCATCTCATGCGCGACCGGCGCGAGGTGACGACGCTGTTCGCGACGGTCAGCGGCGTCGACGCCGCGCGCCGATGCGTGCTGATCGACGACGGCAGCGAGGTGCCCTACGACACGCTGGTGCTCGCGACCGGCGCGCGTCACGCCTATTTCGGCCATGACGAATGGGAGGCGTGGGCGCCGGGGCTGAAGACGCTGGAAGACGCGACCACGCTGCGCCGCCACATCCTGGTGGCGTTCGAGCGCGCCGAGCGCGAGACCGATCCGGCCAAGCGCGCCGCGCGGCTGACTTTTGTCATCGTCGGCGCCGGCCCGACCGGGGTCGAACTCGCCGGCACCATCGCCGAGATGGCGCATCACACCTTGCCCGGCGATTTCCGCAACATCGATACGACCAAGGCGCGCGTCGTGTTGATCGAGGCTGGTCCACGCGTGCTTGGAGGCTTTCCCGACGACCTCTCGGCCTACGCGCAAGCCTCGCTGGAAAAGATTGGCGTGGAAGTCGTGCTCGGACAAGCCGTCACCGAGATCAACCGTGATGGCGTGGTGTTCGGCGGTCAGCTCTTGAATGCCAAGACCCGGATCTGGGCCGCCGGCGTGCGCGCCTCGCCAGCGGCGGAATGGCTGGGCGCACCGGCCGACCGTGCCGGACGCGTGCAGGTCGAGGACGACCTTACCATTCCCGGCCATCCCGAAATCTTCGCGATCGGCGACACCATCAACATCAACGCCTGGGACGGCAAGCCGGTGCCCGGCATCGCGCCGGCGGCGAAGCAGCAGGGCAAGCATGTCGCCGACACGATCAAGGCGCGGCTGCGCGGCGAGAGCAAGGGCGCATTCCGCTACAAGCACGCCGGCAGCCTTGCCCAGATCGGCAAGCGGCTCGCGGTCATCGATTTCGGCAAGGTCAAACTGCGCGGCACCATCGCGTGGTGGATCTGGGGCATCGCCCACATCTACTTCCTGATCGGCCTCCGCCACCGCCTCAGCGTCGCCTTGAGCTGGCTATGGATCTACGCCCGCGACCAGCGCGCGGCGCGGCTGATCACGCAGGGAAGCAGCAAGGTGGTATAGTTTGCTTCCGTCCCCCTCGTGGGAGAAGGTGCAGCGGGCGCCCTTCGCCGCCAGTAACGTCAGGCCGCAGTGATCGTCACAGGCAGGCTGTCTAGCCCACGCAGCGTGTTGTTGAAACGGCGCTTGGGCTCGCCGGTGATTTCGATGCTGGCGACGCGGCGAGCCAGTGCCGAAAGCATCGTCTCGCCTTCGAGCCGCGCCACGAGTTGGCCGACGCACATGTGGATGCCCGAGCCGTAGCCGACATGGCCCGACGTGCGACGGGTGATGTCGTAACTGTCGGGCCTGTCCCAGCGCCGTGGATCGCGATTGGCGGCGGCGAGAAACATCAGCACCTTCTCGCCCTCGCCGATGGTCGCGCCTGACAGCTCGACCTCTCGCGTGGTGGTGCGGAAGAAGGTCTGCACCGGGCTTTCGAAGCGCACCGCTTCCTCGAACGCGTTGCGCGCGAGCGTGAGATCGGCGCGCAAGCGCTGCCACTGCTCGGAGAAGCGCGCCAGGCAATAGACGGCGGCGCCGATGCCGTTGACGGTGGTATCAAGGCCGGCCGACAGCAGCGAGCGAACCAGCAACGGCGCTTCGGTAGCCGTGATGGCCCCCTCGTCGACATGAGCATGAATGCAGGCGCCGATGCCGCCGGGCGTGAGATTGTCCCGCTGGCACTGATCGGTGACATAGGCCTGGTGCGGCGCCGAGCGCGCAATCGCCTCCTGCCGGAGCTGATTCGGCGGACCGAAGGCGTTGAACACGAGGCTTGCATAAGGAATGAGATGCTCGCGCCCTTCGGGCTTCAGGCCGAGCGCATCCGGGAAGATCGAGAGCGGATAAGCCTCTGCGAGATCGGTGATCGCGTCAAAACAGCGCATCTGCAGCAGGGCATCCACGCGGTCCTCGGCTGCAGCCGCAAAACGATCGCGCAGCCCCTTCATCACGGTCGGGGACAGCACCTTTGACAGCACCGCGCGGGTGCGGGTGTGTTCGGGCGGATCGGCCTCGAGGATCAGGCTCGGCGGACGCCACGGCTTTTCCTTCTTGAAGTCGGACAGGCCGACGCCGCGGCTGGAGCAGAAAGTCGCGGGATCGTTCAGCACGGCATGGACCTCGGCATGGCGCGCCACGCCATAGAGCTTCCACTTGTCGAGATAGACGACCGGCCCGGTCTCCCGCAGCAGTTCATGCGTGGGATACGGGTCGGCAAAGAAGTCCATGTCGAAAGGGTCGACGCCGAGATGCGGGACGCCGGATGCGGTCGAGCCGGATGCGCTCATGAAGGTCCTCCCTCATTTTGATCTTGTGAAAGGGCAGCGCTTGCCCTTAGGTCATCAGCCACGCCGCGAGACAGAATCCCGCTATGCCGCCGTCGACCAGATCCCGCCAAAAGCCTGCGCCTGCCGACGTCGGGCCGACGCTCGATCTCGACCGTTACGTACCGGCCTTCATCACCTTCATCGCCAACAAGCTGTCGAACAGCGCGACCGCGTTCTATCAGAAGCAGTTCGGCGTCAACGTCACGGAATGGCGGATCATGTCGCTGCTGGCGATCGAGCCCGGCATTCCCGCCTCGCGCATCTGCCACGTCATCGGCTTCGACAAGGGCCCGGTGAGCCGCACGCTCGCCGGACTGGAGAAGCGCGGCCATGTGTCGATCCGGACCGATCCCAATGACGGCCGCACTCATTCGATCTCGCTGACTGCGAAGGGTCGCGCCACCCATGACAAGGTGATCGTCGCCGCCTTCGAGCGCGAGCGGCGGCTGCTGTCGTGTCTGAGCAGGGACGAACGCGAGGTACTGATCGATTTGTTGCGCCGGCTGCACGAAAATCTCGGCGCGGTGACGGGCAGCGATAGCTGAGCCGCCGCGCTGCGTGATCCGTCCGACTTTCATTGGAGCATGCGCCAGCGTTTGCCGGCGGCACCGTTCCTGCCAGACATGGCTCCTCCCCGAACGGGCTCAGCGGTTATCCCGCAGTCACCCTGCCTGTGAAGGATTCGCACAAATTAGTTGCTTAGGCAACAAAAAGAAGGTGTGCGAGGTGAGTCAGCAATGGTGGCTTATTCAAAAGGAAGCGCGAGCCAAATCGAGCAAGGTCTTCGACCGTCATTCCGGGGCGCCCGAAAGGCGAACCCGGAATCTCGAGATTCCGGGGTCGATGGTGCGCATCGTCACGGATTGCCGAAAGGCAGGTGACTACGGCACCTTGCAGACGAAGTTCGCGGCGTCCTCGCTGTTGCCCTGCCCCGAATAGGCGGCATAGGACGGATACGGACACAGCGGTCGCGTGCGGCTCGGGCTCCACGAGGCCGGGACTTCCTTGTTGGCGGGATTGGCCGAGGCGACAATCCGCTCGGGCGCCTTACCCTTCTCCACCCAATCCGTCAGCGCGGTCAGCGCATCGAACTTGTCGAGCGCGACACCACCACCGCAGTGAGTGCCGCCCGGAATCGTGAAGAGGCGAACGACGCCGTCGGCATGGCCTTGCAGGTTCCTGTTCAACCGATCGTACCAGCGAATGGTGTCGTTCAGCGAGAACACCGGATCGGCCTGGCCGTGGTAGATCAGCATCTTGCCGCCAGCCTTTTGCAGAGTCGCGAGCCGGGGATCGTCGACGTCGGGCGGCGTCATGAAATCCATCGCCGACTCGGTAAACGCACCATCCTTGGCAAAGATCTTCGGGGCGTCCTTGTCGAAATCGTAAGCCTTCAGTGCGTCGACGAGCTTGTCGTTGCTGCCTTCGACCGCAACCGGCGGCGTCGAGAAAATGTAGTTCAGCGACGCCGCGCCCATGGTGGCGATGATCGGATAGTTGTTCCAAGGCACGACCGGGCTCTCGACCTTCCAGGCACGCCAATTGCCGGTGCCGATGCCGCCGTCGAGCGGCCAGTCGGAATAGAGCGCCTCGCCCTTCGAATTCTTCGGTCCCGCAAGGCTCGTCTTCAGCGCATCGACCTTGGCTTCAGGCAGGCAGGCATTGGTCTGACCCGGCACGCAAACGAGGCTCTTGAAATCGAACGCCTTCTGGCACGCCGCGAGGTTCGCGGTCAGCCCATCCTTGACGCCGTCGAGCGCGTCGCAGGCCTCCGTGATGCGGGAAGCAATGAGTTGCGCGTCCTCTTTGGTGATTGATTTGCGCACGTCCGGATCAGCCTTCAGGAAGGCCTGCACGTCCCATGCGTGCTGAATAGCAGCGCGCGGCAGATCGAAGCCGGGATCGCCGACGAGGAAACCGTCGTAGTTTTCGGGCATGCGCGAGGCCGCGACCATGGCGTGGCGTCCGCCGTTGGAGCAGCCAGCCATGTAGGAACGATCGGGCTTGCGGCCATAGTGCAGCGCGATGATTGTCTTGGCGACCGGCGACAGCGTCATGTCGGCGGCGTAGCCGTAGTCGCGCCGGGCCTGCGGATCGAGGCCGAAGGCTGCCCCCGCGGTCAGACCCAGCGACTTGTTCGCGGGATCCGAGCCGGAATGCCCGCTGTCCGACGACAGCACGGCAAAGCCGCGCGCCAGCGGCACCGTGCCGCCGGAGGCGAAGCCGTCAGGCTTGTCGCCCAAAGCCGGCACGACGACGCCGTCATTGCCGCCGTTCACCTGGTGCAGGAAGCGGCCGTTCCATTCGGCAGGAAGCCGCAATTCGAACCGGATCGCATAGGATTTTCCGTCCGCACCGGTGCGCTGGTTGGCAATCCCGGTCAAGATGCAATGCTTGGGCAGCCCGTTGGCAGCCTCCTGCGTCTTTGATCCCGTAATCTCGACGCCCGAGACGGCAAGCGAGGCGGTGGTCACCGGCGAGCAGGCCTCACCCTCGGCGCGGGCCAGCGCGGTCGATCCAAGAAGAACGGCCAGCGCGGCGGTCGATCCCAAGCCAATCCTCACGGGCGGCCTCCCTAATTTAGTTATGATATATAATCATTACTTGATTTTCTCATTTTTGCAAGTCTATCGGTCCGCGTCCTCTGCGCGTTGCGGCATGAAATAACGCAATGCAGAACCGGACCAGCGCAACGTGAACGGGCCGGGCGCCGGCTCAGCAGCACATCACTACGTGCTGCGCTGCGTCCGGGCCACGAGCCGTTGCTCGCAGGTTCAAGTCAGCGACCGCAGCCGATCCACCCGGCGGAGGCATCGTCGCTCAAAGTCGCCACCGCGTCTGCGCGGCGGGTCAGCACGGCGCGCTGGTTGATGTAACCTTTATCGGTGATCTCGCTGCCGTCGACCGACGGCGGATCGGCGAGCAGTAGCGCACGGGTGGCGTGGCCGGAGGAGTTTCCGCTCTGCCCCTTCAACCTGGCGAGGCCCTCCGTAATCGCACGCCTGACCTTGTCATGGCCCAGCACCTCGGTCACCGCAGCGTTCTCAGGCAGGCCGGCGAGCGCGCGACAGGCGGCAAGGTTCGGGAACACCAGGAAGCGCACTTCGTCGCCGCCATGGCCGGCAACGACGATGTCCTGCGCGAGCGGCGCCAGCGCGGCGATGCCGGCGACGCGCAGCGTGCCGACGCTGACCCAGGTGCCGGAATTGAGCTTGAAGTCTTCCGCGACGCGGCCATCGAAGAACAGGCCGCACTCGGGCCGCTCAGCGTCCGCCGGCTTTACCGCGTCGCCGATGAGATAAAAGCCCTCCTCGTCAAAAGCTTGCTTCGTCAGCTCCGGCGCTTTCCAGTAACCCGGCGTGACATTGGGGCCGCGCACGCGCACTTCCAGCTTGTCGCCCGACTTGACGAGCTTCAGTTCGGTGCCGGGAATCGGCACGCCGATATTGCCGGAGCGTTCGGCGAGGAAGTGACAGTCAGTCGCCAACGGCGAGGTTTCGGTCGAGCCCCAGGCCGAGACCATCGGCAGCGTATGGCCGACCGTCTCGACGGAGAGCTGCTCCAGTGCATCCCAGAGGTTCTGCGGCAGCGCGGCGCCGGCATAGAAGGCGAACTTCACCTCGCCGAAGAAGCGGCGGCGCAGTTCTTCGTCGCTGCGCAGCGCCGCGATCAGCATGTCGAAACCGCGCGGGACGTTGAAATAGACCGTCGGCATCACGCTCTTCAGATTGGCGAGCGACGTCGCGAACAAACCGGGCGCGGGCTTGCCGCCGTCGATATAGAGCGAACCTCCATTGCGCAGCACGAGATTGAAATTGTGGTTGGCGCCGAAGGTGTGGCTCCAGGGCAGCCAATCGAGAATGACGAGATCATCGCCACTCTGTTCAAGAAAGGTCCAGGTCTGCGCCTTGGCCTGCTGGCTCGAGGTCAGCATGCGCTGGGTGTTGATGACTGCCTTCGGCGTTCCGGTCGAGCCTGACGTGAACAGGAATTTTGCGATCGTGTCGGGCGTCACCGCGGCAAAGGCTTTTGCGACGTCGGGAGTTTCAGGCGTTGCCGCGATGGTGCGGAAGGCAAGCGCATCGGCGTCGCCGGCATTACCACTGATGATCTGCGCCTTGTGCAGCGGCTTGATCGCGGCCAGCGCCGCGGCAAACGGCCTGGTGGCGGAAACATAGATCGCGCCGGGCTCGAGCAGCGCGGTCATGCCCTTTAGCTTGTCAAAATCCTTTGACATCAGCGAATAGGCCGGCGAGATCGCGGCTGAGGGCACACCGACATGTTGGGCGGCCAGCGCAAGGAGCGCATGGTCAATACTGTTGTCGGAGAGAATGACGACGGGTCGCTCAGCGCTGAGCCCCTGCGCCAGGATCCACGACGCCGCTGCACGCACCCGCTGCAGGGCACCCGCGTAAGTCACGGTGGCCCAGGGCGTGTCGGCGCTGTCGCGCTCGGCGAGGAAGATCTTGCCAGGGGCTTGCTGCGCAAAATGCTCCAGCCAGTCACCGATGCAGCGCGCACTGCCGCGCAACGGATCCGGCGAGCGCAGCACGATGCTGCCGTCGGCGCGATGCTCGGCGACGGTTCTCGGCGCTGCAAACAGGCTCGAAGCGTCACCGCGTGGGGCTGACGTCATGGCTTCCTCCTCGCCGGCACGTCCGGGATCAGTCGCAACCTCGTTCCGGGCTGCTTTGGCCATAATGTTGGGCACGACAATTGTTGTCGTCAACAACAATCTTCCGCTGAAGCCGCCAAGGCGCTAGGGTTGGGCGGCAGGAGATCCCACGTGACAGCCAGTGCAGCCCAGACGCCCCCGCAGAAAAGCAACGGTATAGCGCGGCGGATCGACGCGGACGAGATCGGCCTCGACGCGCTGGTCGGCCATGCCGGCTATGCGGTGCGGCGCTTCCAGATCTGGATCTTTCAGGATTTCATCAAGACGCTCGGCGATGTCGATATCAGGCCGACGCAATATTCGGTGCTGACGGTGATCGGCGCCAATCCGGGCCTTTCGCAAATGGCGGTCGCAAAGCGCCTCGGCATCGAGCGCGCGCGGCTGGTGCACCTGCTCGACAGCCTGGAGCAGCGCAGGCTGGTGAAGCGGATCAAGTCAAAGGCCGACCGGCGTTCGCACGCCCTGCACCTCACCGCCCAGGGCGAGACGGCGCTGGCCAAATTCAAGCGCCTCGCCGCCGAGCACGAGCGGCATGTCGAGGACAGGATCGGCAAGGCAAACCGGGAGCGGCTGCTCCAGATCCTTGCGGACTTCACCTGATCCTGGCTGCACATGATTTGGGCAAATGCCCAGAACCGGCCGTTGATGCGATCACCCGCCCGCTCATCGGCGTAGCTCCCAAACACCTGATCCTGCTGTAATATCCGGAGCGACCGCGCTGCCCGGATAATGTACACAATGGCACATCGCTTGCTTCAATCCGGGGTGAGACCCGTTGCCGGAGTTTTATCGCCATGGGGGCTGACCAGCCTGAAACGATCGCCGCGATTGTGGCCGCGCATCGCGCGGGCATGCTCACGCCAGCGCAGACGATCGCGCGGACCTATCAGCGCATCCGCGACCACGACGATCCCGCTGTCTTCATCAGCTTGCGCGACGAGAAGGACGCGATCGCGGAAGCCGAGAAGCTCGCCGCGAAGGATGCCGCGAGCCTGCCTCTCTATGGGGTGCCGGTCGCGGTGAAGGACAACATCGATGCGCTGGGATTTCCGACAACGGCGGCCTGCCCGGCCTTCTCCTACACGCCGACGCACGATTCCACCGCGGTAGAACGGCTGCGCGCGGCCGGCGCGATCATCATCGGCAAGACCAATCTCGATCAGTTCGCGACCGGCCTCGTCGGCGTGCGCTCGCCCTATGGCGTTCCCAAAAATTCGATCCGCCAGGATCTCATTCCCGGCGGATCGAGCTCGGGCTCGGCCGTTGCGGTCGGCGCGGGCCTCGTGCCGCTGTCGCTCGGCACCGACACGGCAGGCTCGGGTCGCGTGCCGGCGATGCTCAACAATATTGTCGGCCTGAAGCCGAGCCTCGGCATGATCTCGACCGCGGGACTCGTGCCGGCCTGCCGCACGCTCGACTGCATCTCGGTGTTCGCGCTGACGGTGGACGACGCCGCGCTTGCGCTCTCGGTGATGACTGGACCTGACCAGGCTGACCCGTTCTCGCGCGACCGCCCGCTGGGTGCGATCACGCCACTCCCGGCGAATCTACGTCTCGGCGTGCCGCGCAACGGGCAGCTGATCTTTTTCGGCGACAAGAAAGCGGAAGCCGCTTACGCCGATGCGCTGAAGCGCTGGACCGCGCTCGGCGCCGATCTGGTCGAGTTCGACCTGGAGCCGTTCTACGAGACGGCACGGCTGCTCTATGAAGGTCCCTGGGTCGCCGAACGCTACCTCGTGATCAAGAACCTGTTGGCCTCGGCTCCTGATACGATTCATCCCGTGACGCGCGAGATCACCGCGGCCGGCGCGCGGCTGACGGCGGCGGAAACCTTCTCCGCGCTTTATCGTCTCCAGGGCCTGCGCAAGATCGCCGAGCGCACCTTTGCAAACATCGACGCGCTGGTGCTGCCGACGGCGCCGACGGCGTATACGACTGCGCAGGTGCTCGCCAATCCGATCGAGCTGAACAGCCGGCTCGGCACCTATACCAATTTCGTCAACCTGCTCGACCTCTGCGGCCTCGCCGTGCCGGCATCGATGCGTGGCGACGGGATTCCGTTCGGCATCACGTTGCTGGCGCCTGCGGGGCGCGATGCGATGCTTTCGGGCATAGGTCGCGTCTTCCATGCGGATACGAGGTTGACGGTTGGCGCGAAGGGCGCGACGCAGCCTCCTCTCGCGCCGCTGCCGAAGAGCAGCGGCGACGAGATCCCCGTTGCCGTGGTCGGCGCGCATCTGTCCGGCATGGCGCTGAACGGCGAGTTGAAGGCGTTGAACGGCAAGTTGATCGAGGCGACAAGGACCGCGCCGGACTACAGGCTCTATGCGCTGAAGACCACGCCGCCGAAGCCGGGCCTGCTGCGCGTAGAGGCCGGCAAGGGCACGTCGATCGAGCTGGAGATCTGGTCGTTGTCGTCGTCTGCGTTCGGCAAATTCGTCAATGCGATACCTGCACCGATGGCGATTGGCACGATCCGGCTCGCGGATGGCCGCAGCGTCAAGGGCTTTCTCGTCGAGCCGGAGGTGCTGGGCGAGGCGCGGGATATCACCAGCTATGGTGGCTGGCGGAAGTTCGTGGCCGAAGCCGCGACGGCGTAGGCGCGAGCTACACCGACACCGCGTAAATCTCGTACTCTCCGCGCACCAGCTCGATATGCGCGCGCATCGCGGCGGCGGCGCCCTGCTTGTCGCCGCGCATGATGGCAACGACGACGCGGTCGTGCTCGGCTTGCGATTTTGCCAATCGGCCGAGATTGCGGAACTGGGCGCGGCGAAACGGTTGCACGCGCACGCGCGTCGCCAGCGTGATCTCGGCGATGTAGCCGTTCTGCGATCCCGCATAGATCGCGTTGTGGAAACGCTCGTTGACCTCGTGGAAGCGATCGGGATTTCCGGCGTAGCTCAGCACGCGGAGCTCTTCATGGATGGCCTCCAGGCCGTGCCGCTCGGCAGCCGACATGCGCTCGGCGGCGAGACCGGCGCACAGCGCCTCCAGCTCCGCCATCGCCTCGAACATGCTCTTGAGACGCTCGATCGAGGGCTGCGCGACCACCGCGCCGCGATGGGGCCGGGCCTCGACAAGGCCGCTCGCGACCAGTTGCCGCAGCGCTTCGCGCACTGGCGTGCGGGAGACGCTGAAGCGGCGCGCGATGTCGGTCTCGTCCAGCGGCGCGCCGGGCGCCAGGGCTCCACGCACGATCTCGTCGGCAAGCTGAAGGCGCAGCTCCTCGGCGCGGGTGACCTTCTGCACCGACGGCGAGGCACGGTCGACGCGGGGCACCACCGGCTCGGCCGGCAATGTCGCGGGCGGAAAATCGTCAAGCGTCATACGGTCAGGTCTCTTTCGACTCGTCGATGATGCTGACATGGGCCGCGACGACGCGCCAGCCCTCCGGGAAGCGAATCCAGGTCTGCATCTGCCGGCCGACCTTGCCGGGAGCCGTGTCGCGATAGAACAGGGTGGAGGCGACAGCCGTATCGCGCCCATAGCTGGAGATCACCGTCTTGGCCGTGCGGCGGTTGAGACCGACCGGCGAGCGGCCGGCGCGGAAGCCGGAGATCGCCTCGTAGCCGTAGAGGTTCTCGCCGATGCCATAGCGCAGCGTGCGGGGATCGTTGCGGAACAGCTCGCCAAGCACGGCGACGTCGTTGGTGACGAGCGCCTGCTCATAGCGTTCGAACGCGGCTTTGACTTCCGCGATCACGTCGGGGAGATCGATCTCCATTTCAGAATCCTCTCGGGGCTGGCGCGGCGACGACGCCCATCTGCTCCAACGCGTATGCGACGCGAAGCGCGATGTCCTCGCGCCAGGGCGCGCAGATGATCTGCACGCCGATCGGCAGCGGCTCGATCGGCACGGGCACCGCGACCACGGGAAGGCCGATGAACGAGATCGGCTGGGTGTGGATGCCGATATTGGCGCGCACCGGCAACTCGACGCCGTCGAGATTGAAATTGACCTGGCCGAGCTTCGGCGCGGTGCAGGGCGTTGCCGGCGCGAGCAGCACGTCGACAGATTTGAAGATCTCGGCGAACTGCGCGCGATACCAGCGGCGGAATTTTTGCGCGCGGTCGACCAGCGGCGCCGGCACCATGGCGCCCGCGATCAGCCGGTCACGCACGGCCGGATCGAAATCGTTGGGGCGCTTGCGCAGACGATCGAGATGCAGCGAAGCACCTTCGGTGGTGGTGATGACGTAAGCTGCCGCGCGGGCGCGCGAAGCTTCGGGGACATCGACCACCTTCGTCGTGCCCAGCGCGGTGGCGACGCGGCTGACGGCTTCGACGGCTTCCGGGAACACGTTATTCTGAAAATGCCCGCCGGCGATCGCGATACGCAAATCCGAGATCGGATTGGCGAGCAGCGGCAGCGTCGGCTCCAACCCACGCGTCGTGCAGGCGCCGTCGTCGGCATCCGGCCCCTGCATCGCGTCATAGGCGAGCGCCAGATCCGTGACCGAGCGTGCGAACGGGCCGAGATGATCGAGGCTCGCAACGAACGGGAACGAGCGCGCGCGCGACAGCCGGCCGTAGGTCGGCTTCAGGCCAAAGATGCCGCAGAAGGACGACGGCACGCGGATCGAACCGTTGGTGTCGGAGCCGAGCGCGATCGGCACCAGCGCGCCGCCGACGGCGGTTCCGGAACCGCCGGAGGAGCCGCCGCTCATCCGCGTGGTGTCATGCGGATTGCGCGAGGGTCCGTCGTGGATGTTCTCACCGGTGAAGTCGTAGGCATATTCGCCCATGTTGAGCGCGCCGACCAGAACAGCGCCGGCCGCTTCCATGCGCTCGATCAGCGTGGCATCGCGCTTGGCGGGCGCGAGGTCGCGGTTGATCCTGGAGCCGGCGCGCGTGGGCAGGCCCGCGACGTCGAACAGGTTCTTCACCGCGAAAGGTACGCCGGCGAGAGGGCCGACCTCTTTGCCGGCGGCGATGTCGGCATCGATTGCACGTGCTTTCGCACGCGCGCGATCGGCGGTGACGTCGGTGAAGGAATTGAGGGTGCCGTCGTGCTGCTTGATGCGCGCGAGCGCGGATTCAGTGGCATCGAGTGCGGACATCCTGCCGCCTGCGACCGCACTTGCTATGTCGGCAGCACTCATCTCTGGCTTGGAGGTCATGGCAGCGTCAGGCCGTGAAGATCGGCGCCGGCTCGGTCTCGTCCGGCAGTGCGAATTCGTCGACCAGGCGGCCAAGCCGCAGCGAGACGTCGAGATTGGCGCGCACTGCGGGCCGCCAGGCCTCCTCGACCGGCAGCGCCAGCGCTTTCGATACGGCGTCGATATAGTCGTCCAGCGGCTCGGCCATCACTCTCTCAAGCTGATCTCAGTGCACTCTTAGTGGACCTGCAACGGCGGATGCGGGATCGCCGTCAGCAGCTCCTTGGTGTAGTCGTCCTGCGGATCGCTCAAAACCTTCTCGGAAGAGCCTTCCTCGACGATCCGCCCCGTCCGCATCACAATGACACGATCGCACAACAAGCGCACTACATTCAAATCATGCGAGACGAACAGATAGCTCATACCCAGCCGCGCCTTGAGATCCTGAAGCAGGTTCAGGACCACCGCCTGCACCGACACGTCCAGCGCCGCGGTCGGCTCGTCCAGGATGACGAGCTTTGGATGCAGGGCGATGGCGCGGGCGATGCCGACGCGGGCCTTCTGGCCGCCGGAGAGCTGGTGCGGGAAGCGATCCAGCAGGTTGTGCGGCAGGCCGACCATGGTGGCCAGCTCCTCGCAGCGGGTGCGGAGCGCGTCGCGGCCCTTGACGTCGCCCAATTGCATGATCGGGTCGGCGATGGCGCGCGCGGCGGTAAAGCGCGGGTTGAGGCTGTCGGTCGGATCCTGGAACACCATCTGGATCCGGCTGCGCTGCGGCAGCCGGGCAAACGCGGCAGGCTGGATGCCGCCGATGTCCTCGCCGTCGAACCGGATCAGGCCGGAGGTCTGGTCGAGCAGCCGCATCACCATCATCGACGTGGTCGATTTGCCGCAGCCGGATTCGCCGACGAGGCCGACGCTCTCGCCGTGGCCGATCGAGAAGCTGATGCCGTCGACGGCGCGGAACACGTCGGGCTCCACCGGCGGCTTGCGGCCGAACAGCTTTCCGAGCGTGGCGGTCGCGCCCTGGCGGGGATATTCCTTGACCAGCTTTTCGATGAGGAGAAGGGGTTTTGGATTTTCGTCACCCCCGGGCTTGACCCGGGGGTCCATCGACAGAGACTGGTCTTGCGAAACGTGATGGATGGCCGGGTCAAGCCCGGCCATGACAGCGGAACCCTCTTCCTCCGGCAGCAGATCGCGCAAGCTCACACCGAGCCGTGGCGTCGCGCGCATCAGCTTCCTGGTGTAGGGGTGCTGCGGGCTCGCAAAGATGTCGGCGGCTTTTGCCGTCTCCACCACACGGCCCTTCTCCATCACGACGACACGGTCGCAATAGGCGGCGGCGAGGCCGAGGTCGTGGGTGATCAGGATGGTCGACATCGCACGCCGCTTGGTCAGCTCGACGATCAGGTCCATCACCGCCTTCTGGGTGGTGACGTCGAGGCCGGTGGTCGGCTCGTCCGCGATCAGGAGCTGCGGGTTGCAGGCGAGCGCGAGCGCGATGACGACGCGCTGGCACATGCCGCCTGAAAGCTCGAACGGATAGGCGTGGTAGCGCTCGCGCGGGCGGGCGATCTTGACCTGCTCCAGCGCCTCGATCGCCTTCTCGCCGCCATCCGTGACCTGGGCCTGCTGCACATGGGTGCGCAGCACGTCCTCGATCTGGTCACCCACCTTGCGGATCGGGTTCAGCGCGGCGCGCGGGTTCTGGAAGATCATCGAGACTTCGCGGCCGCGCAAATCGCGCATCTGCGCTTCGGTCGCGGCCTTCACGTCGATGCCCGAGAACATCACCGAGCCTTCGGCAATCTTGCCGGCGCGGTCGAGGATGCGCATCACCGCGTAGGACGTCACCGACTTGCCGGAGCCGGACTCGCCGACGATGGCGAGCGTCTCGCCCCTGGCGACGGAGATGTTGACGTGCTGCACGGCCTTGACGATGCCGCGGCGGGTGGTGAATTCGACGGTGAGGTCCTGGACGTCGAGCAGCGGCTGGGCGGTCACAAATGCCTCCCGTCGCTCAAGAGGTCGAAAACAACCCCATGCACAGTAGAGGCGCCACTGAAATCATTGGCAAATTTTTTCCCGCCCATCACGTCCTCCGCTGGGGATCGACGATGTCGCGCAGGCCGTCGCCGAGGAGGTTGAAGCAGAACACGGCGATCATCAGCGCGAGGCCGGGGAACAGCGCGATCCACCATTCGCCCGAGACCATGAAGCCCGCCCCCTCGGCGACCATGATGCCCCATTCGGCGGTCGGCGGACGGACGCCGAGGCCGATGAAGGACAGGCCCGCGGCGTTGAGGATGGCGTAGCCCATGGTCAGCGACATCTGCACGATCATGATCGGCATGATGTTCGGCAGGATATGCACCAGGAGAATGCGGAATTCGCCGTTGCCGGAGAGCCGCGCGGCCTGCACGAAGCCGGCATTGCGGCGCACGTTAGCCTCGGCGCGCGCCACGCGGGCGTAGAGCGGGAAGTTCACGATCGCCGTCGCCAGAATGATGTTCTGCACGGTGTTGCCGAGCGCGGCGACGATGCCCATCGCCAGCACGAACAGCGGGAAGGCCATGATGGTGTCGGCGATACGGCCGACGATGCGGTCGGTCCAGCCACCGAAATAGCCCGCGGCGATGCCGGCGAGGCCGCCCATCAGGAACACCAGCACGACGGAGGCAACCGCGATGAAGGTATCGAGCCGCGTCGCCACCACCACACGGCTGAAGATGTCGCGGCCGAGCTGATCGGTGCCGAACCAGTGCGCGGCCGACGGCGGCTTCAGCGCCGCGGCGGTGTCGGAAGCGAGCGGATCATGGGGCACGACATAGGGGCCGAAGATTGCGGCAACGAGGATCAGGATCAGCAATGCGAAGGCAAAGCCGGTGACCTTGTTCTCGCTGAGAACGTAGCGGGTCTGTTCGATGATCGCAGCGAGTCCCGAGGTGCGTGCGGGACCGACCGGTTCAACAGCAGGCGCAACGGAGCTCATGGTTCAACCCTCCAACCGCACGCGCGGATCGATCACGCCATAGAGAATGTCGATCACGAGATTCAAAAGCACGTACATCACCGCCATGGTGAGGACAAAGCCCTGCACCGGCGCGAAGTCCGAGGAGATCAATGCCTCCACCGCGTAGGAGCCGATGCCGGGCCAGGCGAACACTTTTTCCACCAGCACGTTGGCCCCCAGCAGGAACGAGAACACCATGCTGAGCGTGGTGATCACGGGCAACATCGCGTTGCGGAACGCGTAGGTGACGATCACGGTGGTCGGAGACAGGCCGCTGGCGCGCGCGGTGCGGACGAATTCGCTAGCGAGCACCGCCAGCATCGAGGCGCGGGTCATGCGCGCGATCGGCGCCAGCGAGAAGATCGCGAGCGTCGTCGCGGGCAGGATGAGCTGGCTGAGTGCCGAGCGGAACGCCTCGAGATCGCGCGCGATCAGCGTGTCGATCAGATAGAAGCCGGTGACCGTCGGCGGCGCGCTGTAGAACACATCGAGGCGCCCGAGCGGTGCAGGGGACCAGCCGAGCTGGAAATAGAAGACGTAGACCAGCACCAGGCCGGTGAAGAACACCGGCAGCGAGACGCCTGCTGTCGTCGTGACGCGACAGAGATGATCGACCCATGACCCTGGTCGCGTGGCCGCCAGCACGCCGAGCGGAATGGCGATGACGATGGAGACGATCAGCCCCAGCAGCGTCAGTTCGGCCGAGGCCGGCAGGCGATTGCGGATCTCGGCCGCGACCGGCTGTCCCGTGGTCAGCGAATTGCCGAAATCGCCATGAGCGAGATCGTTGGTGTAGCGGAAGAACTGCTCGATCAGCGGCTTGTCGAGGCCAAGCTTCTTGCGGACCTGCTCGACCGCTTCCTTGGTCGCGGCGGGACCGGCGAAGTACGCCGCAGGATCGCCCGGCAGCGCGCGCGTCAGCAGGAAGGTGACGATGACGACGCCGATCAGCGATGGAATCGCGAACATCAGGCGCTTGCCGATCATGGTGAGCATGGGGCGCTCCCGGTGTGGGAATGAGATCGTGCAGCGCGCTCTGCTGCGCCCCCTCTCCCCTTGTGGGAGAGGGTTGGGGTGAGGGGTCGCCCCAAGCGAGGTCGGAGTTCGTAGCTACCCCTCACCCTGCCCCTCTCCCACAAGGGGAGAGGGAATGAGAGAGCAGTGCCCACCTCACGCACGAACACCACCACTTGCTCCGCTGCGTTCCGGGACCCTGAAGAGCGTGCTCACCTCACCCACGTCCTCTCACCCCTTCGCCATCGCGCGATAGTCGAGCCTCCGGTGGAACCAATATTGATAGCCGCTGATGTTCTTCTGCATCGCGACGTTGACGAAGGGCTGGTACAGCGGGATGCGCGGGATGTCGGTGAAGGCGAGATCGACGAACCCCTTCACGTCGGCATCGTAGGCTGCCTTGTCGCCCGATGCGGCGGCGGTGCGCGCGCCGTCGATCAGCTTGTCCATCTCCGCCGACTTGTAGCTCATGGTGTTGAAGACGGAATTGTTGCCGTGATAGCACCAGTAGAAGAAGTACTCGGGGTAATCGAGCCAGCCCGAGAACACGTTGGTGAAGAGCGGCATCTCCTTCTTGTTCAACTCGGTGCGCCAGTTGGCGCCGGGCACCTTGTTGATGGTGGTCTTGATGCCGATCTGCGCCAGGCTCTCCTGCACCAGCACGCACAGCGGTTCATTGACGCCGGCGAAATTCAGGTCGAACGAGATCGTGGTCTCGAAGCCGCCCGCGAGGCCCGCTTCCGCCATCAGCGCCTTCGCCTTGTCCATGTCGGTGTTGTATTTGTGCGGCTGCGGCCAGGCGACTTCGGTCGGCTTGTCCTTGGGCGCGCCGAACATCGGGTTCGCCAGCCCGAACATCACGGCGTCCATGATCTTCTGATAGGGCAGCGCGTAGGCGACGGCCTGACGGACCTTCGGATTGTCGAACGGCGGCCTGGTGACGTTCATGCCGATATACTGGATGCCGTTGGAGAACGGCAGCGACACGACGTTGAGCTTGCCGTTGGCCTTCATTTCCTGGAAGTCCTTGTTCGGCAGCTCGTAGGAAATGTCGGCGTCGCCGCGCTCCAGCAGCGCGCGGCGGTTGCCGGCCTGCGGCACCATGCGCCAGATCACGCGCTTGATCTTCGGCATCGGACCGCAGACCCAATCGTCGTTGCGCTCCATGATCACTTCGGTGCCGGCGGTCCACTTCGTCACCTTGTAGGCGCCGGAGCCGGCGGTCTGCTGCTTGGTGAATTCGAGGCCCCAGGGGTCCTTCTCGCTGGAATTCTTCTTCACCAGCTCCGAGTTGACGATGCAGGGCACGATCACGGCGAGATCGGGAATCGTCAGCCTGTCCTTCTTCAGGAAGTCGATGCGCACGGTGTAGTCGTCGATCACGACGAACTGCTCCGGCTTCGTCAGCGAGCCCGCGCTCATCTGGAAGGTCGGGAAGCCGCCGACGCTGACTGCGCGGTCGAGCGACCACTTCACGTCCTTGGCGGTGACAGGCGCGCCGTCGTGGAATTTTGCGTTCTTGCGCAGCTTGAAGGTGACCGACATGTCGTCGATCTTGAACTCCTCGGCGAGCTCGCCCTTGAACTTGTCGCGGTCGTAATAGGGCACGCCGCCGGGGCCGCTCTTCATCTCGTGGCTGATCAGGCGGTCGTAGCAATTCCAGGACACCTCATAGCCGGGCACGTTGGTGCCGACGCCGTGGATGTCGAGATTGTTGGGACCGCCCTCCGAGACGATCAGCAGCGTCTCCGAGCGCGCGTCGGCATGGGCCGACGAGACGATTGGCGGCACTGCCGGGAGCGCCGCGCCGGCGGCCAATCCGGATACGGACTTGAGGAAATCGCGACGCTTCATGAGCCTGCTCCAACACGGAAGTTTCTGGTTGGAACCGGATTCGCAAGGTTCGTGCCAAGGCCGGGTGATGTGCCAAGATCGACTTAATACATTGATATTGCTTGATTAAAATCGATCTTGCGGACGAAGTTGCAGCGTCCAGGTTGCGAGCATTGCATACAAAGAGATGCATTTGCCTACTAATTAGACTGAATTCCGTGCCGGCTTATTTGGTGGGCGAAGCATCACTCCGCCCAGATCAGCTCCTGCAATTCGAGAAGATCACTCGCCTGCTCCTGCCAGCCCTCGATACAGATGTGGCTGTTGAGGTCGCTGGCCCGGTGCAGGAGCATGAGCGCCATCAGGCGCCGCTTCAGCGCGAAATCCGGCTTCGCATAGCCGAAGCCTTCGAGCAGGCTGCGGACCCTTCCCGGCCGGCCCGCCGCCATGAAGGCGCTGGGCCCGAGCAGGTCGTAGTCGCGCCATCCCGCCAGCACGTCACCGAAGTCGAACAGGCCGGCGAGCGACCATCGATCGCCGTCACAGGCGAGCAGGAAGTTTTCCGGAATGTACTCGCCGATCAGGATCACCGGCGGTGCATCCATCGGGATCAGCGTCGCGGCGTCGCGCAGGAGATCGTCGAGGCCGGCGAGGAATTTCGGCGCAAGACCAAGGCGCGCGTGCCGCGCCTTACAGCCCTGCATCTGCGCGCGCATGAACCCATCCCAGCGCGGCGCGATCTCTGCGAGCGGGCCGGGCGGCGCGCGCTGGACGGCGGCGATGGTCTCGCCGATCTGGCGCAGCACGCGCTCCTTCTGGTCTTCCGGCAGCGAGGGCCAGATCTCGGAGCCGAGCGTGCCTGAAAGGCGCGTGATGATCAGATAGGGCCAGCCATCGCGCATCCCCTCCGCAACGATCTCGGGGATCGGCAGATGAAGCTGTCCGTTGAGCTGCATCAGCGAACCGCGCTCCGAGACGAATTGCGCGCGCGACAGCGGCGGGAAGATTTTCAGGATCAGCTTCTCGCCGAGCCCGACGACGAGATTGGTTCCGGTCGCGAACACATGCGGCGCGCTGATATCGACACCATGGCCGCGCGCAATGTCGAGCGCCACCGGCAGCCATCGGGAACGGTCGGCGCGCAAGGCGCGATAAGCCTCCAGGCTCGTCGAAGCCGACGTGCCCCATACCCCGGCCGCGCCAGGCGGTAGCGTCGCGTCCATCACAGTGCCCGCCCGGCTCTACTCCAGCACATCCTTAACGCTGTTCTTGATGGTCGAGGGCACGGCATGCTCGGGGACTTCAATGGTCTGGGCACCCCGCGTGATGCGGTAACTGAAAGCGTCGGCCTGCCCGGAACGCGCTGCGGGAATCTTTTTCGGATCGGCAAAGAGAGACTCCACCGTCTTCTGGTCGGCGGACGACAGATCCGACACGGCCAGCTCACCGCGACTCTTGAGGTGAGGGCCGCCGAAGCCGGCGACCCCTCCAACGCGTTCGATCTTCAAACGATCCACGCTGTCTTCCTTTCGGGGCGTGCTATACCCTTCACAGCCCGATCTTCGTCCACCCCGCATTGACGGCAGCGGCGACGGCGGGCGCCTTCGGGTACATGGTTTGCGCCACCTGACGGGTCCGGGCGGCGAAGGCCTTCATCGTCATGTTTGGCGTGGGGCCGAAACCCGTGAGCGAACGATACCACACTTGCCCGATCTCGGCCCAGCTATTCCCGCCATGCGTCATGCACGCCGTGTAGAAAGCCAGATTGGGCGGCCCGCTCGAGTAATGCGGATCCATGCCGGGCGTGATCTGGGAATATTTGGTCGGCTGCGGCGCCAGGCAGTGCTTGGCGGCGGGATTGGCCATGTCACGCAGGCAGGTAAAGCCTCTCTTCTTCGACGCCGCGCCCATGATGTCGCGCCCGATCAGCCAGTCCGCCTTCTTGACGGTCTGCTTGGCTTCCCACTGCCGGAACATCGAGCCGAAACAGTCCGACATGCTTTCGTTCAGGCCGCCGGCATCGCCGCTATAGGCCAGCTGGAGACTGTGCTGGGTCACGCCATGAGTCAGCTCGTGGCCGATGACGTCGTTCCCCCTGGTGAAGTCGACGAAGATGCTGCCGTCGCCATCGCCATAGACCATCTGCGATCCGTTCCACATCGCGTTGTTGTACTTCTCGCCGAAATGGGCCGACGACATCATGGTCATGCCGTGATCGTCGATCGAATTCCGGTTGAAGACCTGCTGATAGAATTTCGCGACTTTGGTGGTCTGGTTGAAGGCGCGCTTGACGGACGCATCGGACGACGTCTTCGGCTTCGGAACGGGCGTACCCGGCAGCGTCTGCGTATGCTTGCAATCGTAGACCGTGACGGACGGTGCCGCGGCAAGCGTCACCAGCCCACCGGCGTGCGTCGCGGCCACGCTGGTGAACCTCGCAGCCTGCGTCCGCAATTCGCGCAGCTCGTGACTGATCTGGACGGTGTCGACCATCCGCTTGCGCAGCGGAGCCGCGAGCTTCTTGTCCTGGGAGAGCCTGGTCAGAACGTCGTTCGGGATGATGAAGCATGAGCAGGGCATCGATAGCCTCCAATACAGCTTTTCGAAAATGATGAATGAAGAACAACCGCAAGGTCACTGGCGCCAACGGCGACGTGCGTTGCCGCAGACGGGGCGTGACGCGGCCAGTATTATTGCAGGGACCCGGCGCGTTGCGTGTGAACTCGCACACACATCTGTGGTTGAGCGACGCCCCGGTCACATGCCCCGCCAACGCGGGTCGCGCTTCGCGTGCACGCTCGGCAGATCAGCGCCGCGTCTACCGTTCCGGGCTGGCGCGCTCGAACTGGCGCAGCAGCTTGTTGCCGCGCTCGACCGCGGAATCGAGCGCGGCTTGCGCGCTCTTCTGGCCGGCAAAGGCCTGCTCGAGCTCTTCCTCGATCGCGCCGCGGATCAGGTTGAAGGAGCCGAGCCGGATGCCCTTCGAATTCTCGGTCGGCGGATGCAGCGTGATCTCCTCGAACGAGATCGCCGAGCCGGGGATGCGTTCGTAGAATCCTTGCGCGCGCGTCAGCTCGAAGGCGGCGCGGGTAACAGGCAGGTAACCGGTGTTCTGGTGCCAGGCGGCCTGAACGCCGGGCTGCGACAGATAGGCGAAGAACCGCGCCACGCCCTTGTATTCGTCGCGCGGCCGGTCGCGCAGCACCCACAGCGTGGCACCGCCGATGATGGAATTCTGCGGCGCGCCCTTCACGTCGGGCCAGTACGGCATCATGCCGTAGCCGATCTCGAATTTCGAATTGGCCTTGATGTCGGCACGCGTCGCCGAGGAGCCGATGAAGATGCCGCATTCACCGTTCTGGAAGCGCGGCTCGGCCGACTGCCCACGGCCGCTATAATCGAAGATCTTCGTCTTCTGCCATTCGGCGAGCTGGGCGATGTGCTTGACCACGACCGGATTGTTGATGGTCAGCTCCGCATCGAGGCCCGCAAAGCCGTTGGCCCGGGTCGCCAGCGGCAGATTGTGAAACGCCGAAAAATTCTCGACGTGAATCCACGACGGCCACGACGTGGTGAAGCCGCAGACGGCGCCGCGCTCGCGCAGGCGTTTTGCAGCGGCGCCGAGTTCGGGCCAGGTCTTCGGCGGCGCCTCCGGATCGAGGCCGGCGTCGCGGAACATGGTCTTGTTGTAGTAGAGGATCGGCGTCGACGAGTTGAACGGGAACGACAGCAGATTGCCCGCGGCATCGGTGTAATAGCCGGAGACCGCCGGAAGATAATCGTTGAGCGAGAACGGCTCGCCCATATCGCGCATCATGCTGTAGACCGGATAGATCGCGCCCTTGGCCGCGGTCATGGTGGCGGTGGCGACCTCGTTGACCTGGACGATCGCGGGCTGGCTGCGCGAGCGGAAGGCAAAGATCGCGGCCGTCACCGTCTCGGTGTAGCTGCCCTTGTAAGCGGGCACGACGCGGTAATCCGACTGCGAGGCGTTGAAATCGGAGGCGAGCTTTTCGAGCTGCTTGCCGAGTTCGCCGGACATGGCGTGCCACCAGGCGATCTCGGTGGTCGCGCGCGCCTCGCAGATCGAGGCGAGGGCCAAGGTGGCGGCGGCGACCTGCAAAAGGCGCAAAGCTGAAGTCACGATGGCTCTTCCCGGATCAAGCGGCAAAAGGCGACCGCATCCTGCTTAAGGCGCAGCACAGGCGGTTTCAACCGGGAATGAAGGCGAACGGTGGCGCACAATCGCCCGGCCGGCCCAAGGACGGGGGCGGGATGGCCTTCCCTCTACCATCTGGTAGATTGCATTGAACCTTTTTATCCCGCCATAGACTCCATCTCCGAGGGGTTGAGTGTGCCAGTGTTAAACCGTGCCGAACTCTCACGGACCGGGGTGATTTTCGTCGCGCTATTGGTCGCCATCTGTGCGACGAGCGCCGCTGCGCGCGAATTCCGCGCCGCCGACACCCAGGCCGAGGACTACCCGACCGTCCAGGCGCTGCGCTACATGGGCGCCCTGATCGCCGAGCGCACCGGCGGCCGCCACGAGGTCAAGGTGTTTCACTCCCGCCAGCTCGGCGAGGAGAAGGAGACGATCGAGCAGACCCGCGCCGGGGCAATCGACCTCAACCGGACCAACGTGGCCCTGATCGGAAATTTCGTCCCGGCGATGAACGTGCTCGCCATGCCGTTCCTGTTCCGGTCCATCGAGCACATGCAGAAGGTGCTGGACGGGCCTATCGGCAACGAGATTCTGAACAGCTTCGAGCCCTACGGCTTCGTCGGGCTCGCCTTCTACGATTCCGGGGCACGCTCGATCTACAACTCCGTCCGCCCGGTGAAGAGCCTCGCCGACCTCAAGGGATTGCGGATCCGGGTGCAGCAATCGGAGTTGATGAGCGAGATGATCCGCGCGCTCGGCGCCGAGCCGGTCGAGTTGCCCTATGGGCAGGTGCTGACGGGGCTCGCGACCCATCTGATCGACGGCGCCGAGAACAACTGGCCATCCTTCGTGACGACAGACCATTACAAATATGCCGGCTACTACACCCTCACCGAGCACACCATGAGCCCGGAAGTGCTGGTGATCTCGCTCAAGGCCTGGCGCAGCCTGTCGGCCGGGGACCAGACCATCTTCAGGGAGGCCGCGCAGCGCTCCAGCCGGTTCATGCGCGAGAAGTGGCGCGACCTCGAGGAGCAGTCGCAGCACAAGGCGGAGGCCGCCGGCATCTCCGTGATCAAGGACATCGACCGCAAGCCGTTCGAGGATGCGATGGCGCCGATCTACGCCAAGGCGGCGCAGGATCCCGCCGCGGCCGCGCTGATCGAACGCATTCGCAAGGTGGAGTGAGGCCGCTTGATCGCGCCAGGCACCAGCGAGATCGCAGAGCGGCCGCCCGGCCCGATCGGGCGGATGCGCGCGCGCCTCGTCGGCGCGCTGCGGGCGGTGCCGATCCGCTGGCGAATCCTGTCGATCGCGGCGCTGAACTCGGCCGTGGTGATCGTGCTGGCGGCGATGATCTGGAACGGCGCGCAGGTGCTGGGCTCGGCCTGGGACGACGTCCGCCAGGTGCGCGAATCCGACCGGATCCTGGCGCTGCTCGAAAGCGAGACCGGGCGGCTCCAGAACCTGATCCACCGCTACATCAACCAGCCGAGCCCGGACCTGTTCGCCGAGATCCTGCTGCTGCGCGAAGCCGTGCTGGGCACGCTGACCGACCGCGCCGCCAAGGACCCGATGCTGTCGGGATCGGTCGAGGAGCTGGAGCGCACCACCGACCGCTTCCTCAACGGCTTCGGCGAGCTGCGCACCGTGCAGGCCACCATCGCCAAGACCTACGAGGAGCAGGTGCAGGGCCCGGCCAAGGACATGGCGGGCCTGTACTCCATCATCGAGGGCGCCACCGGCCATCGCGACGCGCTGATCTGGCCCTCGCTCGGCAAGTCGCGCGAGGCCTTCACCGCGATGCTTGTCGCGGCCAATTCCTATTACCTGTCGCAGTCAGTGGCCGCGGCCGACGACGCGCGACGCCACACCGAGACGATCGAAAAGACGATTCCCGTCATGATCGATCTTGCCGACAACGACCTGCAGCGCATGGCGCTGCAAAAGCTCGCGACCCGCACCACGGCGCTGCAGGAGGGCTTCGCAAAACTCTCGGAGCAGCTGACCAACCGCACCGAGCTGCTGCGCAACACCATCGACGCCAGCCAGGCCGAGGCGATCGGCGCCATCGACGATCTCTCGACCAAAATGCGCCGGCGCGAGCAGAAGGCGCAGGAGACGTTCGACCGCACGCTGGGGGCGATTTCCCGCCGCGTTCTCTCCATTGCGGTGATCTTCCTCGGCATCATCCTCTCCGCCGGCGTGCTGATCGCGCTGTCGATCCGGCTGCCGCTGCAGCAGATCATGGCGGCGATGCGCGCGATCACGCTCGGCGATCTCGGCCGCGAGGTGCAGGGCACCAGGGCGCGCGACGAGGTCGGCGCCATGGCGCGCGCGGTGGAAGTGTTCCGCGAGAACGCGATCGCGAAGCGCCAGACCGAGGACGAGCTGCGCGCGTCGAAGGAAAAGGCCGAGAGCGCCCTGCTCGAGCTCAACACCGCGCAGCAGAATCTGATCGACGCCGAGCGGCTCGCAGCCCTCGGCGGCCTCGTCGCCGGCGTCGCGCACGAGGTCAACAACCCCATCGGCATCAGCCTGACCGTGGCCTCGAGTTTTGCGAGGCGCAGCGAGATCTTCGAGGCCCAGCTCAGGGGCGACGGAGGCCTGCGCCGCTCGCAGCTGGACGAGTTCGTGCAGTCTTCGCGCGACGCCTCGCAGCAGCTCGTCGCCAACCTCACCCGCGCCGGCGAACTAATCCAGTCGTTCAAGCAGGTCGCAGTCGACCGCTCCCACGCCGAGCGGCGGCAGTTCTCGTTGAGCGAAGCCACCGACCAGATCATCGCGAGCCTGCGGCCCGTGCTGAAGCGCTCGCCGACCACGCTCCAGGTCGATGTGCCCGAGGGGCTGCTGCTCGACGGCTATCCCGGCTCCTACGGCCAGATCCTGACCAACCTCTTCCTCAACGCCGCCAACCACGCCTTCGCCGACGGCCGCGCCGGCACCATCACGATCTCGGCCCGGCCGCGCGGTACCGACGACATCGAGATCATCTTCGCCGATGACGGGGCCGGCATGACCCCGGACGTGCAGCGCCAGGCCTTTGACCCATTCTTTACCACCCGGCGCAATGAAGGTGGCACGGGACTGGGCTTGCATATCGTCTATAACCTCGTCACCCAGCAGCTGGGCGGGCGGATGATGCTGGAATCCAAGCTGGGACAAGGCACTACTTTTCGGATTATCATGCCGCGGATCGCCAAGGGCGGCGCGCAAAGCACAGAAAGCGACGGGACTTCCCAATGGCCGAACAGGACGATGTCCTCCACCTGATCGACGACACCGGTACCGCGTCGGAGGATATGGACGCCCGGAGATGGAAGATCGCCGTCATCGACGACGATCCGGCCGTGCATGACGGCACGCGCTTTGCGCTCTCGGACTACAGCTTGAACGGCCAGAGCCTGGAGATCCTCTCCGCCCATTCCGCGGCGGAAGGCCGCAAGCTGATGGCCGAGCACGGCGACATCGCCGCGGTGCTGCTCGACGTCATCATGGAGACCGACGTCGCCGGCCTCGAGCTGGTCGAATACATCCGCAACGTGCTCAAGAACGAGACCGTGCGCATCATCCTGCGCACCGGCCAGCCCGGCCAGGCGCCGGAGCGGCGCGTGATCGTGCAGTACGACATCAACGACTACAAGGCCAAGACCGAGCTCACGGCCGACAAGCTGTTCACCTCGCTGACCGCGGCGCTGCGCTCCTACCAGCAGCTCGAGCGCATGGTGCAGACGCGGCGCGGGCTCGAGATCATCATCGACGCGGCCTCGACGCTGTACGACTTCAAGTCGATGCAGCGGCTCGCCGAGGGCGTGCTGACCCAGCTCGCCTCGCTGCTCAATGCCGATTGCGCCGGCATCCTCGTTCTGCGCGACAATGGCGGCGTCGACCCCGAGCTCTCCGTGCTCGCCGGCAGCGGCTGCTACAGCCGCTTCATCGGCACGACGTCGTCCAAGGCGCTCGATCCCGATTTGCGCGCGATGGTGGAGGCCGCGTTCCAGGGCCGCAAGAACGAATTCGCCGACCATCGCAGCGTGATCTATCTGCGCACCGGATCGGGCCGCGAGGTCGTGGTGCTACTGCAGGCCGAACGCGAGCTGTCCGAGACCGATCGTTCATTGGTGGAGATCTTCTCCTCCAGGCTCTCGATCGCGTTCGACAACGTCATCCTCTATCAGCAGCTCCAGGACGCCAACACGCAGCTGGAAGACCGCGTCGCCCAGCGCACCCGCGCCTTGATGCAGGCCAACCGCCGCCTCTCGGCGCAATGGCTGCGGCTGCAACGCGCCAACGGCTTCAAGAACGAGATTCTCGGCACCGTCGCCCACGATCTGAAGAACCCGCTCGGCGTCATCCTCGGCCGCACCGAGATGCTGAAGGAGCTGATCTCGACCGGCGCGTCCGCAAGCGGCGTGGTCGCCCAAGTCGATCACATCCGCGACGCCACCAAGCGCCTGACCACGATGGTCGACCATCTGATCTCGGACGCGATGGCGGATGCCTTCGACATCACCATCCGCCGCGAGCCGGTCGACGTCGCCGCGCTGGTGAAGGAAGTCGCCGAGGCGAACCAGCCGCTCGCGGTCAACAAGCAGCAGGCGATCAGCGTCACCGCGCCGGCCAACATCGTCACCATGTGCGACACCGACCGCATCCGCGAGGCGATCGACAACCTGATCAGCAACGCCATCAAATATTCGCCGATCGCCGGCAGGATCGCCGTGGCGGTCATCCACGAGGGCCACGACACCATCATCAAGGTCAGCGACGAGGGCGCCGGCCTGTCGCCGGAGGATCTCGGCCGCCTGTTCGGCCGATTCCAGCGGCTATCCGCAAAACCGACGGCTGGCGAGAGCTCCACGGGGCTTGGGTTGTCCATCGTCAAGCGTATTATCGACATGCATGGCGGCGAGGTAACCGCCGACAGCGACGGCCCCGGCAAGGGCTCGACCTTCACCATCACCCTGCCCGCGACCGAGATGCCGTGATTCGAGTATCGAGATCCGAGTGACATGACACAAAGCCAGCACATCATGATCGTCGACGACGAGGCCCCGGCCCGGGAGATGGTCGGCGATTACCTCAAGATGCACGGCTTCACCGTGACGCTGTGCGACGGCGGCAAGGCCCTGCGCGCCGCGATCGACGGAGGCATGCCCGACCTCGTCGTGCTCGACCTCAACATGCCCGAGGAAGACGGGCTGTCGATCATCCGCGACCTCAAGAGCCGCATCAACGTGCCCGTGATCATGCTCACGGCGACGGCGAGCCCGATCGACCGCGTCGTCGGCCTCGAGCTCGGCGCCGACGACTACGTCGCAAAACCCTGCGAGCTGCGCGAGCTGATGGCGCGCATCCGCTCCGTCTTACGGCGAAGCGCGCCGGTGAAATCAGCGGGGTCCGACGCGGCGCCGGCGAAATCGGACAAGGATCAATTGGTGCGCTTCGGCACCAAATGGCTCGACCTCGAAGCCCAGGCCCTGCGCGACGACGAGGGCAACGAGCATCCGCTCACCGCATCCGAATTCGGGCTGCTCAAGGTGTTCGCGGCCAATCCGAAGCGCGTGCTGTCGCGCGAGCGCCTCCTGGAATTGGCCAATGCGCGCGACGCCGAAGCCTTCGACCGCGCCGTGGACCTGCGCATCATGCGCATCCGCCGCAAGATCGAGCCCGACCCGACCAAGCCTGCCGTGATCCGCACCATCCGCGGCGGCGGCTATCTGTTCTCGCCCGCGGGCGAGAAGGCTTAGCATCGCCTCCGCGGTCGCCCCGACGAAGGCCAGGTCGACGGAAGCGTATGCGGTGCGACCAAACGCAAGCCCCGGAAAATCGTTCCTGCTCGTCCAAATCAGCGGTCCCGTATTTTCCGCACATTGAAATTCCACGCTTTTCCGGTCCGAATGTTTCGTCGCGACCCCTCCGACGAAACAATTTGGCGACGCACGAAACCATTTTCCCCTTTTCGTGCAGACGTCCCGAAACGTTGGCTCATTAACACTTTGGTCCAAGGAAACGCCGCTCGGTTGCGGCGCACCGGGGAGCCAAGTCCATGCCGAACGTCATCGCCATCAACGCCCAAGCCAGCCAGGGCATCATTGCCGCTCAGGCGACCTCGGACGACATGCTTCTCGAAAGCATTGCCGACGGCAACCGGACGGCCATGCACATCCTCTACTGCCGTCACAATGTGCGGGTCTACCGCTTCATCCTGCGCATCGTGCGTGACGCCACCACGGCGGAAGACCTGGTCAGCCAGGTGTTCCTGGACGTGTGGCGCACCGCCGGCCAGTTTCAGGGCCGCTCGCAGGTCTCGACCTGGCTGCTCTCGATCGCCCGCTTCAAGGCGCTCACCGCGATGCGCCAGCGCCGCTTCGAGGACATCGACCAGGAAGACGTGCGCGAAATTCCGGATGGATCCGACACGCCCGAGGCCTCGCTCGACCGCAGCGACACCAGCGCCATCCTGCGTGCCTGCGTCCAGAAACTGTCGCCCGCGCATCGCGAGATCATCACCCTCGTCTACTACCACGAGAAGTCGGTGGAGGAGGTCGGACGGATCATCGGCATCCCCCAGAGCACGGTGAAGACGCGGATGTTCTACGCCCGCAAGCAACTCGCCGATCTGCTTAAGAATTGCGGCGTCGACCGTTTCGCCGCCTAAGATCAGATATTTCAATGGGATAGGACCGGACCTCCGGCCCCGTCCCGGGACACCAAAGCGTTACCGCCGACGAAACAAATGAAACAAAGCACAACATCAGGCGGAAAAACTTCGTCCCTATAAAGCTGACATACGGTTTTTGCTTAAACCTCCCAAGACCTCCAGCGACCCGGACGGGATGCCCCCCTCCGGGTCGTTTTGTATTTGGGGCTGGGAGCAGCACCCCCCGTCACGAGCGCGTGACGGCGCGTAACGTCCGGCATCCCCATTCCGAACTGCCCTCGTGACTTCCATCACGAGTGCCCCATGCTCGAATTGCTCTTCGCCATCCTCGCCGGCATCCTCACCATCGCCGCACCCTGCACGTTGCCGATGCTGCCGATCCTGCTCGGCGCCTCGATCGGGCGCTCGTCGCAGCTGCGGCCCGCGATGATCGCGCTCGGCTTCGTCGTTTCCTTTTCCGCCGTCGCTTTGCTGCTCGGCGCGCTGACGCGGGCCTTCGATTTCGATCCGAATGTGCTGCGCGAGGCGGCGGCGATCCTGCTGCTCGGCTTCGGCCTGTTGATGCTGTGGCCAACACCGTTCGAATGGCTGTCGCTCCGGCTCAATGGCTGGCTCAATTTGGGCGGCGGCGCGCAGCGCGAGGGCGCGCTGGGCGGACTCGTGCTTGGCACCACGCTCGGCCTGGTCTGGACGCCCTGCGCCGGTCCGGTGCTCGGCTCGATCCTGACGCTGGTCGCGACCTCGAAGAACCTCGCCTGGGCCGGCACGCTGCTGGTCGCCTACGCGATCGGCGCGGCGATCCCGATGCTGGCGATCGCCTATGGCGGACAGGCCGCGACCACGCGCGTGCGCAGCCTCGCCCGTATCTCGCCGCGGCTGCAGCAGGGGTTCGGCGTGGTCGTGATCGCCTTCGCGCTCGCCGCCTACTTCCAATACGACACGCTGATCGTGGCGTGGCTCACCGGCTTCTATCCCACCGGCCAGATCGGCCTGTGATCGCCTCACCTCTCAACGGAGAACAAGACCATGACCTTCAAGCTGCTCGCCGTCTCCGCCGCCCTGATCGGTTTCGCCGTGACCGGTGCCGTCATCCCCGGCATCTGCGACGAGGCCACGCCCGCAGCGCCGGTCAAGATCGCGGCCGCGAGCCAGGCGGTGACCGCGCCCGACTTCGCCGGCATCAGCAACTGGTTCAACTCGAAGCCGCTCAACATCGCCGATCTCCGCGGCAAGGTCGTGCTGGTCGATTTCTGGACCTACGGCTGCGTCAACTGCGTCAACACGCTGCCGCACGTCACCGAGCTCTATGCAAAATACAAGGACAAGGGCCTGGTCGTGGTCGGCGTGCACACGCCCGAATTCCCGTTCGAGCGCTCAGCCTCCAATGTCCAGGCGGCGCTGAAGCGCCACGGCATCACCTATCCGGTGGCGCAGGACAATGATTCCAAAACCTGGGATGCCTACCGCAACCAATATTGGCCGGCGCAATATTTGATCGACCAGACCGGCAAGATCGTGTTCCAGCACGAAGGCGAGGGCCGCTACGACGAGATCGATCGCACCGTGGCGAAGCTGCTGAACGCCAGCAGCTGATGCCGCATGCCGCGGCCATGTGATGCGGCTTGACTCCACGGACCCGTCCGTGGAGTTTCGCAGCCACCAAATCAGCCGCCGCAATGAACGACGCGACCACCAGCAACGACATCCGCCTTCGCGAAGGCTCCTCGATCGCGCAGCGGCTTGTCGTGGCCGGCTCTGCGGCGGCCGTTGCGCTCTGCTTCACGCCGGGGCTGTTCACCCACGATGTCCTGGAGGTGACCATCTCCGTGGTCGCGCTGCTGGCGGGGGCGGCGTTCGTCGGCGCGGTCATGCTGACGCCGGCGGTGGTGTGGATCATCACGCCGGACGAGATCCTGATCGGGCGACAGCGTCCGTTCGGGAAACTCCGGACGCGAATCGTCGCGAAAGACGACATCACGAGACTTCAGGTTCCCGGCAGCAAAACCGCCAAAGCCCGCTTCCAGCTCGCCTTCACGCTGGCCTCGGGCGAACACCTGACCTCTCCGCCGCTCTCGGACGTCACCCATGTGCATGAGACCGTGGCGCGGATCGCGGCGCAGTTCGACGTCCCCGACGTCGAGGCGCCCGTCAATCCGCTCGATGCCAGCAATCCCGAGATGCGTCTTGGCGAACCCGTCGAGCCGTTCTCGCAGAGAGACATCAGGATGGCGGCGTTGATCGCCGTCGCGCTGAGTGTCGCACCCTATGCCTACAGGCTCTGGCGTGGCTTGCCGCCCCAATGGATCGACTACACGCTGCTGCCGCTTGGCGTGGTCGCCGCGTTCGGCGTCTACCGATTTGCCAATCTCGTCACCGGCGCGTTCTGGGTCATCCGCGAGGGCGATATTCGCGTCGAACGCCTTTGGGGCAATGGCCAGCCGCGTGAGGACTATATCGATGGGCCCGGCGTGAAAGCGATCACGGTCGAGCGGCGCGGCCGGTCCGAGGATGAGCATTGCATCGTGACGATCCGCCTGCAGTCCGGACGACGGTTTCGTAGCCCCCGGATCGGCTCGCGCAACGAGGCCCGCGCGGTCGGCGCCGAGATCGTCCGGCGGCTCGGGATCGGGGCGAAGGCCAACCAAATCTAGGCACTTCTACCCAGACGCGAGATGACCGATGCGGCTTTTCGCGCCACCCCACCCTGTTCATGGTGTTGATCCACGTCAAAAAACCAAAGCATTCTCGTGACATATCAACCGCGCGTGCCTTTAACTTGCCACGAAGCTGCCCCTGAGTTCAGATGGTTCCTGACGATTTGCGCTGTGGCAGCGGGGAGAGCTTTGAAATGACGGATTTTCGTCGCCTGACCGGGACATTGTTGGCTGCGATGGGGCTGATCCTGTCCGCGCCGCAAGCCTACGCCCAGCAGCCGGACCGCGGCGACGAGCCCGGCCTGATCGCCGACGACAGCTACCAGCTCGATCCGGAATGGCAGAAGCAGGTCGTTTACTACCGCACGACCGAACCGCCGGGCACCATCATCATCTCGACCGCCGAGCGTCACCTCTACCTGATCCAGCCCGGCGGGCGCGCGATCCGCTACGGCATCGGCGTCGGCCGCGACGGCTTCCAGTGGCAGGGCCTGGTGCAGATCACCAACAAGAAGGAATGGCCGGACTGGACGCCGCCACCGGAGATGATCCAGCGCCAGCCTTACCTGCCGCGCTTCATGGCCGGCGGGCCGGGCAATCCGCTCGGCGCCCGCGCCATGTATCTGGGTACCACGGTCTATCGCATCCACGGCACCAACCGCCCTGACACGATCGGCACCAAGGTGTCCTCGGGCTGCTTCCGTCTGGTCAACAACGACGTCGCCGATCTCTACGATCGCGTCCCTGTCGGGACCAAGGTCGTCATCAGGCAGAAGCCTGAACTCTAAGCCTGCCGTTCGCACACGATCTCCTGCAATCCCCTTGGGATCGTGTGTCCCGCCTCTTCCAGAATTCCTTTTCCCGATTTTTTCGAGAGAGCAACATGATGCGCACATTTCGAGGCGGCCTGCTGATCGGGCTCGCGGTCGCCGTGCTGGTCGCCGCCTTGGCCATCACCTACGAGTTCTACGACACCCGCACGCTGAAGCGCACCGTGCGTCGCGGTGAAGTGCTGTGTGGCGTCAACAAGGGCCTGCCGGGCTTCTCGATCCCCGACGACAAGGGCAACTGGACCGGCTTTGACGTCGATTTCTGCCGCGCGGTGGCCTCCGCAATCTTCGACGACCCGAACAAGGCGAAGTTCATTCCGCTCGACGCCAGCGAGCGCTTCAAGGAATTGCAGAGCCGCAAGGTCGATATCCTCTCGCGCAACTCGACCTGGAGCTTGTCGCGCGAGCTCCAATACGATCTCTATTTCCCGGCGGTCGCCTATTACGACGGCGAAGGCTTCATGGTGCCGCGCTCCCGCAACAAGGAGACGTCGCTCGATCTCGCCGACAGCAAGGTCTGCGTTCAGTCCGGTACCACCACGCTGCTCAACCTCGCCGACTACTTCAAAGCCAACAACATGAAGTATGAGCTGATGAAGTTCGACAAGCTGGACGACGTGGTGAAGGCCTACGACACCGGCAAATGCGACACGCTCACCGCCGACGTCTCCCAGCTCTATGCGCTGCGGTTGAACCTGTCGAAACCCGGCGATCACATGATCCTGCCCGACGTGATCTCCAAGGAACCGCTGGCCCCCGTCGTGCGCCAGCGCGACGACGACTGGATGATGATCGTGAAGTGGACGCTCTACGCCATGATCAACGCGGAAGAACTCGGCGTCACGTCGCAGAACATCGACGAAGCGCTGAAGTCGAAGAAGCCGGAAGTGATGCGGCTGGTCGGTACCGAGGGCAATTACGGCGAACAGCTCGGCCTCACCAAGGACTGGGCCGTGCGCATCATCCGCCACGTCGGCAATTACGGCGAGATGTACGAGCGCAACATCGGCGCGAAGTCGCAGCTCAAGATCCCGCGCGGCATGAACCAGCTGTGGAATGCGGGCGGCGTGCAGTACGCGCCGCCGATGAGGTAAGAAAGTCTAACCGCCGTCATTGCGAGCGTAGCGAAGCAATCCAGAGTCTTTCCACGAAGACAGTCTGGATTGCTTCGCTTCGTTCGCAATGACGGGTTCGGGGTAGGCGCCCTCCACACCCTCAACTGTCATCGCACATGAGGCACGCCCTTCGCGCCTCAGCCTGCCTCAATACCCCCGCGCCCGCGCGAGCTGCTCGGTGTGGTAGTTGGCGTCGCCGAACAGCTCCTCGCACACGCGTGCGCGCTTCATGAAGAAGCCGATGTCGAACTGGTCGGTCATTCCCATGCCGCCATGCATCTGCACGCCTTCCTGCACCGCGCGGGTGGCGGTGGTGCCGGCGCGGGCCTTGGCGACTGCGACGCTTGAAGCAGCCTTGGCGACGTCGGCATCCAGCGCCTGCAGCGCCTTCATGGTGGCGGCGCGGGTGATCTCGATGTCGACATAGAGCTCGGCCGCGCGGTGCTGCAGCGCCTGGAATTCGCCGATCAGCTTGCCGAACTGTTTTCTGTTCTTGAGGTACTCGACGGTGCGGTTGAAGACCTCGTCGCTGAGGCCCACCATTTCGGCGGCGATCGCGCCGCGGCCGATGTCGAGCACGCCGTCGAGCAAAGCGGCGCCCTGGTCGACCTCGCCGAGCACGCTGTCGGCATTGACCTCGACGTTCGCAAGCTCGATCCGCGCCGCATTGTGCGCGTCGACCATGACGGTGCGCTCGATCGCAACGCCCCTGGCCTTGGGATCGACCAGGAACAGCGTCAGCCCGTCGCGCCCACCGGCGGAGCCAGCCGTGCGCGCGGCGACGATGAAGAGATCGGCGACATGGCCGTCGACGACCAGCGCCTTGGCGCCCGACAGCTTGAAACCATTGCCGGCGCGCACGGCCTGCAAATTGGTCTGGAGCGGACGATGCTTTGCGCCCTCGTCCACCGCGAGCGTTGCGAGCAGCGAGCCGTTGGAGATCTTCGGCAGGTATTCCGCCTTCTGCGCGGCATTGCCGCCGCGGTTCAGCGCCGAGGCCGCGACCACGGAGGTGGCGAGAAACGGCGACGGCATCAAGGTGCGGCCGATCTCCTCCATGACGACACCGGCCTCCATGAAGCCGAGGCCGCTGCCGCCGAACTCTTCCGGCACCAGGAGGCCGGCAAAGCCCATCTCGGCGAAGGAGTGCCACAGCTCCTTGGAGAAGCCGGTGGGATCCTTGCTATCGCGCAAGCTGCGCAGGTGCGACACCGGCGCCTTGTCGCTGATCAGCCCGCGCGCGCTGTCGCGGAGCATCGATTGTTCTTCGGTGAGGACGAGAGCCATGTGCGTGTTTCCGATTCGAAATCCAATTGTCTTCGTCAGTCCGGGATGGCCCGAAGGGGCAGGCCCGGAATCCATAACCACGATCGGGATCATGGATTCCGGGCTCGCGACTACGTCGCGCCCCGGAATGACGTGGTGAGAGAGGTCGGCTCACGCCCCCGGCAGATCCAGGATGCGCTTGGCGACGATGCCGAGCATCACCTCCGTCGTACCGCCCTCGATCGAGTTGGCCTTGGTGCGCAGCCAGGCGCGCGGGCGGGCGCCCTGCCGCGAGCGCTCGCTCTCCCACTCCAGCGCATCGACGCCGCCGGCCGACATCAGGATTTCATAGCGGCGCTTGTTGAGTTCGGTGCCGTAATATTTCATCGCCGACGAGAACGCCGGATGCGCCTGACCTGCCTTGGCGAGATCGACCGCGCGCTCGGCGCAGGCCGCAAGCGCGGCCTCGTCGACGTCGAAGCTCGCGATCTGGCCGCGCAGCATGGAATCGTCGAGCCTGCCCTGTGCATCCGAGCCGACCGAGTCGGCCGCGATCTGGCCGAGCGGACGGCCGACGCCGCGCTCGCCCATGCCCGAGATCATTGCGCGCTCGTGCTGAAGCAGATACTTTGCGACGTCCCAGCCGCGGTTGACGGTGCCGACCACGTGCGATTTCGGCACGCGGACGCCGTCGAAGAAGGTCTCGCAGAATGGCGAATAGCCCGAGATCAGCAGGATCGGCTTGGTCGTCACGCCCTTCGAGGTCATGTCGAACAAAATGAAGCTGATGCCGTCGTGCTTCTTCGCCGCGGGATCGGTGCGGACGAGGCAGAAGATCCAGTCGGCGTAGTTGGCGTAGGACGTCCAGATCTTCGACCCCGTGATGACGAATTCGTCGCCATCGCTCTCGGCGCGGGTCTGCAGCGAGGCGAGATCGGAGCCGGCGTTCGGCTCGGAATAGCCCTGGCACCAGCGGATCAGGCCCGCTGCGATTTTCGGCAGATGCTCCTTCTTCTGTGCCTCGTTGCCGTACTTCAGCAACGCCGGTCCGAGCATCCAGATGCCGAAGCTCGACAGCGGCGGGCGCGCGCCCATCCTGGCCATCTCGGAACGCAGCACCTTGTGCTCGGCGGCGCTGAGGCCGCCGCCGCCGTATTCCCTCGGCCAGTCAGGCACGGTCCAGCCCTTGTCGCGCATGCGCTCGAACCAGATGCGCTGCGGCTCGGACGAGAATTTTGCATTACGTCCGCCCCAGAACACATCCGTGTCAGCGGTCGCGGGCTTGCGCATCTCCGGCGGGCAGTTCGCTTCCAGCCAAGCGCGTGTCTCGACGCGAAATTGTTCGAGTTCGGCGGTTTCAGTCTCGCTCATGATCGCTTCCATCAATCACATCAGATTTGTTGGACACGACTCTGGGCCAAGCCCTCGCGGAATTCAACCACTTCCGTGGCGCGTTGTCGGCTATAGTCGTGGCGCGATGGTGCTTGAAAACAAAGAGGAAACGCGAATGCGCCTGAAACTTCTTTCGCCTGGCGAAATGAACGAGAGTCAGCGGCAGACCTATGACGAGTCGATCGCCGGCAAACGCGGCAAGCCGCCGGCGCCGATGATGGCCTGGCTCAACAGCCCCGACATGGCCCGTCACGCCACGCGGCTCGGCGAAGTGCTGCGCTACGACACGATCTTTCCGGCAAAGCTGTCGGAGATCGCGATCCTGGTGACGGCGCGGCACTGGACCGCGCATTACGAGTGGTATGCGCATAAGCGCCTCGCGCTCGCGGGCGGGATGAAGGTGGAGATCATCGACGCCATCCGCGATCGCCGCACGCCCGAGTTCGACGATCCCAAGGGGAAGATGATCTACGACCTCGCAAAGTCGCTGCATGAGGGCCACGGCGTCGAGAAGGGTCTCTACGATGAGGCAGTGAAGCTGCTCAGCGAGCGCGGCGTCGTCGAGGTGATCGGCCTGTGCGGCTACTACACGATGGTGTCGATGACGCTGAACACATTTGAATTCGAGCTGCCGGAGGGCGAGGTGCCGGAGCTTTCATAGCTTCGCATCCGGAAACGCTGGGTTTCGGGACCAGGCAGTAGCGCTGTCCCGATGCCCGGATTATCTGGAGTTCAGACATGGAGCAGCCACATGCCGCAATCATCACCCGTCGCCGCAGGCACCAGGATCGGCCACGTTCACCTCAAGGTCGCCGATCTCGATCGCGCGCTCGGCTTCTATTGCGGCGTGCTCGGATTCGAGCTGATGCAGCGCATGGGCTCCGGTGCGGCCTTCATCTCGGCGGGCGGCTATCATCACCACATCGGGCTCAACACCTGGGATAGCAAGGGCGGCTCGCCGCCGCCGCCCGGCACGACCGGGCTGTTTCACACCGCGATCCTCTATCCGACGCGCCCGACGCTGGCGGATGCGTTGCACCGGGTGTTGTCGGCAGGCATCGCGCTGGATGGTGCCAGCGACCACGGCGTGTCCGAGGCGCTGTATCTGCGCGATCCGGATCAGAACGGCGTGGAGCTATATTGGGACAGGCCGCGCGAGCAGTGGCCGGTCGGGCCGGATGGGAAGCTCACGATGTTCACGAAGCGGCTGGACGTGGAGGCGTTGCTGAGGCAGCGGGAGATTTAGGCTCCGCTCTCTCCGCGTCATTGCGAGGCAGACTGGATTGCTTCGTCGCGAGGGCTCCTCGCAATGACGGAGCGTATCGAAACGCCGTCGCGCCCCTATGCCGTCTTCGCTCGCGACTTCCCCCGCACCATGATCAACGCCGCCGCCAGCACCTCCAACGCGATGCACAGGTAGAACGGCAGCGCGTATCCGCCGGACCAATCGCGCAAGAAGCCGACGACGCCGGGGCCGAATGCGTAGGTCACCTGGTTGATCGCGGTATTCAGGCTGATCAGCACGCCAAAGGAGGCCGAGTCGAACTCCTGCTGCACGATCAGCGACGGCAAGGTGATGAGGTTGCCGACGGAGAAGCCGAACACCGCGCAGGCCGCGATCAGCACGTAATCATTGTGCAGATTGATCACGACGCACAGCGCGGCCGCCTGGCTGAGGAACGACAGCGCCGAGGCCAGCCGCTGGTTGAGGCGATCGATCACCGTCGAGAACAGCACGCGGCCGATCACCGCCATCGCGGTCAGCACCGCGACCGCCACGGCGGCACGCTCGCGCCCGATCACGGGATCGAGGAACGAGATCAGGTGCACGATGAAGCCGACCTGCGCGAACAGCACCAGCGCGAAGGCAATCGTCACGGTGAGGAAGCCGACATCGCGTAGCGCCCAGGCACGGATCTGTGCCGAGGATTGCGGCTTCGCCTTGGCCGACGCGTGCCAGCCGTGAAGATCGGGCGGCCGGCCGACGACCAGCAGGATCACCGGCACGAGCAGCACCAGCATGGCGCTCGCGGCCGCATACATCGCGCCGGCAAAGCCGGCATGGCTGATCAGCGTCACCAATAGCGGCACACCGACGATGCCGCCAAAGCTGGCGCCGTTCAGCGCCAGGCTGATCGCCATGCCGCGCTTGTGGTCGAACCACAGGCTGATCGTGTTGGTGATCATGGCCAGACTCGTGCCGGCCCAGCCGAAGGCGAGCACGGCATCGGCCAGATAAAGCTGCCAGGGCTCGCGCACCGCGCCGATTGCGACGCTAGCTGCCGCCATCGCCAGCGTGCCTGATATCAGGCAGATGCGTGGGCCATATTTCCGGACCGCCTCGCCGACGAAGACGACCAGCAGCGCGCCGAACAGATAGAAGAAGGTCGTGCCCGACGAAATCAGCGAGGCCGGCCAGCCCCGTGCGCGCTGCAGCTCGGCGACATAGACGCTCTGGCCGTAGAAACCGAGGCCCCAGCCGAAGGTCGCGAGCAGGAAACAGACCGCGACGATGCGCCAACCTTCGTAGCGGAGCGAGGTTTCGTCGATTGGCGCGGTGGTGCGGGGATTGTCGAGCATTTGCGCTTGTCCTTCGTTTCCCCCGCGAGCGCTTCGCTTCACGCCCGCCTGTTGATGACGAGCATCATGTAACAACCCGGCTGCCGAAAATCACTTCGACAGCGATCGAACTATCGACGTTGCTGACAGCCTCCTGCCATCCTCTCGATCGTGACATCGTCGGGAACCCGCTGCACACTTTCCCGGATCATGCATCAAATCGCGTCCGGGAACTCGCCCATCGCAGCCTCGAGTCGCGCCTTGCGGCGGCGGGCCCAGGACGCCAGCGAGAGCGCGACGAGGCCAATCGCGACCGGCGGGAACACCACCATGTTCACCGCGGACCAGCCGTAATTCGCAAGCAGCTGCCCCGATGAGAACGAGCCGACCGCCATCATCCCGAATACCAGGAAATCGTTGAAGGCCTGCACCTTGTTGCGCTCCTGCGGACGGTGCGTCTCCAGCACCAGGGCGGACGCACCGATGAAGGAGAAATTCCAGCCCACGCCGAGTACGATCAGCGTGGCCCAGAAATGCATCGCGGTGATGCCGGAGAGACCGATGGTGGCGGCACCGGCTTCCAGCAGCAGGCCGGCCGCAACAATCTTCGGTGCGCTGGAGCGGGAGATCAGCGCGCCCGTGAAGAAGCTCGGCCCGTACATGGCGACGATGTGCCATTGAATGCCGAAATTGGAATCGGACAGGCTCAGCCCGCACATCTTCATGGCGAGCGGCGCCGAGGTCATCACCAGATTCATCATGGGATAGGAGATGACGCCGCAGAGTGCGGCGGCGATGAAGCGCGGCTGGGTGACGATCGTCAGCAGCGGTCGTCCCCCATGCAGATCGGCGGGTGCGGGCTTGGGCATGTCGACGCCGGCGACGATGCCCATCGCGATCAATGCGACCGCGGCCTGCACCAGGAAGCTGAAGGCGAACAGATAAGGCGACCAGATGTTCATGGTCCATTGCACGAGCTGCGGACCGAGCACGCCGGCGAACACGCCGCCCGCCATCACCCACGACACGGCTTTCGGCCGATAGGCCGCGCTGGCGCCGTCGGCCGCGGCGAAGCGATAGGATTGCGCCACCGAGCCGTAGAGGCCGCCGAGAAAGGTCGCGAGACAAAACAGCGCGAACGAGCCGTGCAGGATCGCGAACGAGCCGGTGAGACCGGTGAGCGTGCCGAGGCCCGTGCCGGTGATGAAGGCCACGCGGCGGCCGAAGCGGCGCGAGATCGCGCCGGTCGGCAGCGTACCGGCGGCGAGCCCCAGCACGTACATCGAGATCGGCACGGTCGCGAACGACATGTCGGGCGCAAGCGTGGCGCCGACGATCGAGCCGGTGGCAAAGATCACCGCCGAATTGGCGCCGGTCAGCGCCTGCGCGGCGGCGAGGCGCACCACGTTGGCGCGCACCCGGGCGTCGTTGGCGATCTCGCTGGTTGAAGTCACGTCTAGCATCGGCATTTCCGCCCAAGGGGCCTTGTTGATTCCCGGCACTATGGAGGGGCCGAAAGGACCGGGCAACCGGCGCAAACGGGCGCAGGCCATGCCGGTGACGCAATCGGGCCGATGATACCGGGCCGCGCTCTTGACGGCTTGCGCTCGATCAAATCCTATCCCGCCGCCGTTTCAGGGAGTTTCGTTCATGTCCGTCGACGACAGGCCTACGCTCAGCGCTCCCGACGACGATCCCTGGCTCTGGCTGGAGGAGGTCGAGGGCGTCCGCGCGCTCGAATTCGTCGAGCGGCAGAATCGCCTGACGCTGGACAAATTCGGCAGCGTGGCGTTCGAACGCGACCGCGACCTGCTCGCGGCGATCTTCGATCGTCCCGATAACATTCCCTATGTCAGCCGCAGCGGCGGCCTGCTCTACAACACCTGGAAGGATGCAGAGCATCCGCGCGGCCTGTGGCGACGGACCACGCTCGCAGAATTCCGCAAAGCCGAGCCGTCCTGGGAAACCGTCCTCGACGTCGACGCCCTCGCCGCCGGCGAGGGCGAAGACTGGCTGCTCAATTGGACCACCTCGCGGTCCGGATATTCGCGGGTCATGTTGAGCTTGTCGCGCGGCGGCAGCGACGCGGTCGTGCTGCGCGAATTCGACGCAGAAGCGAAGCGCTTCGTCAGCGACGGCTTTGTCCTGCCGGAAGCGAAGGGCAGTGTCGACTGGCTCGGTCCGGATACGCTCGTGCTCTCCAGCGCCTATGGCGAAGGCATGGCGACGACGTCGGGCTACGCCAGAACGGTCCGGCTGTGGCGGCGCGGACAGCCGGTCGAGCAGGCGGAAGTGATCTTCGAGACCAGTGCCGACCGCATGCGCGTCTATTGCGGCGTCGACGACAGCGGTGCGGCGCCGCGCGCCTGGATCATCGATCAGCTCGACTTCTTCAATTTCGCGATCTGGCTTCGCGACGCCGCCGGCACGCTCACCAGGCTCGACCTCCCGAGCGGCGTGTGGATGCAGGCGCATCGCGACTGGTTCGCGATCAAGCTGCGAGAGCCATGGACCGTTGCGGGACGAGCCCATGCGGCCGACAGCGTGCTCGGCATCTCGCTCTCGGCATTTCTCGCCGGCGACCGCGACTTCGCCGTGCTGTTCGAGCCCGGACCACGCCGCGCGCTTCAGGGATTTTCCTGGGCCGCCGGCAAGCTCCTGCTGTCGATCCTCGACGAGCTGCAGCCGGTGTTCGAGATCTGCACGCCGTTGCCCACCGGCTGGAGCCGCGAGACGCTGCGCGGCCTGCCCGCGATCGGCGTGGTCGACGTCTGGCCATTCGATCATTATCAGTCCGAGAGCAATGGCGACCTGCTCGCCAACGTGCAGGACCCGCTCACGCCATCCTCGCTGATGCTGCTCGCACGCGGCGTCGAAAGCCCGGTCGTGCTCAAGCAGGCGCCGAAGATCTTCAACGCCGACGGCCTCAAAGTGACGCAGCACGAGGCCATCTCTGTCGACGGCGAGCGCATTCCCTATGTGCAGACCGGTCCCGCCGGCGTGTCAGGCGATGCACCGGTCTATATGAGCGCCTATGGCGGCTTCGGCCTCGCCGTGAAGCCGCAATACAATTCATCGCTCGGCAAGCTCTGGCTGGAGCGCGGCGGCACGACGGTGCAGGCGAATTTGCGCGGCGGCGGCGAGTTCGGCACCCGCTGGCACGATGCCGGCCGTTACGCCGGCAAGAGGCTGTCGCATGACGATTTCGCAGCCGTTGCCGCCGATCTCGTCCGCCGCGGCGTGACCACGCCGAAGCGCATCGCCGCCCAGGGTGGATCGAACGGCGGCATTCTCATCACCAACATGCTGGTGCGTTATCCGGAGCGATTCGGCGCGCTGTTCTGCACGATTCCGCTGATCGACATGCGCCGCTACACCAAGCTGCTCGCGGGTGCGAGCTGGATCGCGGAATATGGCGACCCCGACAAGCCGGACGAGTGGGAGTGGCTGAAGACCTACTCCGCCTATCACAACGCCAAACCCGGCGAGCCCTATCCGCCGATCCTGATCGCCACCACGCGGCGCGACGACCGCGTCCATCCCGGCCACGCGCGCAAGATGGCGGCCAAGCTCCAGGCCATGGGCTACGAGGCCTGGTTCTACGAGCCCGCCGCCGGCGGCCACGGCTACGGCAAGGACAACAAGGAGCGCGCCGGCTTCCAGGTGCTCGGCTTCCAGTTCTTGAAGGAGAAGATCGGCTGGCAGGAGGGCGAGGCCTGACGGCCTCGCGCCTACCCGCGCGCAAACACAAGCGTCAGATTGTTCGCGGGCATCTCGATCGTGTCGATGAGACGAAGCCCTATGCCGCGCGCGAGGGTCTCGACGTCGCCGGCGTCGCGCACGCCCCATTCGGGATTGCCTTCGCGCAGCGACGTATCGAACACGGCATTGCTCAGTGCGGTGTGCTTGCCGCCGCGCTTGAACGGGCCGTAGAGGAACAGCTGTCCGTCGGACCGCAAGTACCGGCCGGCGCCGGCGAACAGTCCCTCGGCCACGGCCCAGGGCGCAATATGGATGACATTGGCGCAGAACACGGCGGCGAGATCGGTCGGCCCCTGCCCGCTCTTCATCTCCGCGCACCAGTCGGGATCGGACAGGTCGATCCGCAGGGGGCTGCGGATGTTCGACAGGCCCGAATGCACACGCCAGGCCTCGATGCTCTTCACATGGCGCTGGTTGAGGTCGCTCGGCCACCAGACCAGATCGGGCGTGTGGCGGGCGAAATGGACCACATGCTGGCCGGTTCCACTGCCGACCTCGACCACGTCGCCCGACTTTCCGGCAAGATGCTTTTCGAGTGCCGTCCACAGCGGTTCGTGGTTGCGATGGAAGGCCGGTGCATCGAGACGGCCGTCAGGCTCGACCCGCCCGCCGTCCCTGCCAAATTCAACGACATAATCAGCCAATTCACGTCCCCGGAAAATGAGAAAGCAGACCAAAACGCAAGCCGAGGGCAAAACGCCCCAAAAAACAGCGCCGGAGAAAGCCGGCTTGATGAACGATCCATCTCGTCAGTTGCAATGCGAAAGATATTAACGCCATTTTGCGCCCTGCATAGTCTTGATTGTCAGGGCATGTCCTTTGTGCTTTTGAACACTATCTTTTTCGGACAACTCGGACCGACGCCTTGACCGCCTTTCGCAAGCCCGCCCTGCTCCTCGCGCTGGTCGTCCTCGCCGGCCTCGCCGCGCGCCCCGCATGGGCGCAGTCGACCGTCGCCGAGGGCCAGAAACTCGCCTTCGACCGCAGCAAGGGCAATTGCCTGACCTGCCACGTCATGAAGGGTGGCGATCTGCCCGGCACGATCGGCCCCGAGCTGAAGGACCTCAAGACCAGATACCCCGATCGTAACGAGTTGGTTGCGATCCTGTTCGACGAGACCAAGCGCAACCCGCAGACCATGATGCCGCCGTTCGGCCGCAACCGAATCCTGACCGAACAGGAGATCAACGCGATCGTTGATTTCCTGCAGACGCTGTAACGGTCGGCCAAGGAGACTTTTGATGACGACGACCACCGGCCCTCATCCGACGCGGCGCCTGATCCTTCAGGGCGCCGTCTCGGTCGCGCTGATCGGCCTCGGCAATCTCGCATTCGTGCCGGCGCACGCCGCGGCCAACGACAAATATCCGGAAGAGGCGTTCAAACTGAAGAACCAGGCCGACGCGATCAAGGCGCTCTATGGCAGGACCGCCGAGCCGTCCGACAAGGTCAAGCTCGATGCGCCAGAGATCGCCGAAAACGGCGGCGTGGTGCCGATGTCGGTGACGACGACGCTGGACAAGGTCACCTCGATCTCGTTCTTCGTCGCCGAGAATCCGTACGCACTTGCGGCGTCCTACAAATTTCCCGACGGCACGATCCCCGCCGTCGCCAACCGCCTGAAGATGGCCAGGACCAGCAACGTGACCGCGATCGTGGAAGCCGACGGCAAGCTCTACAGCGCGACCAAGGAAGTGAAGGTCACCGTCGGCGGCTGCGGCGGCTGAGGCGCGAAGGAGAACAATCATGGCATCCAGCATTCGCGTCCGCGCAACGTCGAACGGCGACATCACCGAGGTGCAGACGCTGATCCAGCACCCCATGGATACCGGCCTGGTCAAGGACGCCAAGGGCGAGTTGATTCCGGCGCACTACATCCAGGAACTGAAGTTCGCATGTAACGGCAAGGACGTCTTCGTCGCCAATTGGGGCACCGCGATCTCCAAGGACCCCTACGTCAAGTTCAGCTTCAAGGGCGGCAGGAAGGGCGACGATCTGACGATCTCCTGGGCCGACAACAAGGGTGGATCGGATACGACCACCGCGAAGATCGCGTGATGAAGGCCCGCACCGCCCTCCTGCTGTCTTCGCTCAGCGCCGCGCTGGTCGCGTTCGCGCTCACCTCTCCGCGCGTTGTTGCGGCCGACAAGATCGATCCCGTCGCCGACGCCAAGGCATTCCAGAACTACTTCTTCCACAAGTTTCCCGATGTGAAGCATGAGGATTTCGTCAACGGTCCTTATTCCATGAACGAGGGCATGAGGCGGCAGTGGCAGGAGAAGGAGGAATTCCCGCCCTACGAGTTTGTGCTCGACGCCGGCAAGGAGATGTTTTCGACGCCGTTCAAGAACGGCAAGACCTATGCCGACTGCTTCCCCGACGGTGGCATCGGCATTCGCCAGAACTATCCCTATTTCGACACGAAGGAGGGCAAGGTCGTCACGCTGGAGCTCGCGCTCAACCGCTGCCGCGAGGCCAATGGCGAACAGCCCTACTCCTACGTCAAGGACGAGATGGCCTCGCTCACGGCGTACATGGCCTTCACCTCGCGCGGCAAGCCGATGGACATCAAGATCCCCGATGACCCCCGTGCGCGCGAAGCGTTCGAGAACGGCAAGCGCTATTTCTACACCCGCCGCGGGCAGCTGAATTTTTCCTGCGCGAGCTGCCATGTGCAGAGCCCGGGCCAGCGCATCCGCGCCGAGATCCTGGCGCCCGCGCTCGGCATTCTGAACGCGATGCCGATCTACCGCTCCGAATGGAACGGCATGGGCACGATCAGCCGCCGCTTCATCACCTGCAACAGCCAGACCCGCGCGGTCCCGCTGGAGCCGCAGGCGGAAGAATATCGCGACGTCGAGTATTTCCTGTCCTACGTCGCCAACGGCCTGCCGATTTCGGGCCCGGGAGCGCGGCCATGAAGCGGTCACTTCCCTTGGCCATGTTGCTGCTCATGAGCCTCGCACCATCCGCGCGCGCGGCAAGCGAGGCAGACTACAAGGCGGCTTACGCTGCTGCGGAGGCTGCGTCCAAAGAGGCAACCGGCATGCGCAACCAGTGGACCACGACCGTCTCGACGCTGGCGGCCGCCAAGAAGGCGGGCGATGGCGGCGATTTCGACCGCGCCGTGGCCGCCGCCAAGGAAGCTGAGGCGCTGGCGAAAGCGTCGATCTTCCAGGCGACATCGGAAAAAGAGGCCTGGAAGGCAATGGAAATCCGCTAGCGTGAGCCCTGGTGGAACGATCGACCTGCCGAGACCAGGCGCGGAGACTGTGTGATGGCGATCCGCCGCCGCGATTTCCTGAAGAGCTCGGCAATCGCTGCCGCATCGCTTGCGCTGCCGCGGCTTGCGCGCGGCGCTGAAGCCGCCGGCATTTACGACATCGAGCGGTTCGGTAACGCGCGGATCCTGCACACCACCGACACGCATGCGCAGCTCAATCCGGTCTATTTCCGCGAGCCCAGCGTCAATATCGGCATTGCCGAGATGGCGGGACGGCCGCCGCATCTGGTCGGCCGCGCCTTTCTGGAACGATTCGGAATCCGGCCCGACAGCGCCGATGCCTATGCTTTCACCTGCGTCGAGTTCGAGAAGTCGGCCGGCCGCTTCGGCAAGCTCGGGGGCTTTGCCCATCTGAAGACGCTGATCGACCGCCTCCGCAGCGACGTCGGCGACAAGCATGCCATGCTGGTCGACGGCGGCGATCTCTGGCAGGGCACGGGCCTCGCCAACGTCATGCAGGGCCGCGACATGGTCGAGGTCGCCAATCTGCTCGGCATCGAGGCGATGACCGGGCATTGGGAATTCACCTATGGCGAGCAGGCGCTGCGCGACAATCTCGAGCACTTCAAGGGCGAGTTTCTGGCGCAGAACGTCTTCCTGACCGAGGAAGCCGCCTTCAACGACGCCCCCGCCTTCGACAAGGCGACGGGGCGCGTCTTCAAGCCGTCCATCATCAAGGAGCTCAGTGGCCATCGCGTCGCTGTCATCGGCCAGGCCTTTCCTTACGTGCCGATCGCGCATCCCAAGCGGTTCACACCGAACTGGACCTTCGGCATTCGCGATGAGGAGCTCCAGAAGCACGTCGACGCATTGCGCGGCAACGACAAGGTCGATGCAGTCATCCTGCTCTCGCACAACGGCATGGACGTCGACCTCAAGCTCGCAAGCCGCGTCACCGGCATCGACATCATCCTCGGCGGCCACACCCATGACGCCGTGCCGCAGCCGATTCCCGTGACGAACGCCGGGGGTACGACGCTCGTCACCAATGCCGGGTCCAATGGAAAATTCCTGGCCGTGCTCGATCTCGCGCTCGACAAGGGAAAGGTCAGCGACGTTAAATATCATCTGCTGCCGGTCTATTCCGAACTGCTGAAGCCCGATCCCGCCATGGCCGAGCTGATCGGCAAGCTGCGCGCGCCTGTTGTCACCGACTGGTCGGAGAAGATCGCGACGCCCGATCGGTTGCTCTATCGTCGCGATAATTTCGCCGGCCCCGTCGACGAGCTGATCTGCGCCGCCCTGCGCACCGAGCTCGACGCCCAGATCGCGCTGTCGCCCGGCTTCCGCTGGGGCGTCACCGCGCTATCAGGCCAGCCGATCACGATGGAAGACCTGCTCGCGGAAACCGCGATCACCTATCCCGAGACGTACGTGCAGGAGATGACGGGCGCGGACATCAAGAACGTGCTCGAAGACATTTGCGACAATCTCTTCAACGCCGATCCCTACCATCAGCAGGGCGGCGACATGGTGCGCGCCGGCGGGCTCAGCTACGCCTGCAGCCCCGCCAATGCGATCGGCAGCCGCATCTCCGAGCTCAAGCTCGCCAACGGCAGGGCGCTCAACGCCAACCATCGCTACAAGGTCGCGGGCTGGGCCTCGGTCAACGGCCAGCAGGGCGCGCCGGTATGGGACGTCGTCGGCAAATATCTGCGCTCAGGCCGGATGTTCCAGGAACGGCTCGGCAGCGGCGTCGCGCTCAAGGGCGTCGACGGCAATCCGGGCATTGCGGGATAGCAACGATGCGGTCGCAGATCACGGGTGCAATGCTGCTGGCGCTGCTCGCCTGGGCCGCGGTGCCGCTCGCGTTCGCGCAGCAGGTGCCGCTGCAGGACAAGCCGTTCGCCGAGCACAAGGTCGTGCTTCAGCTTTCCGACGGCGACGCCAGGAAGCAGGCGCTGGTGCTGAGCGTCGCCAACAATCTGCTCAAGGCCTACGACCCCGACAAGATCGCGGTGGAGGTCGTCGCCTTCGGTCCCGGCATCGATCTGCTGCTGTCCGGCAACGAGCGCCGCAAGCAGGTCGAAAGCCTGATCGCGCAGGGCGTGCGCTTCGACATCTGCCTCAATACGGTCGACACGATCGAGCGGGAGACCGGAAAGAGGCCGGACTTCATTCCGGCGGCAACGCCGGTGCAAGTGGGAGTCGGGCAGATCCTGTTTCTGGCGGAGAATGGGTACACGGTGGTGCGGCCGTAGGCGACGCAAGGGCGAGTCCGCGCCAAACTCGGTGTCATTCGCCGCGAAAGCGGGGAATCCAGTACGCCGCAGCTTCACCGTGTCCCACCCGGGTCTCTGGAATCGCGGGCGATGACAGCGGTGGGGGTGGCTGCCCCGGCGCAATAAAAATTTTCTAAAATCTCCTATCGGTGCAGTGATTTACTTCTCCTTCTGCCCTCCGGCGTAGTAGAATCCTCGAAATCACTCACGCCGGGTCCTGCCATGATCTTTCGCCAGCTCTTCGACAGCGTTTCGGGAACCTACAGCTACCTGCTTGCCAGCCGCGCCGGCGGCGAAGCTTTGATCCTTGATCCAGTGCTGGAGAAGGTCGACCGCTACTGCCAGCTGCTGCGCGAACTCGACCTCAAGCTGGTCAAGGCCGTCGACACCCATCTGCATGCCGACCACGTCACCGGGCTCGGCGAACTGCGAGACCGCACCCATTGCATGACCGTGATGGGCGACCAGACCAAGGCCGACGTGGTGGCGATGCGCGTTGCGGACGGCGACAAGGTGACGATCGAAGGGCTGTCGCTCGACGTGATGTACACACCGGGCCACACCGACGATTCCTATTCCTACCTGATGGGCGACCGCGTCTTCACCGGCGACACGCTGCTGATCCGTGGCACCGGCCGCACAGATTTCCAGAACGGCTCGTCCCGCGCGCAATATGATTCGATCTTCAACCGGCTGCTGAAGCTGCCGGACGAGACGATGGTCTTCCCGGCGCACGACTACAAGGGTGACACCGTCTCCACCATCGGCGAGGAGAAGCGCTACAATCCCCGCCTCCAGGTGCGCTCCGTCGACGAATATATCGAGCTGATGGCGAACCTGAAGCTGCCCAACCCGAAGATGATGGACGTCGCGGTGCCCGCCAATATGCGGGTCGGCCTGCATCAGGACGAGTTGGCGAAAGAGGGCCGCGCGCTCAGCGCGGTCGAGGCGATCCGCTCGCTGCACCGGCCCGACATCCTGCTGGTCGATCTGCGCGAGACCAATGAACGGATGAAGCATGGCATGCTCGAAGGCGCGCTGCACACGCCCTATCCGAGCGTGGAGGAGAGCCTCAAGCCCGGCGGCATGCTGCGCGAGGTCGCTGCCGCGACGGGGCGCCGCGTCGTGTTCTTCTGCGCTTTCGGCGAGCGTTCGGCGATGGCTGTTGCCGCGGCCAAGGAGGCCGGCCTTTCCAACACCGCTCATATCGCAGGCGGTATCGATGCCTGGAAGAAGGCGGGCGGCCCGGTGGTGCACGCCTGACGGCGGCGCCGCAGGCTCTTGAGATAGGTCAGGAAGCGCTTAGGTTTTCTGGCTAGAAGCGGATGAACGCATCACCATCCGGGACCGACCATGGCCAAATCAGCCAAGCCGAGTGAGCCGCCGAAGACAACGACCGCAGCGGACAAGGCCAAAAAGCCCCAGCCGCCGCGCGATACCGACGACGACTACGAAGACGGCGACATCGCCACGCCGAAACGCGATCGTTACGGGAATGACGACGAGCCGTTGTGAGGGAGAGCCGTCGTGAGGGGTGATCTTGCCCCGCGAACGGTGTGCCCCACGGCTGCATGCAGCTATCGGTGAGGCCACGCCCCACCCGCGCTACCTGCCATGCGCCCGCGTTCATGGACAAATAACCCGACAGCCCGATATTTTGCGCCTCCATAGGACGCAAAACGGAACCGCAATGGTCGACGTTCTCGCCGCACCGCAACAAGGCAAGGCGGACAGCGCGCTGCGCACGCTGACCGGAATCTCGATCGCGCATTGGGTCAGCCATTTCCATCTGCTGGTCTTGCCGATGCTGTTCCCGTTCCTGAAGACCCAGCTTGGCGTCGGCTATGTCGAACTCGGCTTCGCCCTGACCGTGTCGGCCGTCGTCTCCGGGCTGACGCAGGCACCCACCGGCTATCTCGTCGACCATTTTGGCGCGCGCAGGATCCTGCTCGGCGGACTGACGCTCGGCGGGCTCGCGCTGATCATGCTCGGGCTGCATCTGAGCTACGCCTCGCTGATCGCCTGCGCCGTCCTGCTCGGGCTCGCCAACAGCGTCTACCATCCCGCCGATTACGCGATTCTGGCCGAGCACATGGACGAAGCGCGGATGGGCCGCGCCTTCTCGGTCCACACCTTTGCCGGCTATTTCGGTGGCGCCGTTGCACCGGCGATCGTCGCCGCGCTGATGACGGTGTCCGGCGGCGTCGGTGCGCTGCTCGCCTCGGGCGCGATCGGGGTGCTGGTGGCGCTGCTGCTGGTGGTCATAAGCATTCCCGACGCCGGCGCACACAAGGCCAAGCCCGGCACCGCGGATGCACCGAAGCAGGCCGTCATCACGCCTGCCCTGATCACGCTGACCGCGCTGTTCATGCTGCTGAGTCTGTCGGTGGCCGGCATCAACAATTTCGGCGTGGTCGCGCTGATGAGCGGCTACGGCGCGACCTATTCCATCGCCAATGTGGCGCTGACGGCATTCCTTGGCTCGAGCGCGGTGGGCGTGCTCGCCGGCGGTTTCCTCGCCGACCACACCGAGCGCCACGGCTACGTCGCCGCCGCCTGCTTTGCCGCGAATGCCGCGATCGTTCTGCTGATCGCGTTGGTCACGCTGCCGGCTTGGGCGCTCACCGCCACGATGGCAACCGCCGGCTTCCTCTCCGGCGTGATTGCGCCGTCGCGGGACATGCTGGTGCGCAATGCGGCGCCTCCCGGCGCTGCGGGGCGCGCCTTCGGCATCGTCTCCACCGGCTTCAATCTCGGCGGCATCGTCTCACCGCTGCTGTTCGGCTGGATCATGGACCAGAGCGCGCCGCATTGGGTGTTCGGCGCCTCCGTGATCTTCATGGTCGCAACGGTGGTGCTGTCGCCGTTCACGGAACGGAAGACGCAAGCCAAGGCTTGAGCTGCAAGTTTTATCGTCGTCCCCGAGTTCAGGTGTCGTCCCGGCGAGGGCCTAGCCTTCCGCCGGGACGACAGTTGTGATTGAGGCGAGGGAGCCCTCTTACGTCGGCGAGACCACACCCTTCAACCCGGCTTCCCGCGGAGCCGCGCCACGGGTCAGCCTGGCCTTTTCCGTGTTCGGCCGGAGCAACAGCAGGCCGACGACGCCGGAGCCGATCATCACCAGCGCGTTGATGGTGAAGCCGGTCATGTAGCCGTTGAGCATGCTGCCGGCGCGCTGGATCACGGTGCCCATCACCATCGGGGCGATGATGCCCGAGAGCGTGTAGAGCGCGCCGTAGATCGCGATGACCGCGCCGCGCTGCGAGGCGGGCGTGAACTCGCCGAGCATCGGCGGGCACACCACATAGATCGCACCGCAGAGGCCCGAGCCGACGACGAGCAGCGCGATCTGCAGACCCGCGCCCGAGACATGCGGCATCAACGCGAGGATCAGGCCGCCGATGACCAGCGGCACCGAGCCGAGCACGCCGCGCGAGATGCGCGTGGTGTAACCGCGCGCCATCATCACCTGCGAGATCCAGCCGGTCAGGATGACGATGGTGGCGCCGAACACCCAGGGCAGGATCGAGATGAAGCCGGCCTGCTGCTGCGAGAAGCCGAGGCCCGTGATGATGAAGGCGGTGAACCAGGTGAGGCCGAGCGAGAGCGCCCAATAGGCACCGAAGGTCGCGATCACGCAGCCGAGGAAGGTGCGGGAGGTCAGCAGCTGGACGTAGGGAATTTTCGGCTCATTGGCCGCGAGCGCCTGGGTGTCCTCGAGCGGACCTTCCTTGCCGAGCGCGAGCCAGGCACAGACCCAGATCAGTCCGACCAGGCCGAGTGCGCCGAAGGCGTAGTGCCAGGAGTGGTTGACGATCACCCAGTTCAGCGCCGGCACGGCGAGAATGACGCCGAAGGCCGAACCCTGCGACAGGATCGCGGTCGGCAGCGTGCGCTTCTCGTCCGGGAACCATTTGTAGATCGCGTGCGCGGCAACCGAGAAGGCCGGCCCTTCACCCGCACCGAGCACGATGCGGCAGATCAACAGTGTGGTGAAGGAGACGGTGCCGACCATCGGAAACTGCGCCAGCGCCCAGACCACCGCCAAGGTCAGCAGCACATAACGCGTTGCCACCTTGTTGACGATGAAGCCGACCACGATGGCCGAGATCGAGAACAGGAAGAAGAACGAGGAGCCGAGCAGGCCGAACTGCGCAGGCTCGAGCTTCAGTTCGGTCATGATCGGCACGCCGGCGAGGCCGACGACGATCTTGTCGGCGAAGTTCACGACCATGAAGAGAAAGAGCAGAAAAGTGACGGTCCAGGCGCCCTTCGGCGTTGCATTCGTCCCTTGGGACACCCCTGCCGTCCTGCCCGCCGCACTGGGCGTTCCCTGAGCGCTCATCATTCTCCCCGTATGTCTTTATTGTCGGCACTTTTGATTTGGCCGTCTCGGGAGCTAACAACGGCTTGAACGGCAACGCAACCCCGGCATTTCCACATCAAGTGTGCTACGCAGCATTGAGTTAATTCCGTCCGGCGCACTGACCTTGCTGAGCATCCGAAACCTCTCCAAAACCTTCACCTCGGCCGGCGAGCCGGTCCATGTGCTGCGTGGCGTCGATCTCGACCTGAGGGCGGGCGAGCGCGTCGCGCTCACTGGCGAATCCGGCAGCGGCAAGAGCACGCTGCTGCACCTGATCGCCGGGCTGGATGCCGCCGATGGCGGTACGATCCGGCTGGAGGATACCGAGATCACCGAGCTCGCGGACGCCGGGCGCGCCGAACTGCGGCGTGACCGGATTGGCCTCGTGTTTCAGCAGTTCAACCTGATCCCGAGCCTGTCGGTGGCGGACAACCTCGCCTTCCAGGCGCGCATCGCCGGCCGGCATGATACGGCATGGACCAGGGAGCTGGTCGAACGGCTCGGGCTCGGCGGCCTGCTCAAGCGTTATCCAGAGCAATTGTCGGGCGGCCAGCAGCAGCGGGTCGCGATCGGTCGGGCACTGGCGACCAAGCCGTCGCTGCTGCTCGCGGACGAGCCGACCGGCAATCTGGACGAAGCCACGGCCGACGATGTGCTGGCACTGACGCGCGACCTCGTCGCACGCACCGGCTGCGGCTTCCTGATGGTGACGCACAGTTTGCATCTGGCCGGCACGCTCGACCGCCACATCGTCCTCCACGCAGGGCGGATCGCATGAGACGCGCGCTGTGGGTGCTCGCGGTGCTGCTCAGCCATTGGCGGCGACACAGGATGCAGTTCGCGACGCTGCTGATCGGGCTGATCGCGGCGACCGCGCTGTGGAGCGGTGTGCAGGCGATCAACCAGCAGGCCCGCACGGCCTATGACCGCGCGGCGGCGACGTTTGGCGGCGTGCGCACGGCCACGCTGGTCGCACCTGATGCGGCGACGTTCTCGCAGGACTTGTTCGTCAAGCTCCGCCGCACAGGCTGGCCGGTTTCGCCAGTGCTGGAAGGCCGGGTCCAGGTCAATGGGCGTTCGATGCGGCTGCTCGGCATCGAGCCGGTGACGCTGCCGGTCGATGTCGGCAATGCGCCGCGCCTTGGTGCCGCGGACCTGGGCAGCTTCGTCGCGCCACCGGGCCAGACGCTGGCGGCGCGAGAGACGCTTGGCGATTTGCACGAGGCGGAAGGCGCGACGCCGTCGATCAGCAGTGGCGCAGAGCTGCCGCCGCTGCATGTGCTGCCGCAACTCGTGCCCGACGTGCTGGTGGTCGATATCGGCGTGGCGCAGCGGCTCCTGAACAAGCCGGACCAGGTCTCGCGCCTGCTGATCGGCAAAGTGAAGGGCAAGCCTGCGCCGCTCGCAAGCGTCGTCGGCGAGCAGTTGAAGCGGGTCGAGCCGAATGCGGAGACGGAGCTGGAACGTCTGACCGACAGTTTTCATCTCAACCTCACCGCCTTCGGCCTGCTGTCGTTCTTCGTCGGCCTCTTCATCGTCAACTCGGCCGTCGGACTCGCCTTCGAACAGCGGCTGCCGATGCTGCGCACCTTGCGCGCCTGCGGCGCCTCGGCGCGGCTGGTCAACAGCGTGCTGGTGGTCGAGCTGGTGGCGCTGGCGCTGCTCGCAGGGCTGATCGGGCTCGTCTGCGGCTATGTGATCGCGGCCGCGCTGCTGCCCGACGTCGCAGCGTCGCTGCGCGGGCTTTATGGCGCGCAGATTCCGGGGCAGCTCACGCTTCGGCCCGAGTGGTGGCTTGCCGGCATCGGCATCAGCATTGCCGGCGCGATCGTGGCGGCCGCGACCAGCCTGATCAAGGCGATCCGGATGCCCGTGCTGGCGACCGCACAGCCGCGGGCCTGGCAGCAACGGCAGCGCCGCTGGCTGATGCTGCAAAGTCTTGCCGCCTGCGCGGTGTTCGCGGTCGCGCTGCTGCTGCTCTATTACGGACAGTCGTTGATCGCAGGGTTCGGCCAGCTGGCGGCGCTGATGCTCGGCGCAGCTCTGATCCTACCGGCCTTCCTCGAACTCCTCTTGCTCGTCGGCCAGCGTTTGGCGCGCGGGCCGCTGGCGCTGTGGTTCTGGGCCGACAGCCGGCAACAGCTGTCCGGGTTGTCGCTGGCATTGATGGCGCTGCTGCTCGCGCTGGCGGTCAATGTCGGCGTCTCGACCATGGTGGAAACGTTCAGCCGCACCTTCGTCGGCTGGCTCGATGGACGGCTCGCCGCCGACGTCTATATCAGCGCCGCCGACAATGCGCAGGCGGTCGCGATCCGCAACTGGCTGCGGGACCGCAGCGAGGTGCAGGCGATCCTGTCGGGTGGGCGGGCGGAGACGCAGGTGCAGGGCCAGCCGGTGGAACTGCTCGGCCTGCCCGATCACGCGCTCTATCGCGAGCGCTGGCCGCTGCTGGAGTCCGCGCCGCGCGCCTGGACGCAACTGGTGCCGGGCAACGCCGCCTTCATCAGCGAGCAGCTGAGCCGCCGCCTCGGCGTCCGCGTCGGCGACGTCATCGAGGTGCCGGCGCCTGGGGGGAGCTGGGAGCTCGACATCGTCGGCATCTATGCCGATTACGGCAATCCCAAGGGACAGCTCGCGGTGAATGTCGCGGCGCTGATCCGGCAGTTTCCGCAGACGCCGCAGACGCGGATCGGACTCGTCGTTCCACGGGACAAAATTGCCGGCCTGATCGCGGCCTTGCACAAGCGGTTCGCGCTCGACGATCGCGCGGTGGCCGATCAGGCAACGGTGAAGGCCGAATCGATCCGCATCTTCAACCGCACCTTTGCGGTGACCTCGGCGCTGAACGCCTTCACGCTCGGCGTCGCCGGCATCGCGCTGCTGACCAGCCTGCTCACGCTGGCGAACTCGCGCCTGCCGCAGCTCGCGCCGCTCTGGGCGATCGGCATCACACGGCCGCGCCTTGCGGCGATCGAATTGACCAAGACGCTGTCGGTCGCGCTGTTCACGACGCTGCTCGCGGTGCCGCTCGGGCTGTTGGTGGCGTGGTGCCTGATCGCGATCGTCAACGTGAAGGCGTTCGGCTGGCGACTGCCGTTCCACGTCTTTCCGCTGCAACTGGTCGAGCTGGTGGCGGTCGCGCTTGTAGCCTCGCTGCTGGCCGCGCTGCCGCCGGTGCTACGGCTGGCGCGGATGCAGGCCGCACACCTCGTCAAGGTGTTTGCCAATGAGCGCTGACAAATTCTCGCGACGCGCCTTTACCGGCGGCATCGCCGCGCTGGCCCTCGCGCGCCGCGTCAACGCGCAGGGCTATGCCGGGCTCGGCGAAACCGCGGACGGCTTTGCGAGGGTCACGCCAGGCAAGACGTTTTCGTTCCCGGCCGATCACGGACCGCACCCGGATTTTCGCATCGAGTGGTGGTATCTGACGGCGAACCTCGTCGACAGTGCTGGAGCTGCTTGCGGGCTGCAATGGACGCTGTTTCGCCAGGCCGCAAAGCCGGGCCCGCAAGGCGAAGGCTGGGCCAATCAGCAGATCTGGATGGCGCATGCCGCGGTGACGCGCGCCGACACACACCGCTTCAACGAGCTGTTTTCGCGCGGCGGCATCGGTCAGGCCAACGTCGAGGCCAGGCCGTTCGCGGCGTGGATCGACGATTGGGAGATGAAAGGGTCTGAGCACAGCGACGATCGCACCCTGTCGCCGGTGACGCTGAAGGCATCTGGCACCGATTTCAGCTATGCGCTGACGCTCGAGGCCGATCGTCCGGTCGTCCTGCAGGGGGACGGCGGCTACAGCCGCAAGTCCGAGCGCGGACAGGCGTCGTACTATTACAGCCAGCCGTTCTACCGCGCGCGCGGCATGCTGACCATCGACGACAAGCCGGTCGAGGTCTCGGGCCAGGCCTGGATGGACCGCGAATGGAGCAGCCAGCCGCTCGACGCCGACCAGACCGGCTGGGACTGGCTGTCACTGCATCTCGCCACCGGCGACAAGCTGATGCTGTACCGGCTGCGCCAGAAGGACGGCGAGGATTATCCGTTCGGCAACTGGATCAGCGCCGGCGGCGGAACACGGATGATTGTAGGCAGCGACATCCAGATGACACCAAAGGCAACGGCGGAGGTGGCCGGTCGCAAGCTGCCGGTGGAATGGCAGATCGCGATCCCGTCGCGCTCGTTCTCGATCTCCTGCAAGCCGCTCAATCCCCGGGCGTGGATGGGGACTGGCTTCGCCTACTGGGAAGGACCGATCAGCTTCACCGGCACACACGATGGCGTTGGCTATCTCGAACTTACCGGCTATTGAGCCGCATCCGACTGCCGGAGGCCCCGATGTATCATCTCACCGCGCTCGTCACGCTGCTGGCGCTTGCATTTTACTTCTTCACCTGCGTCAACGTCTCGCGGTCGCGGACCAGAACCGGCGTCAAGGTGCCGGCGATGTCAGGCCATCCGGACTTCGAGCGCGCCTTCCGCATCCAGATGAACACGCTGGAATGGATGCCGATCTTCCTGCCGTCGCTCTGGCTGTTCGCGACCTATGTCAGCGACGCCATCGCAGCGGGCATCGGCGCGATCTGGATCGTCGGCCGCATCGTCTATTTCATCGGCTATTCGCGGGCCGCCGCCAAGCGCGGCCCCGGCTTTGCGATCCAGGCTTTCGCAGCGATCGCGCTGTGGGCAGGGGCGTTGGCGGCGGTGGTGATGCGGCTGGTGTGACGGCAACTGCACCGCCACATACTCGGTGTCGTCCTGGCTTTCGCCAGGACGACAAAGAATCACTTCGTCAGCGGGCAGCCGCTTTCCTTGGCGGTGAAGAAGGCCTTGTCGCCGGGAACGGTTGCGATTTCCTTGTAGTAATCCCACGGCTTCTTCGATTCCGAGGGCTTCTTGACCTCGAACAGATACATGTCGTGGACCATGCGGCCGTTCTCGAGCACCTTGCCCTTGGCGAAGGCGTCGTCGACCGGCAGCTCCTTCAGCTTCCTGGCGACCGCCTCGGTATCCTTGGTGCCGGCGGCCTTCACCGCCTTCAGATAGCTCAGCGTCGCCGAATAGGTGCCGGCGTGGATCATGCTCGGCATCCGCCCGGTACGCTTGAAGAAGCGCTCGGAGAAGGCGCGCGTGGTGTCGTCGTGATCCCAGTAGAAGCCTTCGGTCAGCACCAGGCCTTGCGCCGCCTGGAGGCCCAGACCATGCACCTCGGCGAGCGTCATCAAGAGGCCTGCCAGCTTCTGGCCGCCGGAGACGATGCCGAACTCGGCCGCCTGCTTGATCGAGTTGGTGGTGTCCTGGCCGGCATTGGCGAGCCCGACGATCTTTGCCTTCGAGCTCTGCGCCTGCAGCAGGAAGGACGAGAAGTCGGAGGAGTTGAGCGGCACGCGGACCGAGCCCACCACCTTGCCGCCATTGGCGGTGACGATCTCGCTGGTGTCCTTTTCCAGCGCATAGCCGAAGGCATAGTCCGCGGTGAGGAAGAACCAGCTGTCGCCGCCGGCCTTGGTCAGCGCGCCGCCGGTGCCGACCGCGAGCGCATGGGTGTCGAACGCCCAGTGGAAGCCGTAGGGCGAACACGCGGAGCCGGTGATGCTCGACGTGGCCGCGCCGACCACGATGTCGATCTTCTTCTTTTCCTTCGACAGGTCCTGCACGGCGAGCGCCACCGACGACGTCGTCAGCTCCGTGATCATGTCGACATTGTCGGCGTCATACCAGCGGCGTGCGATGGAAGTGGCGAGATCAGGCTTGTTCTGGTGGTCGGCGGTGATCATCTCGATCTTCTGGCCCAGCACCTCGCCGCCAAAATCCTCGATCGCCATCTTGGCCGCTTCGACCGAATACTTGCCGCCGTAATCGGCATAGACGCCGGACTGATCGTTGAGAATGCCGATCTTGACCCCTTGCGCGGAGGCCGGCGTGGCCAGCAGCAAAGCCGACGTCGCGACAGCGGCCAAAAGTGCTGATTTCATTTATGATCTCCCAGCATTGTTCTGTTTTGAAATCGCGCCGAGTGTAATGAAGAACCCCGGCCGCGCCCATCCATTTCATGATGCTCGTCAGCACGGAGGTGGTGCGGCATTATGCGCCGTCGTTCGGGCGATGTGGGCACGCCGACGGGCATAGAGGCAGCCTCAAGCCGCCGCCTCCGGCTTCTTCTCGTTCCGTCCTTCCGCCAGGTTCCGCACCACCACATAGAAGATCGGCGTGAACAGCAGGCCGAACAGCGTGACGCCGATCATGCCGAAGAACACGGCGACGCCGACGGCCTGGCGCATCTCGGAGCCCGAGCCGGACGAGATCACCAGCGGCAGCACGCCGAGGATGAAGGCGAAGGACGTCATCAGGATCGGCCGCAGCCGCAATCGGCAGGCCTCGATCACGGCCTCAAGCCTTGGCTTGCCTTCCTTCTCGATGTCGCGGGCGAACTCGACGATCAGGATCGCGTTTTTCGCCGCGAGCCCGACCAGCACGACGAAGCCGATCTGGGTGAGGATGTTGACGTCCTGCCCCATGATGCGAACGCCGATCGTGGCAGCCAGCAGGCACATCGGCACGATCAGGATTACCGCGAACGGCAAGGTCCAGCTGCCATATTGCGCGGCGAGCACGAGATACACGAACAGCACGCAGATCGGGAACACATAGAGGCCGGCATTGCCGCCGGTGACCTGCTGGTATGACAGGTCGGTCCATTCGAAGGTGAAGCCGCTCGGCAGGGTGTCGTCCGCCAGCTTCTTGATGGTGTTCAGCGCGGTGGTCGAGCTCGTGCCCGGCGCCGGCTCACCCTGCAATTCGGACGCCGCGTAGAGATTGTAGCGGGCGACGCGATCGGGGCCCGAGACGTCCCTGAAGTCGACCACGCTGCCGAGCATCACCATGTCGCCCGAGGCGTTGCGCGTGCGCAGCCGCGCCAGATCGCTTGGTTCCTTCCGGAACGGGAAATCAGCCTGCGCAGTGACGTGATAGGTGCGACCGAACAGGTTGAAGTCGTTGACATAGGTCGATCCGAAATAGGTCTGGATCGTGTCGTTGATGTTCGAGATGGGAACGCCGAGCTTCTGCGCCTTGGTGCGGTCGATGTCGACGAAGAGCTGCGGCGTGTTGGCCGAGAACGGCGAGAACACCGAGGTCAGGTTCGGCGATTTTCGCGCGGCAGCGACGAGCTCGTCGGTCGCGGACGCCAGCAGCTCCGGCCCGCGGCCCTGGCGGTCCTGGATGCGGATAGCGAAGCCGCCGCCGGTGCCGATGCCGGGCACGGCCGGCGGCGGAATCACGATGATGAACGCGCCCTGGATCGCGGCGAGCCGCTTGCGCAGCTCGGCCGTGATGGCGTTCGCCGTCAGCCCCTTCTTCAACCGCGCCTCGGGCTCGTCGAACACGGGAAATAGCGCGGCCGCATTGCCCGCCTGCGTGCGCGTCGCGCCCGAGAAGCCGGCGAAGGCTGCGACGCGGATGATGCCCGGCGTATCCAGCGAGATCCGCTCGATCTCGCGCACGATTTCGGTCGTCCGCGCCAGCGATGCAGCCCCCGGCAATTGCACCGATACGATGACGTAGCCGCGGTCCTGCGCGGGGATGAAGCCCTGCGGCGTGGTCCCGATCAACCAGCCGGCGCTGCCGATCAGCACGACATAGATCAGGATCATCACCACCGAATGCCGGATCACGAAATTGGCGACGCCGGCATAGCCGTGCGCCAGCCGGTCAAACACACGGTTGAAGGCGCCGGTGAAGGCACCCCACGCCCGCGCGATCAGATTCCAGGCGGCGGGTGGCCGCTTCGCTTCGTGGGGCGTGAGGATCTGCGAGGCCAGCGCCGGCGAGAGCGTCAGCGAGCAGAAGCAGGAGATGGCGGTCGCCACGGCAATCGTGACGGCGAATTGCTGGAAGAACTGCCCGGATATGCCGCCGAGGAACGCTGTCGGCACGAACACCGCACACAGCACCAGCGCAATCGAGACCAGCGCGCCACCGACCTCCTCCATGGTCTTCAACGCGGCGTCGCGCCGACTGAGGCCATGCTCAAGATGCCTCTCGACATTCTCGACCACGACGATGGCATCGTCGACGACGATGCCGACGGCGAGTACGAGTCCGAACAGCGTGAGATTGTTGATGGAGAAGCCGAGCGCCGCCATCACCGCGAAGGTGCCGACCAGCGAGACCGGGATCGCGATGATCGGGATGATCGCCGGCCGCCAGCCTTGCAGGAACACCAGGACGACGACGACCACGAGCAGCATGGCCTCATAGATGGTCTTGATCAGCTCGTGGACGGACTGGGCGATGAACTCGGTCGGGTTGTAGCCGATATTGTAGTCGAGGCCCTTCGGGAAGCTCTGCTTGAGCCGCGTCATGGTGTCGGAGATGTTCTTCGCGGTGGCGAGCGCGTTCGACCCCGGCCGCTGCGTCACCAGCATGGCGACCGCCGATTTGCGCAAGAGGAAGCTGTTGGTCGAATAGGCGAGCGCGCCGAGCTCGATGCGAGCCACGTCGCGCAGGCGCACCGTGCGGCCGTCCGAGCCGGCCTTGATCAGGATGTCTTCGAACTGCTTCTGGTCCTTCAACCGTCCCGTGAAAACGAGGTTCGGCTGGAAGGCGCGGTCGGCGATTGGTGGTTCGGCGATCTGGCCGCCGGCGATCTGCACGTTCTGGGCGCGGATCGCGGCCAGTACCTCGGCCGAGGTCAGGCCGAGATTGGCGATGCGGTCGGGATCGAGCCAGAGCCGCATCGAATAGTCGCGCGCACCGAAGATCTGGATGTCGCCGACGCCGTCGATGCGCAGCAGCTGGTCGCGGACCTGGAGCAGCGAGTAGTTGGAGATATAGAGCTGGTCGAACGTGTCGTCCGGCGACAGCATGAACACGACCATCAGGATGTCGGGCGAGTTCTTGCGGGTGACGACGCCGTTGCGCTGCACTTCGTCCGGTAGCTGCGGCTGCGCGATGGCAACACGGTTCTGGACCAGCACCTGCGCCTTGTCGAGATCGGTGCCGAGCTTGAAGGTGACGGTGATGGTGAGCTGGCCGTTCGACGTGGCCTGGCTGTAGAGATACAGCATGTCCTCGACGCCGTTGATCTGCTGCTCGATCGGAGCGGCAACGGTGTCGGACACGGTTTGCGCCGAGGCGCCCGGATATTGCGTGGTGACGACGACGGTCGGCGGCACCACTTGCGGATATTCGGAGATCGGCAGCGTCGAATAAGCGAGCGCGCCGACGATCAGGAGCACGATCGACAGCACCATCGCAAGAATGGGCTGGTTGATGGAGAGACGGCCAAGATTCATGACTTGTCACCAGCCTTGCCACCGGCCGGCGCTGGAGCGGTCTGCGGAGCGACCTTGGCGCCGACGCGGGCGCGCTGGATACCATTGACGATGACGCGGTCCTCCGCCTTCAACCCTTCGCGGATCACGCGCAGGCCGTCATCGAGCGGCCCGAGCACCACGGGGCGCGCCTCGACGGTGTCGTCAGGCTTCACCACGAACACGATCTTGCGCGACTGGTCGGTCGCAACAGCGGCATCCGGGATCAGCAGCGCCTCGTAGGGCGCGCTGCCGATCAGGCGGACGCGGCCGAACTGGCCGGGCAGGATCGACAGATCGGTATTCTTGACCACGGCACGGCTGCGCAGCGTACCGGTGGAGACATCGAGGCGGTTGTCGAGGAAGTTGATGGCACCGTCATGCGACGGCTTGGTTTCGCCGGCGAGCGTCACCTGCACCGGGTTCGCCGTGTCGCGCGAGCTCGGGCGCTTACCTTCGAACCACAGCTTGCTGTATTTGATGAAGGTGGTCTCATCCATGTCGAAATAGATGTAGATCGGGTCCATCGTCACGATCGAGGTCAGCAAGGTCGAGGAGCCGTTGTCACTGCCTTGCACGAGATTGCCCGGGCTGACGAGATGGCGGCTGACGCGGCCGGTGATCGGCGCGGTCACATGCGTGAATTCGATGTTGAGCTGGGCGGCCTTCAGCGCGCCCTCGGCCTGGGTCTCGGCGGCGTGCGCGGCCTGCAAGGCTTGCCGGCGCTGGTCGACGACCTGCTCGGAAACCGCGCTGGTCTGCACCAGGTTCAGGCCGCGATCGAGCTCCCGCTTGGCGAGTTCCACCTTGGCGCGGGCGTCGGACAGCTGGCCGTCCGCCTGCTCGGCCACGGCCTCGAACGGACGCGGGTCGATAACATAGAGCAGGTCGCCCTGATGCACGATGGCGCCGTCCTGGAATTCGACCGAGTTGACGAAGCCGCCGACGCGGGGACGTACCTGCACCTCTTCGACCGCTTCGAAGCGGCCGGTGTACTCATCCCAATCGGTGACGGTGCGCTTGACCGGCTGGGCGACGGTCACCGGCGGAGGCGGCGGCGCAGCAGCCTGCGAGGCCGGTTGACCGCAACCGCTGAGCGCGAATGCCGCGACGAAAAGGCCGGCCATGGCGTAAGGCCTGATCTGAACGAAATCGTGCGTTTTGACAAATTGCTCGCTTCCGTCCGGTCCACTCATCCCAGGTCCTCGCATGAAAGCCGCGGAAAATGCAGGGTAGTCACCTACCCGCGGGCGCCACAAGATGGGTGGCGATGATGAAATCTTCAAGACCATGTCACGCGCAATGCTTCGGAGAGTGCCCTGGCCGGATGGCGAGTTGACACGCGATCTCTTCGTCTCTCCCCGCTTGCGGGGAGAGGGAGACGAGAGAGCGGAGACCCAGCGTCTTCGCACATGACGGATGCCGGCCGCTCGGCTAGATTGGCCTTACAAAACAAGACGAATTGTCCGGGGAGGACGCGAGTGCATCAGGGACGTGTCGTTTACGGCGCGATCGAGGAGGTCGTGTTCGGCCATCCGGCGGCTGAGGCCGTCGTCGCGCAGATGGACCGGCTGGGGACTCGCCGCGCCTTCCTGATGGTCTCGGGCACGCTGAACCGAGAGACCGACGAAATCGCGAAAATCGTAAAGGCGCTCGGGCCGCTCTGCGTCGGGCTGTTCGATGCGATGCCCGCGCACACGCCGCGCGAGGCGGTGATCGCGGCCGCCAATGCCGCGCGTGAGGCCGGCGCCGATTTGATCGTCACCGTGGGCGGCGGCTCGATCACCGACGGCGCCAAGGCGGTGCAACTCTGCCTTGCCAACGGCATCGACGATATCGGCGGCATCGACCGCATCCGCGTGCACAAGGGCGTCGCACCCGAGATGACGCCGCCAACAGTGCGCCAGGTCAGCGTGCCGACCACGATTGCCGGCGGCGAATTCTCGTCGATTGCCGGCGTTACCGACCGCGGCACGAATGTGAAGCAGATGCTGCGGCATCCACTGGCCGTGCCGCGGGCGACCATCCTCGACCCTGCCATCACCGTTCACACGCCGGAATGGCTGTTTCTCTCCACCGGCATCCGCGCCATCGACCATTGCGTCGAGGCGATCTGCTCGCGCGAGACCCATCCCTATGCCGACGCGCAGTCGGTGAAAGGGCTCGCGATGCTCGCCGACGCCCTGCCGCGCGTGAAAGCCGATCCGAGGGATCTCGATGCACGCATGGATGCGCAGATCGGCACCTGGCTGTCGATGGGCGCTCTCGCGGCCGGCGTGCCGATGGGCGCGAGCCACGGCATCGGTTACGTGCTGGGCGCGGCCTTCGGCGTGCCGCACGGCTACACCTCCTGCATCATGCTGCCGGCGGTGATGCGCTGGAATGCGAGCGCCAATGCCGAGCGGCAGATGATCGTCGCCGCCGCAATGGGTTTTCCCGGCCATAACGCCGCCGACGTGCTCGATGCCTTCATTCGATCGCTCGGCATGCCGCGGAGCCTCACTGACGTGCGCGTCGCGCCCGAGCATTTCGATGCGATCGCCGAGCAGGCGATGCGCACCAACTGGATTCCGCGCAATCCGCGCAGGATCGAAAATCCTGTGCAGATACGCGAAATCCTCGATCTCGCCGCATGACATTTAGCCCGGAGGATTGATGTACCCAGGTCTGCATGCCCGCCTGCGCCCGCTCCAGCCCGCCTTCATCATGGCGGCGACGGGCGAGGCCGTCACCTATCGCGAGCTGGACGCGCGCAGCAACAGGCTCGCGCATCTGTTCCGCAAGCATGGATTGAACCGGCTCGATCACTACTCGATCTTCATGGAGAACAACTCACGCTATCTCGAAGCCTGCGGCGCGGGCGAGCGGTCGGGGCTGTACTACACCTGCATCAACTCCTTCCTGACGCCGGGCGAGCTCGCCTATCTCCTCGTCAACAGCCAGTCGAAGATCTTGATCACCTCGGTGGCAAAGCTCGACATCGCGCGCGAGGCAATCCAGGCCTGCCCTGACGTCAAGCTCTGCATCGTCGCCGACGGCCCCGGCGAGAGCGACCGCATCGTGGGACTGGCCGACGTCACGGCTGATATGCCGAAGACTCCAGTCGCGGACGAATGGCTGGGCACCGCCATGCTGTATTCCTCCGGCACGACCGGACGACCGAAAGGCATCTTGCGGCCGCTGCCGGAGGAGCCGCCGAAGCACAATCTGCCGCTGTTCGATTTCCTCACCGGACTTTGGCACTACCGCGAGGGCATGGTCTATCTGTCGCCGGCACCGCTCTATCACTCGGCGCCGCAGGCCGCGGTCAATCTCACGATCCGCATGGGCGGCACCGTGGTCATCATGGAGACGTTCGATCCGGAACGTTACCTCCAGCTCGTGCAACAATGGGGCATCACGCACACCCAGCTGGTGCCGACGATGTTCTCCCGCATGCTCAAGCTGCCCGAGGAGGTGCGTCAGCGTTACGACCTGTCATCGCTCGAGATCGCGATCCATGCCGCCGCGCCCTGCCCGGCGCTGGTCAAGGACGACATGATCAAATGGTGGGGGCCGATCATCCACGAATATTACGGTGCCACCGAAGGGCTCGGCTTTACCGCCTGCAACAGCGAGGAATGGCTCAGCCATCGCGGCACCGTCGGCAAGGTGCTGCTCGGCGACCTGCACATTCTCGACGAGAACATGCAGCCGTGCCCGATCGGCACGCCCGGCCAGGTCTGGTTCAAGACCGGATCGCCGTTCGAGTATTTCAACGACCCCGAGAAGACCAGGGAGGCACGCTCGGCCGATGGCAGCATGAGCACGGTCGGCGACGTCGGCTATGTCGACGCGGACCGCTTCCTGTACCTGACCGATCGTGCCACCTTCATGATCATCTCCGGCGGCGTGAACATCTATCCGCAGGAATGCGAGAATCTGCTGATCACCCATCCGAAGGTCGCGGATGCCGCGGTGTTCGGCGTGCCCAATGCCGATCTTGGTGAAGAAGTGAAGGCCGTGGTGCAGCCGATGCCGGGCGTGATGCCGGGCGAAGCGCTCGCCGCAGAGCTGATCGCCTTCTGCGGGGCCTCGCTGTCGCGGCAAAAGGTGCCGCGTTCGGTCGATTTCGAGAAGGAATTGCCGCGCCTGCCGACCGGGAAACTCTACAAGCGGCTTCTGCGGGACCGGTACTGGGGCAACAAGACGTCGCGGATCGTGTGAGAGCCTCCGTAGTGTGCGCAGGCAGCGCCACAAACTCAGCCGTCGTCCCGGGGCGCGACGCATTCGCGAGCCCGGGACCCATCACCACAGGGAGGAGTCGCAGCGCGAGCAGGCAACTCCGGGTCTTCGTCAAATCCAATCCTGTGGTTATGGATCCCGGATCGGGGACGACGGCGGAGATTGGCGATGCGGCTGCGCACAACATCGGCGCAGGAACCGTCTCTTCGCACCTGCACTCTCACATTGTGAAAGTGTGAAGCTCCTGCGGCGTTACGTCATCCAAAGTGCCAAGGCCCCAAAGCGCGTTGGCCGGTTGCCTCCGTCCATGCGGCTCGGCTATCGTTGGGTCAAACAGGCCGTAAACGGCCGATGTCCAGGGAGGACCGAGGATGCGGAGCGTATGGGCGCTCGCCGCGACGGCGGCGCTATCTTTGCTGGCAATTTCGTCGACGACATTCGCCGGAGAGCCGAAACCGGGCGGGATCCTGCGGATGTATCACCGCGACAGCCCCGCCAATGCGTCCATCCTCGAAGGGGCGACCTATTCGGTCAACGTGCCCTTCATGGGGATATTCAACAATCTCGTCATCTACGATCAGCACATCGCGCAGAACAGTCCCGACACCCTCAGGCCTGAGCTGGCGGAGAGCTGGTCCTGGAGCGGCGACAACAAGAAACTGACGTTCAAACTCCGCCAGGGCGTCAAATGGCACGACGGCAAGCCGTTCACATCGGCCGACGTCAAGTGCACGTTCGATCTGCTCATGGGCAAGTCGCAGCAGAAACTGCGGCAGAATCCGCGCAAGGCCTGGTACAGCGAAGTCGACGACGTCACGCCCAACGGCGACTTCGAGGTCTCCTTCAACCTGAAGCGACCGCAACCCTCGCTGCTGGCGATGCTCGCCTCCGGCTATACGCCGATCTATCCCTGCCACGTCTCGCCTGCGGACATGCGCACCCATCCGATCGGAACCGGCCCGTTCAAATTCGTCGAGTTCAAGGCCAATGAATCGATCAAGCTGACGCGAAATCCGGACTACTGGAAGAAGGGCCGGCCCTATCTCGACGGCATCGAATACACCATCATCCCGAACCGCTCGACCGCGATTCTCGCCTTCGTTGCCGGGAAATTCGATATGACCTTTCCGACGCATATCACCATCCCGCTCCTGAAGGACATCAAGTCGCAGGCGCCGAACGCGGTCTGCGTCGTCGAACCGACCAACGTTTCGACCAACATCATCGTCAATTCGAGCTCCCCGCCGTTCGACAACATCGATATCCGTCGTGCGATGTCGCTGGCACTCGACCGCAAGGCCTTCGTCGACATCCTGTTCGAAGGCCAGGCCGACATCGGCGGCACCATGCTGCCACCTCCGCAGGGCATCTGGGGCATGCCCAAGGACAAGCTCGAAACCATCCCGGGCTATGGTCCGGACGTGAAAGCGAATCGCGAGGAGGCGAAGAAGCTGATGCAGAAGGCAGGCTACGGCCCCGACAAGCATCTCGCCGTGAAGATATCGACGCGCAATCTCGCGGAATATCGCGATCCCGCGGTGATCCTGATCGACCAGCTCAAGAGCATCTATATCGACGGCGAACTCGATGTCGTGGAGACCGCAAACTGGTTCCCGAAAGTCGCGCGCAAGGACTATATGCTCGGCCTCAATTTGACCGGCAATTCGGTCGACGATCCGGACCAGTCCTTCTACGAGAACTATTCCTGCGGCTCGGAGCGGAACTACACCAACTACTGCAACAAGGAGATCGAGAAGCTGTTCGACGCGCAGTCGCAGGAGATCGACGTCGGCAAGCGCAAGCAAATGGTCTGGGACATCGACAAGAAGCTGCAGGAGGACGTCGCCCGCCCCATCATCTTCCATGCGCGCGCCGGAACCTGCTGGCAGCCCTATGTCAAGGGGATCACCATCATGTCGAACAGCTCTTACAACGGATTTCGCTACGAGGACGTGTGGCTCGACAAATAGTGCGACGGGCTGAAGACTAGCAGCTTGCGGAGGGCGCAGGATGTTTGCCTATCTGGTACGGCGCCTGTTCCTGATGCTCGTGACCCTGTTCGGGATCTCGATCGTCATCTTCTTCCTGTTGCGCATCGTCCCCGGCAACATCGTCGACATCCTGTTCGCCGCAGCCGGCTATGTCGACCCCGCCGACAAGGCCAATCTGGAGAAGGAGCTCGGCATCGACCAGCCGCTGATCATGCAATACTGGCACTGGATCAGCGGCTTTCTGCGCGGCGATTTTGGCTACTCCTACGTCTCCGAGAAGCCGGCGCTGCAGGAGATTTTGCCGCGGATTCCGATCACCGCACGGCTCGCCGGGCTGGCGCTGCTGTTCTCGGCTTCGATCGGCATTCCGCTCGGCGTCATCAGCGCGGTGAAGCAGGGGTCGCGGATCGACTACGCGTTGCGTGTGGTGAGCCTGAGCGGATTGTCCCTGCCCTCGTTCTGGCTCGGCCTTCTGGTTCTGACCGCATCGGTCGCAATGTTCGGACAGATGCCGATCTTCAATCCCAATCCGCAGAGTTTTGGCGAGGCATTCGCGACCTATTGCATCCCGGCGATGGTGGTCGGCTTCCGCAGTTCGGCGCTGACGATGCGCATCACGCGCTCGTCCATGCTGGAGGTGCTGAGGCAGGACTATATCCGCACCGCGCGCGCCAAGGGCGCCTCTGACGCCGCGGTGAACTATCACCATGCGCTGAAGAACGCGATCCTGCCCGTCATCACCGTGATCGGCATCGAGGCGGCGTTCCTGATCGGCGGCCTCATTGTCACCGAGACGGTGTTCAACATCCCCGGCGTCGCCCGCTTCCTGGTCGAGGCGATCCGCTGGCGCGATTATCCGATCGTGCAAAATCTCGTGATGTTCATCGCCATCGTCGTGGTGTTCGCGAACTTCACCGTCGACATGCTGTACGCGGTGTTCGACCCGCGTATCCGGTACACGGACTAGGAGATTAGCTTGGCCGCGATCGACTTTGACGTTGAACTCAGGCGGGCCGGCGCGCATGCGACCGGCGGCTGGCGGCGCGTGCTGTTTCTGGCGCAGCGGCACGTGCTGGGCGCGGTCGGGCTCACCATCATGACGTTGTTCGTGCTGACGGCGATCTTCGCCGACTTCATCGCACGCTACGACCCGCTGAGCGTCGATTCCGCCCACGCGCTGATGCGGCCGAGTCTCGCGCACTGGATGGGCACGGATTCCTTCGGCCGCGACGTGTTCAGCCGCATCATCCACGGCTCGCGGATTTCGCTCGCGGTCGGGATCGGCTCGACCGCGCTCGGCGGCACCATCGGCGTGATCGTCGGGCTCACTTCGGGCTATCTGTCCGGCTGGATCGATCTCGTGTTCCAGCGCGTCTCCGACGTCCTGCAGGCACTGCCGCTGCTGGTGCTGGCCCTGATCATGACGGCCGCGCTCGGCCCGTCGCTGCCGAACGTGATCCTCGCCATCGCCATTCCGCTGATCCCCACCGTGTCCCGCGTCACCCGAGCCAACACACTGGCGCTGCGCGAGCAACCGTTCGTCGAGGCAGCGAAATCGGTCGGCATGAGTGAGGTTCGAATCGCGCTGCGCCACGTGCTGCCGAACACGCTGGCACCGCTGATCGTGCTCGCGACCGCGCAGCTCGGCTCGACGATCCTCACCGAAGCCTCGCTCTCCTTCCTCGGCCTCGGCATCCCCGAGCCATATCCGTCGTGGGGCCGCATGCTCTCCGAGTCCGCCGCCGAATATGTCCGCACCGCGCCGTGGCTCGTGATCTTCCCTGGCATCGCGATCAGCCTCGCCGTGTTCGGCGCAAACCTGTTCGGCGACGCCCTGCGCGACATCCTCGATCCCCGGCAGCGCGGCTGATGGCTGACACCTCCGATCTCGTCCTCGAAGTGAAGAACCTGAAGACGGTGTTCTTCACGAACTCCGGCCTGTTCAAGGCGGTGGATGACGTCTCCTTCACCGTCGGCCACGGCGAGACGCTGGCGATCGTCGGCGAATCCGGCTGCGGCAAGAGCGTCACCGCGCTGTCCCTGATGCGGCTGGTGCCCGATCCGCCCGGCCGCATCGTCGGCGGCTCCGTTTCGCTCGAAGGCACCGATCTGCTGGCGCTGGACGAAGCGGAGATGCGCAAGATCCGCGGCAATCGCATCTCCATGATCTTCCAGGAGCCGATGACCTCGCTCAATCCGGTGATCCGGATCGGCGACCAAATCGTCGAGGCGGTGCGGCTGCATCGGAACCTGACGGCCAGGGAGGCGCACGACGTCGCGGTGGAGATGCTGCGGCTGGTGCGCATCCCCGAGCCGGCGCGGCGCGCGCGCGAATATCCGCACCAGCTCTCCGGCGGCATGCGCCAGCGCGCGATGATCGCGATGGCGCTGGCGTGCAGGCCGGCGCTGCTGATCGCGGACGAGCCGACCACCGCGCTCGACGTCACCATTCAGGCGCAGATCCTGGCGCTGATCCTCGATCTCCAGAAGGAGCTCGGCACCGGCCTCGTGCTGATCACCCACGATCTCGGCGTCGTCGCGCAGACCGCGCAGCGCGTGATCGTGATGTATGCGGGACGGAAGGTGGAGGAAGCCAGCGTCGAGGCGCTGTTTGCTTCGCCGAAGCATCCCTATACGCGCGGGCTAATGGCCTCGATTCCGGCCGTGCCGGCGTCGGGCGTCGCGCCACAGGAGCGGCTGAACGAAATTCCCGGCACCGTGCCATCGCTGGTCCGGCTGCCCAAGGGCTGTGCCTTCGCGCCGCGCTGCAAGCTCGCGGTGAAGCGCTGCGAGGCCGAATATCCGCCGCTGGCCGATTGGGGCGGCGGCCATCTCGCCGCCTGCTGGCGTGCGGCCGAAGTTGCGGAGGTGGCATGACCAGGGCGCTGCTCGAAGTCACCGACCTCAAGAAACATTACCCGGTGCGCGCTGGCGTGCTGCGCCGGCAGGTCGGCACCGTTCACTCGGTCGACGGCGTCTCGTTCTCCCTTGGTGCCGGCGAGACGCTCGGCCTCGTCGGCGAGTCCGGCTGCGGCAAGTCGACGGTGGCGCGCAGCGTGCTGAGGCTGGTGGAGCCGACCTCGGGCCAGATCCGGCTCGACGGCGAAGACATCACACACCTGTCCAAGACGGCGCTGCGCCCGCATCGCCGCTCGATGCAGATCGTGTTCCAGGATCCGTTCGCCTCGCTCAATCCGCGCATGACCGCCGGCGATATCGTCGGTGAGCCGATCGCGGTCCACGGTCTCGCCACCGGCAAGGCGCTGGAGGCACGCGTCGCAAGACTGTTCGAGCAAGTCGGCCTGCGGCCCGACCAGATGCGCAATTTTCCACATCAATTCTCCGGCGGGCAGCGCCAGCGCATCTGCATCGCGCGGGCGCTCGCGCTGGAGCCGCGCCTGATCGTCTGCGACGAGCCGGTCTCCGCGCTCGACGTGTCGATCCAGGCGCAGGTCATCAATCTGCTGATCGATTTGCAGAAGCAGCATGGCTTCTCCTATCTCTTCATCGCGCACGACCTCGCCGTGGTCGCCCATATCAGCCACCGCGTCGCGGTGATGTATCTCGGCCGCATCGTCGAGATCGCCGACAAGGACGAGCTGTTCCGCAACCCGCGTCATCCCTACACCCAGGCCCTGCTCGCCTCGGTGCCGATCGCCAACCCGCTCGCGAAGAAGCTCGCGCCGCTGGTGGACGGCGACGTGCCGAGCCCGGTCAATCCGCCACCCGGCTGCGCGTTTCACACGCGTTGCCGATTCGCGATGGAGCGATGCAAGGCGGAGCGGCCCGCGCTGCTGGATGCCGGCGATGGGCATCAGGTGGCGTGCCTGCTCAATGACGGGACGGGCCGGGGCCAGTGATTCCGCCGTCATTGCGAGCGCGGCGAAACAATCCAGACTGCCTCTGCGGGCGGATTTCTGGATTGCTTCGTCGCAATGACGGAGCTAGCCGCGCTACCTCGCCTCGATCTCCGCGACGATCCTACCCGTGGTCACCTGCTCGCCTTCGGCGACATCGATCGCCGCCACTACACCGTCGATGCCGGCCTTGTGGACGTGCTCCATCTTCATCGCTTCCAGCGTCAGCACCGGCTGGCCTGATGTGACGCGATCGCCCGGCTTGACCAGCACGGCGACGACACGGCCGTTCATGGCGGCGCGAACCTTGCCGTCGCCTCCATTGCTTGCGGCCGCCTTCGGTGCAGCGAGCGTGAGATCGGTGACCGCGAGCGGGATGCCGCGATGCTGGACGTAGAGCCGGTCGCCATCGCGCAGGAACTTTGCGCTGTCCATGACGCCGTCGTGGCGGAAGCGAATCGCGTCAGCGTCGAGCTGGTCGATCTCGAACTTGTCCTGGCGGCCGTCAGCGGCGACAATGTAGCTGCCGTCGCGCTCGCGGGTGACTTCGAGCTCGAGCGCCTGGCCTCCAATCTCGATCTTCGCGGGCAGTGGAAACGTTGCCGACAAGCTTCGGCCGTTTCGCCATGACGGCGCGCGCGGGTTGGTGACGTAGAGCAACAGGCCGGCCAACGCGGTGTCGAATGCAGTGTCCGCACGCGGCGCCAGCAGTTCGTCGCGATGCGCGCCGATGAAGGCTGTCGTCGCCTCGCCCTTGGCAAAGCCGGGATGTCGCAGGCACGACATCAGGAACGCCTGGTTGGTGGTCACGCCAAGCGCGGTGAGCCGCTCCAGCCCGACGATGAGCCTTCCCCTGGCCTCCTCCCGCGTGGCACCGTAGCTGATCACCTTGGCGATCATGGAATCGTAGAACGGCGGGATCTCCGTGCCCGATTGCAGCGCGTGCTCGACGCGGATGCCTTCCGGCACTTGCCAGCACGCCATGCGGCCTGACTGCGGCATGAAGTCCTGCGCGGCATCTTCCGAGCAGAGCCGCACCTCGATGGCGTGACCGAAGAACTTGACGTCCTGCTGCTTCACCGGCAGTGGTTCGCCGCGCGCGACGCGCAGTTGCAGCTCGACCAGATCGAGTCCGGTGATCGCCTCGGTGACGGGATGCTCGACCTGGAGACGCGTGTTCATCTCCATGAAGTAGAATTCGCCGTTGGCATCGAGCAGGAATTCCAGCGTGCCGGCGCCCTCATAGCGCAGCGCCTTCACCGCTGCGACCGCGACCTCGCCCATCTTCGCGCGCAGGTCCGGCGTGACCGCGGGCGACGGCGCCTCTTCGATCAGCTTCTGGTGACGCCGCTGCACCGAGCAGTCGCGCTCCCCGAGATGGATGGCGTTGCCGTGGCTGTCGCCGAACACCTGGATCTCGATGTGGCGGGGATTCTGGATCGCGCGTTCGAGAATGACGGTGGGATCGCCGAAGGCCGCCTTCGCTTCCGAGCGCGCGCTGCGCAGGGCATCGCCGAACGATGCGGCATCAGGGACAAGCCGCATGCCGCGACCACCGCCGCCGGCAACCGCCTTGATCATCACCGGGAAGCCGATCTTTTTGGCTTCCGCGAGCATGACCTCATCGCCCTGATCGGCGCCCTGATAACCGGGCACGCAGGGCACACCGGCTTTCTTCATGATCTCCTTGGCACCGGCCTTGTTGCCCATCGCCTCGATTGCCTGCGGCGACGGGCCGATGAAGACGAGGCCGGCATCCTTGCAAGCTTGCGCAAAATCCTCGTTCTCGGCGAGGAAGCCGTAGCCGGGATGCACGGCGTCCGCGCCACTCGCCTTGGCGGCTGCGATGATCGCGGGGATGTTGAGATAGGATTGCGCCGGCAAAGCCTCGCCGATGCGCACGGCCTGGTCGGCCTGCTTGACGTGGAGCGCGTCGCGATCCGCATCCGAATAAACCACGACGACGCCAAGGCCGAGCTGCCGGGCGCTGCGCATCACACGCAGTGCGATCTCGCCGCGATTGGCGACCAGAACCCTGGAGAACGGCCGATGCTGCACTGATCCGTTCCTCATGGCCGGGCAACCGAAAACTGCATACGCTGCGGGGTGCGCGCATCGCCCTCGCGGCAGATCGCGAGCACTTCGGAGAGGACCGCACGGGTGTCGCGCGGATCGATCACACCATCATCGAGCACGCGGGCGCTGGTCGAGAACACGTCCATCTGACCGTCGAACACGCCGACGATCTGCGCCTTCATCGCGTCCAGCTTTTCCTTCTCGACCGGCTTGCCACGGCGTGCGGCTGCGGCCTCGGTCACGATCGCCATGGTCTCGGCCGCCTGCTCGCCGCCCATCACCGCGGTCTTGGCATTGGGCCAGGAGAAGCAGAAGCGTGGATGGAAGCCGCGGCCGCACATGCCGTAATTGCCGGCGCCGAACGAGGCCCCGCAATAGATGGTGATCTGAGGCACCGTCGCCGAAGTCACCGCCTGGATCATCTTGGAGCCGTGCTTGATCATGCCGGCTTCTTCATAGGCCTTGCCGACCATGTAACCGGTGGTGTTGTTGAGATAGAGGATCGGCGTGCGGGTCTGGCAGCAGGCCTGGATGAAATGCGTCGCCTTGTTGGCGCCGGCGGGATCGAGCGGTCCGTTGTTGGTGATGATGCCGATCGCCTGGCCCTCGATGCGGGCATGCCCGCAGACGGTGGCCGGACCGTAGTTCGGGGCCATCTCGGTGAAGTCGGAATCGTCGACGATGCGCGCGATCACCTGCTTCATGTCGACCGGGCGCTTGTGGTCCATCGGCATGATGCCGAGCAGCTCGTCCTGATCGTAGCGCGGCGGCTTGAAGTCCGGCAACTCCCTGCCGGGCCGTTCCCATTCCAGCGCCGCCATGATCTCGCGGGCGATGCGCAGCGCATCGCGATCGTCCTCGGCGAGATAGTCCCCGAGGCCGGACACCTGCGTGTGCATCTCGGCGCCGCCGAGCTCTTCCTCGGTCGCGATCTCGCCGGTTGCAGCCTTCAACAGCGGCGGCCCCGCGAGGAACGCGCGGGTGCGCCCGCGAACCATGACGATGTAGTCGGACAAGCCAGTCTGGTAGGCACCGCCTGCGGTGGACGAGCCGTGCGTGACGGTGACGACGGGCAGGCCAGCCGCGGAGAGCCGCGCAAGATTGCGAAAGATGTTGCCGCCGCGAACGAAGTCCTCGACGCGGTAGCGCAGGAGATTGGCGCCGGCGCTTTCGACGAGCTGGACGTAAGGCAGCTTGTTCTCCAGCGCGAGTTCCTGCACCCGCAGGGTCTTGTCGAGGCCGTAGGGCTGCAGCGCGCCGGCATCGATACCGGAGTCGCTGGCGCTGACCATGCATCGAACACCCGAGACGAAGCCGATGCCGGCGATGACGCCGCCCCCCGGCACGCTCCTGGCCACATCCGACACGTCGAACATGTAGCCGGCGAGCGTGGAGAGCTCGATGAAGGGCGCGCCGGGATCGAGCACCAGCGCGACGCGCTCGCGCGGCAGCAGCTGACCGCGCTTATGGAAGCGGTCCTTTGCGGCCGCCGATGCAGCACGCGTGCGCTCTTCGAGTGACCGCATGCGGTCGATCAGGCCGAGCATGCCGTCACGGTTGGCGTGATAGGCGGCACTGCCGGGGGAAATGGTGTTTTCGAGAATGGACATCAAAGCTCCTACCCGTCATTCCGGGGCGCGCGTAGCGCGAGCCCGGAACCCATACTCCCGATCGTGGTTATGGATTCCGGGCCTGGCCCTTCGGGCCATTCCGGAACGACGGAGTGTGTGACTACCTGTTCGTCCCAAAGATCTTCCGCGCCTCGGCGGGGCTGGCGATTTCGCGGCCGGCGCGGCGGGCGCAGGCGGCGATGGCCTCGATCAACTGGCCGTTCGACGTCACCTTCTTGCCGTCGGCGAGATAGAACGCATCCTCGAGGCCGGTGCGTAAGTGCCCACCGAGCTCGGCACAGCGCTGGTGCAGCGGCCAGATCTCTTCGCGGCCGATCGCGGTGACCTGCCAGTGCGCTTCCAGGCGCTTCAGCTTGATCAGGATCGGCAGCAGCTCGGGATCAGCGGGCATGCCGGAGGCGACGCCCATCACGAAGTTGTACTCGAGCGGACCCTTGTACATGCCGACCTGGTGATACATGCCGACGCAGCGCACGATGCCGACGTCGAAACATTCGAACTCTGGGATGGTGCCGACCGCGTTCATGACGTCGAGATAGTCCTTCACCTTCTCGACCGCGTTGTCGAACATCATCGGCGGCCAGGCCCAGGTGTTGTCGGCCTTGACCTTGAGATAATTCAGCGAGCCGGCGTTGCAGGCGGCGATCTCCGGCCTGGTCTCGCGGATGCAGTCGAGCGCGCCGGAGTAGTTCGGCCCCGACACGCCCGAGGTGTGGTTGATGATGACGCCGGGGCAGGCTTCGCGGATCGCCTGCTGGATCTCCTTGCTGACGCTCACTTCCCAGGACGGCAGATGGCCCTTGTTCGGCGCCTGCTGGCGCAGATGGATGTGCATGATCGACGCGCCCGCATCGAACGCCGCCTTGGCCTCCCGCGCCATCTGCTCGGGCGTCACAGGTACGTTGTGCTGCTTCGGGTCGGTGAGCACGCCGTTCAGCGCGCAGGTGATGACGGCCTTGTCGCTCATGCCAATGATGTCTCGCAACGTTGAGAATTCAACGCCTGCGATCATGTGATGCAGGGCATGCGGCTTCTTGCGCGGAGAAGCTGGGAAAAGCGACGAATCGCGGCCGCGCTATCCCGCCTCCGCGAGCTCCCGCACCGTCTCGCTGCTGCGATAGATCGCAAGGTCGCGCGAGCCGACGAAGATCGCCCGCGGCTTCAATCCATAGAAGCGGCGGATCGAATGGCTGAAATGGGTCGAGTCGGGATAGCCGATGTCCTGCGCGAGATGGGCGAGGTTGAGGTCCTGGTTGGCGAAGTGCAGCAGATGCCGCGCACGCTTCCAGGCGCGGAAGGAGCGGAAGGAGATGCCGGTCTCTTCCTTGAACAGATGCAGGAAGCGCGAGGCCGAGAGGCCCGCTTCGGCGGCACAGGTGTCCGCTGTCACCGGCTCGCCGGAGAAACGCTCGATGCGAGCGACGGCGCGCGTCACGCGCGGGTCGAGCACACGGCGTGGCAGCGCCTCGCCAAAGCACATCTCGTCGAATTCGGCGGTGGCGATGTCGCCGTAGCGGCGCTGCCGCAGCAGCGCGTAAGCCGCGAGGATCTTTCGGGCATACACTGGCCGGTCGGGTCCCATCAGCCGCTGGGCCAGATCTTCCAGCACGCCATCCGGCATGCTTTCGGGCTCGAGCGTCACGCTGATGGCGGTGCGGTAGTCGCTGGCGATGGAGTGCCGCTGGTTTGGCAGGGTGACGAACAGCTCGGCCGTGGCGGGAACGTCGTCGATCGTCATGTGCAGGCTGCCCTTCACTGCGACATAGACGTGGCAGCAACCTGGGGTCCGCTTGCGGGGCCGGCCGAGCAAGCCGGCATAGAAGACCCGCTCCGGCGTGATCAGCATCAGATGGTCGGATTCGCGACCCTTGTCTTCCATCGGGGATCCTCCTCGCGCGGCTCTTTGGCCGCTGCGGACGGAGGTCACCTTAGCGGAAATTTGGGCGCTGTCACGACGGGATAGCGCTGTCATCGCGCGCAAAACATTACCGTTCCGGGACGACCGAAGGGCGGGCGCGGAACCTCGCGCTGCAACTCCTGGATTCCGGGTTCGCGCTATTGCGCGCCCCCGGAATGACAGCCTCCCTTACGCCCTCACCCTTGGCGCAACATTCTGCTCGGTGCCCGCCTTCTGCTCCGCAGCAACCGCGCGGTTGAACCCATCGCGCTGCTGCAAGCGCGCCCAATAGGCCGCGACACCAGGTCCAAAATCCTTGGCGAGACCGATATTTTCCGCGAGGCGGAGTGCATAACCAATGACAATGTCAGCGGCGGTGAACCGGCCGGCGCACAAGGTTTCGGCATTCGCGGTCGCTGCCTCTACTGCGCGCAGCCGCCCCAGGAACCACTTCGCATAGTCGGTGGCGACCTGGGGGTTACGGCGCTCCTCAGGCTCGAGCTGGGTGTAGCGGAGCACCAGCGTTTGCGGGAACGTTAACGTGGCGTCGCTGAAATACATCCAGTTCAGGAAGGCGCCATAGGCGGGATCGTCGGGACCGACCATCAGCGGCGTCGGGCCGTATTTGACGCCGAGATAATGGCAGATGCCTGATGACTCCGTCATCTTGGTCTCGCCGTCGACCATGAAGGGAATCGTGCCGAGCGGATTGAGCGCGAGGTATTCCTTGGCGAAGACGCGCGGCGGGAACGGCAACATCTTCAGCTCATAGGGCAGCCCCATCTCCTCCAGCATCCAGAGCGGACGGAACGAGCGCGCGGCGTCGCAGTGATAGAGCGTGATCATCAGGTCGTCTTCCCCTTGCTGCCGGGCAGCGTACCCATCATCTTGCACAGGACCATCAGCATGACCTCGTCGGCACCACCGCCGATCGAGGTCAGGCGGCTGTCGCGATAGGCGCGGCTGACCGGCGTCTCGTTGGTAAAGCCCATTCCGCCCCAATATTGCAAGCAGGCGTCGGTGAGCTCGCGGCCGAGCCGGCCGGCCTTCAGCTTGGCCATGGTCGCAAGCTTTGTGACGTCCTCGCCGGCGACCAGCTGCTCGGCGGCGCGATAGATCAGCGCGCGCAGCAGCTCGACCTCTGTCTGCATCTCCGCGAGCTTGAAGTGCACGACTTGGTTGTCGAGGATGCTCTGGCCAAAGGCCTTGCGGTTGCGCGTGTACTCGATCGTCTCGTTGATGATGTATTCGTGTGCTTTCAGGCAGGCCGCCGCGCCCCAGAGCCGCTCCTCCTGAAACTGGATCATCTGGTAGGTAAAGCCCTTGCCTTCCTCGCCGATCCGGTTGCGCTTGGGCACGCGGACATTGTCGAAGAAGATCTGCGCGGTGTCCGACGAGCGCATGCCCATCTTGTCGAGCTTGCGCGCCACGTTGACGCCCTTGCTTCTCATGGGGACGCAGATCAGCGATTTGTTGCGATGGACGGGACCATCGCCGGTGTTGGCGAGCAGGCAGATCCAGTCGGCCTGGGTGCCGTTGGTGATCCACATCTTGCCGCCGGTGATGAGGTAGTCGTCGCCGTCGGAGCGGGCGCTGGTCTTGATCGAGGCGACATCTGAGCCCGCGCCGGGTTCGGAGACGCCGATGCAGGCGACATAGTCGCCGGAGATCGAGGGCGCGAGAAATTCGCGCCGCACTTCGTCCGAACCGAACCGCGCCAGCGCCGGCGTCGCCATGTCGGTCTGCACACCGATCGCCATCGGCACGCCGCCGCAGGTGATGGCACCGAGCTCTTCGGCCATCATCAGCGCATAGGAATAGTCGAGGCCGGAGCCGCCGAACTCGACAGGCTTGTTCAGGCCGAGGAAGCCGAGGCTACCCATCTTCTTGAACAGCTCATGCGCCGGGAAGATGTCGGCCTTCTCCCATTCATCGACGTGGGGATTGATCTCGTTGGCGATGAATTTCTGTAAGGAGCGACGAATCTCGTCGTGGTCGCCGGTGAACAGCATTTCTTCCTCTCGTCACAACCCCATCTGCCGCGACGCCAGATCCTTCATGATCTCCTCGGTGCCGCCGCCGATGGCATTGACCTTGACTTCGCGGTAGATGCGCTCGGCCTTGATGCCGCGCATAAAGCCGGCGCCGCCAAAGATCTGAACGGCTTCGGAAGCGCAGAACGCCATGGTCTGCGTCGCCTGGTTTTTCATCATGCAGATTTCTGCCACCGGGCTTTCGCCCTGCTCGAGTCGCCAAGCCAGCATTTCCAGCATCGCTTGCGACGCCGCAACCTTCTGCGCCATGTCGACGATCTTGTGCCTGATGACCTGATGCTGGGCGAGCGGCTTGCCAAAGGTCTTGCGCTCCTTGGCGTAGGCGACCGCCTCGTCGAGACAGACGCGGGCAAAGGCGGTGCAGCCCGCGGCCATGCCCATGCGCTCGCTGTTGAAGTTCTGCATGATGATCTTGAAGCCTTGGCCCTCCTCGCCGATCAGGTTTTCGGCCGGCACACGGCAATCGTCGAAATGCAGCGTCGCGGTGTCGGAGGCCCACCAGCCCATCTTTTTCAGCCTGGTGCGCGACAGGCCGGGCGTATCGCCTTCGATCAGGAGCAGGCTGACACCGCCGGCACCCTCGCCGCCCGTACGCACCGCAACGGTCAGATAATCGGCGCGCACGCCCGAGGTGATGAAGGTCTTCTCACCGCTCACGACGTAGTGATTGCCGTCGCGCCGGGCGCGGGTACGGAGGCTCGCGACATCTGACCCGCCGCCCGGCTCGGTGATGGCGAGCGCCGAGATCTTCTCACCTGACAGCACCTGCGGCAGCACGCGTGCCTTCACTTCGGGCCGCGCTGCGCGGGCGATCGGCGGCGAGCCGATGGTGTGGCTCATCAGACTGGCGCTGACGCCGCCGGCACCTGCCCGCGCCAATTCCTGGCTCGCAACGATCTTCATGAACTGGTCGGCGGCGATCCCGCCATATTCCTCGGGGAATCCGAGGCCCAACAGGCCGATCTCGGCCGCCTTGCGATAGAGCGCACGAGGGAATTCGCCGGCCTCGTCCCACTCATGGGCGAACGGCGCGATCTCCTTGTCGACGAAGCGGCGCATCACGTCGCGGAAGGCGTCGTGCTCGGCGGTATAAAACGGGCTCTTCATGGCGTGCGCGCCTTCGACGACTCTCTTCTCGTTCCACCATGGCTGGAACATCGCCGGCTCACTTGCGCGCAGTGGCTGGCTGGGGGAGCAGCACCTCGCGGGTCATGGCCTAGCAACTCAACGCAAGACGATTTTCACCCCTCGCAGGCCAACTCCAAATCAAAAAAGACTGCTGCACAGAAACTCCGGCTGGCCTCCCAGGGCCAGCCGGGCATGGTGCACAGCAATAAAATTCAGGCGGCACAAGACCGCCGAGGGAGGAAGCGTTGGCCGTTCGTTACTACGACTGGATCGCTCATCATGCGCGCCGCGCTCCCGGCAAGGTCGCGACCATCGATCTCGCGAGCGGCCGCCGCTTCACCTATGCAGAGCTCAATGCGCGCGTCTCGCACCTCGCCTCGTTCTTCCGTCATACGCTGAAGGTTGCGCGCGGCGATCGCGTCGCGGTGCTGGCGCTGAACACGACCGACACGCTGGAGGTGCAGTTCGCGTGCGGACGATTGGGTGCCGTCTTCGTGCCCCTGAACACCCGCCTCACCGTCCCCGAGCTTCAGTTCATCACCGGCGATTGCGCGCCGAAGGTGATGATCCACGACACCGATCTGGCCGAGACGGCGCTGAGCGTCGCAAAGCTCTGCAACGTCGCGACAAGTTTGCTGCTCGGGCCCGGCGGCGCTTATGAGGCAGGCATCGCCGCGGCGAAACCGCTCGAGCGCGCCGAAGAAGTCACGCTCGATGATATCTCGACCATCATGTACACGTCGGGCACGACGGGACACCCGAAGGGCGCGACCATTACGCATGGCATGACCTTCTGGAATTGCGTCAATCTCGGCGGGCCCGCCTGCATCGGGCCGTCCTCGGTGCTGCTCACCGTGCTGCCGCTGTTCCACACCGGCGGATTGAATTGCTACACCAACCCGGTCCTGCATGCCGGCGGCACCGTGATGATCATGCGTGCCTTCGATCCCGGCACGGCGCTCGGCCTGATCGGCGACCCGGCGCAGGGCATCAACGTGTTCTTCGGCGTGCCCGCGATCTACCAGTTCATGGCGCAGCATCCGGCGTTCGCAACGACCGATCTGTCCCGATTGATCGTCGGCGGTGTCGGCGGCGCGCCGATGCCGTTGCCGCTGCTGAAAGCTTGGGAAGCGCGCGGCGTCGCGCTTCAGCAGGGTTACGGCATGACCGAGACCTCGCCGGCCGTGCTGGTGCTCGATCGCGAGGACGCGGCGCGCAAGGCCGGCTCTGCCGGCAAGCCGGTGCTGCACACGGAGGTCCGCATCGTCCGCCCCGACGGCAGCGATGCCGATGTCGGCGAGCTCGGTGAGCTCTGGGTCAAGGGACCGAACATCACGCCGGGCTACTGGAACAGGCCCGAGGCGAACAAGACCTCCTTCACCGACGGCTGGCTGCACACCGGCGATGCAACCCGCGTCGATGACGAGGGCTTCTACTACATCGTCGACCGCTGGAAGGACATGTACATCTCCGGCGGCGAGAACGTCTATCCGGCGGAGGTCGAGAACGTCCTGCACCAGCTCACCGCGATTGCGGAGGCCGCGGTGATCGGCATTCCCGACCCGCAATGGGGCGAGGTCGGCCTCGCCATCGTCGCGGTCAAACAAGGCCAGCGGCTGACCGAGGCCGACGTCTTCGCCCATTGCGCGGCCAATCTGGCGCGCTTCAAATGCCCGCGGCAAATCCGCTTCATCGATGCCCTGCCGCGCAACGCCACCGGGAAGATCCACAAGCCGACCCTGCGCAAGGAATTCTCGGTGGCTTCCGAAGTCGACAAGAATGTCGCCAATGCCTGATCAAAGCGCCCCTTCGCGGGCGCTTCTGTTTTTTGACGTGCCTGCCCCAACCCAGAAGAATCGCCAAGGAAAAACCAAGGAATTTTCATGAACAAGAAACTCCCCCTGCTTGCCGCAGCGACCGCGCTGACGCTGCTCTCAACCCAGGGCGCCTTTGCCCAGAAGACATACGACACCGGCGTCACCGACACCGAGATCAAGATCGGCAATGTCGAGGCATATTCCGGCCCGGCGTCCGCCTACGGCATCATCGGCAAGACCGAGGAAGCCTATTTCAAGATGATCAACGATCAGGGCGGCATCAACGGCCGCAAGATCAACTTCATTTCCTATGACGATGGCTATTCGCCGCCGAAAACGGTGGAGCAGATCCGCAAGCTGATCGAGAGCGACGAGGTCTTCCTCGTGTTCAACGCGCTGGGCACACCGACCCAGACCGCCGTGCAGAAATATCAGAACTCCAAGAAAGTGCCGCAGCTCTTCCTCGCCACCGGCGCCAGCAAGTGGAACGATCCGAAGAACTTCCCCTGGACCATGGGCTTCCAGCCCAGCTACCGGGTCGAGGCACGGATCTTCGCAAAATACATTTTGAAGGAGAAGCCGGACGCGAAGGTCGCGATCTTCTATGCCAACGACGATTTCGGCAAGGACTACCTTGCCGGCATCAAGGACGTGTTCGGCGACAAGGCCTCGAAGCTGATCGTGGCCGAGGAAAGCTACGAGACGTCGGAGCCCTCGATCGATGCGCATATCGTCAAGCTCAAGGATACAGGCGCCGATGTCTTCGTGAACATTTCGACCCCGAAATTCGCGGCTCAGGCCATCAAGAAGATCGCCGAGCTTAACTGGAAGCCGATGCATCTGATGACCGACGTGTCGGTGTCGATCGGGGCGGTGATGAAGCCCGCCGGCTTCGAGGCTTCCGAGGGCGTGCTCTCGGCCGGTTACCTGATGGATGCGTCCGATCCGCAGTGGAAGGACAACGAGGGCATGAAGAAGTTCCTGGCCTTCATCGACAAGTACATGCCCGGCGCCAACATCTCGGACACCAACCTGGTCTACGGCTACGCCGCCGCCCAGACGATGGTGCAGGTGCTGAAGCAGGCCGGCGACAATCTCACCCGCGAGAACGTGATGAAGCAGGCCGCGAGCCTGAAGGACTTTATCCCGGATACGCTGATCCCGGGGATCAGGATCAACACGTCGGCCAACGATTTTGCGCCGATCGAGCAGCTGAAGATGTGGCGGTTCAAGGGTGGTCACTGGGAGCTGTTCGGCGACATCATCAGCGCCGAGGTCGGCGGCTAGTTCGCCACGAGCCTCGCACATCTCGAGGAAATAGCGGCCGCAGGGCCGCTATTTTTCTTGCAGGCCGCGCGCGGCGGACTATCCCGGCAGCAAGAGCGCAAAGGATTCCTCGACGGTACGGCGCAAATGATCGCGGTAGATTGCATGGTTGACGTCGCCAGGCGCGATCCGCCCCAGCGACGGAGTCGGGACATTCTTGAGCGGCACATAAGCGATCGGCGCAGCGACCGGCGTCAATTGCGAGCCGGCGCCGGCGCGCAGCGTCGAGATGATGCCATACATCGCGCCAGTCACGGTAGGCCGCGACACCGTGATCACCCGGTGCTGGCCATGCTTGTTGATGACAAGATAGATGAATCCGGACTGATGCGGCACCGCGACTTCGCCGGTGTGCTCGTAGGCCGCGTCCGTCCGCTCGCCCTCGCGGAAGACCAGCGAGGAGACCTTTGGCTCCCAGACGATCTCGGTGCGATAGGCAAAGATCGCATCCTTGTCGCCAAAGGAAGGTCGCAGCGTGATGTAGACACCCTCGAGCCATGTCACGGCGCGATGCGAATAGGAGCCGAGGCCGTCAGGGGCGACATCGCTGCCTGCCGCGGGCGCCGGCGCAACCTGGCTCTTGCGCAGGGACACGCCTAGCGCCTGCTCCAGCCGGACCGTGGTCGCCAGTGTGAACGGACGACGGCCGCCGAGCGCCTTTTCCAGCGTCGACAGGCTGAGCTTGGCCTGCTCGGCCAGCGCCTGCCGCGAGATGCGGCGCTTGGCGATTTCCTCGCGGATCGTCTCTGCAACCTCCCGGCTCTGCTCGTCCGAAAGCTGCTTGTCAGAGAGCTTGTCTTGCGTCTGCATCATTAACCCTGCTCCACGGCGGCCAGTCTAGCAGGGCGGACAAGTCAGCACAAAACCGGACACGGCCGCCCAAGCCGCCGGCCGCCCAGGCCGACCGCGACGGAACATTGCCAATCATTCTGCTCGCGGGATCCGGCCCTCCCGACCGATGCTCAGCGTCGTCAAACACGCTTCGGGAGCAGGCAAATGGACAATTACGACACGGTCGACAGCGACGAACACCCTTGGCTCGGCAGGCTGATCAAGGTCGGGCTGTTCCTGCTGGCGCAGAGCATCGCCGTGCTCCTGGTCAGTTTCGTGGCCCTGCTGGTGAGCTTCGAGACCTCCTGGTCGGCGACGACGGAGCAGGCGAGCCTGCTTCAGCCTGGGGACGCCAAATCCGGCACCCTCCTGCTTAGGGAAGACGTTGCCTATACTGAAGCCATCCGCCTCGGGATCGACGTCGACGTCACGGTCTCTGGTCCGACGCTGCGCACGCGCGTCACACAGATCTTCCGCAATCCGACCAAACACTGGGTCGAGGCGACCTATGTCTATCCGCTGGCGAGTGCCGGCGCGGTCGACACGCTGAAGATGGTGGTCGGCGATCGCGTCATCGTCGGCGACATCAAGGAGCGTCAGCAAGCGCGAACCATCTACGAGCAGGCCCGCCGCACCGGGCAGAAGGCCGCACTCACCGAGCAGGAGCGGCCGAACATCTTCACCAACTCGGTCGCCAATATCGGCCCCGGCGAAACCGTGCTCGTGCAGATCGAATATCAGGAGCCGGTGCATCAATCAGGCAACGAATATTCGCTGCGCGTGCCGCTGGTGGTCGGGCCGCGCTACAATCCGGCACCGATCGTGCAGAGCGTCGACTTCCGCAAGGACGGCTCCGGCTGGGGCGCAACCACGTCCGACCCGGTGCCGGACCGTGACCGCATCTCGCCACAGGTCCTCGATCCCGCCGAGAACGCGCCGGTGAATCCGACCAGCATCACGGTGCATTTGCATTCCGGCTTTGCGCTCGGCGAGGTGAAGAGCCATTACCACAACGTCAAGATCGAGAGCCCCGACGACACGACACGCGTGGTGACGCTTGTCGACGGCACCGTGCCCGCCGATCGCGACTTCGAGCTGACTTGGAAGCCGGCCGCCCAAAAGGCGCCTTCGGTCGGCCTGTTCCGCGAGCACGTCGGCGATGCCGACTATCTGCTCGCCTTCGTCACGCCGCCGGCCGCCGAGCAGGCCACGCAGAAGCCGCGGCCGCGCGAAGTGGTGTTCGTGATCGACAATTCCGGCTCGATGGGCGGCACCTCGATCGAGCAGGCCAAGGCGAGCCTTCTCTACGCACTCGGCCGCCTCCAGCCGAACGACCGCTTCAACGTGATCCGCTTCGACGATACCATGGACGTATTGTTTCCGGCCTCGGTTCCGGCCGACGCTGCGCACGTCGGTGAAGCGACCTCGTTCGTCAGCGCATTGCAGGCCCGCGGCGGCACCGAGATGGTACCGGCGATGCGTGCGGCCCTGACCGACAAGCTCGCCGACACCAGCATGGTTCGCCAGATCGTCTTCCTGACCGACGGCGCGATCGGCAACGAACAGCAATTGTTCGAGACCATCACGGCGATGCGCGGCCGCTCGCGCATCTTCATGGTCGGCATCGGCTCCGCGCCCAACACCTACCTGATGACGCGGGCCTCCGAACTCGGTCGCGGCGCCTTCACTCATATCGGCTCCGTCGAGCAGGTCGAGGAGCGCATGCGCGGCCTGTTCGCCAAGCTGGAGAATCCCGCCGTGACCGGCCTCAGCGCAAAATTCTCCGAAGCCAAGGCCGATATCACCCCCGCGATCATCCCCGACGTCTACCGCGACGAGCCGCTGGTGCTGGCGGCGAAGCTCGACAAGCTCGCGGGCTCGCTGGAGATCAAGGGTCGCGTCGGCGACCGGCCATGGTCGGTGACGCTGCCGCTGCAAAATGCCGCCGAAGGCAAAGGCCTGTCGAAACTCTGGGCCAGGCGCAAGATCAGCGATGCCGAGGTGGCGCGGACGCTCCGCGAGATGACCCCTGAGGATGCCGACAAGACCATCCTTGCGCTGGCCCTCGACCATCAGATCGTCACGCGGCTGACCAGTCTCGTCGCAGTCGACAAGACGCCGAGCCGGCCCGAAGGTGAACCGCTCGAGCTCAGCGAACTGCCGATCAACCTGCCGGCGGGCTGGGATTTCGCGAAGGTGTTCGGCGAACGGCCGCAGCTGACGCCGGCGCAATTGCGCGAACGCCGCGCCGATGCAGGCCAGCCTGCAGCAAGGCCGGCCCCGGTCACGTCGGATTCGATCCGCTTGCCCAAGACCGCGACCTCGGCCGAACTGAAGATGATCGCAGGCCTGGTCATGATCGCACTCGCCCTGATCCTGTTCGTGTTCAACCGGCGTCGGACCTTGCTCACCGACGCTGCTTGAGGGAGGAGCCCCCCGAACTCCTCTTGCTTGGCGCGCGCGGCTGCCCGTCCCGAAACCAACGGCCGCGCGCGCTTTTTTTTGGTGTAACCCATGCCCCGCCTCGTCTCGCCTCTGGTGCTCGCACTCGTCGGAACGTTCCTGCTCGGCGAAGGCGCCTATATTCACGCCAAGGCGTGGCTCGCTCAGGTGCTGCTGGAGCGTGCGTTCGAGCGGAGCATTGCGATCGGACAGCCGGTCAAGCCGTGGTCCTGGGCGGATACCTGGCCGGTGGCGCGGATCGAGGTGAAGCGGATCGGCGCCAGCGCCATCGTGCTCTCTGGTACAAGCGGTCAGGCCCTCGCCTTCGGCCCCGGTCATCTCGACCAAACGGTCGACGCCGGCGAGCGCGGCGTTGCCGTATATGCCGCACATCGCGATACACATTTCCGCTTCCTGCGGAATGTCGTCATAGGTGACGTGGTCGATGTCACACGCAGCGACGGCAAGCATTTTCGCTACCGCACGGACGGCTCGGCGGTTGTCCGTTTCGACGCATCGGGCATCGATCCCTCGACGCAGGATTTCGAGCTTGTCCTTACGACTTGCTGGCCGTTCGACGCCGTCACGTCCGGCCCCGAACGCTACCTCCTGCATGCCACCCTGATCGGAGATCGCGAATAGCATGGCCGAAGATTAAGGGCTTCGCTTGCGATCCGTCGCGCATTCCGCCACGCGGCATGCAGCACGGCTGGTTGCCACTCCACACAACTCGCCATACGATCCGGAGACGCACGACCAAGAAGAACAACAGGTGAGATCACGCCATGGAAGCTCAGGTTTCTACCGCATCGGTTCCTGCCCGCCCATGGTCGCCACCACCCGATGCCAGCGACATCGTCAAAGGCATCCACGCCATGCTGCATCCGCACAACATCGTGCTGGTGGGCGCAACCGACAAGCCGGGCAATTACGCCGAGCGCATCTGGAACAATCTGGTCAAATACGGCTTCGAGGGCGGGCTCTATCCCGTCAACGCCAAGCGCGACACCATCTGGGGCGTGCCGTGCTACAAGGACTTTGCGAGCCTCCCCGAGAAGCCTGACCACGTTTTGGTGCTGGTGCCGGCGCGCTTTGCCGTGCAGGTGATCCGCGATGCCGCTGCCGCGGGTGCGCGGTCGGCCACCATCGTCACCTCGGGTTTCAGCGAGTTGCAGGACGAGGAGAGCCAGAAACTCGCCGCGGAGCTGCAACAGGCAGTGCGCGAAACGGGCCTCGCGGTCACCGGCCCCAACTGTCTCGGCAATTTGAGCGCCGGCGAAAAGCTCTTCACCAATATCGACGACCGCATCGTCACCATGGAACAGGGTGCGGTGGCGATCGCCGGCCAATCCGGCGCCATCGTCATGGCGATCCGGCAGGCGCTGGAGGATCGCGGCGTCGGTGTCGGCTACATGGTGACCACGGGCAACGAGACAGGGCTCGAAACGCCCGACCTCATGCGCTATTTCGCGGAGGATCCCAGCGTCAAGGTGATCGTGGTCTATCTCGAAGGCGTGCGCAACACCAAGGCGTTTCGGGACGCCTGCAAAGCCGCGCGCGCCGCGAGCAAGCCGGTGATCGCACTCAAGCTCGGATCATCGGAAGGTGGCCGCGCGGCAGCGATGGCGCATACCGGCGCGCTCGCCGGCTCGATCGAGACATTCGACGCGATCGCAACCCGCGAAGGCGTGATCCGCGTAAGCGGGCTCGACGAATTGATCGAGACCGCCGAATGCTTCGTCCATGCCAAAGTTCCCAAAGGCAATCGGCTCGCGGCGGTCTCGCTCTCCGGCGGCAAGCGTGGCATGCTGATCGACGCCTTCTACGCGGAGGGCCTTAATTTTGCACCTTTGAGCCCACATGCCAGCGGCGAGCTTGCGAAAATGCTGGGGCCGGGTTCGATTGTCGGCAATCCGCTCGACGCCGGCTTTGCGGCAGTCGTCGATCCCTCCGTCTACATGAAGTCGATCAAGCTGATGATCGACGATCCCGACATCGATGTCGTGATCATTGATGCTGAATTGCCCAAGGCTCCGCACGAGTTGCGCGAGCGGAACCTGCGGATCGTCGACGAGATGGCAAGCCGGGCCGGAAAGCCCGTGATCTATGTCAGCGCGATGTCGATCGGCTTCACGGAGTTCACCAAGGGTCTGCGCAAGTCGCTGCCGCACCTCACGGTCATGCAAGGACTCGACCGTGCCGTCACCGCGATCAAATCGCTGCTCGCTTATGCGAAGCTGCGCAAGGAGGTGCCCGACATCGTCTCGAGCTCGAAGCCCGCCGCGCGCGCTGTGCTGGAGAAGGCGCTGAAATCCGCGACCGGCGCTGCGCTCGACGAAGTCGCCTCGAAGAAGCTGCTCAAGGCCTATGGCATTCCGATTTCGAAGGAGGGTATCGCGCAGACCTCCGTGGAAGCCGTGAAGATCGCCAAGCAGATCGGATTTCCGGTCGTGGCCAAAGTCGTCAGCGCCGAGATCCTGCACAAATCGGATATCGGAGGCGTGGTGCTTAACCTCAAAAGCGCAGCCGAGGTGAAGAAGGCATTTGCCGACATCACCGCGCGGGTGAAGAAGCTCAAGGGCAAGCCGAAGCTCGACGGCATCCTGATTGCGCAGCAGGTCAAGGCTGACCTCGAACTCGTGGTCGGCGCCTCGCTCGACGCCGAGATGGGGCCCGTCGTTCTGTTCGGCACAGGCGGTGTCGATATCGAGCTGATGAAGGACGTGGCGCTGGCCGGCGCACCGCTGGACGAGGCCGAGGCGCGGCTCCTGATCGGCCGCACCAAGGCCGGCGTCAAGATGCGCGGCTATCGCGGCAAGCCGGCTCTGCACGAAGTTTCCGCCGTCAAGGCACTGGTTGGGCTGTCCAACCTGATCGCGGACGCCGGCGACCGGATCGCTTCCATCGACGTCAACCCGTTCCTGATCAACGCCAAGACCGGCGTCGCGGTCGATGCACTGATCGTGTTGAACAATGCCGCAGCCAAACGCGCCGCGAAGCATTGATGTCGCGTAGGGCCGATTGGCGAAGCGCAATCCGCCTATTTGTACAAATGCCAGCATCAAACGGCGGGTTACGCCTCCGCCTTCGCTCTTCCAGCTACGGCGGACAAGTCGTTAACCCGCCCGCGCTAGTATTGCGGCCTTCTTCCAACTTCCCCGCTTTGGTCGTAAAATCGCACCCGCATGGCACGCGCGAGCAATCTGGTGATCGGAACGGCGACGCTGGCGGTGATCGCCGTGGCGTTCGGCGGCCTGCTCGGCGTGCAGAAGTGGCGCACGGTTCAGAGTCGCAGCCAGTTGCGCGTGGTGTTCGAGGGCGGCTCCGCGAGCGGACTGCGCCGCGGCGGCCCGGTCAATTTCGACGGCGTACCGGCCGGCCAGATCTTGTCGATCAAGCTGGACAGTCCACGCAAGGTCGTGGCTCTGGTGTCGCTCGACAACACCGCGCCGATCCGCAAGGACACGGTGGCCGGCATCGAGTTCCAGGGCCTTACCGGCGTCGCCGCGGTTTCGCTGATCGGCGGCGCTCCGTCCGCGCCACCGGTGCCGCTGGATTCTGACGGCGTCCCCGTGCTGACCGCCGATCTCAGTGACGCCGAATCCATCGTCGACACCTTGCACAGCGTCGACCGCACCATCGTCAGCAACGCGCCCGCCATCAAGGAGGGCCTGCGCACCTTCGAGGACTATACGGCCGATCTCAAAGGCAAAGGCGACGAGATCGACGCGGTGATGCTCAAGGTCGACAATGCGTTTGCCGGCTTCGACAAGGCGGTCACCAAGATAGAGGGCGTGGTGCCGGGCTTCGTCGACGGCAAGGCCGACGAACTGTTCGAAAAGGTGAAGGGGCTGCACGAGCTCGCCGACACCATGAAGAAGAAATCGGCAAGCTTCCTCGAAGACACCCGCCGCTCGCTGCTCGATGTCAGCGAGGCCGCCAACAAGATGAGCGGAACGCCCACGCCCGCCGCGGCTCCGCGCCCGCCGCGCAAGCCGACGCAAAAGAAACGATAGAGCCTACCAGGTGTAGCGCAAGACGGCCTTGCCGGCGGTGGAGCGCGTGACGCTCGAGAACTCGCCCTCGAAGGTTGCCGAAGCGGACCAGCCGTTCATCCAGTTCATTTGCACCGACGCCGTGGTCAGCGCGGAATCGCGCGCCAGCGCCGCGCCGTTCACGACGAAGGCCGAACCCGGCAGCGCCTGGAACACCGCGCCGACCGTGCGGTCCGGATTGAAATCATGCGCCCAGGCGGCGCGGCCGCGCAGGGTCACCAAGCCGCCGGCGGCGGCGAACGATCTGTCGGCGCGCAGGCCGAGCTCGGTGCGGGTGCTGGTCACGTCCTTTGCGGCATAGTTCAGTGCGAAGGTGTTGTTGCCGACCACGGCGAATTCCGAATAGCTCGGCAGGCTGAACAGCGTGGCCTGGACCGCGGCATAGGGCTTCAGCCCGATCCATGGCGTTGCGTGGCGATAGCCGCCCTCGATACGGCCCGACACGGCGTTGGTGTTGAACTGCGCACGCAGCTGATCGGTGCCGGCCGCGGTGACGATGCGGTTGGTCGTGACATCCTGCCAGCCATAGGCCAGCGCGGCCGTGATGTAGGCGGGGCCGGAATTGTGACGAACGAAGGCGCCAGCCTGGAACAGGTCGGAGTGCCCCCAACCGAGTCCGTTGACGCCAAAGCCGGTGCCACCACCGGCGAGCGCGAAGCCCGCAACCGTCGACGGCGAGAAGCGGTAATCGAGACCGACCGCAGTGCCGTAGAGGCTGCTGGTGGTGGCGTTGGAGCCGAGCCCCGCATGGCCGTCAGTGGTCTGCAAACCGCCGAAGCCGGCGGCCCAGACATCCCAGCGCTGCTCGAACGTCGGAGCCGGCGCCTGGCGATAGATCGAGGCAAAGGCATCGCTCGGTCGCCTGCCGGCCGCAGCATAGGCGTTCGCACTGATCTCGTCGGCATAAGGCGTCGCACCCGGCGTGCCACTGCGGCCCGCACCGAAAACGTCGGTCAGCAGGCCCATGAACAGGTTCATCGCACTGAACGTCGTCTGCTGCGATCCCGTTGCGGACTCACCCGAGGCCTGGGTCAGTCCGGCGGGGCCGAGGCCCGCGAGTTCGGCTGGTAGAACGCCGTTGGCGTCGAAGAAGTTCTGAAGGGTCGTCGCGACGTGCTGCTGGTTGATGTTGAGCGCGTATTTCGCGCCGTAGTTCAGCGTGAAATCGAGCAAGACCTCGTTCGAGCCGACGGCCGTCGTGCCAATCAGTCCACCTGGTGCGGCAACACCGGCAAAATTGCCTGAAGCGGTGCCGAGGAAGTCCATGATCGCGTAGTGCTTCATCACCGTGCTGCCGGGATACAGCGCAACGCCGACCATGCCGTTCAACGCGACATTGCCGGTGACGAGCGCATGGCTCGTGCTGGAGGCGCTGCCAACCTGCACGACATAGACCGAGCCGGCCTGAAGAGTGAGATCGCCCTGGACCTGCATGCTCGAACCCGGCCCGCCATCGCCGGGAGCGTAGGTGCCGTCGTTGCCGATGACCGTGTTGCCGACGATGCCGGCGCCATACAGCGCGCCGCCCGCATTCACCGTGGTCAGGATGGACTGCGAGATATCGCCATCGACGCGCAGGATGCCGCCATTCACCGTCGTCGTGCCGGTATAGGTGTTCGTGCCGGAGAGGATCAGCGTTCCGCTGCCGACTTTTTCCAGCGAGCCCGGTCCGGCGGCACCGCAACCGCAGGGATTGAAGTCGCCGATGACGCCGCTGACCTCGGTCGACAGATTGTTGCCGCCGACGACGAGCGTGTTGCCGCCGCCGATATAATAAAAGCCGCTCCCTTCGATCGATCCAGCGGTGATGCGGCCGTCGCCGGCGGGGCCGGTGCCGCCGCCGAAATCGACGATGCCGGTGCCGGTGGTGATGAAGCGCGCGGCGCCGCCGGTGGAATTGTCGAAGAACGAGGTCTGGCCGCCGTCCCTGGTGATGATTGTCGCATTGCCGGCAGTCGAGAACGCACCAAAATCGGTGATGCCGTTGGCTTCGTTGATGATCGTTGCGTTGGCGGCGGTCGCAGTGCTTCCGGGCACGGCGCCGAACGTCGTACCGCCAAAATCCTTGTTGACGATGGTCGCCGACCCCGCCGAAGCTTGATCGATGAACGCAGTGCTGCCGCTGTTCTGGTTGGTGATGCTGGCCGAGCCCGCACTGGTCTGACTGAAGAAGGCGATCAGGCCGCCGTCATTGGTAATGGTCGCCCGACCGGCCGTCGCGGTGTGGGTCCCGCTCCCGGTCGGATCACCGAAATAGATCTGGCCATTGTTGGTGATCGTCATGGCGCTGGCCGAGGTCGCATTGAGGAACGTCGTCACGCCGGAGAAAGCGTTCGTGAGCGACGTGACGCCCGACATGTCGGCGTTGACGATCTTGAACAGGCCCTCGTTGGTGACGCCGCCGATGATGCTGCCGGTATGGGTCGCATCACCAAGCTGCAACGAACCACAGGTGCAGATGAAGGTATCACCGGCATAAGTATTGGCGCCGAGCAGCGCCAGGAAACCAGGGCCCTGCACCGAGATGCCGCCACTACCGACGATGCGGGACGTGATCACGGCCGAGGGATCCCCGGTGCCGGTCACATCGTTAGTGAAGAACGTGGTGCCACCTGGTGCCAGCCTGAGGTCACCGCCCTGGATGGTATAGATCGAGCCGTCGCCGGTGAGGTCGAAGCCCATGAGACTGGTGAGTTGCACGCCGCCTGGCGTGACCGTCACCGTACCGCCCGTCGCGGGCGTCGAGGGACCGCTGCTGCCGAACAGCGTGCCGGCTGATGCGGGGTCATAGGCCGTGCTGGTCGAGCCGAAGAAGTCGGTCCAGTTCGTCGTGACGTTGTCCCAGACGCCGCCACCGCCGTTGACCGAGCCGTTCGGTGTGGTCTGCGATCCGTTGAAGACCTGTTGCGCGGATGCGGGGCTCGCCATAACGGCCACGCTCGAGGCGAGGCCAAGCCAGAGTGCCGTGGCAACACACCAGCGCGCACAACCCTGCCCGCTCGATGGCAACCCAGCTTCCAAGTTCAACCCCTGCCACGCGGCGCTCCCAGTGGCGCCGCCGAGGAATTTAGGGCACGGGGATGATCAGTAGAACTACGGCCGGGTCAGAATCCGGCTTCGAGCCTGCAACCTGGACAGATTCGACACATGATGTTGCAACCGGGCCACGTTTTGACACGTTCAACTGCGGCAGAATGGCCGGCCATATGGACGGCCATTCACATCAGCACATCCACAGTCATGGATCGGGCTGCCGGAAACCCTCACCCATACAAAAACGCCTTGTCATCAAGATCCGTCTTCGGGATTTCGTCCTTCTCGGTCCAGTAGTCCTGGCTATGCTGCCATTCCGGCTTGTCGCCGCGCTTGGGCAGCAGGTTCATGTTGCGCATGATGTAGCCGGGGTTGAAATTCTCCGGATCGATCCACGGCAGGATCGGCATGTTGTGGTCTTCGGGCCGCAGCTTGACCTCGACTTTCTTCGCGCCCTTGGCCTTCATATGGCCGAGCAGACGGCAGACGAAGTCCGCGACGAGATCGACGCGCAGCGTCCAGCTCGCACGGAAATAGCCGAACACCCAGACCATGTTCGGCACGCCCGTGAACATCATGCCGCGATAGGTGACGGTATCGCCGAAAGCGAGCGGCTTGCCGTCGATCTCGAATGCGATGTCGCCGAGCGCCGAAAGATTGAAGCCGGTCGCGGTGACGATGACGTCAGCTTCCAGCAGCTTGCCGGATTTGAGCTGGATGCCGTTCTCGACGAAGCACTCGATCTCGTCGGTGACCACCGAGGCCTTGCCGCTGGCAATGCCCTTGAACAGGTCGGCATCGGGCACGAAAGCGATGCGCTGCCGCCACGGGCGGTAGCTCGGCGTAAAATGCGTCTCGACGTCGTAGTCCGGACCGAGAACCGCGCTGATTTGACCGATCAGCTCCTTCTTCACCTGCTCGGGCTTGGCCAGGCAGAGCTTCGTGAACGCATCCTGCTCGAACAGGATTTTTCGTCGAACAATCTCGTGGATCCAGGCTTCATCCACCTGGAGCCGGCGCAACTCCTCCGCGATCTCGATGGCGTTGCGCCCGAGGCGGAAATAGGTCGGCGAGCGCTGCAGCATGGTGACATGCGCGCAATCGTCCGCGATGTTCGGCACCAGTGTCGCAGCGGTCGCACCCGATCCGATCACAACGACCTTCTTGTCCTTGAGTTCGATGTCGTCGGGCCAGGTCTGCGGATGGACGATTCGCCCCTTGAAGCGATCCATGCCCTTCCACTCCGGCGTATAGCCTTCAGAATGGCGATAATAACCCTGGCACATCCAGAGGAAGTTGGCGGTGAAGGTCCTGGCCTCGCCGGTGTCCGTCGTCACGGCCTCGACGGTCCAGAGATTCTGCTCGCTCGACCAGCTGGCCGAGACGATCTTGTGCTTGTAGCGGATGTGGCGGGCGATATCGTTGTCGTCGATCACCTCGTTCATGTAGGCGAGGATCTCCTCGGCGGTCGCGATCGGCGGCCCGACCCAGGGCTTGAAGCTATAGCCGAAAGTGTGCAGATCGCTGTCCGAGCGAATGCCGGGATAGCGATGCGTGCTCCAGGTGCCACCGAAGGTCGCCTGCGTCTCGAGGACGACGTAGCTCGTGCCCGGAAGCTGCTTTTCGATGTGATAGGCGCTCCCGATGCCGGAGATTCCGGCGCCGACGATCAGCACGTCGAAATGTTCCGAAGCCTGTTTGGTCGTGGCGTGACTGCGAACAGCGACATTCATTGTTGCTTCTATGCCTTGTCATTTTCAGGCCGCCTTGATGGCGACGCGTTTCCTCCGCGACGGGCATGATCGTCCATCGCGCTTCCCTTGCAAAATGACATAGATCAAGTCGCGATCAAACTACAACGCCGCGCCCCAGCTCCGCGCGGTCTGCAAGATCCAGTCGCGATAGAGCGTCAGCGGCGTAACCCCGGTCAATCCGCCGCAACCGGCAGCGCCGTTCGGCCCCGTGGACCAGCTGATGACGCCGACGAGCACGGCACCGCCCGGCTTGTCCTCGAACACCGGGCCGCCGGAATCACCGGTACAGGCACCGATTCCGTCACGAACACCATTGGTTACGGGATCGACCAGGCGGATCTGGAACGTGCCGGGCTGGCCTGTGACAACGAGACCGGCGACGCGAATCGTACCACCGCTCTTGCCATCACCGCGAACGGTCACGCCGATACCGGCGATGGCAAAGCGGCTGCCGACACGAATTGGAATGTCGGGCGCGCCGACTGGTACCGTCGATTTTCCCTTGAGTGGAATTTCCAGTTGCAGCAACGCCACGTCGGCCGTGGCGCGGTGCGCCAGCATGGCCTGCATGTTGAAGCTCGGGTGGATCGCGACGGCGCGCACGTTCAGCAACTGCGGCGTACCGTCCGCGCCGCGATCAACAATTTTGTAGTCTGCGCCGGGCTGCACGCAATGGGCAACCGTGAGCACGAGCTTCGGCGCGATCAGGCTGCCCGTGCAGAAATTGCCGCGCGAACCGACGATGGTGACAACCGCACGCGCAACGCCATCCGTCTGCGGCGTGCCACCGCCGACGATCGCGTAGGCAGGCGTGGCAAGCAGCAGCGTGGATATGACGAGAGTCACGAGATTCTTCATGGAACACGCTCTGGCGTCGGCAGGACTGGCCCTTGCGGATAGCGCATGCTAGCCCTCTTGGAAAGGAATTGACGAGGGCAGGATCTTGGCGATCGAGGCTGTAATCTTTGATTTTGGCGGCGTGTTGACGAGCTCGCCGTTCGAGGCGTTCACGCGATTCGAGACGGAGCGCGGCCTGCCCGCCGACATCATCCGGCGCACCAACGCCGCCAATCACCTGGAAAATGCCTGGGCCAGGTTCGAGCGCGCCGAGGTCGATATCGAAACTTTCGACGAGTTGTTCGCCGGGGAATCGCGCGCCCTCGGCGCTGAAGTGCGCGGCCGCGATGTGCTGCCGCTGCTGCAGGGCGATCTGCGTCCAGAGATGGTCGAAGCCTTGAAGCGCATCAAGGCACAATTCAAGACCGGCTGCATCACCAACAATCTGCCGGCCAATGCGATCGGCAGCATGACCGGGCGCTCGCTCTACGTCGCCGAGGTGATGGTGCTGTTCGACCACGTCATCGAGTCCGCCAAGATCGGCCTGCGCAAGCCTGACCGGCGCATCTACCAGCTGATGGTCGAGACGCTGAAGGTCGATCCAGGCAAGTGCGTCTATCTCGATGACCTCGGCGTCAATCTAAAGCCCGCGCGCGAGATGGGCATGACCACGATCAAGGTCACCAGCGGCGCGCAGGCGATCGTGGAGCTCGAAGTTGCCACAGGGTTGACGCTGGCGTAGTCTATCATTTTCGTCATTGCGAGCGCAGCGAAGCAATCAAGAGTCGTTCCGCCGCGGTGCTAAACTCGCAATGACGGGTGTGGCGAGACTCGCCTGAATAGAGCCTACTCCGCCGCAGTGGCGATCCGTTCCGGAAATGCCGCCGCCAGCGAGGCGCGGTCGGGCTTGAGCACGCCACGCTCGGTGATGAGGCCTGTGACGAGGCGCGCCGGGGTCACGTCGAACGCGTAGTTCGCAACCGGCGAGCCCTCTGGCACGATGCGCACCGTCTCCAATCGGCCGTCGGCGGTACGGCCGGTCATGTCGGTGACCTCAATGCCGCTGCGCTGCTCGATCGGGATGTCGCGGATGCCGTCATCGACGGCGAAATCGATCGTCGGCGACGGCAGCGCGACGTAGAACGGCACGTTGTTGTCGTGCGCGGCGAGCGCCTTCAGATAGGTGCCGATCTTGTTGCAGACGTCGCCATTGGCGGCGACGCGGTCGGTTCCGACGATGGCGAGATCGACCATGCCGTGCTGCATCAGATGCCCGCCGGTATTGTCGGGGATCACGGTGTGCGGCACGCCGTGATGCCCGAGTTCCCAGGCGGTGAGCGAGGCACCCTGGTTTCGCGGGCGCGTCTCGTCGACCCAGACATGGATCTTGATGCCGCGCTCGTGGGCGAGATAGATCGGCGCGGTCGCGGTGCCCCAATCGACAGTGGCGAGCCAGCCGGCGTTGCAATGGGTCAGCACGTTGATCGTCTCGCCCGGTTTCTTCCTGGCCACGATCGCTTCGATCAAGGCTAGACCATTGGCGGCAATGCCGCGATTGATCTCGACATCCTGCTCGACGATCTCATCGGCGCGGGCGTAAGCGGCTTCCGCCCGTTCGACCGGATCGATCGGCGCGAGCGTCGCGCGCATCTCGTTGAGCGCCCATTTCAGATTGATCGCGGTCGGTCGCGCCACGACGAGCGTATCGTAGGCGCGCTTCAGACCGGCGTCTGAGGCGTCCTCGCGCATCGCGAGCGCCATGCCATAAGCCGCCGTCGCGCCGATCAGCGGCGCGCCGCGCACCAGCATGTCGCGGATCGCCATCGCCGCGTCCTCGCACGAGGTCAGCTTCGCAATGACAAACTCGTGCGGTAACCGGCGCTGATCGATCGCGCCGACCGACCAGCCGTCACGCTCGCGCCAGATGCTGCGGAAATGTTTGCCATCGACCTTCATCGATCATGCCTTTCGTCTCAACCGCGCAGGATGCGCCCGGCCACTGCGTCGAGCTTCTTCAAAAGCTCGGGATCGCGCGCTTCGGGCGCGGTGATCAGCGCGGTGTCGAGCGCGCGATCCGAGCCGATCGGGCACGGCTCGTGCTCACGCGGGAAATCCTTGGCCAGCCGCGCCACCAGCGCCTTGGCCTTGTCGGCGTTTGACGTCAGTACGCGGATGATGTCCTGCACGGTGACTGCGTCGTGATCGGGATGCCAGCAGTCGAAATCCGTCACCATCGCGACGGTCGCGTAGCAAATCTCTGCCTCTCGGGCGAGCTTTGCCTCGGGCATGTTGGTCATACCGATGACTGAATAGCCCAGCGTTTTGTAGGTCATGCTCTCCGCGTAGGTGGAGAATTGCGGCCCCTCCATGCAGACATAGGTGCCGCCCCGTGCGATCGCGATACCCTCGGCTTCGGCCGCCGCAGCCAGATGGATGCGCAGCCGCGGCGAGACCGGGTGCGCCATCGAGACATGCGCAACGCAGCCCTTGCCGAAGAACGAGCTCTCGCGCTTGTGGGTGCGGTCGACGAACTGGTCGACGAGGACGAAGGTACCGGGCGGCATCTCCTCCCTGAAAGAACCGCAGGCCGAAAGCGAAATCAGATCCGTGACGCCGGCACGCTTCAGCGCGTCGATATTGGCGCGGTAGTTGATATCGGAGGGCGACAGACGGTGGCCCTTGTCATGCCGCGGCAGGAACACGATTGGCAGACCAGCAATTGTCCCGCGCCGCACCGGTGCTGACGGCTCACCCCAGGGGCTCTTGATCACTTCTTCGCGCGCGCCCTCGAGACCCGGCAGATCGTAGATGCCGGAGCCGCCGATGATGCCCAGTACCGCCTGTGTCATGCCTGCTCACCCCTGTCCGCCACCTGCGACATGGTTAAGCTATGCCAGTTTTGCGGCGGTTTTGAAACGGGGTGGCGAGGGTCCTGCCGGGAAGCGGCGGCCGGATTAGGCCGCAGTCGCCGGTTGCAGCTGGGTCGCGACCATGCGTTCCAGCGTCTCGATGGACTGGAAATTCTCGGGCGTGATCTCGGCTTGCGGAATCGTGAAGTCAAACTCGGCTTCGACGCCCAGCATCAGATTGACCATGTCCATCGAGGTCAGGCCGACATCGACGAGCTTCGTGGACAGCGTGATATCGGCGGCGAGCGAGTTCTGCGCGAGGATGCCCTTCACCAGCTTGATGATGCGGTTACGCACGTCGGTGCCGAAGGCCTGCATGGTTAAATTCCCATATGTCCAAAATAGATCGAACCTGTCGCCCGGTACGATGGGCGCGACGGACTGATCTCACAATGGGTGTCACCATTACTTCGCGTTTCTTAGTAAACGATGACTCAGATTGTCTGGAATTTGAGCTTCTTCCAGAACCCTAACGCCATCACGGAAATTCGGGCCATGCAAACAACCGGGTCTTAACTGTTCGTTCGGAATTGCAGTTCGTTTACCCTCAATTTCATCGACGAATTTGAATTAAATCCGTAGCCTCCTCTCACAAGCAAAGATGGTCGGAGGATCGCCGATGCGACATCGCGAATGATGCCGGCGATCCCGAACGACGAAGCGGAGGCGGACGAGTATGAACGTGCGTGAAGCAGTCCAGACTTTCGACGAAACTCAGCCGAGCCTTCTCGAGCACGGCCCCTCCTTGATCGAGCGCGCGGCGCGCACCGCCAGCGTGGCTGCGGCCGACGCCGACGCCGTCGATCGCGACGCCCGCTTTCCGCACAAGGCATTCGACACCGCACGCGAGCAAAAGCTGCTCGGCGTCATGATCCCGGTCGAGTTCGGCGGCTTCGGTGCCTCGATCTACGACGTCACCGACATCTGCTACACGCTCGGGCGCGCCTGCGCCTCGACCGCGATGATCTATGCGATGCACCAGACCAAGGTCGCCTGCGTCGTCAGACACGGTCACGGCATCCCCTGGATGGAAACCATGATGCGCCGGGTCGCTCGCGACCAGTGGCTGCTCGCTTCCTCCACCACCGAAGGCCAGAATGGCGGCAACATCCGAGCCAGCGCGGCCGCAGTCGACCACGCCGGCGACACCGTTTCTCTGGTCCGCGACGCCACCGTGATCTCCTACGGGGCCCAGGCCGACGGCCTCGTCACCATCGCCCGCCGCGCCACCGAGGCTGCGGCTTCGGATCAGGTGCTGCTGGCCCTCGCGAAGGACGATTACTCGCTGAAGCAGACGCAAGGCTGGGAAACGCTCGGCATGCGCGGCACCTGCTCGACCGGTTTCGAGCTCAAGGTCGATTGCCCCGCCGACCGTGTGTTCCCGGAGGCCTATGACAAGATCCACGCGCAGACCATGACGCCGTTTGCACATCTGTGCTGGTCGTCGGCCTGGGCCGGCATTGCCGCCGCCTCCGTCACGCGCGCCCAGGCTTTCGTCCGCAAGGCGGCCCGCGGCTCCGGTGGCCAGATGCCGCCAGCGGCCGCGCATTTCACGGCCGCGAAGATGTCTCTGGCAAAGCTGCGCGCGCTGATATCGGCCAATCTCGACGCGTTCGCCCATGCCGAGCATGACGAGCGCGCGCTCGGCTCGCTCGACTTCCAGTCGTCGATCACCCTTCTCAAGGTGCAGGCCTCCGAGCTTGCGGTCGAGACCGTGATGCATGCGATGCGCACCGCGGGCCTCGCCGGTTATCGCAACGACGGCGAGTTCACCATGGGCCGCCATCTGCGTGACGTGCTGTCGTCGCCGATCATGATCAACAACGACCGCATCCTGGCCAACGCCGCCACCTCGACGCTGATGAGCGGCATCCCGACGAGCCTTCGTGACTAAACCAACAAGAACAAATTTGAGATAGCAGGACACCATCCCATGAACATTGCCGTCCTCCCCGATTCGCCCGACACCGCGCCCCAGATCGTCGACCCGCTCGATCATCTCGCCGACAAGCTGTTCCATCGCATGGGCTCGGACGGCGTCTACGCCCGTACCGCGCTCTACGAGGGCATCGTCGAGAAGCTCGCCGCGTTGATCACCAATCATCGCGAAGCCGGCACCGAGGCGCTGCGCTTTCCGCCCGTGATGAGCCGTGCCCAACTGGAAAAATCCGGCTACCTCAAGAGCTTTCCCAACCTGCTCGGCTGCGTCTGCGGCCTGCACGGCACCGAACGCGAGATCAATGCCGCGGTGAGCCGCTTCGATGCCGGCGGCGACTGGACAACCTCGCTCTCGCCTGCCGACCTCGTGCTGTCGCCCGCGGCCTGCTATCCCGTCTATCCGATCGCGGCGAGCCGCGGCCAGTTGCCGAAGGGCGGCCTGCGTTTCGACGTCGCGGCCGACTGCTTCCGCCGCGAGCCGTCGAAGCATCTCGACCGGCTGCAATCGTTCCGGATGCGCGAATATGTCTGCATCGGCACGCCGGATGACGTCGCGGATTTCCGCGAGCGCTGGATGGTGCGCGCGCAGAAGATCGCGACCGATCTCGGCCTGACCTTCCGCGTCGACTATGCCAGCGACCCGTTCTTCGGCCGCGTCGGCCAGATGAAGGCGGTGAGCCAGAAGCAGCAGCAGCTCAAGTTCGAGCTCCTGATCCCGCTGCGCTCGGAAGAGCAGCCGACCGCCTGCATGAGCTTCAACTATCACCGCGAGCATTTCGGCACGACCTGGGGCATCCAGGACGCCAATGGCGAGCCCGCCCACACCGGTTGCGTCGCCTTCGGCATGGATCGTCTGGCCGTCGCGATGTTCCACACTCACGGCACCGATCTCTCCGCCTGGCCCGCCAAGGTGCGCGAGATCATGGGCATGCAGCCGCAACTCGCGGCCGACGCCCACGGCGAAGGCTGGCGCTAAGTCGAGAGGCCGACCATTTCTACGGGCAAGACGAGCGTGATCCACACCAAGGTCCGATGTCGCGAGATCACCGAGTCCGATGTCGACGGCATCGCTGACTTGCTGACGCGCGGCTTCGCCGGCCGCTCGCGCAACTACTGGATCCAGGGCCTGCGCCGGCAGGCCTTCCGGCCGGTGCCGGACGGCTATCCGCGCTTCGGCTACATGCTCGACAATGACGGCGAACCGGTCGGCGTGCTGCTGCTGATCTACACGACGCGCAAGAATGGCGAGGAGATCGCCATCCAGTGCAATCTGTCGAGCTGGTATGTCGAGCCGGCCTACCGCAACTACGCGCCGCTGCTGACCAAGATCGCGCAGCGGCACAAGCACGTCACCTATCTCAACATCAGCCCGGCACCCTGGACCTGGCCGATCATCGAGACGCAGGGTTTTCGCGCCTATTGCCGCGGCATCTTCTTGTCCGTGCCCGCGCTGTCGCGCGCACCGCGCTGGAGCAAGATCGAAGTCATCTCTCCACATACCAAACAGATCGAAGGCCTCACCGACGCCGAGACCGAGCTGCTGACACGGCATGCGCGCTACAGCTGCCTCAGCCTCGTCTGCCGCACGCCGAAGGGCGTCTTCCCCTTCATCCTGCAACCGGTGCGAATCCGCCGCGGGTTCATCGCACCGCCGGTGATGCAGCTGATCTACTGCCGCAGCGCCGCCGAATACGCCGCCTGCGCCGGCCGGATCGGCCGGCTGCTGCTACGGCTCGGCAAGATCGCGGTGATCATCGATTCCAACGAGCCCGTCCCCGGCCTTGTCGGTATTTATACCGAGCGCCGCGGCCGCAAATATTTCAAGGGCCCGCATCGCCCGCGACTGGCCGATCTCACGGATACGGAACTCGTGCTCTACGGACCGTAGGCGCCGCGCGCGCCTGCAACACCGAGATTTGTGGCGCGGGGCCAGACCTGCACTCTCTGCATCGATAGTCACCCTCCGTAAACTACAGCGCTTAAGGGAATTTTCCCGCCTCTTCGCTACGCTCGGTGGCTGAATTACGTTGCGTTAAGCCTATTGCCACCGAGATCCGCTGATCCCATGACGTCGACCCGCGACAACGAGCTCGGTGCTTACAGCGAGCAAGGCCAAGAGGCCCTGCTGTCGCTGAGCCAGCTTGCGCTCGACGGCATGGAACAGGGCGTCTGTGTCTACGACTCCGGCAACCGGATCGTGCTGGTCAACCGCCGATATGTCGAGTTGTTCGGCATGTCGGCCGACATCGTGCGGCTCGGAACGAGTTACCGCGACGTCCTTGCCCACAGCATGGCGCGCGGAAATATTCCGGCCGATGAACTCGACACCCTCTACGCCTCGCGGATCGCATTGATTTCGGCCGGCAAGCCGTTCCAGACCCGGCAGACGCTGTCAAGCGGCCTTGTCATCACGCTCGAGCTGAAGCCGCTTCCCGCCGGCGGCTGGATGACGATCTGCGACGACGTCAGCCGCCTCGCCCGCCTCGAGACCGAGCTGCAGCTCCAGACCGAGCGCAGCCAGCATGCGCTCGCGCACATGTCGCACGGCCTCATCATGTACGACGCCGACGCCCGCGTCGTCGTCTGCAACGAGCGCTTCCTGCAATTCTACGACCTCGACCCAGACGTCGTGAAGCCGGGTGTCGCGCACAGCACGGCCATCGACCACTGGCTGTCGCGCGGCAACAGAGCGGACATGAGCGGAGAAGAGTTCCGCGACGCCCGGATCAACGACGTCAGGACCAGGAGCCCGAAGACCCTTCTCGTGACGCGCCATGACGGCCGCAAGGTGCAGGCCGTATCCCGCTTCATGCCCGACGGCGGCTGGGTCACCGTGCACGAGGACGTCACCGAACGATTGCAGCACGAGGAGACTCTGAAACAGCAAAACCTCATGCTGGATGCCGCGCTCGAAAACATGGCGCATGGGCTCGCCTTCTACGACGGCGACATGCGCCTGCGCGTCTGCAATTCGACCTACCGTGAGATCTACCGGCTATCGCCGGAAGAGAGCAAGCCCGGCACCCATCTCTCCGAACTGATCGAGCGGTCGATTGCGAACGGCGCGTTCTCGTCCGAATACAGCCCGCAGCAGATCCTTGAAGCTGCCCGCGCCCGGATCGAGAGCAACGATTCCTCGCCGATGCGGCGGCGCATGACCAATGACACGATCGTGTCGGTGCGCTATTGCGCGCTGCCCGAGGGCGGCTTCGTCGCGACTTACGAGGACATCACCGAGCGCGAGCACGCGGTCGAGGAACTGAGCGAGCAGTATCGTCGCTTCGACGCCGCCCTGAACAACATGAGCCAGGGCCTGTGCATGCTCGATGCGAGCCTGCGCGTGATCGTCTGCAACCGCCGCTACATCGAGATGTACGGCCTCTCGCCCGAGATCGTGAAGCCCGGCGTCTCGATGCGCGAGATCATGGAGCATAGCTGCGATCTCGGCATCCATCCGAACACGACGGCCGCCAAGCTGTACGCCGACTATGTCGAGCGGCTGCGCGAGGGCGAGCACACGCTGCACCGCCATTTGAGCGACGGCCGCATCATCAAGCTCAACCACAAGCGGATGGAGCATGGCGGCTGGGTCGTCACCTACGAAGACGTCACCGAGCGCCACAAGGCCCAGGCGCGCGTCGCGCACATGGCGCGGCACGACTCCCTGACGGATCTGCCCAACCGCACGCTGTTCCGCGAGAAGATGGGCGAGGGATTGAACCAGGTCGCGATCGCCGGCGGCGCCATGGCCGTGCTGTGCTTCGACCTCGACAATTTCAAGACCGTCAACGACCGGCTGGGCCACGCCGCCGGCGACCGGCTGCTGCGCTGGGTCGCGGCGCGGCTGAAGGAGAATGCCGGCGAGCACGACACCGTCGCCCGCCTCGGCGGCGACGAGTTCGCCGTGCTCCAGCGCGGGCCGCAGCCGCAATCGGCGGAGCGGCTGGCACGGCGGCTGGTCGAGATCATCGGCCACCCGCCGCCGCTGGAGAGCCAGTCCATTCATGTCGGCGTCTCCGTCGGCATCGCGATCGCGCCGGATCACGGGCTCGATGCCGACGAGCTGATGAAGTGCGCCGACCTTGCGCTGTATCAGGCCAAGGCCAAGGGGCGCGGCGCCTTCCAGCTGTTCGAACCCGGGATGGAAGAACAGGCGCGCAGCCGGCACGCGCTCGAGCACGATCTGCGCGGCGCGCTGGAGGCCAGCCAATTCCATCTGGTGTTCCAGCCGCAGGTGCGGCTCGACACCACCGAGCTGACAGGCTTCGAGGCATTGCTGCGCTGGAAACATCCCTCGCGCGGTCTCGTCTCGCCGGCCGAGTTCATTCCGATCGCCGAAGAGAACGGGCTGATCGTTCCGATCGGCGAATGGGTGCTGCGCACGGCCTGCGCCACGGCCGCCGCGTGGCCCGAGGTCACGGTCGCGGTGAACCTGTCGCCGGTGCAGTTCCGCTCGCGCGGACTGGTGGCGATGGTCACGAGCGCGCTTGCGGAGGCCGGCCTGCCGCCGCAGCGGCTCGAACTCGAGGTCACCGAGACTGCGCTGCTCGACGACAGCGAAGCCACCATCGGGATCCTGCACCAGCTCCGCGCCCTCGGCGTGCGCGTCAGCCTGGATGATTTCGGCGTCGGCTATTCCTCGCTGAGCTACTTGCGCAAGTTTCCGTTCGATCGGATCAAGATCGACCGCTCCTTCGTCGGCACGCTCGGCGAAAGCCCGGAGAGCGTCGCCATCGTTCGCACCATCGCGAGCCTCGGCTCCGTGCTCGGCGTCGAGACCACGGCGGAAGGTGTCGAGACGGTGGAGCAGCTCGACTTCGTCCGCGAATGCGGCTGCACCGCGGTGCAGGGCTATTATTTCGGCAAGCCCTGTCCGGCGTCCGAGGTCGGGCTGACCATCAAGACGCTGAACGCGATCCGCCGCGTGGCGTGAGTTTCTTCCATCGGCGTGAGCTTCCGCGAAAACAACCCCATGCACAGTAGAAGGGGGATTGATTTCAAAGGAGAAATTCAAGGACCAGGTGAAGCTCGGCTGCCCCACCCAGGGGGATGACCACGAAGCCCTACCCGGCCGCAGGCAGAGCGCTGTCCGGCAACGGACGCCACGGCCGGTCGGCTGAGGCGAGGCCGATCAGGCGGCCCTGGATGTAATCGCAGCCCCAGTCGCGCAGCATGTCGGCGGCCTCCTCGTCCTGCACCCATTCGGCAACGGTCTTGATGTCGAGGCGACGGGCGAGGTCGATCAGGGTCTGCACGAAGGCGCGGTCGTCGGCGGAACGGTTGATGTTCTGCACGAAGGCGCCGTCGATTTTGACGATGTCCACGCCGAGCTTGCGCAAATTGCGGAACGAGGTGTAGCCGGCGCCGAAATCGTCGATGGCGATGCGGCTGCCGAAATTCTTGAGCCGGCTGACGAAGGCGCGAACGTCGTCGATGTCCTGGATCGCGACCGTCTCGGTGATCTCCACGATCAGCCGCTCGGCGACGCCGGGATGGGCCCGCATCAGCGATTCGATTCCGGCCCACCAGTCCGGGTCCATCGTCGTATCAGGCGAGATGTTGAGGCTGAGGCGGATGTCCGGCGCGGCCGCGAGTTCGGCAACCACCAGTTCGAGCACGCGATGATCGACCAGGCGGATGAGGCCGAGCCGCTCGGCAACCGGCACGATGTCGGGCGCAAGCAGCACCTGGCCGTCGCCCTGGTCCATCCGCACTAGGCATTCGTGGAACGCGCCCTCGCGGGTCGCAGCCGAGACCACCGGCTCGTAGGCGAGCTTGATGCGACGCTCGTTCAGCGCCGTGACGATCTCGTCGGTGACGCGGATGTTGACGCGGCGCTGCGCGTCGCGCGCGGCATCCGGACGCCACGCCGCGAACGAGCCGGCGCGGCGGCGCTTGGCGGCATCCAGCGTCTCGTGGGCGCGGTTGATCGCCTCGTCGGTATTGCGGGCATAGCGCGGCAGGCTGACCGCGCCGATCGAGACGGTGACCGAGACCGGGCCGGATCTGGTCGGCACCACCTCGTCGCGGATGCCGGCGAGGAAGCGCTCGGCGGCGACGTTCATGTCGTCGACGGTGCAGTTCTTCAGGATCAGGCCGAACTTGTTGCCGGAGAAGCGACCAAGCACGTCGCCGCCGCGCAGGCGCGCGCGAATCCGCTTGGCGACGTCGAGGATCACGGCGTCGGCCACGTCGAAGCCGAAGGCGTCGTTGACGCGGGCGAGATGATCGATGCCGACCAGCATGAAGGCCGCGGTCGAGCGGAAGCGGCTCGTCTCCTCGATCGCTTCGGCCAGCGCCGCAATCAGATGGGAGCGGTTGAGCTCGCCGGTCAAGGGATCGAGCCGGGCGAGCCTGCCCAGTTCCTCGTCGCGGGCGTGCCGTTCGTTGTTGATGCGGATGGAGCCGATCGCGCGCGTCGGGCGGCCGTCGGGGCCGGCGAACCAGCGGCCGGTCTCCTCGATCCAGACCACGGGATCGGAGGCGCTCATGCGCACGCCATATTCGACCCGGTAGGGCGTGCCGTCGGCGCCGTGCACGGCTGATGTCTGCGCGAGCGCGGCGCTCCGGAGCGTTTGCGCGGGCTCGATCAGCTTGGCGAACTCGGCGCCGGTCGCGAGCCGCTCGGCAGGGATCCCGGGGAAGATGGCGCCGGCCTGCTCGCCCCACACGATGGCGTCGCTGGCAAGATCCCAGGCGAACAGGGCCTCGCCGAGGGCGGCGAGGATTTCGGAGGCTTGCGGCAATGCAGGGGTCAAAAGCGCCTCGTTTCGGGACAGCGGGGGAGTCCTGAGCCGGCACAGGATACGGCCAGATTCGCCTTCGACCCTAGGCAAAGTTCATAAACAATTTGGAAACCACGTTCCGGAACCCCGTGGAACGGAATAGGCTCGGCCGGCATAGGCCTTGCGAGACCATCACATGCACCGGCGCCAGCGTCCCAAAACGCGCCAGTTCAACCGGATCAGCGGTGTTGCGATGGTGAATGCGGACCAGATCGAAGAAACAACGCGGGAAGCGAGCACCGCGCTGGTCCCGTTGACCCCGGTTTTGCAGTTCCTTCGCAAGGTGCCCTTGACGCGTCCCGACCCCAGCTTCGTCACCCAGCTGATCGCCAATGCCGAACACCTGCCCCAGGCAAGCCGGCTGCGCCGCGGCTCGTCCGAGGACGCACGCATGGCCTATGGCAGCAAGCGCCCGCTGGGAAGCGTCAGCGCGCGCACGCGTCAGGTGGCTTGAGAAATCTCAGCGCGACTCTTCGGGGGAGGACGGCGTGCCGTTGCCCGGCTGCAAATGCGGCGAGGGAATTTCCGGCGACGGCGCGATCGCCGGCTTCGGCGCGGGATGATCCATCAAAACGGATTCGGCAACCGATTGCGCCGAGGGAGCGGGCGGCTCGGGCTGCGGTTCGGGCACCTTCGGCTCGAACGTCGACGCCGGTGGCGGCGCCTCGGCCTGCCGCTTCGCCTTGCGTGGCACCGGCACGGTCTCTGCGGTGACATAAGTGATGCGGCGACGCGCGCGCTGCGCAATGCCGCCGAGGAAATCGGCCATCGCCAGCAGTACCAGCAGGAAGTAGGTGGAGTTGCCGAATTTGGGCCACATCACGAATTCGGCGGCGGCCGCGCCGAAGATGATCAGCGACAGCAGATGATCCATCAGGAATTTCGCGCCGGGCCGTGCGCCCTTCACCACTTCGAGCAGCAGCAGCAGCACGCCGAGCGCCAGCAGCAGATCGGCGAGCGTGACCGGCCAGGTCTCGCCCGTGATCATCGGCACCTTGAACAGCACGTCCGAGAAGGACACGCTGGGCATCAGGAAGGCGATGATGTTGTAGACCGCGAGCGGAATCAGGAGCAGCGGGAAACCAACCATCGGCGAAATGCCTTCTCGATCAAGATATCCGGACAGAACAATGCAGCGGCGAAGCATTCGCTCCGCCGCCGTCACTGTCATATCTCATGGATTGGCCGAAATCAGGCAGGTCACGCCATCCTGATTGAGGATAACTCTGCCCGAGAAGAGTCTTTAGGACTCTTTCTTCTTCAGGACCTGACGGCCCTTGTACATGCCGGTCTTGAGGTCGAGATGGTGCGGACGACGGAGCTCGCCGGAGTCCTTGTCTTCCACATAGGTCGGCTTCTTGATGGCGTCTGCCGAGCGGCGCATGCCACGGCGCGACGGCGAGGTTTTTCTTCTCGGAACGGCCATTTCAGTATCCTCTAGGGATTGGTGTTCATCCGGGCATCGTCCGCGGAGGACGGCTCAGCACCCGCAATACGGGGCGAGCTGAATGCCGATCAAGGCCGGGCTTATAGAGGAAGGCTGGCCGTAAAGCTAGGCTCTTCGACCGGAAAATACGCCCGAAAATCGCTCGAAATCAGCGATTTTCCCGCCAGCAGGTCAAAAGCGAGGACGCCTGCCCCCTCGCCACATAGGTCCCGGCCAGCCGCCGGACGCCCGGCCCCGGGGTCCTGGCGCTGCGTTTGACCGGATTCGGCAGGATCGAGGCCAGAAGCGCCGCCTCCCGGGGGGAGAGATCGGCCGCCGACTTGCCGAAGGCATAGGCGCTGCCCGTCTCCGCCCCAAACTGCCCCTGCGGGCCGAGTTCGGCGATGTTGAGGTAGATTTCCAGAATCCGGCGCTTCGGCAGGACGAGGTCGACCCATAGCGCCAGCGGAAATTCCATCGCCTTGCGGATGAAATCGCGCCCCTGCCAGAGGAACAGGTTTTTTGCCACCTGCTGGGTGATGGTGGAGGCCCCCCGGAACGGCGTGCCGTCCTCCGTTGCGTCGTCGATGGCCTCGCGCAGTGCGCCCCAGTCGATGCCGTGATGCTTGCAGAAATGGGCGTCCTCGGCCGCCACCACCGAACGCGGCAGATGCGGCGACATCTCGGCCAGATCGATCCATTCCCGATGCATCGGCGCGCCCGTCAGCGAGCGCCAGGCCATCAGCGTCGAAACCGGATGGCCGGTGCGATAGAACGGCGCGATCACATAGGGCGTGAGAGCAACGACCACGAGCGCGACCAGCAGGATTTTAACGATGCGCAAATCAACCTTTCCGGCGCGAAATGAACGCAGCCGCGGATCCCGCCATTAAGTCTGTGATAATTCGGGCCTTTTCCAGCACTTTTTAGGCCTTCCAAACGATTGACTGGGGCGGGCGCATAAAGGATTGTCCGGCCGAATTTTGGTTCTGGAGCCTTTCTTGATGACCGGCACGTCACCGTCCGATTTCGCCAAGCGTCTGGACAAGACCGCTGATGACACCGAAACCCTGCTCGGGCGCCTGCTGTCGGACGACATCCTGCACGATGAGATCGCCCGCCCCAAGCGACTGATGGACGCAATGCGCTATTCGAGCCTGAATGGCGGCAAGCGCCTGCGGCCGTTCCTGGTGGTCGAGAGCGCCGCCGTGTTCGGCGTTCCCCGCGAAGCCGCGCTGCTGGTCGGCGCCGCGCTCGAATGCATTCATTGCTATTCGCTGATCCATGACGACCTGCCGGCGATGGACAATTCGGACCTGCGCCGCGGCCGTCCCACCCTGCACAAGCAGACCGACGACGCCACGGCGATCCTCGCCGGCGACGGCCTGTTGACGCTCGCCTTCGACATCGTCACCCGCGACGAGATTCATCGCGACGCCAATGTGCGGCTGCTTCTGACGCGGGCGCTGGCGCGCTGCGCCGGCATCGGCGGCATGGTCGGCGGCCAGATCCTCGACCTCGCCGGCGAAGGCCGCTTCGGCGGCAACGAGCCGATCGACGTCGCCCGCATTCAGCAGATGAAGACCGGCGCGCTGCTACGCTACGGCTGCATCGCCGGCGCGATCCTCGGCCAGGCCTCGCAGAAAGAATACCAGGCGCTCGACGATTACGGCCGCGCGCTCGGCGAAGCCTTCCAGATCGCCGACGATCTGCTCGACGTCGAAGGCGATGCGGCCGCGCTCGGCAAGCCGGCCGGCGCCGATGCCGCGCTCGGCAAAACCACCTTCGTCACCCAGCTCGGCATCGACGGCGCCAAGCAGCGCGTCCGCGACCTGCTGGCGCGCGCCGACAGCGCGGTGTCGATCTTCGGCGATCGCGCCGCCGTGCTGCAAGCCGCAGCCCGTTTCGTCGCCGAGCGCAAGAGCTGACGTATTCACGATCTTCACCTCTCCCCGCTTGCGGGGAGAGGGAGCAGAGAGCCATCGCCACCATGGCCACTGACAAGGAAGACCCCGTCCTCGCCCGCTTCCGCCAGATGTCGCGACCGATGCGGCTGATCTACGCGCGGCCGCGGACCTTCATCTCGCTCGCCGTCGGCGTCCTCGTCTGCCTGCTCGTCCCCGGCTCGTACCGGCTGGTGACGCGGCTGTTGTTCGGCTGGGATGCGCTGATCGCGGTCTATCTCGTGCTGGTCTATACGATGATGCTGTGCAACGACCATCAGCACATCCGCCGTGCGGCTGCGATGCAGGACGACGGCCGCTTCGTGATCCTGCTGGTGACGGCGGTCGGCGCGTTCGCCAGCATCGCGGCGATCGTCTCCGAGCTCGGCACGCCGCACCGTGGCGCCGCGGAGCTCACCATCGCCATCACCACCATCGCGCTGTCCTGGGCCGCCGTGCACACGACCTTCGCGCTGCACTACGCTCATGACTATTACCGCCATCCGCCCGGCGGATTGCAGTTCCCGAGCGGCGACAAGGAAGACCACGCCGATTATTGGGACTTCGTCTATTTCTCGTTCGTGATCGGCATGACCGCGCAGGTCTCCGACGTCGGCATCACCGACAAGACCATCCGCCGCACCGCCACGGCGCACGGCATCGTCTCGTTCATCTACAATACGGCGCTGCTGGCGCTGACGGTGAACATCGCGGCGAGCGCGATCTCGGCGTAGCCGTCACAGCTCTCTTGCGACACCTCAGTTGCAGACCTCGACATTGGCATCGACGTGAGGGCCGCCGCCGCCGTGATACTCGAGATGGCAACCGCGCTTGACGGGACGGCAGAGCAGATCGTTACAAAAGATCTGACCACTTCCGCCCGTAGCGCGACCGGCGCCGGCGGCAACAGCAGCGCCGCCCGCAGCTCCCGCCGCCGCACCGCCGGACTGACGACGCTGCCGTGCGGGACGGTCATCGCCGTCGTCGCGCCTGGCGGTTGCGGGCTTGGCGCCTGCAGGCCTGGCCGGCTTGCCGGCACGCTGCTTCTCGCATTCATTGTCGTCGTTCAGCACGAAACCGTCGCCGCAGACGATCTTGGTGCAGGTGTCGCCGTCGGCCTTGAAGCCGTGATCGCAGACCAGCGGGCAGACGCGCGACTGCCTGGCCTTTACCGTGTCGAGCGCGTCCGTGCTCGCCACCTTCACGTCGAGCTTGGTGCCGGCATAGCGGTTGAACTGCGACAGCGACCGCTGCGAGGACGTGTTCCAGTTGCCGTCAGCCTGGCCTGAGAAGCAGCCGACGCGGCCGAGCTCGGTCTGCACCGAGCGGCTGAGATCGGCCGGCGTGGTGGCCGGCGTCAGCGCGGCGACATTGGTTCCGGCGGGACTCGCCGTGCCGGCCGGCGCGGCGGTCGGCGCGGCGGCAGCGAGATTGACGCGCTGCTGCTCGGCAGCGGCGGCCTGCTGCTGCGCCTGCTCCTTGGCCTTCTGCGCGGCCAACTGGGCCTGCTCCGCCGCCTTCGCGTCGGCCGCAGCCTTGGCCTGCGCGTCCTTCTGCGCACCAAGCGCAGCGAGACGGTCGCGCTCGGCTTCCGCCTGCTTTGCCTTCTCGATCGCTGCGGCATGAACCTGCTCGGCCTGGATCTTGTCGAGCTGGAGCTTGGCAAGGCTCGCGTAGAAACCGTCCGGGTGCTGGGCCAGGAAGGCCTCCCACGCCGGCCTGTTGCCGACCTGGAGCGCGAGCTCGTAGTCGCGGCGCATGTCGGCTTGCGGATTGACCGCAGGCGCAGATGCCGCCGCGGCCGCCGGCGCGGCCTTGACCGGCACCAGCGGCACGTCTTCACCGCCGAGCGAACCGTAGACGAACGGCTCCTGCTTGTTGCCGGTCGATTTCAGCACGTCGTCGCGCACGAAGCCGAAAGCGCGGCGGACGTCGAGGCCAGGCGTCGTCAGATGCTTCGACAGCGCGATCGTGAAGGGACTGTTGGCGCCGTCGCCATCCTGCGCGGTGAACCCGGCCTTGGCCGAATAGGCAATCAGCGTGTTGGTGCTGGTCGGCTCGACCTGGGCCAGACCACGGCCGATGCCGCGCGAAGCGAGCGTGCGCTTCATGGTCCGGCCAAACGGATTGTCGCGGCAGGCGTCGAGGATCACCAGGCGAAGCTGCTTCGCCGGCTCGACGGCGACCAGAACGCGATCGAGCGAAAGCGCCTCGTCATAGACGTCGGTGTCGCGCTCGAGCTTGGCGTCGACCGGGATCAGATAGTTGGAGCCTTCGACCTCGATGCCGTGGCCGGCATAGTAGACCACGGCGATGTCGGCATCGCGGGTCGCATCGGCGAAGTCGCGCAGCACGCGCCGCGTTTCGAGCGCGGTCAGATCGTGGCGGGAATCGACGACATCGAAGCCGGCATCCTTCAGCGTCTTCGCCATCACCGCACCGTCGTTGACGGGATTGGGAAGCGAGGGCGCGTGCTGATAGGCCGAGTTGGCCAAAACCAGCGCAACGCGTTTTCCGGCGAAGGCGGGCTCGGCACCCCACATCAGCGCGACAGCGAGCAGAAGCAGGCAAAGTCTGAAAATATTTCGCATGACACGACGTCCAAATATTCGGGGTAGTTCACACCCTCGGGGCCAGCCTTAGCAAGATCCATTGCCTGCGCTTGTGATGGAGGTCACGCACACCGCGCCGGCGACATGCCGAGGAACCCTTTTTGTTAGTCGCGCCAGAGCCTTGGCGGTTCGCCACCAAATGCCCGCGGGCCGGTTTCCGCTACGCATCTTCGATGTGGCCCCGATACTGCGGCAGATTGTCCGTGATCTCGTGCCACGGCGCCTTGGAGCCGACGAAGATATGGGCGGTCGGGCGGATGGTGGGGGCATCGACCAGGGTTCCCATGGCGACATGGGCCCATTGGCCTTCGCGGACGCGGGAATAAAGCAGCGAGCCGCAGCGGCCGCAGTGCGCGTCATGGGTGGTGTCGTCGCCGTAGATGATCCTGATGTCCTCGCCCCCGACGAGGCGGAGCCGGCTGTATTCGATGCCGACGAACGGCTTGAAGGCGGAACCCGTGGTCCGGCGGCAGTTCGAGCAGTGACAGTTCAGCGCGTAGGAGAACGCGTCCGCCACCTCGTAGCGGACCGCGCGGCAGGTGCATTCGCCGGCAAGGATACGAGCATTCTGATGTCGTGAACCCGTCATGATGGTGCCCTCGCGCAAATCGCGGAAGACAGAGATAGCGCAATCCGACGCGTCCGACTAAATTCTCGCCAAGCCATCATTCAAAGGGATGATCCATGAGCCCAAATCGGTCGAGCATCGAAGCCGTCGTGCAATCCTATTTTGACGCGCTTTACGAGGGCGACGCCGACAAGCTCGGCGACGTCTTCCATCCGTCCGCCGATCTGCGCTGGGTGGAAAAGGGCGAGCTGAAGATCCTGACCGTGCCTGACTGGCTCGCCTGGGTCCGCAAGCGCCCCTCCGCCAAGGCCGAAGGCAAGCCGCGCGAGGATTTCATCGTCACGATCGACCGTTCGGACGACAAGACCGCCTTCATCAAGGTCAAATGCCAGCTGCCGCCGCGGTTTTTCACGGACTATCTGGTGGCGATGAAGCTCGCCGACGGCTGGCAGATCGTGTCGAAATCGTATCGGTACGATCTGAAGGAGTGAGGGCTTTCGCCGGCCATCCACCTGCCGCGCTCATCCCTCATTCTCCGTCATTGCAAGCCCAACTCTCGCCACACGTCATTGCGAGGAGCTCTTGCGACGAAGCAATCCAGAGTCTCTCCGCGGAGAGACCCTGGATTGCTTCGCTTCGCGCGCGATGACGACGCGGATAGCCCGTCGATTGCATCTCTTTCCACTTCTCCGTCTCCCAGAAGGCCCCCCATGCTCGATCGCCGTTCCGTGCTCGCCTCGCTCTGCTGGATGGCCGCTTCTCCCGCGCTCGCCGCGGAGGCGCCGCCCGAGCTTGAATCCTATGAGCGCGAGAGCGGCGGACGGATCGGGGTCTATGCGGAGAATCTCGCCACCGGCGCAAAACTCGCATGGCGCGCGGACGAGCGCTTCGTGATGTGCTCGACGTTCAAGGCTTCGCTCGCGGCCTGCGTGCTGGCGCGGGTCGACCGCGGCGAGGAGAAGCTGGCCGCGATGATCTCTTTCGGCAAGGCCGACCTGCTCGAGTACGCGCCGGTTGCGAAGCAGAACCTGACGGCCGGCGCGATGTCGGTCGCCGACATGTGCAAGGCGATCGTCGAGCTCAGCGACAACACCTGCGCCAACCTGCTGCTGGCGCGGATCGGCGGACCCGCCGCGCTCACGGCGTTCTGGCGATCGACCGGCGACACCACCTCGCGGCTCGACCACAACGAGCCCGAGCTCAACCGCTCGCCGCCCGGCGATCCCCATGACACGACCACGCCGGCCGCAATGGCCAGCAATCTGAAGCGGCTGGTGACGGGCGAAGCGCTGTCACCGGCTTCCCGGATCCAACTCACCGAATGGATGGTCGGCTGCAAGACCGGCGCGAACCGGCTGCGCGGCGGCCTGCCGGCAGCCTGGAAGATCGGCGACAAGACCGGCAGCAACGGCAAGGACGCATCAGGCGATATCGCCGTCACCTGGCCCAAGCCCGATGCACCGATCCTGATCGCCGCCTATACCCAGGGCGGCGCGCCGAATCCGGCTCAGCTCGAGGCGGTGTTCGCGCGGATCGGGCGCATGGTGGCGGAAAAGCTGGTGTAGGCCGCCCTGCATTGACCTCCCGGCCGCTTCCGGCCAAGACAGGTCATGATCGCAGCGAAATTCCAGACCTTTCTCATCCTGCTCGCCGTGCTGGCAGGCACCGCGCTGGTTGCACGCCGCTTCAACCTGGCGCCCGCGATCCTGCTGATGCTCTCCGGCGTCGGCCTCGCTTTCGTGCCCGGGATGCCGCCGGTGGAACTGCCGCCGGAGCTGGTGCTGCTGATGGTGCTCCCGCCGCTGATCTACTCGGCGAGCGTGGCGATGAGCTGGCGCGAGTTCAGGAACAATCTGCGTCCGATCGTGCTGCTCGCGGTCGGCGCGGTGATCTTTACCGCCGCGATGGTGGCGATGGCGACGCACTACGTGATCGGCCTGCCCTGGAGCATCGGCTTCCTGCTGGGCGCGATCGTCGCGCCGCCCGACGTGGTGGCGCCGCTCGCGATCGCGCGACGGCTCAACATGCCGCGCCGGCTGCTGGTCATCCTCGAAGGCGAAGGGCTCGCCAACGATGCCACCGCGCTGATCCTGTACCGCTTCGCGCTCGCCGCGATCGTGGTCGGGCATTTCTCGCTGCCGCTGGCAACAGGCGAATTTGCCCTGATCGTCGCCGGCGAGATCGCCTTCGGCATCGGCGTCGGCTGGCTCTCGCTGCGTTTCCGCAGATGGTCGTGCGAGCCACGGGTCGAACTGACGCTGTCGCTGATCACGCCTTACGTGTCCTACTGGCTGCCCGAACACGTCGGCGGCTCCGGCGTGATCGCCACCGTCGCCTGCGGCCTCTATGTCAGCTGGAACGGGCCGCTGCTGATCTCGGCGTCGACGCGGCTGCAGGGCATCTTCTTCTGGGACCTGATCATCTACCTGATCGAGGGCCTGCTGTTCCTGCTCACCGGCTTCCAGATGCGGGCGCTCTACGAAAAGTCAAAAGCGTTTCCGCTCGACGACATCATGCTCGCGACCGCATTGGTCATGGTCATCGTCGTTCTGGCGCGCTTCGCCTGGCTCTATCCCGCGACTTACCTGCCGCGGATGCTCTCGAAGTCCCTGCGCGCGCGCGATCCCTCGCCGCCCTGGCAATGGCCGTTCGCGCTCGCCTTCACCGGCGTGCGCGGCGCGGTGTCGCTCGCCGCCGCGCTGGCGCTGCCGTTCACGCTGCCCGACGGCGATGCTTTCCCCTATCGCGATCTGATCCTGTTCGTCGCCTTCGGCGTCATCTTCATCACGCTGATCGGCGTCGGCCTGACGCTGCCGCCGGTGGTGCGCGCGCTCGGCATCGCGGAAGCCGGCCGCAACGAGCATGTCGCCGAGCACGAGGCCGAGATCGCGGCACGGCGCCAGGCGCTCGACGCCGCGCTGAAATCGCTGGATGCGCTGACCGAGCAGAAGGAGGTGTCGGACGAGGTGATGCGGCTGCTGCGCGCCCGTCATGAGATCCGCGTCAACCAGCTGCCTGACTCGCTCGATCCCGCCCACCACGACGTCTCCGCAGCCGGCACCGCGCTGACCCGCGAACTGATCGAGGCCGAGCGCAAGTTCATCCACGACCTCCTGCGCGACGGCCAGATCACCGACGAGACGCGGCGGAGGATCGAACGCGATCTGGACCTGGAAGAGGCGAGCCTGGCGAACCGGGAGTATCAGGGCACGCCGCTGTAGCCTGACGGCAGCCTACCGCTTCCCGCAATAGGTCCGCATCGCCGTCACCACGGCCGTCGCGATCAGCTCCCGCCGTTCCGGCGAGTTCATCGCCATTTCCTCGTCGCGGTTGATGATGGAACCGGCTTCGAGCAGGACTGCCGCGCTTCGGGTCTGCGAGAGCACGACGAGGGCGTCGTAGCGGTAGACGCCGACATCCTTGTCGAGCAGGGGATGCCGATAGCGGCCCATCAGCGGCAACGTGTATTGGCTCGCATAGTGCAGCCCGCCGGCTTTCAGCTCCTTGCCCAGCAGCCGGGCAAAAGAGAGGCTGTCGGTGAAGTGCGGATTGCGCTCCGATACGAACAGCGAATGGCCGCTGAAGCGGTCGCTGAACCAGCTCCTCGAGCCGTCGAACTCCCATTCCTCGAGCAACTTGTCCGGGACGGAATCATGGTGGATCGACAGGACAAGGTCGGCGTGGTCGGCGTTGGCCGTGGCAACACGCTTGAGCAGGCTCGCCTTCGCCTTGCCATCGGTCACCAGCACGCGGGTCGCGGCGAAGCCCGCCGACTTCAGGCGCGTTCCGATCAGCCGCGTCAAATACAGATTGAATCCGAATTCCACGTCGTTGCGCGCGCTGGTCGCCCCTTGCGCTTCGGAGGTGTGGCCGACATCGAGGATGATCCTGAATTTGCGCGGATCGCAGGTCTCCGGCGCGGATGGCTTGATCTTGACCCGCGCGGCCTTGCGTGCCGCGGCCGCTTCGCTGTCGTCCACCGACGAAACCATGAGCGGGATCAGCGAAACAACGATGGCGGCGGTGATGCGCCACGACATTCTCACACCGGCCGTTCCCCCTTCACCGTCACGCGCGTGCCCGAGCGTGTATGCGGCCAGTAGTCCCACATCGCGCGATGCTGGGTGCAGCGGTTGTCCCAGAAGGCGATGGCGTTCTCGGTCCAGCGGAAGCGGCACTGGAACAGCGGGTTCTCGGCGTGCTGGTAGAGATAGGCCAGCACCGCGTCGCTCTCGTCGCGCGGGATGCCGTTGATGTGCCTGACGAAACCGCGGTTGACGTAGAGCGCCTTCTTGCCCGTGACCGGGTGCGTGCGCACGACGGGGTGCTCCGCATTCGGGTAGGACGGCCGATCGGCGACGCCGTAATTCGCATAGAGCCCGCGATAGATCGGCTCGCCATCGTGCAGCGCGGTGAGTCCGTCGAGATAGGCCTTCATGCGATCCGACAGCGCCTCATAGGCCGCATACATGTTGGCGAACAGCGTGTCGCCGCCGCGCGGCGGGCACTGCTTGATGTAGAGGATCGAGCCCATCGGCGGCTCGAGATCGCAGGACACGTCGGAATGCCAGCCCTCGCCGTTCGCGCGCGGCGAGTTCTTGTCGGCATGGATCTTCATCAGCGCCGGGTCTTCGTCCTCGTGCGGTGCGGCGGGATGAAAATGCAGCTCGCCGAACTTGCGGCCGAAGGCCAGATGCTGCTTCGGCGTGATGGTCTGGTCGCGGAAGAAGATCACGAGGTTTTCGGCCAGCGCGCGGTGGATCTCGTCCATTTGCTGGTTCGAGCGCGCATCGCCCTCGACGAGCTTGCCGATCTCGACGCCGGAAATTTCCGCGCCGATGATCGGCGTGAGCTTCTCGACCGCGATGGTCTCGTAAGGCGCGCCGTCGTCGGCCGTGTGGCGATAACGCGGGCCTTGCTTGCCGGATAGCGAGCTCATGGGTGCCGTCTCCCGATCGTTCTTGATTGGGAGCCATCGTAGCCCGGATGACGCGAAGCGCAATCCGGGAACGGTCGCGCAAAAGAAGAGGGCGGGCCGCTGTTCGCTAACCCGCCCTACGATTCCAACATCTGGAAGACGGCTACTCCGCCGCTGATACGGGCGCCTTGGCGCCCTGGCCGTAGCGCTGGTCGATGTAGTCGATCACCAGCGCCTTGAAGTCGGCGGAGATGGTCGGGCCGCGCAGCGTGCGGAACTTCTTGCCGTCGACGAAAACGGGCGCAGCCGGCGCTTCGCCGGTGCCGGGCAGCGAGATGCCGATATTGGCGTGCTTGGATTCGCCGGGGCCGTTGACGATGCAGCCCATCACCGCGACGTTGAGCTCCTCGACGCCGGGATATTTGCTCTTCCAGTTCGGCATCTCGTCGCGGATGAAATCCTGGATCGAGCGGGCGAGTTCCTGGAACGTGGTCGAGGTGGTGCGGCCGCAGCCGGGGCACGCGGCGACCAGCGGCACGAAGGTGCGGAAGCCCATGGTCTGCAGCAGCTCCTGGCCGACCTGCACCTCACGGGTGCGGTCGCCGCCGGGCTCCGGCGTCAGCGAGATGCGGATGGTGTCGCCGATGCCCTGCTGCAGGAGGATGCCGAGCGCGGCGGACGACGCAACGATGCCCTTCGAGCCCATGCCGGCCTCGGTGAGGCCGAGATGGATGGCGTAGTCGGAACGCGAGGCGAGATCCTGATAGACCGCAATGAGGTCCTGCACCGCCGAGACTTTTGCGGAGAGGATGATGCGGTCCTTGGGCATGCCGAGCTCTTCGGCACGCGCGGCCGAGAGCAGCGCGGACTGCACCATCGCCTCGCGCGTCACCGCGCGCACGTCGCGCGGATTGGCGGAGGCGGCGTTCTCGTCCATCAGCTTGGTCAGCAGCTCCTGGTCGAGCGAGCCCCAGTTGGCGCCGATGCGGACCGGCTTGCCGTTCTTGTTCGCGATCTCGATGATGTCGGCGAACTGGGTATCGCGCTTGTCCTTGAAGCCGACATTGCCGGGATTGATGCGGTACTTCGCCAGCGCCTCGGCGCAGGCCGGATAGGCCGCCAGCAGCTTGTGGCCGATATAGTGGAAGTCGCCGATCAGCGGCGTGGTGATGCCGCGCTTGGCGAGGCCGTCGCGGATGTGCGGGACGGCGGCAGCAGCCTCTTCGCGGTCCACGGTGATGCGGACCATTTCGGAGCCGGCGCGCGCGAGCGCTGCGACCTGGGCGATGGTGCCGTCGATGTCGGCGGTGTCGGTGTTGGTCATCGACTGCACGACGATCGGCGCGCCGCCGCCGACGGCGACGTTGCCGACCTTGACCTGGGTGGTGTGATGGCGCGGCGCGGGCCCCGCGATGTCGGAATCGATGGTGTTTTCGGGCTTGTTCATGGGGTCCAAATATCAGGTTTTGGTGACGTTCAGCAATGCATCAGCCGGCGCCGCAGCCGTTTGGCTCGGACGGTTAACCAGAAAAAGCCCAGCAATTACAAGGACGGCTGCCGCCCCAAAGGCCAGGCTCAGGGTGTCGTGCATGATGAAATAGCTACCCACCACGCCAAACAAAGGGGTGATGAAGGTAAAAGCCGACAATTTGCTGGCCGAATAGGCCTTCACCAGCGCGAACCAAAGCGTGAACGTGGTTCCGACCACCCAGATCGCCTGGAAGGCCAGAAGCGCGAACGACAGCGGCGAGGGGGTGTGGGTGATGGATTCGCCCGACAGCAGGGCGGCCGCGCCCAGGATCGGGATCGAGGTCGCGACCTGGTAGCCGAGCGCCTTCTCCGGCGCGGCAAAGCGCAAGCGCGTGCCCTTGGCAACGAGCGTGGTCGCGGCCCACAGCGATGCACCAAGCACGATCAGGAGATCGCCGAGCAGAACATGCGAATCGACATTGGCCTGCGGCACGCCGATCGCGAGCGCGACACCGGCAAAGCTCACGGCGAGCCCCAGCCATTGCGTGGTGCCAAGCCGCTCGCCGAGCACCTGATAGGAACCGAGCGCGACGAAGAAGGGCGCGGTGTAGAGGAACACCACCGCGCGGGAGGCCGAGGTCAGTCGCAAGCCCTGGAAGATCAGCACGAACTCGATGCCGAACATCAGCCCCGCAACCAGGCCGGGCTTCCACGTGTTGTCGTTCTCGAAGAATTTGACCCCGCGAAACGTGCCGATGAGAAACAGCACCGGCAGCGCGCCCATCGAACGGATCATCGCCTGCAGCATCGGCGGCACGTCGGGCAGCACCAACTTCACCGCGATCTGGTTGAAACCCCAGGTCAGGCACAGCATGAGCATCAGGGCGATGGCGCCGGCACTGAGGGGACGACCGGCAGACGGGATGGGTTGAGGTGAGGACATTTCTTCCTGAGACCCGGCTTTGCGCCGTTGTTGCTTTAAGACGTTTTCTGACAATGGGTGCAGACGCCCGTGATCTCCACCACGGACAGTTTTGGCGCGAAGCCCGACGCACGCGCCGCGGCGTTGAGCTCCCTGGCAAAAGACCCTGACGGGATCTCGCCGACGAGACCGCAGCGCTCGCAGATCAGGAACGCGACCGCCGAGGTCGCGTCGTGATCGTGGGCGGCGCAGGCGAGATAAGCGTTGCGGCTCTCGATGCGGTGCACGAGGCCGTTCGCCATCAAGAAATCGAGAGCCCGGTAGACCGTGATCGGTGCCGGCCGCGGCATCGATTTGGCGAGTTCGTCGATCACCTCATAGGCGCCGAGCGGCCGATGGCTGGAAAGCAGTGCGCCCAGCACCTGGCGGCGGATCGGCGTGAATTTCTGCGCCCGCTGCTCGCAGACCGCTTCCGCATGCGCCAGCGCGTCCGCGGTGCAGCGTCCGTGATCATGGTCGGGGGTTGGAAATGCCGGCTTTGCGAGGGTCATTCGGCCCGCCTTCTAGCATTTCGGCAGGGGAACCCAAAGCACGACCGGCACGGCGGCGATCAGCCATGCTTTTGCTGCGGGACAGCATCGCATTAACCCGCCATGAAATAATCATAAGCTTGCTTATTATATTCAAGCTTATTGGAGACCAAGCTCATGACCCGCGGGTCTGTCGACCAGAACTTCCTGTTCACGCTCGGCGAGCTCTACCGCCTGTTGCGCGTCTATGCCGACAAGGAGGCCTCGCGCTTCGGCATCACCCGCGCGCAATGGGCCGTGCTGGCCAAGGTCGAGCGCAGCGAGGGCATGAAACAGTCGGAACTCGCCGAGCTGCTGGAGATGCAGCCGATCACGCTGACGCGCCTGATCGACAAGCTCTGCGACAGCGACTGGATCGAGCGCCGCAGCGACGCCACGGACCGCCGCGTCAAGCGCCTCTATCTGAAGAAGGCCGGCCGCGCGCTGCTCGGCAAGATGAGCGGCCTGAAGTCCGAGCTGACCGCGAACGCGCTCGACGGCATCAACCCGGCGGACGCCCACCGTCTGCTTACCCAACTCGAAACCATCAAAGAAAACGTGCGTAGCGCGATCCAGACATCCGGCGCGGAACAAGCACGCAAGGAGCAGCGCTATGGCTGAACAAGTCCTCAAATTCCAGCCCGAGCAGAAGATCGACAGCGGCAAGCCGACCAAGAAGGCCGGCACCGATCCGCGCCGCCGCTTCGTTGCCGGCCTGCGCCGCTATCGCCGCTTCCTGCTGATGGTGGTGCTGCCGATCGTGGCCGTCATCGCCGGCCTGACCTTCTATCTCAATGGCGGCCGCTATGTCGGCACCGACGATGCCTATGTCGGCGCGCAGAAGGTGCTGGTGACGCCGGATATCTCCGGCAAGATCGACAAGGTCGTGGTCAAGGAAGGCCAGAACGTACAGCTGGGCGACGTGCTGTTCGAGATCGACCCCGTGCCGTTCCGCCTCGCCGTGGACGAGGCCAGGGCGCAGCTGATGCAGGCGCAGACGACCTATGACAACCTTCGCGCCAACATCAAGATCTACGGCGACATGCTCGATCTCGCCCAGAAGGGCGTCGACCTGAAGCAGCGCGACGTCGAACGCAAGCAAGCGCTGGTGAAAAACAGCTTCGGCTCGCAGCTCGACCTCGACAACGCGTCGAATGCACTGGTAACCGCGGGCGCGCAAACCCAATTCATCAGGCAGCAACTCTCGAACGCCAAGACACAATTGCTCGGCGACCCCTCCTTGCCGCTGGAGAAGTTCCCGCCCTACGCGCAGGCGAAGGCCAAACTCGACGATGCCGAGCGCAATCTGGACCACACCGTGCTGCGCGCACCGATGGCCGGCGTCGCCACCCAGGTCGACCAGATCCAGCTCGGCCGCTTCGTTGCCGCCGGCACGCCGGTGTTCTCCATCATCGACATCGCCCATCCCTGGGTCGACGCCAATCCGAAGGAGAGCGACCTCACCCACGTCACCGAGGGACAGCCCGTGACCCTCGAGGTCGATGCCTTCCCGGACCATGTGTTCAAGGGCAAGATCGGCTCGCTCTCGCCCGGCACCGGCGCGCAATTCGCGATCCTGCCGCCGCAGAACGCCACCGGCAACTTCGTCAAGGTGGTGCAGCGCGTGCCTGTCAGGATCTATTTCGACGAGAGCGACAAATACGTGAAGAAGCTGAAGGCCGGCATGAGCGTCTATGCCACCATCGACACCGGCCACAAGCGCTCGCTCGCCGGCCTGCTCGGCCTGTCGGCGACGGCAAATCAGGACAAGGACTAGGATTATGTCCGGTCCCAATGCCAGCCTGATGGTCCCCGGCCTGCGCCGGAACATGGTGACGATCTGCGCCATGACGGCGACCATCATGCAGGCACTGGATACGACCATCGCAAACGTCGCGCTGCCCTACATGCAGGGCACGCTGTCGGCCTCGCAGGACCAGATCAACTGGGTGCTGACCTCCTACATCGTCGCCGCCGCGATCATGACGGCGCCGGTGGGATGGATCGCCAACCGCTACGGCCGCAAGCGCATCTTCATCATCTGCTCGGCCGGCTTCACGCTGGCCTCCGTGCTGTGCGGTCTCGCGCAGGACATCAACCAGATGGTGCTGTTCCGCCTGCTGCAAGGCGTGTTCGGCGCGGCACTGGTGCCGCTGTCGCAGGCGGTGATGCTCGACTATTACACGCTCCAGGAACGCGCGACCGCGATGTCGATCTGGGGCATGGGCGTCATGATGGGCCCGATCATGGGGCCGTCGCTCGGCGCCTGGCTCACCGAGACCTATTCCTGGCACTGGGTGTTCTTCGTCAACCTGCCGTTCGGCGTCATCACCGTGCTCGGCCTCGCCGTCTTCATGGACGAGACCGACAAGAATCTCAGCCTGAAGTTCGACTGGTTCGGCTTCGGCGCGCTGGCGATTGCGATCGGCGCACTGCAGCTCGCGCTCGATCGCGGCGAGCAGCTCGACTGGTTCGAGTCGGTCGAGATCGTCACCGAGTTCGTCATCTCCGGGATCGCGTTCTATTACTTCTTCGCGCATTCCTTCACGACCTCGCGCCCCTTCATCCAGTTCGCGCTGTTCCGGGACCGCAACTTCCTCACCGGCTGCATCTTCATGACGGTGATGGGCCTCGTGCTGTACTCGACCATGGCACTGGCCTCGCCCTACCTTCAGAACGTCATCGGCTATCCCATCATGACCGCCGGCGGCCTGCTCGCCAGCCGCGGCTTCGGCACCTTCTTCGCCATGATGATGGTCGGCCGCATCATGAAGTACATCGAGGCGCGCACGCTGATCATCTGCGGCCTGACGCTGACGGCGGCCTCGCTGTTCCAGATGACCGGCTGGACCGACCAGACCCAGGTGCCGGAGATCGTCATCGTCAGCGTGATCCAGGGGTTCGGCTTCGGCCTCGTCTTCGTGCCGCTCTCGACGGTGTCGTTCCTGACGCTGCCGAACCATCTGCGCACCGACGGCACCTCGATGCTGACGCTGCTCCGCAACGTGGCGAGCTCCGTCGGCATCTCCATCGTGATCGCCCAGCTGACGCAGGGCACGCGCAAGACCTATGCAATCCTCTCGGAGCACATCAACCCGTTCAACCACGCGCTCCAGATGCCCGACGTCCGCGGCCTGATCAACCTGTCCACCGATGCCGGCCGCGCCATGGCCGACCGCATGGTCAGCGTGCAGGCGCAGATCATCGCGTTCGCACACGACTACCAGGTCATCATGTTCTTCATCCTCTGCACCATCCCGCTGGCGCTGATGATCGGCTCGACCAAGGCCGCGCTGCGCAAGCAGGCGGCAGGTCCGGAACATGCGGTGATGGAGTAGGCAGTCTCAGCTGTGCGGCCATCTCCGCTCGTCGTCCCGGATCTGCGCCGGGACGACGCTGAACGAGTTGAGCCGCCGTCGCGCCTCACCGGCTACCAGGCGACCGCTACAACAGCTCCTCGCACCCGAGATCCTCGACCGCCATCATCACCCGCTCCAGATTATTCCACCAGATCAGCGGCGGGATGTTGATGCTCCATTGCCAGACCGGCTTGGTGATGTGCCAGAGCACCGATCGGCGATAATCCTGGTCGAGCGCCCCGCGCGAGTAGCCGCGAACGCCGTTCGCGATCAACGTCTCATGATAGTGATTGAGCAGCGCACGCTCGAGCACCTGCCGGCGCTCGGGATACCATTGCATGGCCATCATGTAGGCGAGATCACCGGTCGCCACGTTGATGCGCCACTGGTCGAAATCGAACATGCGCACGGTGTCGGCGACGCCGGCACGCGGCAGCATGAAGTTCCAGATGTGGGCGTCGCCATGGGCAATGGTGAGATGCCGACGGGAATGATAGCGCTCGAATAAGCGAGCCGACTGGTCGATCAGGCGGCGATAGAGAATGCGCCGTTCCTCGCTGAGGCGATCGCCGAGCAGATCGGCGAAGCGATCGTAATGGCCGGCGAAGATCTCCATATGCTGCGCGCTCTCGTCGGCGCTCACCCAGGTGCCGACGGTATCTCCAAGGCCGGGGTGATCCCACCAGGCGGCATGCCAGCGCGCGAGCGTCGTGACGATCGCGATCGCCTGATCGCGCGACGGCGGCAGCGGCCATTGCGTCGCGACCTCGTGACTGTCGGTGAGGTCTTCGAGCAGGAGGTGCCAGTCCGTGCTCTCCTCGTCGAAGCGCCCGTCGAAACAGCGGGGCACCAGCCCCGGTGGCATGTTCGGTGCCAGCTTCGTATAGAAGGTCACTTCATGCCGACCGCCATGCACGAGCGTCTTGGCAAAATTTGCATGAGGCGTTTTGAGGAACAAGGTCTGCGGAGAACCGGCGGACTCCCCGACATAGCGCAGTCCGAGCCTGATGATGTGCGACACCAGAGTATCGCGCTCATGCAGCACCTTCACTTCGCGCACGGCGCCCGCGTCCAGTGCGCCGGCCTTGCGCAGCGCAGCCGTGAGGAAATTAGGTTCGGCGACCGCCGGAAGTTGCGGATTCGTCATGACCACGATGCCCCCGTGTCGAGCAATACTGCACGATCACAATCGCGGACACCAGCGGCAGATGCACGGAAGTGAAGGCGCTCAGGCCGCCGCCGCTTCCTCTCCAAAATTCCGGGCGATGTAACGGGCGAGCTCCTTCTTTTGCGCATCGCCAAGGGCAAAGGCGACGTGCGCGGCTTCGCCGTCATGGGTCCGGACCGTGAAGGGGAGCGGCAATGCAAATCCCCTGATGCGCAGCACCCCGGTCTCACCAACATCGAGCTGGGACGCGCAGCGGATCCAGGCTCCGCCTTCCGAAAGATCAACCAGCGTGGTCGCGTGCGCAGCCTGCCGGTTGTCGGTGACCGTCACTTCCAGATCGGTCGGATAGCGCTTGCTGAGGCGTCGATCGACCTCCGTCGCCGAACTGCGCACCGTGCGGACGAGCAACGACTGCAACGACGACAGGTTTGAAGATACGCCGGAAATCGCATCTCGCATCTCGGCCGCACGCGCGTTGACGGAATCGGCATCCTGGCTGACGCGGGCGATCTTGGTCGACACCTGCTTGGCCGCGGTTGCCGACTCCTGGATCGACCGCGCGATCTCGCGCGTCGCCGCGTCCTGCTCCTCCATCGCCGCCGCAACCGAGGTCGCAACGCCGTCGATCTCGGTGATCTGGCCTCCCATCTCCTCGACCGCCTGCACTGCGGCCTGTGTCGATGCCTGAATCTCCGCGATCAGCCGCGCAATCTCTTCGGTCGATTTTGCGGTCTGGTTGGACAAGGATTTGACTTCGGCCGCCACCACCGCAAAACCGCGGCCGGCCTCGCCTGCACGCGCAGCCTCGATCGTGGCGTTCAAGGCAAGCAAGTTGGTCTGGCCGGCAATTCCACCGATCAAATCGGAGACTTCAGCGATTTTCTTCACGGAGCCCGATAGCGCCTGGATGGTGGCGTGAGCCTGCTCGCGACCTACGACGGCCGATGCCGTGACCTGGCTTGCGCGCGCCAATTGTCCCGAAATCTCGCGAATCGATGCAGTCAATTGCTCCGCCGCAGCGGAGACGGTATCCGCGCTGGCGAGCGCCTGCTCGGAAGCCGCGGCGACGCCTTGCGATTCTATCGACAGATCCCGCGCAATATCCGAGAGATTGGTGGCTGCGCGCTCCACACCCTGGGTCGCGTCGGTCGCCGTCTCGACCGAAGCGCCGGTTTCGCGCTCCACGGTGGCGGCCATGTTCAGCAGCGCTTCGCGCTTCGTCAGGTTGGCCTGCTCCTCGTTACGAATCTGCTCCTCGCGCAGCCGTGCATTGTCCAGCGCACCCTGCTTGAATACCGCCAGCGCGCTCGCCATCGAGCCCACCTCGTCGCGGCGTTCGGCGTAAGGCACTTCCGCGGAGAGGTCGCCGGTCGCGAGCTTCTGCATCGCGCCGGTCATTCGAACGATCGGGCGCACGACCCCGAATGCGACGAAGGCGATACCGCCGATGATCAGCGCAAGCACGACGGCAGACACGCCCCATACGACATAGGAGATGGAGGCGTCGCGCTCGGCGGCGAGCTTTTCCATGTCGGCGTTCTTCTTGTTGGCCCCCTCGACGATGCCGTCGATGATGCCGCGATGCGCCGTATAGGTCTCCTTCAGCTGCGCGTAAGCACGCTCGGCCGACGTGCCGTCCTTGCCGTTGAGAGCCGGCATGAGCTGATCGAGCACCAACTTCCAGAATTTCTGAACCTCGACATCTGATTTGGAAACCAGCGCCGTCTTCAGATCCGCTCCCAGGCTGGACGCGCTCCAGAATGCTTTGCGATCTTCATAGTCCTTCCGGAGTTGAACGAGGCGCTCACCGTGAGCAGCAAGTTGATCCGGCTCCCGCATTGCCAGAGTCGCGACCAGATAGGCTTCGAGCACGTAAGCCGGGGGCGGCAGGATGTCGGCGACGAGATCGTTGCCGAGCTTGATGTCGGAATAGAGCGGACCTCCGACCTTCAGCTCGCGCAACGCATAGACGCTGGTGGCCAGCACCGCCGAGAAACCGAGCACGAGGAGAAGACCAAACGCAACGATGGCGGAGGAAATCGACAAACGCATTTTCATGGAGGATGCCCGCAAGATGTACGGCCCCCATGAATAGTCCTATCAAGTCAACGGACACTGAATGGGACTATCGAAATTCCGCAGCAGGAGCCTCCGTACGATACCGGAGGAGGAAAGATAATTCGCATCTCTCGCATTGCATCATTTCAAGAAGCGATGCCCGGGAGCAGGCCCGGGCATCGCAACGAAAGAAGCAATCGCGGTTGGCTCACACGTCGAAGAACACCGTCTCGTTGTCGCCTTGCAGGCGCAGGTCGAGCTTGTAGACGCCCTTGCCGGCCTCGCGTACCGCGATCAGCGTAGCGCGGCGGTCGGCGGGCACCAGGCCCAGCACGGGATCGGCAGCGTTGCCGGCCTCGTCGCTGAAATAGATGCGGGTATAGAGATGCCGCAGCATGCCGCGCGCGAACACCGCCAGGACGATGTGCGGCGCCTGCGGCTTGCCGTCAGGGTCGGGCACCGCGCCCGGCTTGATGGTGTCGAAGGAATAATTGCCGTCCTTGTCGGTGCCGCAGCGGGCGAAGCCGCGGAAGCTGGCGTTCGGCAGCGCGCGCTTGTCCTGCGGATCGGCGTAGCGACCCTGCGCATCCGCCTGCCAGATCTCCAGCATGGCGTCGGGCACGACGGCGCCGTCGCCGTCGAGCACGCGGCCCTCGATGCGGACGCGATCGCCGGAAACATCCGGGGTCAGCGTCGAGTTGGTGAACGCGTCATTCCAGGAATATTCTCCGGTCGGCGTCAGGCCGTATTTGAAGAACGGGCCGACCGTCTGCGACGGCGTGATCCCGTCGGGCTTCACAGAATCCTGCACGTTACTTGGTCTCCATGGGGGTGGCGTTCTTGCCGCGCAGCACGATGTCGAAGCGATAGCACAGCGCCCATTCGGGCTTGGTGTTCTCCAGGTCGAACGACGAGACCATGCGCATCCGCGCCTTTTCGTCCGGCACCGAGTTGAAGATCGGATCAAACGGAAACAGCGGATCGCCCGGAAAATACATCTGCGTCACCAGGCGCGTGACGAAGGAATGGCCGAACACCGAGAGGTGGATGTGCGCCGGCCGCCAGGCATTGTGGTGATTGCCCCAGGGGTAAGCGCCGGGCTTGATGGTGACGAAGCGATAGTAGCCGGAGGCATCGCTCTGGGTGCGGCCCGCGCCTGTGAAATTCGGATCGAGCGGCGCCGGATGCTGGTCGCGGACATGGACGTAGCGGCCGCAGGCGTTGGCCTGCCAGATCTCGACCAGCGAGTTGGGCACGCCGCGGCCGTCCTCGTCGCGGACATGGCCGTGCACGATGATGCGCTCGCCGAGCGGCTCGCCCTTGTGCTGGGTGGTGAGGTCGTTGTCGCCGTCGCGCACGGTCTCGTGGCCGTAGACCGGACCGGTCAGTTCCGACAGCGTATGGCGCATCGGGATCAAGGGCTTGTTCGGCGCGCGCTTGATCGAGCTCTTGTAGTCGGGCGACAGCGGCAGCGGATGCGCCTTGTTGCTGTCGACGGGATAGATGAATGTCATTGGCGAACTCCTCCCCGGCCATCTTGGTCCGGCCGGACAACCTTTGCGCCAATCATTATAGAATATAACTAATTTAGGGAAGCGAGTTTAGCACCCTTCCCGCACCGGGCACTACTTGATCGGCGCACGCGGCAGCACGGCCTCGCCGGCTTCGAGCCGGTAGATGTGGTCGAGCGAATACCAGGGCGTTGCGACATCGGACGCAGTCGGATGCGGCGTCTCGTGGCGCACGAACTTGCCGATCAGCGCTTGCGTCACGCCGAACTGCACGTCGCTGTCGATGTGAGGGTCGTTGGGATCGTAGACCTGCGAGATCAGCACCTTGAATCCGGGCTTGAAGATCAGGGCGTGCAGGTGCGCGGGACGATAGGGGTACCGGCTCTGCGCCTCCAGCAGGCGACCGACCACGCCGTCGGTTGGAATGGGATAGCCGACCATCATCACCGAGCGGAAGGCAAAACGGCCGTCGGCATCCGTCGTGAACTTGCCGCGCAGGTTCATGTCGGCCTGCTCGGGGTCCTGGTTCTCGTAGAGCCCGACCGGCGAGGCGTGCCAGACATCGACCTCGGCAGCCGCGACGGGACGGCCGTCCTTGTCGACGACGCGGGCGTTCACGAACAGCGGCGCACCCGGCGTTTCGGAGCGGACGATCGATCCGCCATTCTCCACGCGCGGCGAGTTCAACCGCCAGAACGGCCCGAGCAGCGACTGATCGGTTTCGGTGTTGCCCTGGTCGCCGTTGTTGAGCAGGCACACCAGCGGCGAGACGCCGAGCGAGCCCGCCGTCAGCACGACTTCGTTGTGCGTGTCGCTCGTCAGTTTGCCGAGTTCGGCAATGATCGCCGTGGCGTCGCGGAATTCCTTCTCGGTCAGCCTGACATCCCGGACGAAGCCGTGCAGGTGCTTGACCAGCGAGACCATGATCTGCCGCAGCCGCGGATCGGACGTCCGCTCCATCACCGCAAGTGCGGCGGCCGTGACGTCCTGCTCGCGCGCGATGATCATGCTTGTCTCCCAACCGCCGGACTCTTCGCCTCTCCCCGCCTGCGAGGAGAGGGAGAGGGAGAGGAGAAAGCTCAGTTCAGCTTCTCGATCGCGACGGCCACACCCTGGCCGACACCGACGCACATGGTGGCGAGCGCCAGCTTGCCGCCGCGCTTTTCCATGCCGTGCACGGCGGTGAGCGCCAGGCGCGCGCCGCTCATGCCGAGGGGATGCCCGAGCGCGATGGCGCCGCCATGCGGATTGACGAAATCGGCATCGTCGGCGACGCCGAGCTGGCGCATGCAGGCGATGCCCTGCGAGGCGAAGGCCTCGTTGAGCTCGATCAGGTCGAAATCGGTGATCTTCTTGCCGAGCCGCTCCATCAGCTTGCGGGTCGCGGGCACAGGTCCGATGCCCATGATGCGCGGCGGCACGCCGGCCGAAGCGAGGCCGAGGATGCGCGCGCGGGGCGTCAGACCATGCTTCTTCACCGCGGCTTCCGACGCCAGGATCATCGCCGCCGCGCCGTCATTGACGCCCGACGCGTTGCCGGCCGTGACCGTGCCGGGATTGCGCACGATCGGCTTCAGCTTGGCGAGGCCTTCGAGCGTGGTCTCGGGACGCGGATGCTCGTCCTTGTCAACAGTGATGGGGCCGGCCTTGCCGCCGGGAATGGTGAGCGGCGTGATCTCTTCGGCAAAGTAGCCGGCAGCGATCGCCTTGCCGGCACGCTGCTGCGAGCGGATCGCGAAAGCGTCCTGGTCGGCACGCGAGACCTGGAATTCCTCGGCGACGTTCTCGCCGGTCTCGGGCATTGCGTCGACGCCGTACTGCGCCTTGAGCAGCGGATTGATGAAGCGCCAGCCGATCGTGGTGTCGAAGATTTCGGCCGAGCGCGAGAACGCTTCCTGCGCCTTGCCCATCACGAAGGGCGCGCGGGTCATGGACTCGACACCGCCCGCGATCGCGAGCTCGATCTCGCCGGAGCGGATGGCGCGCCCCGCAGCACCGACCGCATCGAGGCCCGAAGCGCAAAGCCGGTTCAGGGTCTGACCGGGAACCGAATCCGGGAGGCCCGCCAGCAGCAGCGCCATGCGCGCGACGTTGCGGTTGTCCTCGCCGGCCTGGTTGGCACAGCCGAAGAAGACTTCGTCCACCTGCGCCCAATCGAGATTCGGGTGCTTGGCCATCAGCGCCTTGATCGGGGCTGCGGCGAGGTCGTCGGCACGCACCTTGGCGAGCGAGCCGCCGAAACGGCCGATCGGGGTCCGCACGGCATCGCAGATAAAGACGTCACGCATCATCGTTCTCCCTGAATGCCGCGATCCGGCGAAAATTCTTCAATGTCGGCGGAGTTTTAGGAGGGCGCCCGCGGCAGGTCAATTGACGGTTTCTTGCATGTTCCGAGGGGCGCGCACGCCGCCAGCGCATGCCGCGGTGCGGACAACGTGGAAAACCTCTCCTGCCAGCCCAAAGCGATAGGAGCGAAGGGGGAAATTTTGTAGGTTGCGCCGCCCATGACGATGCAACAGCCCATTCCCGTACCGCCACCCGACGAAGCGCCCGCGCCGCAGGCGGAAGCCGCCGCGCGCGTCACGCCGATGATGGAACAGTACCTGGAGATCAAGGCGGCGCATCAGGGCCTGCTGCTGTTCTACCGGATGGGCGATTTCTACGAGCTGTTCTTCGAGGACGCCGAGATCGCCTCCAGGACGCTCGGCATCGTCCTGACCAAGCGCGGCAAGCACCAGGGCAACGATATCCCGATGTGCGGCGTGCCGGTCGAGCGCTCCGAGGATTATCTGCATCGCCTGATCTCCGCCGGCCACCGGGTCGCGGTGTGCGAGCAGACCGAGGATCCTGCCGCCGCAAAGGCGCGCGGCAACAAGAGCGTGGTGCGCCGCGGCGTGGTGCGGCTGGTCACGCCGGGCACGCTGACCGAGGACACGCTGCTCGATGCGCGTGCCAACAACTATCTGCTGGCGATCGCGCGAGCGCGCTCGTCCGCCGGCGGCGACCGCTTCGGCCTCGCCTGGATCGACATCTCGACCGCTGAATTCACCGTGACCGAAGTCTCCGGCGGCGAGCTTGCCGCGACGCTGGCACGCATCAACCCGAACGAGGCCATCGTCACCGACGCGCTCTTTGGCGACAACGAGCTCGGACAGACCTTGCGCGAGCTGCCGGCGGTGACGCCGGTGACACGTGACGTCTTCGACGGCGCCACCGCGGAAAAGCGGCTGTGCGACTATTTCGCCGTCGCGACCATGGATGGCCTCGCACAGCTCACGCGGCTCGAAGCCGCCGCCGCGGCCGCGGCCGTCACCTATGTCGACCGCACCCAGGTCGGCAAGCACCCGCCGCTGTCGCCGCCCGCGCGCGAAGCCTCCGGCGCGACCATGGCGATCGATCCCGCCACCCGCGCCAATCTCGAGCTGACGCGCACGCTCGCGGGCGAACGCCGCGGCTCGCTGCTCGATGCGATCGACTGCACGGTGACCTCTGCCGGCTCGCGCCTGCTGGCGCAGCGGCTCGCTGCGCCGCTGACGGATGCCCCGGCGATCGCGCGGCGGCTCGATGCCGTCAGCGCCTTCGTCACGGATTCGGCGACACGAGAGGACATCCGCAGCATCCTGCGCGGTGCACCCGACATGTCGCGCGCGCTCGCCCGGCTCTCGGTCGGCCGCGGCGGCCCGCGCGACCTTGCCGGCCTGCGCGACGGCATCATTGCCGCCGACCAGGTGCTGGCGCGATTGTCCGAACTCGACCAGCCGCCGCTGGAAATCGCCGCGGTGATGGCGGCGCTCGAGCGTCCCTCGCGCGAGCTCGCCGCGGAATTTGCAAGCGCGCTCGACGAGCAGCTGCCGCTGATCAAGCGCGACGGCGGCTTCGTCCGTGCCGGCTACGAGCCGGCCCTCGACGAAGCGCGAAACCTGCGCGACGCCTCGCGCCTCGTCGTGGCCTCGATGCAGGCGCGCTACGCCGACGACACCGGCGTGAAAGGCCTCAAGATCCGCCACAACAACGTGCTCGGCTATTTCGTCGAGGTCACCGCGCAGCATGGCGACAAGCTGATGTCGGCGCCGTTGAACGCGACCTTCATCCATCGCCAGACGCTGGCGGGCCAGGTGCGCTTCACGACGTCCGAGCTCGGCGAGATCGAAGCCAAGATCGCCAATGCCGGCGACCGTGCGCTCGGCCTCGAGCTCGAAATCTTCGAACGGCTCTGCGCCAAGGCGCTCGCGATCAGCGACGACCTGCGCGCCGCGGCGCAAGGCTTTGCGCTGCTCGACGTCGCGACGTCGCTGGCCAAGCTTGCCGTCGACGAGAACTACGTACGGCCCGAGGTCGACGGCTCGCTCGGCTTCGCCATCGAGGCCGGCCGCCATCCCGTGGTCGAGCAGGCGCTGAAGCGCAACGGCGAGCCGTTTATCGCCAATGCCTGCGATCTCTCGCCGAGCCCCGCGCAAAAGTCCGGTCAGCTCTGGCTGCTCACCGGTCCGAACATGGCCGGCAAGTCGACCTTCCTGCGCCAGAACGCATTGATCGCGCTGCTCGCACAGATCGGCAGCTTCGTGCCGGCCACGCGCGCGCGGATAGGCATCATCGACCGCCTGTTCTCGCGCGTCGGCGCCGCCGACGATCTCGCCCGCGGCCGCTCCACCTTCATGGTGGAGATGGTCGAGACGGCTGCGATCCTCAACCAGGCCGGCGAGCGCGCTCTGGTCATCCTGGACGAGATCGGCCGCGGCACCGCGACCTTCGATGGCCTCTCCATTGCTTGGGCCGCGATCGAGCATCTGCACGAGAGCAACCGTTGCCGCACGCTGTTCGCCACGCACTATCACGAGCTGACCGCGCTTTCGGCGAAACTGCCGCGCATGTTCAACGCCACGGTGCGCGTGAAGGAATGGCAGGGTAATGTCGTGTTCCTGCACGAGGTGCTCCCCGGATCGGCCGACCGCTCCTACGGCATCCAGGTCGCCAAGCTCGCAGGACTTCCGCCGGCAGTAATCACGCGCGCGAAATCTGTACTGGCAAAACTCGAAGCGCAGGACCGCGGCCAGACCGCCCGCGCGCTCGCCGACGACCTCCCGCTATTCGCCGTCCCCTCACGCGCCGCCGCGGAAGCCGCGCCGCCGACCGAGGCCGAGCTGCTGATGGACGCGGTCAAGGCGCTGCACCCGGACGAAATGTCGCCGCGCGAAGCGCTGGACGCGCTCTATGCGTTGAAGGCCAAGCTGCCGAAACAGTGACGGCCCTTCCGGAGGTTAGTGCGCCAGCCGCTTCCGGCGGCCGTTCCACCACAGCGTCAAGTTCCAGACGATGCAGGTGGCGAGGCCCATGCCGAGGCCGGCAGCCGAGCCGAAGCTCGATGCGCCGACATGGAGCACCGCAATCGCCATGCCGAAGCCGAGCAGGCCCCAGGCCGAGTTGGCGAGCACGGCCGCAGTCGGCGGACCGCCGATGCGCGGGTGCAGGATCACCATCATGCTGGTGAACACGATCGGATACAGTGCGATGACGCCGGAGACGCGCGGGCCGACCCAGCCCGAGGTCGAGACCACGATTGCAACGAGCGTTGCGACCAGCGAGGCGCGGAACGGAATGTCGTACCAGCGGCGTGTCACCAGTGGCATCTTCACATGGCGGTACTTTGCGAGCAGCGGAATGCAGATGCCGAAGGCCACCAGATTGGCCGCGAGCCCGGCCGTCAGGGTCCAGTCGAACAGACGGACGATGGACGCCAGGACAATCCACACCCCCACAGCGCTTCCAACGCTCACGGCAAAGCTGTGCCGCTGCGCCAGCACGACGTAAGTCAGCCCGAGGAAGATCGTCGCGGCGTTGACGGGAAGGCTCGACAGCGCGCCCTGCGCAATGAAAGCAGCGTCATGGTCGATCGCGAGGAAGACATAGGAGGGCCCCGCCGAAATCGGCAGCGTCGCCACCAGCGCCCCGATCACCGGACCGGAGCGCTCGGTGATGATCGACGCCGACACCACGAAGGCGGCCGCAACCGCCATGCGCAGCAGAAGGAAGAGGATGTAAGACAGTTCGGCCGGCATCTTTTTCTTCTTGCCCTCCCCTCGAGGGGGAAGGAGGCAGCTACATCCGCTGCATCGACACCGAAACCTTCGGGCCGTTCTTGATGGTCTGATAGACCACGCAGTAGCGCTCGGTGAGCTTGAGCAGGAGATCGAGCTTGTCCTGCGGCGCTGGCGTGTCGACCTCGAAGCGCAGGCGGATCTCGGCGAAGCCGACCGGGGTTTCCTTGTCGACGCCGAGGGTGCCGCGGAAATCGAGGTCGCCTTCGGCATAGACGTTGCCGGTCTTCAGCGGCACCTCGATCGCGGTCGCGACCGATTTCAGCGTGACGCCGGCGCAGGCGACCAGCGCTTCCAGCAGCATGTCGCCGGAACAGAGTTCGAGGCCGGAGCCGCCGGTGGCGGGATGCAGGCCGGCCATCGCGATGGCGCGGCCGGTCTCGACCTTGCAGGCGATGCCTTCGCTATCGGTCGAGCCCTTGGCCTTCAGCGTGATCATCGCGGTCTTGGGATCGGTCTTGTAGCGTTCCTTGATCGGGGCCTGCATCTGGCGCAGCTCTGCGGCATCCATCTCGTTCTCTCCCGGGAAAATTGCTCTCCGATGTACCGGCTCGGGGCGAAATTGTCACCACCACACGGCCTGACCGGGACCCTGGGTTGCGTCACGGTCGGGCATGTTGCGATCGAGCGAACGGTCGAGTGACGTCAGCACGCTTCGTTTGAAGTTCTCGAACAACGGCGAATTGCGGTCGCGCGGCCGCATCACCGTTACGCGGTCGGCCAGCGCCATAGCCTCGTCGATGTCACCGGCTGCTCGCGGTGCACGAGGAGACCCGCAAACATTCGCTGGCGAACTACGACGACCTTGAGGAAGGTCTTCATCGCGTCGCAAGGCTGCCCGACGCTGTCGTCGTCAAGCAGCTCAGGAACCGAGTTCGCCCGCAGCCGCATCGGTGCGGATCCAGGTCGGCCCAGACGCCTGGATCGCCGCAGGTCGCGCGGAAAGCAAGAAATTTCATGTTTTCAATGGGTTACATCCTGAGTTCACCGAGAAAATCAGACCCTTGAAAGCGTGTGGCCTGAGAACAATTTTGCTTCGGCGGGCCTTTTCCAGCATGGAACGACACTTGCCAGAGAATGGCTGATGACAGCGCCTGTCAGCTCTTATATCCGGTGAGACATGGACACCGTTGCGACCGAGCACAAGCCAGAGCTGGATGATCGCTTCGACACGGCGCGGATCACCGCCGCGGTCGATGCGCTTGCCGAAAAGCATCAGGGACGCGAGGACACGTTCCGCACCGCCGTGGCGCAACTGCTCAAGGCCGAGCTGATCGCCGCACGCGCCGCAGCGCAAGCGATCCTGCTGAAGGACCGCCACGGCCGCCGCTGCGCCGAGCGTCTCTGCCACGTGCAGGATGAGATCATCCGCATCCTCTATTCGGCCGCGACGCGCCATCTCTACCGCTCGCCGATCCCGAGCGGGGCGGAGCGCATGGCGGTGGTGGCGACCGGCGGCTACGGCCGCGGCCTGATGGCCCCCGAGTCCGATATCGATCTGCTGTTCATCCTTCCTTACAAGCAAACCGCCTGGGGCGAGCAGGTCGCAGAGGCCATCCTCTATTGTCTGTGGGATATGGGGTTGAAGGTCGGCCACGCCACGCGCTCGGTCGACGAGTCGATCCGGCAGGCGCGGGGCGACATGACCATCCGTACCGCGATCCTGGAGACGCGCTTCCTCACCGGCGACCAGCCGCTCTATAACGAGCTGGTCGAGCGCTTCGACAAGGAAGTGGTGCAGGGTACGGCGTCCGAATTCGTCACCGCCAAGCTCGCCGAACGCGAGGAGCGGCATCGCCGCGGCGGCCAGTCGCGCTATCTGGTGGAGCCCAACGTCAAGGACGGCAAGGGCGCGCTGCGCGACCTGCACACGCTGTTCTGGATCGCCAAATACGTCTATCGCGTCCGCGACACCGACGAACTGGTCGAGCGCGGCGTGTTCGACGCGCAGGAATATCGCAGCTTCCGCCGCTGCGCCGACTTCCTCTGGTCGGTGCGCTGCAATCTGCATTTCTACTGCAACCGTGCCGAGGAGCGCCTTTCCTTCGATCTCCAGCGCGAGATCGCGATCAGGCTCGGCTACACCTCGCATCCCGGCATGCAGGACGTCGAGCGCTTCATGAAGCACTACTTCCTGGTCGCCAAGGAAGTCGGCAACCTCACCGCCATCCTCTGCGCCAAGCTCGAGGACCAGCAGGCCAAGCCCGCGCCGGTGCTGAGCCGGATGATGGCGCGGCTGCGCCCGACCCAGGCGAAGCGGCGCGTCCCTGACAGTGACGACTTCATCGTCGACAACAACCGCATCAATGTCGCCGCGCCCGACGTGTTCAAGCACGATCCGGTCAATCTGATCCGCATCTTCCGCCTGGCTCAGAAGAACAACCTCGCCTTCCATCCGGATGCGATGCGCGACGTGACGCGCTCGCTCGGCCTGATCAACGCGCAGATGCGCGAGAATCCCGAGGCCAACCGTCTCTTCATGGAGATCCTGACCTCCGACAACGCCGAGATCGTGCTACGGCGGATGAACGAGACCGGCGTGCTCGGCCATTTCATCCGCGCCTTCGGCAAGATCGTCTCGATGATGCAGTTCAACATGTATCATCACTACACGGTCGACGAGCACCTGATCCGCTGCGTCGGATTCCTCCAGGACATCGAGCGCGGCGGCATCGAGGAATTCGCCCTCGCCAGCGACCTGATGCGCAAAATTCGCCCCGAGCATCGCCCGGTCATCTACATCACGACACTGCTGCACGACATCGCCAAGGGACGGCCGGAAGATCATTCGATCGCCGGCGCCAAGGTCGCACGCCGGCTCTGCCCGCGGCTCGGCTTCAGCGCGGCCGACACCGAGCTGGTGGCCTGGCTGATCGAGGAACATTTGACGATGTCCACGGTCGCGCAGTCGCGCGACCTCTCCGACCGCAAGACCATCGAGAATTTCGCTGCCGTGGTGCAATCGGTCGAGCAGATGAAGCTCTTGACCATCCTGACCACCGCCGACATCCGCGGCGTCGGTCCCGGCGTGTGGAACGGCTGGAAGGCGCAGCTTTTGCGCTCGCTGTATTACGAGACCGAGCCGGTGCTGACCGGCGGCTTCTCGGAGGTTGACCGCGGCAAGCGCCTCACGGCCGCCTATGCCGAATTCCGGCACGCCTTCGCCGAGTGGCCGACGGACGAACTCGATGCCTATGTCGGCCGGCACTATCCGGCCTACTGGCTCAAGGTCGAGCTGCCGCGGAAAATTCGCCATGCGCGTTTCGTCCGCTCCAGCGAGCAGGCCGGCCACAAGCTGGCGATCAATGTCGGCTTCGACGAGGTGCGCGGCGTCACCGAGCTCACCATCTTCGCCGCCGATCATCCCTGGCTGCTCTCGATCATCGCAGGCGCCTGCGCCTCGGCCGGCGCCAACATCGTCGACGCGCAGATCTACACCACGACCGACGGCCGCGCGCTGGATACGATCTCGATCTCCCGGGAGTACGACCGCGACGAGGACGAGGGACGGCGCGCCACCCGCATCGGCGAGATGATCGAGGACGTGCTGGAAGGCAAGCTGCGCCTGCCCGAAGTGGTGGCGCGACGCACCGTGCGCAGCAAGGCAAAGCCGTTCGTGATCGAGCCTGAGGTGACCATCAACAACCAATGGTCCGACCGCTACACCGTGATCGAGGTTTCGGGCCTCGACCGCCCCGGCCTGCTCTACGAGCTGACCACCGCGATCTCGAAGCTCAACCTCAACATCGCCTCGGCCCATGTCGCGACCTTCGGCGAACGCGCGCGCGACGTGTTCTACGTGACCGACCTGCTCGGCGCGCAGATCAACGCACCGACCCGCCAGGCCGCGATCAAGAGTGCGCTGACCCATGTGATGGCCGGCGACAAGGCGGTTCAGCCGGCGGCGTGAGGAGCGAGGCCTAAACCGCCACGCCCTCGTGCCGCAGCAGCCAGCGCTTGCGCTCGAGGCCGCCGCCATATTTCACCAGCGAACCGTCTGCACCGATCAGGCGATGGCACGGCAGCACAACGCTGATCGGATTGGAGCCGTTGGCGTGGCCGACGGCACGAATGGCTTTCGGCATCTCGATCTTCGCGGCCAGCGTGCCGTAGCTCATCGTGGTGCCCGCCGGAATCTTCGCGAGCGCCGTCCAGACCTTCTGCTGGAACGGCGTGCCGGCGACGCGCCAGGCGATTCGTGCGAGTTGACCGAGATCGCCTTCGAAATATGCCGAGAGCGCGGCCTTCATCGCGGTTGGCGCGGGCTGATCGATCAGGTTCACCGCGCCATGATGCAGGCGCAGCAGATCGCGCATGCGGTGCTCGTAATCGTCCCAATCGAGCGCGCGCAGCGCGCCATCTGCGTCCGTGACGAGCAGCGCCGTACCAATCGGTGTCGCCAGCCGATCGAGGCCGAAGCGTTCAGGCGTCATCGTTGATCGAGCGAGCATTACGGCACCATCACGTCGGAACACGGTTCGCACTTGCCATGCCTGATATGCTAACGTCCACCCGAAAGCTGACGCTTTCGGGGGAGCTCAACTTGATTCTCATTGCCAATGTCCTGGTGGCGCTGGTCGCCGCGCTGCACGCCTATTTCCTGATCCTGGAGATGTTCCTTTGGGACAAGCCACAGGGCTTGAAGGTTTTCCGCAACACGCCCGAGAAGGCCGAGATGACGAAAGTGCTCGCCGCCAATCAGGGGCTCTATAACGGCTTCCTCGTCGCCGGCCTGATCTGGGGTCTGGTCCACGGCAACCCGGCCTTCGCGTTCCAGATCAAGATCTTCTTCCTGCTCTGCGTGATCGTGGCCGGCGCCTATGGCGCGGCGACCGTCAGCACGCGCATCCTGATCGTACAGGCGCTGCCGGCAGCGATCGCAATGGCTGCATTGTTCCTTGCTTAAGTTCTTGGCCCAGTGCTTGGCCTGAAGCGCTAGTGCTTGGCCTGAGACGCTAAGGCGCAGCGCCGTGATCCTTGCGTGCGGCCTGCCCTTCCTCCACACTCTTCGGCAGCGATGGCGACCGTTGCAAACAACGGGAAAAAGACCATCAGCCAGAAAATTCCGTCAGGAGGAACAACCCAACATGAAGACTCGCAGAGCCTATCTAGCTGCCACGGCGGCGCTCGCCTTCGCGTTCTCCGCCACTCAAGCTCTCGCACAGAAGAAATACGACACCGGTGCGAGCGACACCGAGATCAAGATCGGCCAGACCGTTCCGTTCTCCGGCGCCTATTCGGTCTACGCCAACATCGGCAAGACCCAGGCCGCCTACTTCAAGATGATCAACGACCAGGGCGGCATCAACGGCCGCAAGATCAACCTGATCCAGTATGACGACGCCTATTCGCCGCCGAAGACCGTCGAGCAGGTGCGCAAACTGGTCGAAGGCGACGAGGTCCTGTTTACGTTCCAACTGATCGGCACCGCGGCGAACGCGGCCGTGCAGAAATATCTCAACGGCAAGAAGGTGCCGCAGTTGCTGGCATCGACCGGCGCGGCGCGCTTCAACGATCCGCAAAACTATCCCTGGACCATGGCGTACAATCCCAACTACGTGTCCGAGGGACGGATCTACGCCAAATACATTCTCAAGGAGCATCCGAACGCCAAGATCGGCGTGCTCTACCAGAACGACGACATGGGCCGCGACTACCTCGCCGGCCTCAAGAACGGCCTCGGCGACAAGGCCGCCAGCATGATCGTCGGCGAGGTTTCCTACGAGGTCACCGATCCTACCGTGGACTCGCAGGTGGTGAAGCTGAAGTCGATGGGCGCCGATCTGTTCTACGACGCCTCGACGCCGAAATTCGCGGCGCAGGCGATCAAGAAGCTTGCCGACCTCGGCTGGACGCCGGTGCACATTCTCGACATCAATGCGAGCCCGGTGTCGGCGACGCTGAAGCCGGCCGGCCTCGACATCTCCAAGGGCATCGTCTCGACCAATTACGGCAAGGACCCCGGCGATCCCCAGTGGAAGGACGATGCGGGCGTGAAGGCTTTCTTCGCGTTCATGGACAAATATTTCCCTGAGGGCGACAAGCTCAATACCATCAACACCTATGGCTACTCGGTGGCGGAGTTGCTGGTGCAGGTGCTGAAGCAGTGCGGCGACGACCTCACGCGCGAGAACGTGATGAAGCAGGCTGCCAGCATCAAGGGCTACACGCCAAGCCTGGCGCTGCCCGGTATCAAGATCACCACCGGGCCGAGCGACTACCGCGTCAACAAGCAGATGCAGATGATGAAGTTCAACGGCGAACGCTGGGAGCTGTTCGGACCGATCATCGAGGACTCGGGTCCGGCGGGTTAGCGGAGTAAAATCAAACCTCGAATTGCGGGGTGGGCAAGGGCCCCGTCAGCGCCTTGCCCACTCTCCGAAGTTAACCCTACGAAGGGCGAGCATGCACCGACCTTGCGTTGCACAAGACGTTCCTCCACTATCCCGGCCGAGCGATGGCACGACAGGACCATCGACACCAACGGGAGAAAGTGCAAATGAGGAACGGGCTTTTGCATCTGGTCACGGGAACGGCACTCGCTTTGGCGCTGTCGGTTTCTTCGGCCAGTGCCCAGAAGAAATACGACCCTGGCGCCAGCGATACCGAAATCAAGATCGGCCAGACCAATCCATTCAGCGGACCGGCCTCCGCCTATGCCACAATCGGCAAGACGCAGGCCGCCTACATGAAGATGATCAATGATCAGGGCGGCGTGAACGGCCGCAAGATCAACCTGATCCAGTATGACGACGCCTATTCGCCGCCGAAGGCGGTGGAGCAGGTCCGCAAGCTGGTCGAGAGCGACGAGGTGCTGCTGACCTTCCAGCTTCTCGGCACCCCCTCGAACGCGGCCGTGCAGAAATATCTCAACTCCAAGAAGGTACCGCAACTCTTCGCGGCCACTGGGGCTTCCAAGTTCACCGATCCGAAGAATTTCCCGTGGACGATGGGCTTCAATCCCAACTACTTCGTCGAGGGCCGCATCTACGGCCAGTACATCATCAAGAACCACCCGAACGCCAAGATCGGCGTGCTCTATCAGAACGACGACCTCGGCAAGGACTATCTGAACGGCCTCAAGGCCGGCCTCGGCGACAAGGCCGCCAAGATGATCGTGACCGAAGCCTCCTACGAGGTCTCCGATCCCACGGTCGATTCGCAGATCCTCAAGATCAAGGACGCCGGTGCCGACCTGTTCTTCAGCGCCACCACGCCGAAACAGGCCGCGCAGGCGATCAAGAAGATCGCCGAGCTCGGCTGGCACCCGGTGCAGATCCTCGACATCAACGCCACTTCGGTCGGCGCGGTGATGAAGCCCGCGGGGCTCGAGGCGTCGAAGGGCGTGATCAGCGTCAACTACGGCAAGGATCCGCTGGACCCGACCTGGAAAGACGACCCCGGCATGAAGAAGTATTTCGAGTTCATGGCGAAGTACTATCCTGAAGGCGACAAGGACTCGAGCTTCAACAGCTACGGATACTCGACCTCGCAATTGATGATCTACGTGCTTCAGAAGTGCGGCGACAACCTGACCCGCGAGAATGTCATGAAGGTCGCCACCAGCCTGAAGGACGTGCAGCTCGACCTCTCGCTGCCCGGCATCAAGGCCAACACCTCGCCGACCGACTACCGCGTCAACAAGCAGCTTCAGATGATGAAGTTCAACGGCGAGCGCTGGGAGCTGTTCGGCCCGATCATGGAAGATACCGGCCCGGCGGGCTAGTTCTCGAAAGCAACTGCTTCAACGACGTGATGCCCGGGCCTGTCCCGGGCATCCACGTTCTTGGAGTAGAAAAAGGAGGCGTGGATAGCCGGGTCAAGCCGGCCAAGCCCGGCCATGACGGTACTCAGGTCGGTATCTCCCCAAAATTCTTCCCCACCGGCAGTACCGCGTGCCGGATCAGGCGCGAATCCTCGACTGCTGCCTGGCGGTGCTTGACCGCCTCGCGATAGACGGGGTCTCGGATCATCTCGACGAAGGCGGCGACGCTCGGGTACTCGGCGATGAAGCAATGATCCCAGCGCTCCTCCTGCGGACCGATCAGCATCAGTTCGAACCGGCCCTGCCAGACAATGCGGCCGCCAAGGCGTTCAAACACCGGGCCGCTCTCGCGACCGTAGGCCGCATAGGCTTCTGCACCGCTGGCCTTGCGGCCGTCGGGATAGGCCGCCTCTTGGCGCAGCCGCACCAGATTGAGCATGTGGATCGGACCCGGGCGGTCGTTTTCCCGGAATTGCGCGAAGATCTCCTTGGTCGGATCGATGTGGCCCATGCGAGCTCCCTCTTCTTGATGGCCGCGATCCTAGCTCTGCCGCCCGATGAGCGGAACTGCGGCCTGGGAATGCCGTACCTCCTAACCAGACGTTAAGGACGGGGTAACGGGGCCTTAAACAGCGACCGCTAGCGTGCGGCGGGGCGGGGTGACCGGGCGTTTGCGTATGGGGTCGGGAAAGAAAAAAGGTGGGCGGAAGGAGCCGTTGTTCGGCTTGCCCGCTGCGCTCGCCGACCTGCGCCTGACGGCGGCCGATCGCATTCCCGGCGGCGGCGACGACAAGCCGAAGAAATCCGCCAAGCGCAAGAGCGAACCTGCCGGCGACGAGCCGCCGCGCGAGCGCAAGGCGCCGGCCAGAAGCAGCGGCGCCAGGCGCCGGTCGAGATCATCCTTCAGCGCCGGCCTCGGCCGCCTCGTCTATTGGGGCGCCGTGCTGAGCCTGTGGGGCGTGATCGCCGTGATCGGCGTCGTGATCTGGGTCGGCGCCCATCTGCCGCCGATCCAGTCGCTGGAGATTCCGAAGCGCCCGCCGACGATCCAGATCGTCGGCATGGACGGCACCCTGCTGGCGCAGCGCGGCGAGATGGTCGGCGCGAATGTATCACTGAAGGACCTGCCGCCCTATCTGCCGAAGGCGTTCATCGCCATCGAGGACCGCCGCTTCTATTCGCATTTCGGCATCGACCCCGTCGGCATCCTGCGCGCGCTCGTCACCAACGTGCTCCATCGCGGCGTGTCGCAGGGCGGCTCGACGCTGACGCAGCAACTCGCCAAAAACCTGTTCCTGACCCAGGAACGAACCCTGCAGCGCAAGCTGCAGGAGGCGGAGCTCGCGATCTGGCTGGAGCGCAAGCATACCAAGAACGAGATCCTCGAGCTCTATCTCAACCGCGTCTATTTCGGCTCCGGCGCCTACGGCGTCGAAGCGGCCGCGCAGAAATATTTCGGCAAGCCGGCGAAGAACGTCACGATCGCCGAAGCCGCGATGCTGGCGGGCCTGGTCAAGTCGCCCTCGCGCCTCGCGCCGAACCGCAATCCGGAAGGCGCCGAAGCGCGCGCGCAAGTCGTGCTCGCAGCGATGGCGGACGCCAAGTTCATCACCGAGGCGCAGGCCCAGGCCTCGATCGGCCATCCCTCCTACAATGTGAAGCCGGTCGGTGCCGGCACGATCAACTATGTCGCCGACTGGATCGGCGAGGTGCTGGACGACCTCGTCGGCCAGATCGACGAGAGCATCAGGGTCGAGACCACGATCGATCCGAAGCTGCAGGCCGTGGCGGAGGCCGCCGTCATCGACGAGCTCGCCGCCAAGAGCGTGAAGTTCAACGTCAGCCAGGGCGCGCTGGTGGCGATGACGCCCGACGGCGCCGTGCGCGCCATGGTGGGCGGCCGGAACTATTCCGAGAGCCAGTACAACCGCGCGGTCACCGCCAAGCGCCAGCCGGGCTCCTCGTTCAAGCCGTTCGTCTATCTGACGGCGATGGAGCAGGGCCTGACGCCCGACACCATCCGCCAGGACGCGCCGATCGAGGTCAAGGGCTGGAGGCCGGAGAACTACACGCATGAATATTTCGGCCCGGTGACGCTGACGCAGGCGCTGGCGATGTCGCTCAACACCGTCGCCATCCGCCTCGGTCTCGAGGTCGGGCCGAAGAACGTGGTGCGCACCGCGCATCGGCTCGGCATCTCCTCCAAGCTCGAGCCCAACGCCTCGATCGCGCTCGGCACCTCGGAAGTCTCGGTGGTCGAGATGGTCGGCGCCTATGCACCGTTCGCCAATGGCGGCTTCGCCGCCATGCCGCACGTGGTGACGCGGATCAAGACGCTCGACGGCAAGCTGCTCTACATGCGGCCTGCCGACGAGCGCAACCAGGTGATCGAGCCGCGCTATGTGGGCATGATGAACACGATGATGCGCGAGACGCTGATCTCGGGCACGGCGAAGAAGGCCGAGATTCCCGGCTGGCAGGCGGCCGGCAAGACCGGCACCAGCCAGGACTATCGCGACGCCTGGTTCATCGGCTACACGTCGAACCTCGTCACCGGCGTCTGGCTCGGCAATGACGACAACTCGCCGACCAGGAAGGCGACCGGCGGCGGCCTGCCGGTGGAGGTCTGGACCCGCTTCATGCGCGCAGCCCATGAGGGCGTGCCGGTGGCGGCCCTGCCGAACCTGCAAGGCAATTGGGGGCCGGCGAACCTCGCGCAGATCTCATCGCAGGTGTCGCCGCCGACACAGGCGGCCGCGCCCGGATATTCACCGGGATATTCCCCTGGACCTGCTCCGGCGCCGGCCGGCAATGGCGGCTATCGCGCGCCACCGCGCGCCAATGTCAACGCACGGCCGGAAGCAGCCGCAGGGCTTGATGGCTGGCTGATGGACCGGCTGTTTGGCGGGAATCGATAGACCCCGAAACAACAACGCGAAAACAACCCCATGCACAGTAGGCGGCAGTTACCGGCTTGGTGTGCGGTGGGACTTGCGAGGCGGTTGATATGGCTCGCAGATCGACCAATGTGGCGCAAGGCGCACTCTCTGCGCCGGATCGCCCGCTTTCGCGGGCGATGACAGCGTCAGTCGGGGCAACGGCGCGCCCTAATCCTCGACCCCGTAACGGTGCAGATCGTTGCCAGAGGTGTCGAGCCACTTCTTGGCGCGCTCCATCGAGGGACAAATCTTGCCGCAGACGCGCCAGAAGCGGGCCGAGTGGTTCATCTCGACGAGATGGGCCACTTCATGCGCGGCGAGATAGTCGAGCACGAAAGGCGGCGCGAGGATCAGGCGCCAGGAGAACGACAGCGAACCGGCCGAGGTGCAGGAGCCCCAGCGGCTGGACTGATCGCGGATCGAGAGCCGCTTGACCTTGACGCCGAGCTCGGCGGCATGGGCCTCCGCGGAGCGTTGCAGATCCTTGCGCGCCTCGCGCTTGAGGAAGTCGCTGACGCGGCGATCGACATGCTCGAGCCCGCCGGCGACGCAGAGAATGCGTTCGCCGCTGTCGCGAATTTCGGTCCACACCGTGCCGCGGCTGCCGGCGCGATGCACGATGCGATGAGAAACGCCGCGGAGCGGTATCACTGTGCCATGTTGGAACGGCGCAGCCTTCGGCAAACGACCGAGACGCGCCGCGATCCACGCGCCGTGACGCTGCGCGAAATCCTTGGCTTCAGCGAGCGTGCCGCGCGGCGGGATCGTGAGGATCGCTTCGCGATCGCTCGGATGGATTCTGAGTGTGTAACGGCGCGCGCGGCGGTGCCTGCGCAGCCGAATCGCAAAGAATTGCGATCCATGGGTTATGAGAAGGGTCTTCGGTTCGTGAGGCCGACGGTAGAGGAGCGCGCGAGTGGCCATGTCTGTCAGTCCGGGGAGCAAGAGATCGCCCGGATTCTGCCATAACCGCCGCCACGGAAAGCGCTCGGCGCAAAAACAAATCATTTGCCCAATATACAGGGGTTCTGCAGTCCGGAGACCCTACAGACTGGGGTTGGAACCGGGTTTTTTCGCCCCCGCTGGACGCATGCGACACCCCCAAGGGCTGAGGGGTGACTCACTCCTATAACGCTACCTAAATACCCCGAATCTGGCGGGAACCCGGGACTGCCGGAGCCTCCGGCAGGGCCCGAAGTTTCGACGGGAAAGCCGAAATAGCTGGGTTATTCGGCTGCGAGCGCCTGCAACGATGCCGGATTCGCAGCCGAGACCATGAAGTCATGGATGCGCGGCACGATTTCCGACTTGAAGCGCGAGCCGTTGAACACGCCGTAATGTCCAACGCCCTTCTGGACGTAATGAACGCGGCGATGATCCGGAATCGAGCTGCACAATGCGTGCGTTGCTTCGGTCTGGCCGAGACCCGAGATGTCGTCGTTCTCGCCTTCGACCGTCATCAGGGCAACGCGCGTCACCTTCGAGGGATCGACCAGAGTTCCGCGATGGGTCATCTCGCCCTTCGGCAGCGAGTGCTTCACGAACACGGTGTCGACGGTCTGCAGATAGTACTCGGCCGAGAGGTCCATCACCGCGAGGTACTCGTCGTAGAACTCGCGGTGCTTGTCGACGAGGTCGCCGTCGCCCTTCACCAGATGGGCGAACAGCTGCTTGTGGGCGTCCATGTGCCGATCGAAGTTCATGCTGATGAACCCGTTGAGCTGCAGGAAGCCGGGATAGACGTCGCGCATCATCCCCGGATGCGGGAACGGCACCTTGGTGATGACGTGGTTGCGGAACCAGTCGATGCCGCGCTCCTGCGCAAGGTTGTTCACCGCGGTCGGATTGCGGCGGGTGTCGATCGGACCGCCCATCAGCGTCATCGAGGTCGGCACGAAGGGATCGCGCCGCGCTTCCATGATCGAGACGGCAGCGACGACGGGCACGGAGGGCTGGCACACGGCCATGACGTGGGTGTTGCCGCCCAGCACCTGCAGCATCTCGATGACGTAATCGATGTAGTCGTCGAGATCGAAGCGGCCTTCGCTCAAGGGCACCATGCGGGCGTCGGCCCAATCGGTGATGTAGACCTCATGCGCCGGCAGCAAGGCCTCGACGGTGCCGCGGAGCAGGGTCGCGTAGTGGCCGGACATCGGCGCCACGATCAGCACGCGCGGCTGCGGGCTGCGCAGCGGACGGGCGAATTTGCGATCGAAGTAGAGCAGATTGCAGAACGGCTTTTCCCAGACCGAGCGAACCTCGACGGGGACGCGGATGCCGTTGACCTCGGTGTCGTTGAGGCCCCACTCCGGCTTGCCGTAGCGGCGCGTGGTGCGCTCGAACAACTCGCAGGCCGCGGCGACGGACTTGCCGACCTCGGTGCGCGTCCATGGATTCAAGGGATTCTGAAACAGCAGCTTGGTCGCGTCGGTGACGGCACGTGCCGGATTGAGAGAGGCATGCGCCATCTCGTACATCCAGTACATCGGCGTGGTCAGGACCGGGCTGCCTTCTGCTGCCAGGGGCGGCGCGCCGCCAAACTCACCAATCGGCATGGTCAAATTCCTCTTCGCATCGCAGCATACTGCCGAATGCGTAATATTGCGTCAATGCATGGTTCCGTACATCTACGTGCTCAAAGCAGCCAAACCCGCCAGAATCCACGAGAAAGTGCGCTATTCCCCGCCCGACAGCAGCGAGCCGTGCTTTCTGGCGCTGCGCAAAAGGGCAAGGAATGCCCCAAAAGAAGCCAGCAGAAGCGCTGCGTTGATGGCTAACGCCTCCAGCATCAAATCGGTCCGGAAGGTGTTCTCGATCAGGAGCGCGCGCATCCCTTCGAACACGTAGGTCGGGGGCAACGACCAGGCGATATATTGCAGCCAGGGCGGCAGCACGCTGACCGGATAATAGATGCAGGAGAGCGGCAGGATCGCAAAGATCAGGGTCCAGACGATGCTCTCGGCGCCAAGACCGTTCCGCAAGACGAGACCCGAGACGAAAATGCCGACCGACCAGCCGGTGAAGATCAAATTGAAGAAGAAGGCGATCAGCGGCAGGCCGAGGCTGTAGATGTTGAAGTGAAACAACACCAGCGCGAGCAAGGTCATCGGGATGATGCCGAGCAGCAGCCGGATCAGGCTCATCACCATCAACGACAGCAGAAACTCGATCGGCCTCAACGGACTCATCATGAGGTTGCCGAGGTTGCGCGCCCACATCTCCTCCAGGAAGGAGATGGAGAAGCCGAGCTGCCCGCGGAACAGGGTTTCCCAGAGGATCACGGCGCCGATCAGCGTGCCGCCGGCACGCGCGAAGTAACTGGCGTTCTGCGCGGCATAATATTGGATGAAGCCCCAGGTGATGACCTGGATCGCCGGCCAGTAGAGCAGGTCGAGCAGCCGCGGCCATGACGATATCAGCAGATACCAGTAGCGCAGGATCATCGCACCGATGCGCTGGACCGAGATGCCGCGATGGAGGGAGACTTCGCTCATCGCGCCCCCTCCTTCGCACCGTTCACCCGGCCGCGCGCGACGTCCAGAAAGACCTCTTCCAGCGTGGTGCGGTTGTAGCGGGCCATAATGGCGTCGGGTGCGTCGTCGTCCTCGACCCGGCCGCGCTTCATGATGATGACGCGGTCGCAGAGCCGTTCGACCTCCAGCATGTTGTGTGACGCCAGCAGGATGGTGGCGTCGTTGTCCTTGCGGTAACGCTCCAGATGCGCCCGCACCCAATCGGCGGTGTCGGGGTCGAGCGAGGCGGTCGGCTCGTCCAGCAGCAGCAGCTCGGGCTCGTTGATGAGCGCCTTCGCCAGCGCGACCCGGGTTTTCTGCCCGGCCGAGAGCTTGCCGTTGGCGCGGTCGATGAAGTCGTTGAGATCGAGATCGTCGGCCAGCTTTGCGATACGGTCGGCCAGATGCCTGACCGCGTACAGCTTGCCGAAGACGGTCAGGTTCTGCCGCACCGTCAGCCGCATCGGCATGTCGACATAGGGGCTCTCGAAATTCATCCGCCCCAGCACTTCGGCGCTCTCCTCCGGCATCCGATGCCCGAGCACGCGGACGCGGCCGGAGGTCGGCAGCACCAGCCCCATGATCATCGCGATGGTGGTGGTCTTGCCGGCGCCGTTGCCGCCCAGCAGCCCGGTGATGCTGCCGCGGGGAAGCGAAAAGGAGATGCCGTCGACGGCGCGGGTCTGCTTGTAGACCTTGACGAGGCGATCGACCTCGATGGCCGCGGACAATCGAGTGCCCGCGACAGTCGGCCGACTTGAAGCATTGTCATTCCCGGTCATGCTACGGGCGTTCTTCCGCCATTGCGCGGTGGAGCGCAAGGCTTGATGTAAATGGCTCGCAACCAAGAACCGATTTCTGCGGGCCGGCGTGTTTGTGATCGGACACGCGCACCGCTAGATTGACTGTGATGACCGAGACCGCCGCTTCCGACTTCCGCCCGTCGCAACGACACATCCGCCTGGACACCATCCTGCGGCTGCGCTGGCTTGCGGTGCTTGGCCAGCTTGCGGCGATCTTCATCGTGGCGCAGGGGCTCGAGTTCGACGTCGCGATCGTTCCCTGCGTCAGCATCATCGGCCTGTCGGCGACGCTCAATCTGGCGCTGCAGACCGCGGTCAATCCGATGCAGCGGCTGGAGCCGATCCACGCCGCCGCGCTGCTGGCGCTGAACATCGTGGAACTGGCCGGGCTGTTGTTCTTCACCGGCGGCTTGCAGAACCCGTTCTCGTTCCTGTTCCTCGCGCCGGTCCTGATTTCGGCAACGGCCCTGCCCGCACGGCTGACTTTCGGTCTCGGCATTCTGGCCGTGGCCTGCGCCTCGATCCTGTTCTTCGTTCATTTCCCGCTGCCATGGGATTCCGAAGACCCGGTGGTGCTGCCGCCGATCTATCTCGTCGGCGTCTGGCTTTCGATCGTGCTCGCGATCGGCGTCACCAGCCTCTATTCGTTCCAGGTGACCGAGGAGGCGCGCAAGCTCGCCGACGCGCTCGCCGCGACCGAGCTGGTGCTGACGCGCGAGCAGCATCTGACCCAGATCGACGGACTTGCCGCTGCCGCCGCGCACGAGCTCGGCACGCCGCTCGCGACCATCTTCCTGATCTCGCGTGAGCTCGAGAAGACGGTGAAGGACCCGAGTTTCGCCGCCGATCTGAAGACCTTGCGCGAACAGACGCAGCGATGCCGCGACATCCTGAGCAAGATCACGCAGCTCTCCTCGGCCGGCGCGCCGTTCGACCGCATGAAGCTGTCGGAGCTGATCGAGGAAGTGGTGGCGCCGCACCGCGATTTCGGCGTCGACATCAAGGTGCGGATCGCTGTGACGACGACATCAGAGCCGGTCGGGTCGCGCAATCCGGCGGTGCTCTACGGCGTCGGCAACATCGTCGAGAACGCCGTCGATTTCGCCAACACCACCGTGGAAGTGAACGCGTGGTGGAACAACGACACGATCGAGATCGTGATCTCCGACGACGGCCCGGGCATTCCGCCCGACATCATGAAGCGGATCGGCGAGCCCTATTTGTCGCGGCGGCGCGGCCAGGATGCCGGCGGCGGCCTCGGACTCGGCGTGTTCATTGCCCGCACGCTGCTCGAACGCACCGGCGCCAAGGTCTCGTTTACCAACCGGACCTTTCCGGAACACGGTGCAGTGGTCCAGATCGCATGGCCGCGCGAGCGTTTTGAGGCTATCGAGAGCCTCGAAGAAACAATAGGATAGGCCGCGACCTTGCGTCGCACGTGAGGCCGGATCGACTATTTGCGGCCTTGGCACCGCCCGATTGCGACGCCATATGTGGATGTGCAGGAGAGAGGAAAACACCTTGAACGCCATCGCCGAACTGAACGAACAGACCGACCGCTCGCTTCTCATCGTGGAGGACGACAAGCCGTTTCTGGAGCGCCTGTCGCGCGCCATGGAAACGCGCGGTTTTGCGGTGACGTCATGTGACACGGTCTCGGATGGCCTTGCGCAGATCGGCAAGTCGGCGCCGGCATTCGCCGTGGTCGATCTCAGGCTCGGTGACGGCAACGGTCTCGACGTCGTCTCCGCGCTGAAGAAGAAGCGCCCCGAAGCCCGTGCCATCGTGCTGACCGGCTATGGCAACATCGCCACCGCCGTCACCGCGGTGAAGATGGGCGCAATCGATTATCTCTCGAAGCCTGCGGACGCCGACGACGTCGTCGCGGCGCTGCTCTCGACCAGCGCCGAAAAATCCGAGCTGCCGGCGAACCCGATGTCGGCCGATCGCGTGCGCTGGGAGCACATCCAGCGCATCTACGAGATGTGCAACCGCAACGTCTCGGAAACGGCGCGCCGCCTCAACATGCACCGGCGTACGTTGCAGCGCATTCTGGCGAAGCGCGCGCCGCGGTAACGGTCTCGCAGCGTGGATTAGCCGAAGGCGTAATCCACCGCTCCTCTTTCAGAGCGGACGGTAAAGAGGTGGGTCACGCCTACGGCTAACCCACCCCACGGACTCATTCCCAAAACTCCGCGTGCCCCTGCGGATCGACCAGGCGGTTGATCCGAAGCGCCGCCGCCATGCCGAACCGCACCGTCATCTGCTTGCGCGTCGCCGCCGCGATCTTGTGCTCGGGCGCTTCGCACTGCATGTGCGCGCCATAGGCGTCGGCGATGATCAGGCCGGTGCCTTCAGGGAAGATCTCGCAGGGCAGGTCCTGCGTGAAGGCGAAGAACAAGCGGTCGCAATGAGCACGGTATTCGTGCCATTTCCGATCGGCGCGCAGGTCCTCGACCGATGATTTGATCTCGACGATCCAGATCTCGCCGCGCTCGTTCAGCGCCACGAGATCGGCGCGCCGGCCCGATGGCAAGGGCAATTCGCCGATGCAGGAAAAGCCGAGCGAGCGCAAGAGCCGCGCCGTGCCGCGCGCGATCGCGAGCGCCGTTTCCGACTGACGACGGTCGGGCGGCGGAACAAGAACGATGTTGCGGGCGGGGCTCTCCATGCGGGAAGATTAGCCGATTCCATCCCACCCGTCATTCCGGGGCGCGCCCCGGGACGACACCGGAATCGCGGAACCTCCCCTCCCCCACGCACTTATCACGCAGCCGCCGCACCTCGGCGGAAGCATCGAGGCTGCGCGCATGATCGACGATCTCTGGTACAAGAACGCCATCATCTATTGCCTCTCCGTCGGCACCTACATGGACGCCGACGGTGACGGCGTCGGCGATTTCAAGGGGCTGCTCCGCCGGCTCGACTATCTGCACGGGCTCGGCATCACCACGATCTGGCTGATGCCATTCCAGACCTCGCCGGGCCGCGACGACGGCTACGACATCGCCGACTATTACAGCGTCGATTCCCGTTATGGCACGCTCGGCGACTTCGTCGAATTCACCCATGGCTGCAGGCAGCGCGGCATCCGCGTCATCATCGACCTCGTCGTCAACCACACCTCCGACCAGCATCACTGGTTCAAGCAGGCGCGGCGCGACAAGAACTCACCTTATCGCGACTGGTACGTCTGGTCCGACAAGAAGCCGGCCGGCGCCAACAAGGGCATGGTGTTTCCAGGCGTGCAGAAATCGACGTGGACGCGCGACAAGGACGCGGGGGCGTATTACTTCCATCGCTTCTACGATTTCCAGCCCGATCTCAACACGTCGAACCCGCGTGTGCAGGCGGAGATCCTGAAGATCATGGGCTTCTGGATCCAGCTCGGCGTCTCCGGCTTTCGCATGGACGCGGTGCCCTTCGTGATCTCCACCAAAGGCGCGAAAGTGAGGAAGCCGGTCGAGCAGTACGACATGCTGCGCAGCTTCCGCGAATTCCTGCAATGGCGCGAGGGCGACGCCATCATCCTGGCCGAAGCCAACGTGCTGCCGGATACCGACATGGACTATTTCGGCGATGACGCCGACCGCATGCACATGATGTTCAACTTCCACGTCAACCAGCATCTGTTCTATGCGCTGGCGTCCGGCGACTCGCGCCCGCTGGCGAAGGCGCTGAAAGCAACCAAGCCGCGGCCGGCCTCGGCGCAATGGGGCCTGTTCCTGCGCAATCACGACGAGCTGGATCTGGGGCGCCTGACCAAGGCGCAGCGCGAGGCCGTGTTCAAGGCGTTCGGCCCCGACAACGACATGCAGCTTTACGACCGCGGCATCCGCCGCAGGCTTGCACCGATGCTCGGCGGCGACCGTCGGCGGCTCGAGCTCGCCTACAGCCTGATGTGCACGCTGCCCGGCACGCCCGTCATCCGCTACGGCGACGAGATCGCGATGGGCGATGATCTCTCGCTGCCCGAACGCAGTTGCGCGCGCACGCCGATGCAATGGTCGACCGAGCCGCAGGGCGGCTTCACCAGGAGCGACAAGCCGGCCTGCCCCGTGATCGACGAGGGGCCGTACGGCTATCCGCACGTCAACGTCGCCAAGCAAAGGCGCGATCCCAACTCGATGCTGAACTGGACCGAGCGCATCGTCCGCATGCGCAAGGAGGTGCCCGAGATCGGCTGGGGCGACTTTGCTGTTATCCCGACCCGCGATCCCGCCGTGTTCATCGTGCGCTATGACTGGCGCAACAATTCCGTGCTGTTCGTGCACAATCTCGACGAGAAGCCGCGCGAGACCGCCTTCTCGACCGGGTTGCCCGACGATGCCGGGGCTCACCTGATCAATCTGCTCGCGGAGGACCACAGCCACGCCGACAAGCGCGGCAAGCACCGCGTGGTGCTGGAGCCCTATGGCTATCGCTGGTACCGGGTCGGCGGACTGGATTATCTGCTGAAGCGGAGTGATGTGGATGGGAAGACCGTGAAGGGAAAGAAGCAGTGATGTAGCCGCCGCTGTCGCGTCACCCTCCGCTGTCGTCTCGGACTAGCGAAGCGGAGACGATAGCTAAGAGGAACTCGGCGGCACGACCACCACGCCCTCATTCCCCCGCAGATCCAACACACCCTCCAGCCGTTCCCCCTCGCGATCGAGGAACGTCGACAGCAAGATCTCGCTGCCGAAGCGGAGCGCGCTGGTGGTGACGGCGATCGGCTCGGGGCCGAGATTGAGCACGATGACGAGCGAACGGCCCTCGGCTTCGCGGCGATAGACGAGCAGATCGCCCTGCGCGGCGATCGGGTGATAGTCGCCGGCGACCAGCGCCGGCGAGTTCTTCCGCAACGCGATCAGGCGCCTGTAGAGGCTGAGAATCGAGCGCGTGTCGGCCTCGAGATTGACCACGTTCTCGCGGACATGGTCCGCCGGCAGCGGCAGCCACGGCCTCGCGTCCGAGAAGCCGGCGAAGTTCGATGCGTCCCACTGCATCGGCGTGCGGCAGCCGTCGCGCCCGACGCCGATGCCGGGCACGTTCTTCTCGAAAGGATCTCGGACATCCTCGGGCGCGATGGCGAGCTGATGCATGCCGATCTCGTCGCCATAATAGAGCGTCGGCGTGCCGCGCAGGGTCAGCAGCAGCATGGCGGCGATTCGGGCCTGCTCGGGGCCGACGCGGCTGGCGACGCGCGGGCGATCGTGATTGCCGAGCACCCAGTTCGGCCAGGCGCCCCGCGGCAACGCCTTCTCATAGTCCTCGATGATCTTCTCGATCGAGCGCGCGCTCCAGAAGGTCGAGAGCAGCGCGAAATTGAACGGCATCTGCGCGCCGGTGAGATCGTTGCCGTAATAGGCCATCAGACGATGCAGCGGCAGATAGATCTCGCCGATCAGCACGCGCGCGGAATATGCGTCCGTCACGCGCCGCATCTCGGCGATGACGTCGTGCACCTCCGCCTGGTCGGTGGAATATTGCGTCAGGATCTTTTCGTTCGGCGGCCGGCCCTCGACGTAGTGCGGGTTGGGCGGATTGTCGCGAAACACGGCATCCTTGATCAGGTGCCAGATCACGTCGACGCGAAAGCCGTCGACGCCCTTCTCCAGCCAGAACCGCATCACGTCGTAGATCGCGGCGCGGACCTGCGGATTGCGCCAGTTGAGGTCCGGCTGCGCGGCGAGGAAGGCGTGGTAGTAGTACTGCCCCGTGGTCTCGTCGAACTGCCACGCGCTGCCGCCGAACTCGGACAACCAGTTGTTCGGCACGCCGCCATCGGGCGCGGGATCGCGCCAGATGTACCAGTCGCGCTTGGGGTTGTCGCGCGAGGCGCAGCTCTCGACGAACCAGGGATGCCGGTCGGAGGTGTGGTTCGGCACGAGATCGAGGATCAGCTTCAGGCCGGCGTCATGCGCGGCCGCGAGCAGCGCGTCGAAGTCTTCCATCGTGCCGAACAGCGGATCGATGCCGGTATAGTCGCAGATGTCGTAGCCGAAATCGGCCATCGGCGAGGGGAAGATCGGCGACAGCCAGATCGCGTCGACGCCGAGCGACTTCACGTAAGGCAACCGCCGCAAGATGCCGGCGAGATCGCCGACGCCGTCACCGTCGCTGTCCTGAAAGGAGCGTGGATAGATCTGATAGAAGATCCCGTCGCGCCACCAAATCTCGCCGTCCCGTGCCATCGGAAATCCCACCCGGAAATCTGTGCTTCGCGCGAAAGAACGCGGAAGCAACGCCCCGGTTCAAACAGCGACGCGAATTGGGACGGCCATGTGACGGCGGCGCGGCTGTTCCCGCGGCCGACCACGACTATTTTGCTTGGCGGCGCAGCAAAAATCGGCATTGTGAGGCCATGACCGAGCAAACCGACACCCAACAAGCCAAGGCCGGCGCGATCATCGTCCCCGTGACGCTGTTCGAGCAGAACTGCACCATCATCTGGGACGAACCCGGCAAGAAGGCGGTGGTGATCGACCCCGGCGGCGACGTGCCGAAGATCTTGGAAGCGATCAAGCAGACCGGCGCGACCGTGGAGAAGATCTGGCTGACCCACGGCCATATCGACCATGTCGGCGGCGCGGCCGAGTTGCGCGACGCGCTGAAGGTGCCGATCGAAGGCCCGCATGCCGCGGACAAGTTTCTGCTCGACAACGTGGTGGAGAGCGGCGCGCGCTTCGGCATGACCGGGGTGCGCAATTTCGAGCCGGACCGCTGGCTCGACGAGGGCGACAGCGTGTCGATCGGCGGCTTGACCTTCGACATCCTGCATTGTCCCGGCCACTCGCCCGGGAGCGTGGTGTTCTACAACAAGGATTTGCGTTTCGCCCATGTCGGCGACGTGCTGTTCGCGGGCTCGGTCGGGCGCACCGACCTTCCCGGCGGCAGCCACGCCACGCTGATCAATTCGATCCTGACGAAGCTGCTGCCGCTCGGCGACGATGTCGGCTTCATCTGCGGCCACGGCGCCGGCTCGAGCATCGGCCAGGAGCGGATGACCAATCCGTTCATCACCGGCGAGATGTGAGGTTCATTCGGCGGCGTCCGCGAGCGCCGCGCTCTCACTCAGGTTGCGCTCACCCCATTCGCGGATCGCAGCGACGACCGGCACAAAGCTCTTGCCCTTGCGGGTGAGACGATATTCGACCTTGGGCGGCACCTCGCCGAAATCCTTGCGATCGATGAGGCCGCTCGCGGTCAGCGCCTTCAATTCGCGGCTGAGCACGCGCGGAGTGATCTCGGCGCTGCCGGATGCGCCGCGCAAGAGGCCGCTGCGGATCTCGCCATAGCGGCGCGGGCCGTCCTTGAGATCCCAGACGATGCGCAGCTTGTACTTGCCGCTGATCATCTTCTGAAAGGCCGCGACCGGGCAGCTGCGTGGGGAAGCTCTTGCCATGCCGTCTCCTCCAAGTGCAGGAAGCCAGGATAGGAGCGGCGCCGAAAAAGTCCATACTATCAATTTTGTCCGTACTTGCAGGATCGCATCCGGGCCGCAGATGATGCTGCACATGACGAACAGGGAGCGTCACATGAAGCACTTCATGATCAAGTACGAATTCAGGAACGGCGCGACGGAGGCCTGGCACCAGGAGATCGGCCGCTTCATCAAGGCGATCGACAGCGATCCCGAGTTGAAGGGGCGGATCGGCTATCGCGTCCTGAAGAACCGCGACGACGGCCACTATTTCCATCTCGCCAGCGTCGCTGACGAAGACGCGCAGAAGACGCTGCAATCACGCGACTTCTTCAAGCACTATTCCGCGATGACGCGGCAGGTCTCCGGCGGCGAGGTGACGGCAACGCCGATCGAGATGATCGACGCGACGGCGTGAGGCTACTTCATCAGGCCCGCGGCCGTCAGCGCGCGGGTGATGACCTGGCCGAGATCGAAGCCGCGACCCTGGTCGCGCGTCGGCTCGGCCTTGTCCTCGGCGACCTTGGCGCGGATCGTGCGGGCGAGATGCGGTGCGGGTGACCGCGCGGGCACGGGCTTTGCCTCCGCCTTGCTGGCGTCGTGGATCCAGCCGGTGAGCCCGAAGAATTTCGCGATGTGATAGGACGAGGAGATGCCGGCCTCGATCAGGAAGGCGCCTTCGACGCCGTAACGCTGCTCGTTGTCGGCAAGCCCCAGCGGCGTGCCGTGCGCCATGCCCGTGATGGCATAGGACTCGACCAGCGTCTCGCCGTCCTTGTTCCACCACGCCTGGCGCGGATAGCCGTCGACATTGGTCTCGGCCATCGGCGTCATCGGCAGATCGTGCAGGTCGAGCCACTGCTTGACGATCTCGTTGGCATTGCCCGGATTGACGGTGCGGTCGGCGCTGCCGTGCCACACCGACATTTTCGGCCAGGGCCCGCGATGGTTCGAGGCCCGGCGCACGAAATCGCCGAGCTCGCGCTCGGGCCGCGCAGGCGAATGGAACATGCCGTCGAGCGCCTCGCGCAGGTTCGAGGCGATGCCGTAAGGCAGGCCTGCGATCACGGCGCCCGCCGCGAACACCTCGGGATAGGTCGCGAGCATCACCGAGGTCATGCCGCCGCCGGCGGACAGGCCGGTGATGTAGATGCGCCTCGGATCGATGCGATGCGTCTGAACCATATGCGCGATCATCTCGCGGATCGACCTCGCCTCGCCGCTGTCGCGCGCGGTGTCCTCGGGATTGAACCAGTTGAAGCAGGTGTTGCCGTTGTTGATGCGCTGCTGCTCGGGCATCACGAGCGCAAAGCCGTAGTGACGCGCGAGCGTCGACCAGCCCGCGCCGAGATCGTAAGCCGCGGCGGTCTGGCCGCAGCCGTGCAGCACCACGACCAGCGCACGCGGCTTCTGCAGCTGCGCCGGCACGAACGCGAACATGCGCAAGGCGCCGGGATTGTCGCCGAAGCCGGTGACTTCCCGCAACGAATTGGAGCCGTCAGCGCCCGCGCCGAAGTCGGGCAGGCGCAGACCGTCCAGCCTTTGATCTGGTCTTTGATCTGGTCTTGGCAGACGTCTCAAGAGATCGACATTACGGGCAAGCGACACGGCAAGTTCCTGGTGGGCGGCTTTCAACGTTTACCCAGACCAGATAGTTGCTGCAGTGCAAAATGAAAAGGCCGTGTGCTGCCGATCACCCGTGAAACGCGCAGAATCCCGCAGAATTCCGCACGTATTGACCGCACTGCCTCAACTTCATGCAGGTGCGCGGCGCATCCATGACAGGAATGCGGCCGAGATCATGATTAACGCCGTAAACAGCGCGAGCGAGGCGAGAAATCCTGCGCGCGCTGATTGCAACGATTCGACCGCGAAGAACACCGCGCCGATTGCGGCCACTCCGGCCGCATTTCCGATCTGCGCCGTGGTGCCGTACATGCCGGACGCCGAGCCTGCGGCGACAGGCTTGACGGTCGAGAGCACCGCACCCGAGAGCGGCGCCATCACCAGACCCTGGCCGTAGCCGAAGATGATCATGACGAGCGCGAGTTCGGTCGGCGTCGGCGCATCAACGAAGTCCGCCACGCATGCGAGTGCGGCGAGACCTGCGATCTGCAACGCGCAGCCTTCGATCAACACCTTGGTGCCGCGATGTCTTGCCCGTGCGCCGCTATGGCGCGAGGCGACGACGAAAGCGAGCGCGAGCGGAACGAAGGCGAGGCCGGCCGAAAGCGGCGGGATCTTCAGGCCGCGCTGCATGAACAGCGTCATCACCAGATAGAACGAAAGATTGGCGCAGAAGAAAAAGAACGCGGCGCCGAGCCCGCGCAGGAAGGCCGCGTCCGCCAAAAGCGCGAGATCGATCAGCGGCATGCCGCCGCCGCGCGCGACCGCGTGTTCGAGCCGCACGAACGCCGCGAGGATCACAGCGCCGCTTCCCATCACGGCCCACAGCAACGGCGCCCAGCCGACATCGTGGCCGAACAGCAGCGGCCCGATCAGGCACAACAGCCCGGCGAACAGCACGATGCTGCCCTTGATGTCGAGCCGTGTGCCCGATCGCCGCGGCGCCGTCGGCATGACGCGCCAGGCAGCGACCGCGATCACGAGGCCGCTGGGCACGTTGACGAAGAACACCGAACGCCAGCCGGTGTGGGCGAGATCGATCGTGACCAGCAGACCGCCGAGCAGAAAGCCCGCGGCGCCCGCGAGCCCGAGCACGATGCCGTAGATGCCGAAGGCCCGGTTGCGCGACTCGTCGGTGAACAGCAGATGCAAGGTCGCCAGCACCTGCGGCACCATCAGCGCGGCCGTCGCCCCCTGCGCCAGCCGGGCGACGATCAGCTCCATGCCTGATTGCGCGAGGCCGCACCACAGCGACGTCGCGGTGAAACCGAGCACGCCGGCGAGAAAGACATTCTTCGTCCCGTGGATATCGCCGAGGCGGCCGCCGGTGACGACCAGCGTGGCATAGGCGATCAGGTAGATCGCGATGACGGATTCGATCTGCGCCGGCGTCGCGTGGAGGTCGACGGCGATGGTCGGAATGGCGACATTCACGATGAAGGCGTCGACGCCGAACATGAACTGCGCGGCGACGACGATAGCCAGCACCCACCAGCGGCGGGTCGAATCGACGGGCTTCGTGACGGTCTGATGCATTTTTCGCGCGGCCCCGGGATGATCACCGCCGGATGATTCCAGACCGCGCGCGGTGTCGCGATTACCTCGGAGGTAGTCCGTGCGCTCTTGGCCGATCTCCGCAACCAGCAAGAGGAAGAAGAAACGCGCATGCCTGCATTCCGCCATACGGGACATCGCGCGATTGCGTTCGCGGCAACGCCCACGTAGCCTCGCATCACCAACAAACAGAAAATTCAGCCGGAGAGAACGCCATGGCGCGCCTGAAGTTTGGAGCCTTTCTTGCCCCGCATCACCCGATCGGGGAGCATCCGATGCTTCAGTTCCGGCGCGACCTCGACCTGGTCGAGCAACTGGATGCGCTCGGTTATGACGAGTTCTGGTGCGGCGAGCACCATTCCTCCGGCTGGGAAATGATCGCCTCGCCCGAGATGTTCCTGGCCGCGGCCGGCGAGCGCACCAAGCGGATCAAGCTCGGCACCGGCGTGATATCGCTGCCCTATCACCATCCCTTCAACGTGGCCCAGCGCATGGTGCAACTCGATCACATGACCGGCGGCCGCGCCATCTTCGGCTCCGGGCCCGGCGCGCTTGCCTCCGACGCGCATACGCTCGGCATCGACCCGATGACGCAGCGCGACCGACAGGACGAGGCGATCGCCGTGATCCGCCGCCTGTTCAACGGCGAGCGCGTCACCGCCAGGAGCGACTGGTTCACCATGAACGACGCGGCGCTCCAGCTCCTGCCGTTGCAGGAGGAGATGCCGTTCGTGGTGGCCTCGCAGATCTCGCCGTCGGGCATGACGCTCGCCGGCAAATACGGCATCGGCATCATCTCGCTGGGCTCGATGACGACGCAAGGGCTGATGTCGCTGCAGCAGCAATGGCAGTTCGCCGAGGACGCCGCCAAGAAGCACGGCACCATTGTGAGCCGCGCCGACTGGCGCGTGCTGCTCACCTTCCACATCGCCGAGAGCCGCGAGCAGGCCCGCAAGGAAGCCGGCGCCGGGCTGATGCGCTGGCACAACGAATATAACGTCGGCACGCTGCAACGGCCGGGCCTCACCGCCTTCTCCTCGCCCGACGAGGCCGTGGACAAGACCGCCTTCGTCGAGGGCGCGGCCTCGACCATCGGCACGCCCGACGATCTCGTCAAGACCATCAAGAACGTGATGGAGGTCTCCGGCGGCATCGGCGCCGTCATCGGCTTCGTGCACGACTGGGCCAATCCGGAAGCCACGCGCCGGAGCTGGGACATGGTGGCGCGCTATGTCGTGCCCGAGATCAACGGCTATATCGACGGACTGCGCAGGTCGCAAAAATTCGTGATCGAGAACCGCGCGATCTTCGAGCGCGCAGGCCAGGCCGTGATGGCCAAGATCATGCAGAACGAGAAGGCCGCCGAAGCGCTGAAGGTCACCGGCCCCGGCCGCGTCGCCATTCCCGCCGTCAATGCGCCGGATCTGCAAAAGGAAGCGGCGAAGCGGTAAGCCGCAAGACCATCCGGTGGTCGTCCCGGCGAAGGCCGGCCTTCGCCGGGACGACGATGGTGTGTTCGGCGACGCGCCAAACAACCCTCGCGTCATCGCGCCCGTATTGTGCTATATCGTCGGGGTCAGCCATCCGGAGCGATCGTCATGTCGATGCAGAATGTGGCCGCGCCTGTGCTTCCGTACACCGCGCCCCGGCGCAACGAGCTGACGCACATCCCCGGCGACGAAGGCTGGCCGATCATCGGCAAGACCTTTCAGACGCTTGCCGATCCCAAGGGACATATCGAAGCAAACGGCGCCAAGTACGGGCCGGTCTACCGCACCCACATATTCGGCGAGACCAATGTCGTGCTGCTCGGGCCGGAGGCGAACGAGCTCGTGCTGTTCGACCAGCACAAGCTGTTCTCCTCGACACACGGCTGGAACAAGGTACTCGGCCTGCTGTTTCCGCGCGGATTGATGCTGCTCGATTTCGACGAACACCGCCTGCATCGCAAGGCGCTGTCGGTCGCGTTCAAGTCCGGGCCGATGAAATCCTATCTCAGCGATCTCGATCGCGGCATCTCCGCCCGCGTCGCGCAGTGGAAGACCAGGCCCGGGGAGATGCAGCTCTATCCGGCGATGAAGCAGCTCACGCTCGATCTCGCGGCAGCATCCTTCCTCGGCGCCGGTATCGGCCCCGAAGTCGACGAGATCAACCGCGCCTTCGTCGACATGGTCGCGGCCGCCGTCGCCCCGATCCGCAGGCCCCTGCCCGGCACCCAGATGGCGGCCGGCGTGCGGGGGCGCAAGCGCATCGTCGCCTATTTCCGCGAGCAGATCCCGCTGCGACGCGGCAATCACGGCGGCGACGATCTGTTCTCGCACCTCTGCCGCGCCACCCACGAGGACGGCGCGCTCTTGTCCGAACAGGACATCATCGACCACATGAGCTTTCTGATGATGGCGGCGCACGACACGCTGACCTCGTCGCTGACCTCCTTCATCGGCGAACTCGCCGCGCATCCGGATTGGCAGGCCAGGCTGCGCGAGGAAGTTGCTGCGCTCGGGCTTGCGGCGGACGCGCCGACCAGCTTCGATGATCTCGAAAAAATGCCGCTGTCGGAGATGGCGTTCAAGGAGGCGCTGCGGATCAAGCCGCCGGTGCCCTCGATGCCGCGCCGTGCGATGCGCGACTTCACCTTCAAGGGCTTTACGATTCCCGCCGGCACCGCCGTCGGCGTCAATCCGCTCTACACGCACCACATGAAGGACATCTGGCCGGAGCCGGATCGCTTCGATCCCCTGCGCTTCACCGAGGAAGCCCAGCGCAACCGCCATCGCTTCGCCTGGGTGCCGTTCGGCGGCGGTGCGCATATGTGCCTCGGCCTGCACTTCGCCTACATGCAGGCAAAATGCTTCGCGCGGCACTTCCTGCAGAACGTCGAGGTGTCGCTCGAGCCCGGCTACAAACCGGATTGGCAGATGTGGCCGATCCCGAAGCCGCGGGATGGGTTGAAGGTGCGGGTGAAGGCGGTGTGACCATCGTGTCCCGGACGCACGAAGCGCGAGCCGGACCCAGAACGTTGCGGCATATTCAGCACGGAAAGACGGACCCCGGCTCTGCAGCCGCACCGATGAAGAAGCGCTGCGCGGCGTCCGGGGCACGAGACATCGTCTTGCGCGACGCGCCATAGCGGTGCTGCCGGCTCCAGTTGTGCCGGCCTGCGATCACAATTTTGGCACCTTCGGCAACGAAGACTTCCACAATCCGCTGTCCGATCCTGCTGGTCGCGCCCGAGATCACCGCACCGTTGCCGTCTAGCCTGCCGATGGAATGTCCCTGCTTTTGAATGATTTGACGCCAAATGGCGGACACCGATCGATGACGCTTCCGCGACAGTCGACGCCGCCGCGATCGCTATTCCTGCCTGATCGTGGCAAGGCAAGCTTTGCTTGTGCATGCGGGATGCGTAACATCATGACCCATCTTTCGTTTTTTGCGCGTCACGCGCGACCGGGCTGCGTATGGGGAAGCTGATCGACGAATTCCGCAAAGGCTGGCAGGGCGAGGCTCCGCCATCGCTCGGCCTGAGCATCGCATTCGCCGTGGCCTCCCTGCTGCTTGCGACGCTGGCCCGCTGGGGGCTCGCGCAGGTGCGCCCGGACGTCTACTTCACGCCGTACTTTCCGGCCGTGCTCTTCGCCGCAGCCTTCGGCGGCCTGCGGATCGGGGTGGTGACGGCGCTGGTCGGCGGCGTGCTCGGCGTCGTCGTGAATTTCGACCACACGTTTCCCGACCGCGCACGGTTCGTGCTTCTGACACTCTATTGGGGCGTCTCTGCGCTCACCATCTGGGGCGTCGAGCACTATCGCACGATGCTGGCGGAGCAGCGTCGGATTTCCAAGCGCCTGATCGAGGAAGAGGACTATCGCAAGGTGCTGGTCGACGAGCTGCAGCACCGGCTGAAGAACAAGCTGTCCACCGTGCACGCCGTGCTGCACCAGGTGCTGCACGATCAGCCGCAGGTCTGGGCCCGGATCGATCCACGGCTGCGCTCGCTGGCCGCGACCGATGATCTGATCTCGCGGATCGACAAGGCCGGCTGCGACATCCGCGATCTCCTGATCTCGGAGCTCGGCCCTTACGGCCATGTCCGCTTCACCCTCAACGGCGACCGGCTGTTCCTGCCGCCGAAGCTCGCGGTGACGCTGTCGCTGATGTTTCACGAGCTCGCCACCAACGCCGGCAAATACGGCGCGTTCTCCTCACCGCGGGGATTGTTGCAGGTGTCATGGACCGTCAGCGACGATCGCCTGACCGTCACCTGGGACGAAACCGAGGGACCGACCGTCGGCGAAATCTCCGAGCCCGGCTTCGGCACCAAGCTCTTGAAGTCGGCGCTGTCGGCCTTCGACGGCAAGACCGAGGTCTCCTATTTGAAGACCGGCCTGCATTGCATCATGCAATGTCGCATTCCCCGGAGGGAGTGACTGTGGACCGCTCTGCCTACGGGAGGCAGAGCAATCGCCATGGATCGACGATTGTCCGCGGGCTTGCTTCGTCCCTCCCGCTTGCGGGAGAGGCCGACGCGCTCGCAGAGCGCGGCGGGTGAAGGTTCTCTCCACCCAGGGACATTCTCTGCAGTCCTCGACAATCCCGACACGGAGAGACCCCCACCCCAAACCGTCCCCCGCAAGCGGGAGAGGGAGCCCACTTTCGATGCCGCAGCAGCGTGCACACGATATGCAGTCGCCTCCTTAGGGGTCGACTACGCTCACACCGATTTCAAGCGAAAGCGAACCGCGCATTCCACTCGCGCTTTCGCAAGCGCTGTTGACCTTCTGTTAATGACGATCGGCGGCACGCCTCGTATCGTCGCAAGTTTCTCGCAAAACACCCCCGTATTTCTGCGGACCCCTTAACCAAACCTAAGAGGGAACCGCGCATGATCGCGTCCATTGCAAAGCCGCGCTGAACAAGAAGATTCATGACTTCTATGAACGACAACGCATACAACGGCGCGAGCGAGGCCGAACTCGGATTTCTCAAGGAAATCGTTAGAATGCTGCCTGCCGGCCTGACCGTGCAGGACGCGCAAGGCAAGCTTCTGCTGGTTAACGATGTCGCCGCGTCCCAGCTCGGCATGGACGGCAGCCGTCCCTCGCCCAATCTCGCGCCGCGCCGCGAGGCCTGCCAGCAAGCGTTGAAGTCCGGCCAGTCGGTCACCTCCGAGGAAGCGCTCCACGATGGAGCCGCACGCCAGGTGCTGCTGACCACCCATCGCCCCATCAGTCTCGCCGGACGCGAGCTCCTGATCTCGGCCTCCTCCGACATCACGGAGCAGAAGAATTTCGAGGACCAGCTGTTCCGTTCGGCTTATTTCGACGAGCTGACCGGCCTGCCCTCGCGGCGCGTGATCGAGCATCGCACCAACGGCCTTTTGGCTCGCGACCAGCCCGGTGAACGTTTCGCGCTGGCCTTTCTCGACGTCGACAATTTCAAGCACATCAACGACTATTACGGCCACGCCGTCGGCGACGCGCTGCTGGTCGAGCTGTCGAAACGGCTCGGGCGAGACTTGCGCGACTCCGACATGCTGTCGCGCATCTCCGGCGACGAGTTCCTGCTGCTGCTCTCGCCGATCCAGAGCCAGGACGAGGTCGCCGAATTCATGCAGTCGACGCTGGAGCGGCTGACCGCGCCGTTCTTCATCGACAATTCCGAGCTGTTCGTTTCCACCTCCGTCGGAGTCAGTCTCTATCCCGATCACGGCCGCAACTTCGAGACGCTGCGACAGAACGCCGACATCGCGATGTACCGCATCAAGAACAACGGCAAGGGATCCGCCTCATTCTTCGATGCCGGCATGGAGCGCGAGGCTCTGGCGCGGATGAAGATCGAGCAGTCGCTGCGGCTCGCCATTCTCGAAAAGCGCTTCTGTTGCGCGTTCCAGTCCAAGGTCGACATCCGCACGCAAGCCGTGAAGGGCATCGAGGCGCTGGTGCGCCTGCGCGACGACGAGGGCGTGATTCAGGCGCCGGGCTCGTTCATCAATCTCGCCAGCGAGCTCGGGCTGATCGACGAGCTCACCCATCTCGTGCTGGCCGAGATCGTCAAGTCGATCGACCTGATCAACGAGAGCTTCGGCGCGGACGCCACCATCAGCATCAATGTCGCCGCCAAGCAGGCCGGCAACCCCGAATTCATGCGCAATTTCGCGCAGGCGATGAAGGACACCGGCTTTCCGCAGCGCTTCATGATCGAGGTGACCGAAGACGCCTTCGTCGCCAAGAACCATTTCCAGAGCGAGATCCTGCCGATGTTCCGCAAGCTCGGCGTCGGCATTTCCATCGACGATTTCGGCACCGGCTATTCGTCGCTCTCGGCGCTCGCCGACATCACCGCCGACGAGATCAAGATCGACCGCTCCTTCATCACCGACATCCATAAGCGGCCGCGCAGCCAGGGCATCCTGCGCGCGATCGAATCCTTGAGCGAAGCGCTCGGCATGACCGTGATCGCCGAGGGGCTCGAAACCTACGAAGAGCTCGCCTATCTCCAGGCCGCGACCAAGATCCGCTACGCGCAGGGCTATTATTTCGCCCGACCGATCTTCCTGGAGGAGCTGAAGCTCGCCACCCCCGCCTCCAGCGAATCCCGCACCAGCGTCTCGGCCCGACCGATGCAGCAGAACCGGCAGGGCTATTCGCGGGCGAGCGCGTATCGGCGGTAGGCCGGCGGCAGCGCAACTCCCTCGCCCGGCCTCGGGTCGAGGGCGCCGACGCCTCGCATCAAGCTTCGGTTAACGATGCAGCGCAGCGCGCCGTACAACCGCTGCGCAACCGGGACGCGATGCCTCGCGGCTCCCGCGTTGCTGGATATCCGTAGAAGTCCGCAACCGGTTTAAGCCATGGGTAACCGGCTTTCCTAAGCATTGCGCCATCTGTCCGTAGTAATTCTGGTCCTCCAGGGGAGTGGGATGCGCCGGGTTTTCCAACAGATGGCAGCCGCAATTTTCTCGGCCGCGAAAAGCGGCTGGGACGCTGCCGTGCGGCGCGGCCCCGTGCTGTGGCTGACGCTCTCCGGCGCGCTTCTCGTCGCCGGCATCTTCGCCGTGACCGCGATGGCTGTCGGCGAGTTTCGCGAGCGGACGCTGACCAACCGCGAACGCGAGCTGGAAAACACCGTGCAGCTGATCGCGCGCCATTTCGATCAGCAGTTTGAAGATTCCGACGTCGTCGCGGCCGATTTGATCGGACAGATGCACCTGCCCGAAATCACCTCGCCGCAGATGTTCCGCGAACGCATGTCGGGCCACGAAGCCAACCGGATGCTGCGGAGCCGGATCGGCGCCGTCTCCTATCTCGGCGACATCGCGATCTACGACGCCGACGGCGAGTTGATTGCCTGGTCGCGCGCCCAGCCGTTGCCGAAGATCAACATCTCCTCGCGAGCCTATTTCCAGTCGTTCAAATCGAACCCGATGTCGGAGCCGGTGCTGCTGGAATCCGTGCGCAGCTTTCTGATCGGAAAATGGACCACGGTCGTGGCGCGCCGGCTGAGCCTGCCGGACGGCACTTTCGTCGGCGCGCTGGTCCGGCGGATCGATCCCGACAGCTATCAACGCTATTTCGCCTCCGTCGCACTTGCCGACGGCGCCGCCATCTCGCTGTTCGACCGCGAAGGCGTGATGCTTGCGCGCTACCCGAATGTCGAATCGATGATCGGCAGGAGCTACAAGAATGCGCCGCTGATGCAGAACGTGCTGTCCCGGGGCGGTCAGCAAACGCTTCGCGTCAAGAGCCCGGTCGACGGCACGGAGAAGCTCGGCTCGGCCGCGTCGCTCACCCATTTCCCGCTGGTCATCGTGGCGACCAACACCATGTCGGCCGCGCTGGCGGACTGGCGGCAGCAGACCGGTTTCCTGATCACCACCGCGACGCTGTCGGCGGCCGTGATCGCGCTGATCCTGTTCATGATCATTCGCCAGATCATCAGGCAGAATCGCGAAGCCCAGCAGCGGCTGGAGGCGGAGCGGCTGCAGCTCGACACCGCCCTCAACAACATGTCGCAAGGGCTGATCCTTTACGACGCGGCCGGATACATCGTCACCTGCAATCGCCGCTATGCCGACATGTTCGGCCTGTCCCACGACGTCATCAAGCCCGGCTGTCACATCCATGAGGCGATGCGTCACCGCAAGGAGCGCAACGCATTCAGCGGCGACGTCGAGGAGTTTTGCGCCGAAGTCATGAGGGGCGTCGCCGAAGGCAAGGTCGCCACCAAATTGCATCAATTGCCCAACGGGCGCTCCTTCCAGGTCATCAACACGCCGCTCGCACAAGGCGGATGGGTCGCCACGATCGAGGAGATCACCGAGCGCCGCAATCTGGAGCAGGAGCGCGACCGCAACTACACGTTCCTCCGCGAGATCATCGACCACATCCCGTCGCAGATCACGGTGAAGGACGCCCACACGCGGCGCTACCTGCTGGTCAACCGGATTGCCGAGGACATCTTTGGAGAAGGCGGCAAGTCGATCGTCGGCAAGACGGCGACCGACATCCTGCCCGAAGCGGACGCCGGCATCGTCACGCGCGACGACGACATCGTGCTGCAATCGCCCGACCGGCTGCTGCAGAAGGAGCAAAGCTGGAAGACCCCGGCCGAAGGCCAGCGTCATACCATTTCAAAGCGCATCGGCATCTGCGACAAGGCCGGCGAGCCGCGCTACATCATCAACGTCATTGAGGACGTTACCGCGCAGCGCAAGGCCGCCGAGAAAATCGCCCATTTGGCGCATTACGACGCGCTGACCAACCTGCCCAATCGCGTGCTGTTCCGCGAGCAGATCGAGCGCGAGCTCGAGAAGGTCGCCGGCGGCGCGCAGTTCGCGCTGCTCTATATCGACGTCGACGAGTTCAAGGGCATCAACGATTCGCTCGGTCACCATGTCGGCGACGAGCTGCTGATGGCGATCGCCGGCCGCATCCGCGCCTGCCTCAAGCCGGGCGATCTGATCGCCCGGCTCGGCGGCGACGAATTTGCGGTGATCCAGACCGGGATCGAGTCCTCCACCGACGTCCTGGCCTTCGTGACCCAGATCCATGAGGCGATCCGCCGCCCCTATCATTGCCTCGGCCACCAGCTCTCCACCGACGCCAGCATCGGGATCGCACTGGCACCGCAGGACGGCGCCGATCTCGACCAGCTCATCAAGAACGCCGACCTCGCGATGTACGGCGCCAAGGCGCAAGGACGGCGCACCTACCGGTTCTTCGTGCCGGAGATGGATGCAAGCGCCAAGGCCCGCCTCACGCTGGAGCAGGATCTGCGCCAGGCGCTGATCAACGGCGGCTTCGAGATCCACTACCAGCCGCTGGTCAACCTGCACACGGGCGTGGTCTCCGGCTGCGAGGCGCTGCTGCGCTGGCGCCATCCCGAGCGGGGCATGGTTTCGCCGGCCGAATTCATTCCGATTGCCGAAGACACCGGCCTGATCAACGAGATCGGCGAATGGGTGCTGCGCACGGCCTGCAACGAGGCCGCGACCTGGCCCGCCCATGTCCGCCTCGCCGTCAACGTCTCGCCGGTGCAGCTCAAATGCGACACGCTGGCACTGCGGATCGCAGGCGCGCTGGCCGCCTCTGGCCTCGAGCCGCGGCGGCTCGAGCTCGAGATCACCGAGGCCGTGCTGATCCGCGACGACGAAGCTGCGCTCTCGATCCTGCACCAGCTCCGCTCGGTCGGCGTGCGCATCGCGCTCGACGATTTCGGCACGGGCTATTCCTCGCTGAGCTATTTGAAGCGCTTCCCGTTCGACAAGATCAAGATCGACCGCTGCTTCGTCGCCGACATCGCCGAGGCCGGCGGTTCGCCCGTGATCGTGCAGGCCGTGGTGAACATCGCCTCGGCCAGCAGCATGACCACGGTCGCCGAAGGCGTCGAGACCGAAGCGCAGCGCGAGATGCTGCGCGCGCTCGGCTGCACCGAGATGCAGGGCTATCTGTTCAGCAAGCCGCGGCCGGCCGCCGAGGTGCGCGAGCTGTTCGGCCCCGATGACGCCATGCCCGTGGCGGCGGTGGCCTGACATGGCAAAGCCCCCCAAGATGATCGACGTCGCGGATTCCTACGCAGTGCGGCTGATGCAGCACCTGGTGGTGCCGACCTTCGTGATCGATCCGAAGCGGCGTGTCGTGATCTGGAACAGGGCCTGCGAGCGGCTGACCGGCGTTGCCGCCGCTGATGTGATCGGCACCAACAGGCACTGGCAGGCGTTCTACGAGACCAAGCGCCCTTGCCTCGCCGACATCGTCGCGCTCGACCGCCCGGAACGGCTGCCCGAGTTCTATTCGGAATATGCCGCGCGAGGTCACAACGGGCTCGGCTTTTCCGCGGAGAACTGGTGCGTGATGCCGAAGCTCGGCAGCCAGCTTTACCTCGCGATCGACGCGGGTCCCATCCATGATGAGGCCGGCAATCTCATCGCCGTGGTCGAGACGTTGCGCGATCTAACCGACCAGAAACGTGCCGAGATGGCGCTGAAGGAGCTCGCCACCAAGGACGGCCTGACCGGGCTGTCGAACCGTCGCTCGTTCGACCAGATGCTGATGAGCGAATGGGCCCGCGCGCAGCGGACGCAGAAGCCCTTGGCGCTGTTGTTCGTCGACGTCGATCATTTCAAGCTGTTCAACGACGCGCACGGCCACCAGAGCGGCGACGAGTGCCTGCGCGCGGTCGCGGGTGTCGTCAGCCGCCACGCGGTGCGCCCGCTCGACCTTGCCGGCCGCTATGGCGGCGAGGAGTTCGCGCTGATCCTGCCCGACATGAGCTCCGACGATGCCTGCACCATCGCCGAGGAAATCCGCCGCGCGGTCATGGCCTTGGCGATCACCCACGGCGCCCATGGCGCCGGCGAGCACGTCACCCTCAGTGTCGGTGTCGCCAGTCACGTCCCCGGCGAGGGCGACGGTGCCCCCGACCAGCTTCTGGGCGCGGCCGACCAGGCGCTCTATGCCGCCAAGCGCCTCGGCCGCAACCGGGTCGTCTCGTCCGAGCGGGTGCTGGCCGAATTCGCAGGCGTCGGCTGGGATAACGTCCCGGTTCCTGGCCTGGCCCCGCGCAAATCGGCCTAAAGCGCGGATATTGCCGCGGCGAGAGCGGTTGCCCACCCCTCGCCATTAGGCTAAATGAGGCCTCGCTGCACCCGTAGCTCAGCTGGATAGAGCGTTGCCCTCCGAAGCTAGCCCGGCGGTCCACTCATTTCCTATAAAATCTAGTAGTTTGTTGCACTGGGATCCTACTTCCCGCGCTCCACGGCACAATTGGGCCACACGTTCACCATGGCGTCATCGTCCGGTTGCTCAAGATCTGGGCGATCGCAGCGAAGCTGCGCGAGGACTATCTCGAACGCTTCCGCGTCAGATCGGAAATCGTTCAAGTTGATCAACCCGGCGAATTCGTCCTGATGCAGTCAATACGCGCATAGAACGCCTGTAGTTCTCCTGTTACTATAGCCACCATTCATGACGGCCATTAGCCCTCCAAGGGGTTCGGGATGCAATGCTCACGTTGCAATTCTCAGAACAAAGCTACCAATGATTATTGCGAAGCATGCGGTGCCGCCCTTGGAGTCGCATGCGACTCTTGTGGCCACGTCAATGGTGCAACCAGTCGCTTCTGCGGGCGATGCAGCGCCCCGCTGAAGCCAACCACGATTGCGACCCAACCGCACAATTGGAAACAGCTCCTTGCGGAGCTAACTGCCAAGGGTGGCGAGCGCAAGCGTTTGACCATTCTGTTCGCCGACATCCGCAACTCGACCAGCTTGATCGACAACCTCGGTGATCCGGAGCTGGGACTAAATCGGCTGCAGCCCGTTTTGAACTTAATGAACGAAGCCGTCCGTCGCTACGATGGGACCGTGAATAAGGCCCAGGGCGATGGCATAATGGCGCTGTTTGGCGCACCTCAGCCCCACGAAGATCATCCGGTTCGCGCCTGCCTGGCTGCTTTGGCGATGCAGGAAGAGATGAAGCGGCTGGATGACAACGACCTTCGGATTCGGGTCGGGATCCACACCGGTGAAGTCGTTGTTCAAGCGATAGAACACGGAATCTATCAGACTTATGACGCCGCGGGCGCGAATGTGCACCTAGCAAATCGCCTGGAGCAGCTAGCTGAAGCTGACTCCATTCTGGTCTCAAAGGAAACCTATGAAGCGGCGAAGCAGTTCGTCGAAGTCGACCCGCTTGGTCAGCAGACGATACGGGGCATCAGCAAGCCGGTTGAAGTTTTTAAGCTGACCGGTCTTCGACATGCGCCGTCAAGCGGGGCGTTTCGCAGTGGCCGACGACTAAGTCCGCTTACAGGTCGAGCCAAGGAAGCATCCGCGCTTGCATTGGAGCTCGAGGCAACCCTGAAGGGCGATGGGCGCGTTGTCGGCGTCGTGGGCGAGGCGGGGATCGGGAAAAGTCGCCTTTGTTTTGAGTTTGCGGAAGGTTGCCGCGCGCGGGGAATTCGCGTCTATGAAGCTCGTGTGCTTGCTCATGGTCAGGCGACCCCCTTTCAGCCTGTCCTAGAACTGCTCCGGGATGTCTTCGGGTTGAAAGCAATAGAGGGTGTTGAGGCGTCGCGGCGACGGGTCTTGGACCGCTTGGCTAAGCTTCCCGTGCCCGAACATTTGGCACCAGTTTTGCTCGATTTCCTAGGGCTAGCCGATCATCGGCAAGCGGCGATCAAGCTTGACCCTAAATCACGCAAGATTCAGCTGCTTGAGTTTGTGCAAACACTCGTGCGGTCGAGTTCTCCGGATGAAGCAACCGTCGTGCTGATCGAAGATCTGCACTGGATCGACGCCGCTAGCGAAGAATTCGTCGAGGCGCTCGCCGATGCAGTGGTCGGCAGCCCTACACTCCTAGTTCTGAACTTTCGCCCGGGCTTTGCAGCGCCGCTGGTGCAAAGAATGCATTACCGGCAGATCAACATCCCGCCGTTGTCATCATCGGATGCACACCAGATTGTGCAAGATTATTTCGGGGCCGACTCTTCCATCGCGTTGGTAAGCCGGAATATCGTCGAACGGGCTCAAGGGAATCCGTTTTTTTTAGAAGAATTGATGAATTCGCTCATCGAACGTGGCGAGCTCGACGGAACAAAAGGCGCTTATCGCCTTAGAGCCGGTATCGACTCGATCCCATTGCCTGCGACGGTGCAGGCCGTTGTCGCCGCTCGCATCGATAGACTTGACTACTCCTCGAGACAAGTCCTCGAGATCGCTTCGGTCGTCGGTCGTGAGATCTCCATTCCGGTCTTGGAGTTGGTTTCGGTGTTACCTCATGTCGAGATTCTCGACGCGATTGGGCGCTTGAAAAGAGCAGAACTTCTCTACGATGTTCCGCCATTTGAGCAGAAGGTAATTGCATTCCGTCATCCGCTGATTCAAGAAGCCGCCTATCGATCATTGCTACATGCGCGTCGCCGTGACCTTCATTCATCCGTCGCAGACGCGATTGGAAAGGTCTTCAAAGCTCAACTTGACGAGAAGGCTTCGCTCCTCGCGTATCACTTCGAACAAGCGACAGAGTTGTTCAAAGCGGCGCAATGGAACATGCGTTCCGCTGTTTGGGTTGGTGCCAACGACCCCCGACAGGCATTGAAAGACTGGAAGAAGGTTCGCGAGCTTCTTTCAAAAGAAGCGTCATCTGCGCAGACTGATTATTTGCGAATGATGGCTGCTGGCCAGATCGTCAACTTTGGCTGGCGTGAGGGCATTTTAGCGGACGAGGCTACCGTTTACTTTAACGAAGCAAAGGATCTAGCACTCTCGTTAAAAGATATGAGGGCCAGCGCTCTGATCCACGCAGCTTATGGACGGATCTTAGCGAACGGCGGCTCAGCAGACGAATATGTGGACAGGATCCGCGAAGCCAAGGCGATTGCGGACCAAGGTAGCGATCGAAGCGTGAGCGTTACATTAAAGGCAATCCTTTGCCACGCACTCCGACTCTCTGGTCGGATGTCCGAGGCCCTTGCAATGAACCTCGAAGCGTCGGCTTCTGTGAACGAGATCGTCGAATCAGATCGCAAGATGCTGGGCTTCGACGTTGAGATATGGCTGACCGCCATGCGGGGGCACACTCTAGTGACTTTGGGTCGAGCGGCGGAGGCTAAGCCACTTCTGGACCGCATTCTTGCGTTAGACGAGGGCAGCGTTGACGTCATTCATCACGCGATCCCTAGCTTTTCTTACGTGGATATTGCTTGGTTCGAAAAGAACGCCGAATTGGCGCGCGAGCATGCGAATCGCGCTTACTCACTTGCTCTAAAGAGCGGAAATCCGTATTTGCGGGTCTATTCACAAGCTTGTCGCGGCCTCGCTCATAGCATCGCCGGAAGGCTTACGTCGGCCATCGCCGATCTGTCGGAGGCGCTAAATTTCGCTCGCACTCGAAAAGTCGGCCTCGAGAATGAAGCGAGAATCCTGGCAGATTTGGCAAACGTCCACATGCAGAATGGGGATAAAGAGATTGCTCTATCCATTGCTGAGGAGGCCATCGAAGTTGCGACTGCGCGTCACGCCCGTGTGCCCGAGTGCCTAGCTCGAATTGTGCGTGGGAATCTGTTGATCAACAGCAGCACAGCGGATCAAGCGACGGCAGGATTAAGCGAGCTCAGTCGCGCAAACGAGCTTATGGTGCAAACAGGGGCTCTAATCTTCGAACCTTTGCTTCGAGGCGCAAATCCAACATTCGCTTTGAACAAGCTGGCTGGCTCGGCTTAACTAAATGTCTCAAAGAATTCGGCTTCCGGCTACAATTACCCGGATTTGGACAGCAGACTTATCCTTCGGCATCTAGCGGGTGTCGGCGCGGTTCGGGAAGCCCCGCGCCTACAAATCGCCTAGCTGCGCTTCGATTTGCTCGCCTTCTTGGTCCTTTTCGCTGTCTTCTTCTTCTTGCCTTTCCTTGCTTTCTTCTGGCCCAGTGGATGAATGGGGGACTTCTCACCGTTATCTGGTCCAGGATTTGGGTCACCTCCTTCGCTCGAAGGGATTTCGTGGTCAGTGAGTATTGTTATTTTTCTAAATATTTGACCAGCACCAGCCGGCACATCGGAGACGACAACGATATAACTATTGGGAGCAACGTTCGGATCATATTGCGCCCAAAACTGCATTCCGATTACATTTCCGGTATTATTCAGGACGGCGTTCTTCAGAGCGCGTTTTATGTCGTCCCGATTTGTCTTAGAAAGTATTCTTCCGAGAAACGCAAACCATCTTCGCTTGGGACTCGGAGTGGTGGTCGCTGTCGGCCATATTCCCAGTCTCCAAGAAGCGCGTGCGAGGTTTCTGCTGTTACCCCACAAGAAATCGTCGCCTGTGGAGGCGACGAATTGTCTAATCGCATCAAAGCTCGACCCCGTAAACTTGTTATTCAGCTGATTGATGACGTCGAGATCGTTTCCATTCGGTAGCGCGTCGCCCATTACCGCCTCCCTTCTAAAAAATGTTGAGATCAAAATAGCCCGCACTGCTTAGGGATAACTGATCCCCTAAGCAGACTCCTTTTCCTCTCGACCCAATTTGAATACGCACAACGCCTAGGCGCCTGCTTCGAACTAGAACGCTTGTTGAGATTTGCGGCTCTCTCCAACTGCGTTAGCGCAATTGTCAGACTAAACTCGCAATTGTTTTCAGCCAGTTTGGCCCTTCCTTCCGTGACTGCCCAGCAGTCAGCGGCGCAATCACAAGCGATTTGCTGATTGCATGGATGCCGACATCCCTTGCTGAGATGATGCCCCGCTTCATGCAAATAGGCAAAGACAAGCCCGTCATGATCTACTGCAGGATTGAACGCGAGCCCGCCAAAAATGTCGACGGAGCGAAGACTATCGCGAACCGAGGCTTGCGCGTTGATTGCTGCGATCCGGTCAAAAATACGAAATCTCAAACTCGGGAAAGATAGCCGAAACACCTTAGCCAGGGTGGCGATTAGCTCCTGACGTTCCCCTGAGCGGTCTTGGTTTTCAGCTATGCACCGAGGTTGATCAAAGATCATCTGCGTATAGTGGCCCCTTTGCGGATAAAGCTTACCGTTGCCATCGAAATCCGCAATGGCTGTTCGACTGCGGCTCTTAGCTGGACCACGGCAGCTTGGATCGTTGCTCCGTTGCGCGTGCTTGGAAGGCGCCTCCCGCACGCTCGCGCGACGGAAAAGGCCGTTCAAAATCTCGCCTCTTGGAAAACAACAGCCCTCTTGCGACTGCGAAAAGGGGTGCCTTTAATGCTTCATACAAAGGCTGGCGTGAGCAGCACGCCTCGGCGAGGAGAGCGCACCTAATTCAGGTGGGCTACACTCCTCCCAAGCCCGCGGCTTTGGGTATATCCCATTGCAAATGGGGTTTTTGGGGCCGAAGCCGTCGCTCTTGCGGTGGGAAGTTAGACCAAGCTTGGCGACGTATGCCGCTGATGCGGCACAAGAATCCGACATGGCCGCGGGTCTAAGACACTCCTCCCTCCGCGCCCTGCATTCGTGCTCCAGTTGCATTTGCAATGCGTGCTTGCCGAAAGTCGGTAAGGAGTTCTAATCTGCTCTGATTACCAATTCATTTGAGAGGTAATCATGGGCGATTTCATAGGGGCAGCGGGTGCGGCATTCACTACGGGCTCGCTGAATTGGATGTTTGACACCGACATCAAAGCAACCTTCGCCACTATCGAGGAGCTGAGGAAGACTTTTCCCAACTTGCTTCTGCCCATGCAGAACCCTGGGCCGAAGGAGGCCAGGAAACAGACACTCCGCTTCGCGGCCTTCCTTCTTACTGAACCGCCCCGGGTTTGCCGGAGGCCATTTGGTTTGAGTTAGGCCGCCATGGCGGGTTGTTCCAGCATGGCGTAGTAGCGTTGCTCGGCTTCGGCTGGCGGGATGTTGCCGATGGGCTCGAGGAGCCGTCGGTTGTTGAACCAATCCACCCATTCCAGGGTCGCGAACTCGACGGCCTCGAAGCTGCGCCATGGCCCGCGCCGATGGATCACCTCAGCCTTGTAGAGCCCGTTGATGGTTTCGGCGAGAGCGTTGTCATAGGAATCTCCTACGCTGCCGACAGAAGGCTCGACACCAGCTTCAGCCAAGCGCTCGGTGTACTTAATGGATACGTATTGGCTGCCCCTGTCGCTGTGGTGCACGAGCCCGCCACGATGGACCGGCCGTCGATCATGCAGCGCCTGCTCCAGCGCATCGAGCACGAAGCCTGCATGCGCCGTGCGCGAGGCTCGCCAGCCCACGATCCTGCGGGCATATGCGTCGATGACGAAGGCGACGTAGACAAAGCCCGTCCAGGTCGCGACATAAGTGAAGTCGGAGAGCCAGAGAACGTTCGGCCTTGGCGCCTTGAACTGGCGGTTGACGTGATCCAGCGGGCATGGCGCGGCCTTGTCGCTGATCGTGGTCTTGACCGGTTTGCCGCGGATAACCCCTTGCAAACCCATCTCCCGCATCAGTCGCGACACCGTGCAACGGGCAACATCGAAGCCTTCGCGCTTGAGCTGGCGCCAGACCTTGCGCACGCCGTAGACGGAGAAGTTTTGATCGAAGACGCGCCGAACCTCCATCTTCAGCGCAGCGTCCTGCCTGGCGCGCGTCGACCGTTTGGCCGGATCGCGCCGTTTGACCACATGAGCGTGGTAGGTCGAGGGGGCGATCGGCAACACCTTGCAGATCGGCTCGACCCCATGCGCCCCACGATGATCGTCAATGAAGGCGATCATGGCTTGGACCGGCGGTCGAGCTCCGCCATCGCAAAATAAGCGCTCGCCTTGCGCAGTATCTCGTTGGCTTGTCGAAGCTCACGGTTCTCCCGTTCCAGGGCCTTCAGCTTCTCGGCCATCTCGGTCGGAACACCAATCCGCCGCCCGCTGTCGATCTCGGCCTTCTTGACCCAGTCATGCAGCGTCTGCGGCGTGCAGCCGATCTTGGCCGCAATCGATGTCACTGCCGCCCAGCGCGAAGGGTGCTCGCCGGCGTGATCCAGAACCATCCGAACCGCACGGTCCCGGACCTCGGGTGAAAACTTGTTCGTCGTCTTGCTTGTCATGGCTCCATCCTCTCAGGAGTTGGAGCCTCCGGCAAACCCGGGGCGGTTCATACCGACGCAGTTACTTTCAGCGGCAATTACCCGGCTCCCAATTTTAAGAATTGGCTCAAATGGCTCACCTGGCTTGGAAAGAAGGCAGGAGGAACGGTCACTCTGGATGGCGCGGACTACCCGGGAAAGGCTAGCGAGATGATCTTAGATGTGATGGCGAGAGCTCTGCCGCACGGCGGCCCACCCTCTCCTATTCATTTCTCCTGGACCAATGATGCCGCGGCCGCTCATTTCGCTGTGGCCGGCACGACGGTCGGCGGATTTCGCATTGATATCACCGCTCCAGATCACGGCCACGTAGCTGCCAACTCTGACGATGAGGATGGAATTTAGACATAGCTCAGCACAAGCCGTCACACGTGCGACGTGACACAACGCACCCGTTTCATCATCGGTCCATATGGATACTGAAGCGGCATCGCTTGACAAGCCGATGCGTATTGCAGCCTTCGACCACGTCCGAAGGCTAACTGAGCTCCATTCGCATCTGACCGCAACAGAATTGAGGCCAGGCTTCCCATTTCAAGGCGAGCGCGTGCCCCTGCTCAACGAGCGCCGCGGCATCTTCAAGCCGCGCCAAATGCGCTATTTGCTGTCTATCAAAACGGTCTTTCCCAAGCCAGGAGGCAAAGTTTGGTATGACGATCAGAGGGAGGTTCATCGTCAGATATTCCAAAGTGACGAGACCGTAGACTACGCCTTCATGGGTCAAGACCCTGACTCCGCTGACAACCGATGGCTAAGGGAGGCGTATGAGAACTCCATTCCAATCATATACTTTCTCGGAGTGGCGCCGGGGCGTTATCAAGCATTTCTTCCGGCATTCATTTCAAGCTGGAATGGCAGCGCCTTGAGGGCTGGGGTAGCGTTCGGTTCTGTCGAGCATGGCTTGATCCCACCAGCTGAGGGGCCAGAGCGCAGATATGCGCTTCGGACGATAAAGCAACGATTGCATCAAGCTACTTTCAGAGAGGCAGTGATTGCGGCTTACAATGGACGGTGCGCCCTTTCGGGACTGCCAGAGCCCCTCCTATTGGATGCCGCTCACATCGCCGCCGACGCACACGAAAAGCTGGGACAGCCAGTAGTCTCCAATGGTCTCCCGTTATCTAAGATCCACCATGCCGCCTTCGATGCACATTTAATCGGGATCGACCCCGACTTTGGGATACATGTTTCAGAGCGGCTACTGGGCCAAAGAGATGGCCCTATGTTGGACGCGCTCAAGCAACTGAACGGTCGGCAAATTCGGCTTCCCGATAGAATGCGAGATCGTCCAGACCGAGATAGGTTGGCGGCACGCTATGAGACCTTCAAAATTGCCTCGGCTTAGCGCATCTTAATTCGCTCCCCGAGCCGCTCAACCGAGGGACTTCGCTCGTTGAGCCACGCCGACTTCAGTCCATCAGCGTCGCCGAACAAGGTCTATCAGTTCCGCCAGTCTCCGCTCGAGGTCCTCGATTTTTGCACTCATCAGCAGGTTTTCACGGCCGGCCATCGAGAGCACCGCCATCAACACAGCGTCGCAGTGTTTGATAAGCGTAACCAGATGATCCCCACTCGGACCGTAGTGACCCGCGAACCAATTCTTCACAGTGCGTTCATTGGCTCCAGTCCAAGCCGCTACAATCTTCACATGCGCACTTGTCTTTCCGAGCTCTTCGTTCAGGGCAGCTGCAACTCTCGTAGCGAAGATTCTGGAATTTGTTCCATTTTCGCTCATGTTTCTGCTCGCCAGGAAACATCTTGCCCCTTTTTGGAAACGACATTCCCTCAACCTGCTTCCTATGATCGCCAAGATCGGCGGCCGCAAAGTGACAGCACAAAAAGAGCATTTCGATGGGGCGCCGTTTGATACGCCGACCTTTCAAAACCGAAGATCGCGATGGCGACATCAAGCCCGCAGCGGCCTATGTCCGTATGTCAACTGACCATCAGAAGTATTCGACCGAAAACCAGCTGGAGACGATCGAACGATATGCCGCAAACCGCGGCTTTCGGATTGTCGCGACATTTGAAGACTCTGGCCGAAGCGGCCTAAGAGTGGACGGCCGAGAAGGCCTCCAACGCCTTATGCGCGAAGTCCAGAGCGGCCAAGCCACTTTTTCGGCCATTCTTGTTTATGATGTCAGTCGATGGGGCCGCTTCCAAAACGCAGATGAAGGCGCATACTACGAATACGTCTGCTCTCGCGCGGGAATCCGAGTTCACTATTGCGGCGAACAGTTTGACAATGATGGCAGCATTGGATCGGTTCTGCTTAAGAACGTGAAGCGGGTGATGGCCGGTGAATATAGCCGAGAATTGTCGGTCAAAGTATTCGCCGGCCAATGCAGACTTGTCGAGCTTGGGTTTCGACAAGGTGGACCTGCTGGATTTGGCCTCAGGCGCCAGCTCATTGACGAACACCGCGCACCCAAGGCGATGTTGAACCGCGGAGATCGGAAAAGCCTGCAGACAGATCGAGTTGTGCTTACCCTCGGGCCGGCAGAGGAAGTGGAGCAGGTCCGACAAATCTATAGGATGTTTGTTGAGCAGGGACTATCTGAGAAGGAGATTGCAGCACAGCTAAATATGGCGGGCACTCTCACAGATTTGGGTCGTCCTTGGACACGTGCTTCGGTCCATCAGATCCTCACCAATGAGAAATACATCGGAAACAACGTTTTCAACCGCGTCTCGTTCAAGCTCAAGCAGAAGCGCGTCGTGAATAATCCCGATACCTGGGTTAGAGCTGACGCGGCCTTTCCCCACCTAGTCAGCCATGAACTCTTTGACCGAGCTCGCGCGATCATTGATGCTCGTAGCGCTCACTATTCAGATGAGGAACTGCTGGCCCTGCTGCAGGGGATTCTGAAGGAGGAGGGCTACCTCTCCGGGCTTATTATTGACGAGCGAGAGGACATGCCTTCGGCAAGCGCCTATCGTCATCGCTTCGGAAGCCTGATCCGAGCCTACAGTCTAATCGGATATATACCGGATCGAGATTACTCTTACATTGAGATAAATCGCCAAATAAGAGATACCTATCCGACGGTTGTCGCCACCATAGTTCACGGCTTCGAGCTATCTGGCGCCGGCGTCTCTGCAGATCACAATCAGCTTCTGACCATAAATGATCAATTCACGGTAGCCGTCGTAATCGCGCGAGCGCGCATTTATGGCAGCGGATATCGCTGGCATGTGAGGTTTGACACGGGCTTGGTCCCAGATCTTACGATCGCAGTCCGATTGTCAACTTCGAACGCGGACGTATTGGACTATTACGTTTTTCCTAGACTCGACCTCACGACACCTCGGCTGAAGCTTGCTCAAGACAACGCGCTTCATTTGGATGCATATCGATTCGACGCGTTGGATTCGCTCTATGCGCTGGCCAGACAGTGTCCCTTCGAGGAGGCCGCATGAATATGCCAGACATAACAGGCGGCTCTCGGCTAGAGATCAAGGCCATACCGATCAGCCAGATTCGTATCCTAAACCCTCGCGCGCGCAATCAGCGGAATTTTCACGAGATTGTAGAGAGCATAGCGAAGGTAGGCCTGAAACGTCCTATCACGGTTAGTCCTTGCACTTCTGACGGCGGGCCTTACCGATATGATCTGGTATGCGGGCAGGGTCGAATAGAAGCGTTCATTCAACTAGGCCAGCAAGAGATTCCGTCGATCGTTATTCATGCAGAGGAGAGTGATTGCCTCGTTATGAGCCTGGTCGAGAACTGTGCTCGCCGTCAGCATCGAGCAATCGATCTATTGGAGGATATTAGCACCCTACGAGGTCGCGGTTACGATGAAAGAGAGATTGCCAACAAGATCGGCGTCAGCCTGGACTATGTTCGAATGATTAGCACACTCCTCTCGAAAGGCGAGGAACGCCTCGTTCACGCGGTCGAAACCGGCATTATACCCCTCAACATGGCGATCGAGATTGCCCGATGCGACGACAATGAAGTGCAGCGCGCTTTGACACAGGCGTATACGGAGAAGAAGTTGCGGGGCAGAAAGTTAGTTGCGGTCAGGCGGGTAATTGAACAGCGTCAAAGGCGCGGCAAACATCTGCACGGGCAAAGTTTTGGACGGCAGACTGCCAAGAGGCCTCTTACCAGCGAATCCATGATTAGGGTCTACAGGCAGGAGGCTGATCGTCAGCGCCTTTTGATCAAAAAAGCTGAAATAACTCAAAACCGGCTATTGTTTGTGGTCGAGGCAATCCGAGCGCTGCGTGATGACGCCGAGTTCGTCAGACTGTTGCAGACAGAAGATCTCGCGATGATGCCCTCGATATTGCAAGAACGACTCGCAGCGAGGCCAAGTCAATGAATCAATACGTCGATCTCGTTGCTTTGGGCGAAGTCGTGCAGGCCTTTAGCTCCGACACCATCCACATCGATCTCTCCAAAATCCTGCCCGTGCGAGCAATCGGGAAGACCGTAAAGTCTAGCCGGAAATACCAGCAAATTGCTTGTTCCATTAGGGAGATCGGCCTAGTCGAACCGCCAGTGGTTTGCCGAGATAAGCAGAGGACAGATACGTTTCTCTTGCTAGACGGCCACCTTCGAATTGAAGTGCTGAAAGATATTGGCGAAACGCAAGTGGAATGTTTGCTGTCTAGCGACGACGAGGCCTTCACTTATAACAAGAGGGTAAGCCGCCTGTCAGCCATTCAGGAACAGCGAATGATCGCGAAGGCCATAGAGCGCAACGTTCCGAAAGAGAAGATAGCTAGAGCACTTGATATCAACGTTCGTAGCTTAGTCCGGAAGGCAACGTTGATTGAAGGAATATGCGAGGAGGCCGTGGCCCTTCTGAAAGATAAGATGTGCCCGATGGCCGTATTCGACATATTGCGGAAGATGATTCCAATACGGCAGATTGAGACAGCAGAGCTTCTGATCAACGCGAACAACTATTCGGTGGGATACGCCTCGGCCATCCTCGCGGGCACCGCTCAAGCGCAGCTCGTAAACTCGTCGACGCCGAAGCGGATAAAGGGGATGACTGCAGAGGCTCTTTCTCGAATGGAAACCGAGCTTTCGAGGCTTCAGCAGGCGATGACATCGATTCAGGACAGCTACGGTCAAGACCACCTGCACCTCACGGTGCTCAGAGGTTACTTAGCCAAACTTGTCGGTAACACGAAAATTGCCAAGTATCTTGAGAGACACCACCCGGAATTCTTCTGCGAATTCAAGTCTATCGTTGAGACGTCGGCATGACGGCGTAGACACGCTGAAGTCTTTTTGGGCCTAAGGGGACCCGGACCCTACAAGCGCGGGGACCACGGGAGAAGCCGCACCTGGAGGCGGAGCAATCGTGGTGATGGGGATGGCGGCGAACCCGCTCGGAGCCCATCAGGCCGGCGAGCTTTCGCTGGCTGAACGACTAATCGGGGTGGCGGCCGCTTCGCGGCCGACACTCCTTCTGGATATAGAGTTCGGCTTCAATCGGTGTTGCAACTCTAAGTTATTCGCGTTTCAATGGCATACGGCAGTTATATATTGAACCATAATTCCTCGGGGGTAAGGGCGTCCAATTGCTCCTATATGGAAGAGAGACTTTTTGATGTGTGCGCGGCTGCTGCTCGGCATCACAATCGGCGTTTATTTCTGCGGCGCCGCAAACGCGGCAGCTCTTTCCACCGACCAAGCTAAGACGAGCTTTGGTCGAGCGGTGTTCTCAGCCCTGAGTGACCCCGACGCTCGAATACGAAGTTACGGGTGGCAGGCAATTGGACAGCTTGGCCGCTTGTCCGGCGCCAATCAGCTCCACACCCTGAAATTTGAGCAGTTTATCCTTCAAGATCGTGACGCGGCGATCGCGCACATTGACAACCTGTTCGACCGCGCTGCTGTGGCTACCGACGACGGAAGCACAAAAACCGAGCTTGCCGAATTCCGACAACTTTCCTTATCAGTTCCGGAGGTAGCAGCACTAGCTCTTGGCCGGCCAAAGCTCGGTAAGGTCTTCGATTCTGAGACGTTGAGGCAATTCCGCGAAGCAGCACAACGTCAACGTCCTCAATTGATGATCACTCCCAGCGGCGACTCAGCAATCGCAACCTCTCTCGATGCACTCGAATCGTCGAACGCGAATGAAACCGAAATGCGGCGGGATGGTTCGGCAACCCTGGCTCGATCTACACTTCAGCCCTCTCTCCTCGATCGAATCGAGATCCTCTTGAACAACAATAGCTTCCGACCGGAAGCTCGGCGCAACCTCGCTCTCGCAATGATCCGCAACGGACGCTCGGCCAAAACATTATTGGTCGTGGATGACTTATTGGCCGCCGGCGTCAACAGTGCCGAACAAAACGGATTTGCACTCGACATCCTCACAACAATGCTGCTGGTAGCTCCGTCGCAAGGACGACAAGCAACCATAGATCGCGCGAACCAAATTATTCCTCTCTTATCGGACACAGAATTGTTCGTGAAGGCGAGCGCGGTTCTAAGTCAAATAGCAAGAGATGACTTCGCAAAGATTATTTCTCTTCAACTCATGAGGCGGATCGAGATTGGAGATGGACTTGGAGGAAATCTTTGCGTTTACTCTCAAGCACTTCCCCGGTCGCGAGATCTTCCGCTAGAGTTGGCTCTGGTGTCGCGAATCCCTAGCGAAGGCGCTAATCGAATAGACACTGCAGGCTGCGTGATCATCCTGGGTGAAGACTCCAACCTCACCAGCAGTCTTCGGGAGCTGGCTCTGAAAATTGAGCCGGCGGAAAAAGAAGAGCGACAGCGTCGCCTCAAGGCCTTGGACGCCCTCTGGAACGAGGCTTCCAACCTGGACGGTCGTCAATTCCCAAACATAGTCGAGGCAGCTCGAAAACTATTGATATTGGATGCAGCTAGCCTCGCGAGCGATTTTCCCTTGACGTCGACCACCTCCCTTTCAAATTGGATGGAGCGCGCTGAAACTGCTAGAATTCCAACACAGCTCTACCGGTCGTATCTGTTGCGCAAAGCGCTCATTTGGCTTCCAACAGTAGTTGGAGGAATACTGTTGTGGCCAATTGCGCTCATTCTTATAGTTCTGACGTCTCGTTCAGAGACCATACGGGTATTCCTATTGTTTCATCCTCTTGGACGCCAAATTGGCGCGCTTGGCCAAACAAACACGTTAATTTTCTCCATTCCAATCCTTCGGCGCTTGTTCTTTCTTCCCTATCGAACGATCATGTTAGGACAATTAGCTCAGGACATCGCCTCCGAAAGCCCCGAAAATAACTACTATTCTAGTTCTGGCGTAGCTGAACTTGAGCGAGGGGCCATCGCTCATCAATTACGGGAGCTTGATAGAAGCACACTAAGCGTGGCTCCTCCCGAGCGGCCCACAGTTGTCGAGAAGCTTAGCCAATGGGAAGGACTGCTCTTTCTGATCGGACAGTCTGGAAGGGGCAAATCAATGTTCGTCCGTTATCAAATGTCCATCACTGGACAAGCGCGCGATCCTGAGATCTTCGCAACTGCTATCGAGCTGGGTCGAGAACCCGCAAAAGCAATACAAGCAAGATTTGGATCGGCCGTGCCGGACGATCGTCTCATCGACTCGCTAATCCAATCGAAGCGACTGACCTTGTATATCGATGGCTTGAACGAGGTAGACCCTGATACGCGTGCATCAATCTTGGACTACATGGCCGCGCGCCCCCACTCGAACATCCTTGTAACGACCCAACCTCTCGATCGTTACCCTAGTGGAGCTAAGTTGCTGGCCTTACTCCCATTAACTCGGTCGCAAATAGTTTCATTCCTCTCCAGCCGCGCCCGAGATAAAACGGAGGATAGCGAAATCAGCGGCTATCGCACACAGTCTCTAGCTTTTGTCGCTGAGAAGCTAGCCGAGGCCGACGGAGAGTTTGAGGTTGGCGATACTGACGGGCGAGAAAGATCTCGCGCGCTTGTCGAACGATTGTCCAACCCGATGGATTTGCAGACTATCGCGGACTTGCTCCTTCTTGGTCAAAGGCCCGACGTGTGGGCCCTTCAAAAGCAACGACATAGGTTAGTAGACGATCTATTTCGCGAGCAAGGAGGAGGTGATCCCTTCCCACTTCGGGCGTTTTCTCGATCCGTTTATGAAGCGCGAAGGGACGGCACTTCCGAAATTGACGGAGATCACTTTCCACGCGTCGCGGAAGTCCTGCTGAAAGAGAAACAGATTCAACGATACGTAACAGTCGCTTCTGGATTTAAGTCGGATGGTTATATTTTTCGGCATGACAAGATAAGAGACTTCTATACATGCGCAACGTTTGTTGCGGATCCAGAGCTTAGAACGATGCACGCAGGTGACGATAAATTTGCAGGCGTCTACGACCTCCTCTGCCAAGAATTGCCTCCGCGAGAGGCCACTGAGCTACGCGAATATCTTGCCGAACGAGCGTTGGATAACGGAGACCATCGCATGTCGGACCGATATTTGGAGGGACTTCGCACGCGCCGCGCTCTCGATAGTAAAGATCCGCCATGGTTGGCCGAGTTTGACCGAGATGATGTCGCAGGCGAAAACGACGTGGTGGCCCGACGAGAGGCCGTGCGCGCCCAGGCCGTCGCTTCAATGGCAGAGTCGCTAGCTCGATTGGATGCCGGCCGAACCGGAACTCGTGTAATCTCAGCGCCGCGCTCAGACCTTCTGCTCGAGGCAACGACATCCTTGCTATCTGAGGCCGGCGTTGTCCCAGCGGGCGTAGGGTCGGCCCAGAAGCTCCTCTTCGTTACACCATCCCAATTCAAGTTTGGCGTTCTCGGCTTAGCGCACTATGGAGACCTCCCTACGTCGATGCTCGAAGGAGCGAGAGCGCTGTTAGGCTTAATTCCAGCGGATAGCGTGCCGACGATGGTCGTTGTGAACGCGCAGGCGGATCTAGAGCCATCTAAGCGCTCTGAAGCAAGCTTGTCGGCGATAAGAGTCATCTTTGAAGATCAGCTTGTGCCGGTAATCACAGCTTGTGATTTGCTATCGCTTGTGAGGTCAGAACAAAAGGGTGTCCGATATGATCTTGCGGGGCTTTGGAGTTAAGTTAGCTAGACGACTATTCTGGCGACTCTCGGTGATCGCATTCGTTTACGAAGGATCGGGGACAGCGGTCTTTGCGCAGGTTGAGACGAAGGTATTTCAAAACAGCTACATTTCTCTCGAAGTGCCTACCACATGGGATTGCGTTCGAGAGGGGGACGCCTTCGTCTGTCAGGAGAATGGCCTTCCTACGGTATCTTCAATGGCTGTCATTGCTGCAAAGATAGCTGACCCAGAGACCGACACTCCAGCTGTTTTTGCATCGGAATTGGGCCTTCAGCGCACTAAGAAGGCTTTGGATGGAACGACGATGCTGTCGAAGCCGATAGACAGTCGCCTGCGATGCATCCGAGGAACGAGATGGCAATGGGCGAAGCAATATCAATCCGAGCTAGCCAACTACTACACTGAATATTTTGCCACCGTAACAAAAGGCATCGCGATCCTTGTATCTATTTCATACCACACCAGTGTCGAGGCCGACGGACGAGAATTTGCACGTTTGATAGCGAGACGTCTCACCGTAACATACGGCGCTGCAAATCCGCTTGCATCTCTGACAGACAAGTCCGCTTGCAAATGGGAGGACTAGCCGCTGCCATCGATATTGATTGCAGCTGAGTAATAGCGGCGGACCCGTCGAGCCCATCAGGTCGGCGCGCTTTCGCCGGCTCACTGGTCAGATCGGAGTGGCGGCTTAACCTTGTCACTCCGTCTCTCGCAGGTCAGATAGACCAGGGCTCTGGCAGGGCAAAGCTCTGCCGTCAAATTCCCCCTCCAAATCAATGCTGACTTGCTTCTTTGGCCTGGCTGATTCACGATCTGTCACATTGGCGGCGCGTGTAAATGGACCGCGGTCTTCCGCAGCTGGACCGGCAGCTGACCGAATCCATTGAAAGCTACTGGTTTCCAAGGCTCGGTCCGCCTTCGCCGTAGGCAACATTCGAGTCACGTTCGCGCACCTCTTATCGGCGATTGGGGGCCAAGCCGTCCGCTTTGACGCGCCCATAACGATTAGAAGCAGGAACAACATCCTCTCAATTGTCAGGCATGCATAATTATGGCGAAGCAAAATCAGGATAGCTCCAAAAAACTGCGTGGGGGTTCACCTGCAACTAGCCAAGGGGGAGGTATATGGGTGCAGCTTCAGCCGGATCAACTGGAGGCCCTGGATGCTTGGATTGAAAAACAGGCTAGTCAGCTATCCCGTGCCCAAGCGATATGCTGCATCGTGAAAAGTCGATTGAAGGGCAAAACCAACCCTAACCGCTCAAAATTATACTCCAAGACTCAGTTGCGAGATGCCTTAGAAACGCTCCGAGCGCCAACTCCGATATCAGACCGATTGAAGAAGGAGAAGGATGACGACTATCGCAAACGTTTAATAAGGTGGACCGTCAAGAACAGTAAATCGCGCAACGCGCGTGAGGTATATAATCGACTTCAAGTCCCTGAGTGGATCCTTTGGATCAATGAGGCCGCAGGCGTGTCAGCAGAACTCATTAGAAAAGCGAAATCTGAAATGCGGCGCAGCGTAACGAGACAGCAGCAGGCCGCAAACGTTAGAAGCGTCTTGCAATGGGGGCGGGCAGCCCAGCTGCTATTCGATAAGCACTCGGCCGCTCAACGTCGCTGACTTCCTTAGCTGTTATATGTATCGCTTCTGGACTTTCACTAGGCGTTAGCTCTTGCCAATTTCGCGCGCATTGCAAATTGTGCTCGACGCGATCCCTCTATGAGATCACCAAGTTAGATAGCTTGCTGCTTCTTAATAACAAAGGAACCCACGGCTCACCTCGGTGAACGCCAGGGCACCAAAGAGCACTAACCGTCGAAGTCGGAACGGAGCTATTTGTGGCAACTAACGCTCCAACATTCCCGTATCCAAGAGCCCTCTCTCTGCACTTCGCTTTCTGGCTTGGAGTCAGCTCACTAAAATTCCGCTGGTAAAGTGTTGAAGCGATAACGGATTGGCCAACCTCAGATAGATAGTTCTTCAGTTTCGATTTCCACTGGAAAGCACGGTCAATCCTTATTGAATATCGCAAGCCTTTGAAGCTATCGAAGTCATTCTTCTTCATTTCAGCCTTGATTGCTTTGTTTGCAGCCGGACTTCCCGCACAAACGATTAGATGCACGTCACGAGTCTTGAGCAACGAGACCTGCTCTTGGCTCAAAGGGGATAGGAGATCGTGCTCGTCCTGGCATTCGATTGGCCAGTCGGCTCTGTCGACGCCTAGCAGATTTAATAGTTGGGCTCTGGCTTGAACGCCAGATGCAGAATTATCATCGACAAATACTATCGGATCATCACTCTCGTGAGCGAGTGCCGCCGCGATATCGGCCGGAAATCTGAGATCTCCCTGCCCTCGCAGCTCGCGTTTGAGCATTGCATGAACCTGATATCCACTGGTCGCAGAGAATGCGACAACGTCAGCCCCCGTTTCGAGGCCCTCAAGAATTGGCTGGATGCCGGCCACTATCGCATCCGCGTCAAAGACTGTTATCGCCAAAAGCGAATCAGCCATGGCATCCCTCAAGTCGATCGGAAACTGACTTAGATATGCTGCGACGGACTTAGGTGTCACAGACCACCCGCGAACTCCGTTGAATTTCTCCAGACGGCGCGCAATCTGTATTGCAGCTTCACTACTGTCGTCGAACGGCTCCGCTGCCCAGCACTTGTCGTCAAAATATCCTACGCTCGCTAGAGCCGAGTGAACCTGTCTTATCCGCGTTCCGGAAACACCGGACCGCAAAATCGATGTAGTATAATCTGGCAGAAAACGAGTGTATTGACGAACAGTATCGACTATCGTTTTTTCCGGACCGATTTTGAACTCGAGATCAATGTTGCCGATCTTGTTCTCCATACGAGCTAGGACCACACGCGCGGCGAAGAAGATAACTGCTCGCCACTGTTCGTCGCAAAGAACGAAACCAATTTCCTTCAAAAGCTCAAAGGCGTCCTGCTGCTCCCGCGCGTTACTATAATCTCGAACCGTCAGCAGGTGATCGTTCTGGCAGATTATTGGATTGTGGTTTTTCTGCTTTTCATGAGCATTGCCTACTGCGATCAAACAGTCGGGTCCAATCGTATCGAACTGATCGATCAACTCGAGATCATTCGAACTCGAAATTGCTTCGATAATTTTCTTCGCCTCTGAGCGAATATCCCTCTCGAGGATCGCTCCATCTCCACGCCAGAGCCGTTCTTCTCGCAAATGCTCCTCAATAATCGTGTTCTTTACCTGCTTTTTTATTCGTTTGATCGAAGCGTCAGAGGTATTTGGAAGAATCTCGTGGATCGGTGTTTGAAGGTTACCCAATCCGGGACTAAACGAGTATGCCTTCTTGGGTAAGTTTCTCGTCGTCACCCTGCTAATTAGCTTTTTGACGACTGGTGATCTTGACTTTCCGATCCTCTCGAGCAGCTCAACGTCTCGGTATGACCAGATTTTGAGGATGTTTGTTAAGTCACGATCAGCATTAGCCAGGCCGCCATTCAACTCAAGAGCTCGGCCAAATATTCGCTCTGCTGTGCGAGTAACCGCATGAAAGTAGACACGCTGATAGAGCGCAGTTCTCGCTTGAAGGATCTCATCGATGGTATCAAGTCCTGAAGAGTTTATTACGAAGAGATACTCTTCCGTCGTCGGAGCGCTTTTGAAGCCCAACGACCTTATTTGTTCGATGCTAGCTAGAATAATGCCACTGCGTAGGAATACTCGAGCTACGTCCACCCCAACAGGAATTCCGCAGTTTAAAGCGTCACGATTCACATAGTCGACCTTGTCTGCGTCGACAGCTCCTGAAATGAGTTCGGAGACCCCAGTAAGTTTTTGGTTAGGTGGTATGCCTGCAATCAGGCAGCATATTGTTAGCAGCGGAACCTGGGAATTCGGCAAATCTGCGCAAACAAAATTTCGATAGAAGTTTTCGAATCGGCGCGAGAGAAGAATTATGAGTGTCAAAACCTCGGACAGAGGAAGGTTTTTACCCAGCTGCAGATTTGCAGCGAGCAATATGTCAGTTGCGCTTTTTCCTCCAATCGAAAAAAGCTGAGGTTGGCTTGTCAGAACCTTTTCGGTGACATGAGAAAATGGAAGATGACCGATGTCATGCAACAAAGCTGCGTGGACAAGATCGGCCGAAGACAGACCCGGAATAGAATCTAGAGACTGATACTTGATACTGTTGTCAGGATTTTGCTCGAGCGCTCTTTTATCAATCGCCCGGATGAAGTTTTTGACAACATGGCCGATACCCAGAGAATGACTAAAGCGAGAGTGCTCCGCTGATGGGTATGTTAGATAGCTGAATCCAAGCTGCTTCACATATCTTAGCCGCTGCAGCACTGGACTGTCGATCAAGCGCATTTCGCGCCAATCGAACTCCATCATGCCCCATTGATTATCTTTGATCTGCTTGCTTTTTTGGTGACTGGTGGCTTTTGCTCGAGAAATCGATGACTTGACGTAGGCATCGGTAAATCCAATGGCGTCAAGGGCTCGTTCGATCGCTTGCTGAAGCGAATTATCGCTCTGCCAATTGTTTTTTAGTGAGCGAGCTCTTTCAATCGACATCGCTCAAGAACATTTCATCTATCTCCGAGCTGCGACAAATGCCTTTGCTGCCGTCGTCGCAAGAGCTCGCTGAAAATCTGGAATTGTCTTTGCAAAACTCTGAGCTTGGGACTTTGAAATTGGGAACGCTATGTCATCGTAAAATGGGTTTGGCGATGCCGTAAATGTTAGTTGTAATGATCGCAAGGCGGCTTCGAAACCCTCATAGCTACCAGTATTGCTCGCCCGAAGTTCATTTGCAATTTTTGCAACTGCGAGCACAGCGTCCGAAGACACTTTTTCCTTGAGGAGCTTCTTAACTTCGCCGTCCAAAATTCGGACCACGTTCGCGAAACCCTGGCGGTCTTTAGGATTATGAGGATAGACCGCCTCGACATTTAGCTGAACTAAGTGAGCTACCAAGGCTTTCGTGAACGACTGAAGATCAACGGACCTCGCAGCTTCGTTTATAGCTTGTGCGGCGGATGAAGAGGCTTTCGGCATATATTTCTCTACATGTCAGGCCTGACGCGCTTAGCTGACACACTATCTGGTAGGGAGAAGAAGCTAGATTGCAACTTTTGTCAAAGCTCGGGTAGCCATGACAAATGCTGCGAGCAATATAAGAGTCATTTGAATCACTTAGCCATCTAAGATTCCGGGCTCGAGGTTCGTCCTGTCGTCTGTCTATCAGTTTTAACGAAAATGATTCGTCCTGGCTCAGGATACGACTGGATAAAAGGAGTGGTAACTTCGGGGAAAACCACGATCCGAAGCACAAACAATTCGCCTTTTTGAACCAGCCTCTATGACAAGGTCTCCACAGCTATCGAATTGCTGTCTGCAACGATCGCAATTCACACGCCCGGCCGATTTTCTAGCACGTCGCGCATGAAACTCAAGAACATTTAGAGAACAATCTTAATGGCGCAAAATGGCACCGTGATCTAGTTCTGCCTGAGCAAGGTTGACTCGCAGCACTGGGGCTTGGTTGCACAACAGCGCGTGGACAGGAGCAGGGAGCCGCTCGTAGCCACAACAGCAGCGCACAACATGACGCTGCTGAGGTAACCATCAGACTGTAATTGGCTGAGCATGATGGCCCTACAATTTTGCCGACCAGGATCCACTTACGGCAAAGCAAAATCGATACCCAGTCGGGAGAGCCCGAGCCGCGCAGTTTCCACGGCAGGGCCCCATCCTCCGGTTAAATCTTTGGTCGAGGTAAGGGCAATCGTAACTACGCCAATAGTGCCGTCATTTCGCTTTCGCGCAATCACGTCGAACACTCCCGAGATGAAATCTGGCGAGAGAAAGCGCTGGGGCGGTTGGTCGTCAGAGGCGTCGCAGAAGAAGTAGTCGAGATCGACATTCATAATCCAAGGCGCCAGTTCCGGCTTAAGCCAGTAGTCGAGATTTTCAGGAACGTCCCATACGTCATGTTCCCAAATCTCTTGCTTTGGCCTCTCTCCAACTCGATGGGTTGCAAAATTTACCGAGTTCAAATGGCGCCCGAATAGCTCCAGATAAATCGAAAGATAATTATCCCAGCTAAGTAGGGGAATCTCCCCTATAGCCGGATGAGCGACAGTAAGAGACAAATAATCTTCAATTGGAATGTCCCAGCATGAAGGAACCTTCTTCAGCCACTCATTCATATGGCTTGTTCTCGTGTCGTAGTGTTGGTCGATGTGGAAGAGTGAGTGCGATGACGTTGGCTTTATGCGCTGCAACCAGCACCACATCGCCGCCCGGTGGTTGTCCATTACGAAAACATTCTCGTGTTGCCACAGGAAGTTTAGCTGGGTGTAGGCTGACGAACCTCTTCCTTTAAACGGAACAAGCCATTTTCCTTCATCCATCGAGATCATTGCATGTCCTTGCTTCGACAATTTCATCCACTGGAAGTGGACAGCGCCTATTCTGACGCAAAACCCAGACATCAATGTGCCCGAATAGGTTCGATCTTTAGAAATGGAGCTTTGCCTCATCACGGCAACGCGGCTTGGCCGCGATCGCTGCTGACCCGGTCCGGTCCCCATTGATCGCATAGGTGTTTCCGCGTCCTAGCTCGGATTGTCGCTCGGAATAGGCACACAAGCGGCACACCCGACTTTTCCCGCACCGCGCCGGGATAATCCTTGGCACCGACTCGCCGGCGTCCTTGTATCGAGAAAACAAGGTGATCCGAGCAAGCGACTGTGGCGACTATTCGAAAACTCAGAGGGCGTTGGCAGGCGCAGGTGCGTCGTCGAGGGGTCCCGCCCCGCGCCAAGTCGTTCGATACCAAAACTGCTGCGGAGCGCTGGGCCCGCGATCTTGAGGCGGAAGCTGACCGGTCTGGCTGGGTCGCTGATACACGCGCTGCCGAGAAGACGACGCTGGGCGAGCTTCTCTCCCGTTACGCCAATGAGGTGACACCTACCAAGCGCGGGGCCGTCTCCGAGAAGGCGCGGATCAATTCGATTGTGCGCTGCCCCATCTCGCACCGCACGCTCGCCAAACTAACGAGCTCGGACGTCGCGACATATCGGGACGAGCGCCTCAAGACGGTCGCTCCGGCGACGGTTGTTCGCGAGCTCAACACGATATCGCATGCGATCGAGGTTGCGACCCGTGAGTGGGGCCTCTGGGTGCCCCGCAATCCGGTTAAGCTGATCCGACGCCCGCCAGTCCCGCGTGGTCGAACGCGAAGGCTCAAGGAGGGTGAGGAGCAGCGCTTGCTCGACGCTTGCGACCGTGGGCGCACCCCGCTGCTCAAGCCGCTTATCGTCCTCGCAGTCGAAACAGGTATGCGGCGGGGAGAGCTGCTAGATCTCAAATGGGAACACGTCGACCTGAAGCAAGCTGTTGCGCATCTACCACTGACCAAGAATGGCGATAGCCGCGACGTGCCATTGTCACGTCGCGCGATCCAGACACTGCAAGACCTTCAAGCCAACAGCGCAAAACAACAGCGAGTATTTCCTGTGACGGGCAACTCGGTGCGGCTAGCGTTCGAGCACCTGCGGGTCCGCGCCGGAATGTCGGATTTGCACTTTCATGATCTGCGCCATGAGGCGATCTCTCGGTTCTTCGAGAGGGGTCTCAACATCGCCGAGGTTAGCGCGATCTCGGGACATCGCGAGCTCAAGATGCTGCAGCGCTACACGCATTTGCGCGCCGCCGATCTGGTCGCTCGGCTCGGGTAGCGCCCCTATCAACTCACTTCACCCGAGCAAACAGGAAAAGAGAGAATGCTCAAAACTACACTTACGCTTGTCGTCCTAGCCACCACTCCGATCGGCACCAGTTCCGTCCAACAGCGCCCACTGACAGATGCCGAGAAGAAGATCATCGCGAACACGTATGGCAACCGGCTAAAGGATCCACAGTCTGCTCAATATCGATGGCCTAACCTGATCAAAGCTCAGGCTGAAGGGCCCGACTACTGCTTCCAAGTCAATGCCAAGAACTCCTACGGTGGCTATGTAGGTTTCCAGACTGTGTTGGGCTCAGTAACACAGCGGAACGGAACTATCGTCGGCTATAACTTCAAAATGGGAGCCGAAAGCAGTTCGATGATGAATGATACAGCAAGCGAATTCTGCGCGATCGGTGGCTATAAATTCCAATAACCTGCTTTTGCGGTCGTCCCTCTGGGGCTTCGCGACGAGCGAAGTCCTAGAACTTTTTTAGGAAGCCCAATCCATTGCGTAACGGGTCCACCACACTTTTCCGCTTTAGCCTTGGCCATTAGTCTTCATCTTCAGAGCGTTAGCGCGCAGTCGACGCCTCGATGTTTACGTCAACGGCTTTGCCCTCCTCCCGGCGGCGGCTCAGACAACCCGATCTCGACCAATGGCGCTATAGTTCGCTTCGGCGTGCGCTAAGCTCCTTGCGCCACTTGAACAGCCGTCGGAATTCACGCCACTATCCGATCCACCCCCGAGCCAACTCCGCCTATGTGTCGCAGCAGAACATCAGCAGCTCGCCGGCAACGTCGTCAAGCTTGTCGATGTCTGGCCCAAGGCGGCTTTGTCCAGCAGCGGCATGCCATGGTCGCCGGAATACTCGCGCACGTCGAAAGCAGGCGCGGTGCGAAGATCTGGCGCTTCAACCGAAGCTCACCAGCGGCCCGGTCGAGCCACTTCCAATTGCCCCTGCTCAACAGAAGCGGTGGTCGACGCGGAAATTCTGTGGGGCTGTCGGGCCGTTCCACTCTTGTCCACCATGATCACGATGCGCCGCGTTCTGTCGACCCAACTAGAAGCCCGCTGACGCGTCAGGACCCTTCACTTGTGTCAGGTAGCGGGCACTTCGAAATAGCGAATCCAGAGTCACGGCTCGCGATCCTAGACGCGACCGGAACGCCCATCCGTCAAACCGATGGCCCGCAGTGAGCCGCCGGAGCCGGCGATCATGGCCGGAGGTGGCTCATAGCCGGAAGGGTTCTCATAGCCGGAAGGCTTGCTCCCCTGGAGTGTTATCGACCAGGACTTGAGCCGGCCGGAGGCCGGCGAATGGCCGGGAGCATTCATATCCTGGAGGTCCATTCTAGCCGGAAGCAGTCCCTTCTCCGGAGATGATCAGAAGGCGGCGCGCGCCGCGCGCCCCGAACGAAATGAAGGAAGGAAGGAACGAAGTGACTGACTGACTGAATGGAGTGAGGTCTTAGCGACCGTGACGCCAGATCGTGCTAACCTAATTCTCTGATTTTACTGACACAAACCGAAAAGAAAGAGAAGTCCGTGCTACTCCTTTCGTGCTAACCTCGTCACGCTTTCACCGGAAACTGTGCCGTGACGAAAAGCGTGCTACCCTAGCCCGTGCCACGGTCCGCCGGGCTGCTCTAGCTTGCGGACCTTATCAAGCAGGTTCCGTATCTGCCACTTGGTGATCTTGCCCGGATAGCGCTTCGCAATCTCGGCCAAAGACGTCTTTGTTCCTCCAAAGCTTGCCTTGGCTTGCCATGCGGTCGTGATCCTCTCCTCTTCATCCCTGATCTGCACCAGCGATTGCCGGGCGTTGGGCGCGTGGGTGGCGGCGACCAGTGCCGCTAGTCGCGTGTTGTAAATCTTGCGCAAGGTGCGATCGAACGGTGGGCGCGGTATGGCGTCCAACTGCTCAATCACCTTGTCCACGTCAATGGTGCGCTCGCGCCGCTCCCGGTCGCGATAGTTTTGGGACCGAATGGCGCTCTTGCGCCGCTTGCGTTTCAATTTATTGGCCGCGATGAGTGCTGATACCGAGTGACCTGGCTCTGGCGTCAAGGCCTGCGACTGATCTGCGGCGTGCGTGGGTTCGTCATCGAGTTGCGAAAGCAAGCCGTTAATATGAGCCTGTTGGTCGCCGAATGAATGATCGGAGCGCGGCCCGTCGAGCTTGCTCTCCAGCGATCGCTCAAAGCTATCGAAGTCGGAGATGCAATCTTCAGGGTTTTCGCTTGCGCCGCCGAGGGCTGATCGAGTATTCTTCACGGGTCGAAACTTTCTTGCAAAGTAGGGTCGACATTCTAGAAAACGACGCGCCGGCCAGCGCGTCGTTTTGCGTTTTGGTGTCTACTGTAGCATGCCGTCGCCGGCTTGTGTTGGGCTTTCAGCGCCGGAACAGCACGCCGCCAGGACGCGACTGTTGCCGTAGCTCCTGGCCGATCAGCGATCGCACATGAACCATGGCCGCGTCGGCGACTGACTTGCCCAGGCGCTCGTTATCCTGTGGCGACTGCCCAGGCGAGCCCTGCACCGAGACGTTGATCGAGGGCGCTATCACATGAGGAGGCCGATCAAGGAGCAGCCACCGAACCTCCGCCGACCAGTCCGCCGTTGGCGAACTTGGGAACGCCGCTAGGCTCGGGTTGCTGACACCAAGCTGATTCGAGGAACCCGGGACGACGGACGAGACGATAAAACTACGCACGCTCATCGAGAGGACCTCTCGCGGCCAGAGCTCCAGCACCCGTCAGGACATGCTGATCGATCAGCCGGTGTTTTGATGTGCTCAACGCGAGCTTGGCCCCGCACAGATCGGAGCGCTTATACAGAACACGTCGAAAGTTCTGTAGGAACGCACAGAATTTCTGTGCACTTCGCACAGAAAACGACATGCAAATCTGTATGAAGTGACAAGAAAAATGGCGCTGCAAAGCTATCTCATAAGAGTGCAGCATGCGATTTCCGCGGGAATTCGCGAACTGGACGCCAAATGGCAGGGAGAAAATTTTGCATTCTGTTTTCAGCTGGCTGCAGGTTGACTACGTTGTTGGGGAGTCAACGGGAACTTATTGCGGAAAACTACCTTCTGAAAATAGGTTACATTTTTCGTGTCGGATGAGCCTGAGGCCGGCCTGACAATCTCCGGAAATGCTTTCGCACGAACTCGAATGCATATTCGCTGCGCGGTTAGCAGGCGTGCGTTATATCCGGCCCGAGGCCGCATTCCTGCAATTGCACGCTCCAAATCAACGTGCGAGCTCACAACGAACGAGAAGCTCAAAACGGGTTCGAGTAAAATGAGTGAACTTCGCTAAGTCAGCTGCTGACATCTGACACAGTTGAATCCCTTCGATTGCCCTTGGGGTTTGTTTGAGCCAGTAGCCAACATAACCTCAGAATCAATGTTTCATGTCATGGTTCATGAGCGTAATTTTGTTGCTCAGATCGACTTAGAAGAACGCTTCACCCGCCGCGGACATCGTCGCGGTCAGAAGCGCTCGGTCCAGGTATAGATTTCGGCTTTCGCAGCTGGTCTCTGCGATGAGCAAACAGCTATGGCAAGCGGCTCCATGAGTTGCGCGATCGCCACTCTGGGTGTCTGGCTCGTGATCAGAGCAAACCGGGTCGTTCGAGCATATCGCAACTCGATCCAAGGCCGATTTGAGGATGGAGGCGAATCGAGGGGCGGTCGCTACTAGGCCCCCCAAAGTTCCCTGTGCTCCGGCCGTCGCGGTATAGATCAGTATCCCGAAGCGGCCTCCGTCACCCTCCGGCAACGCGTAAATCCTTTCCTTGAGGGCACTGGCTGGATATCCGCAATCAAGGGCGATTTCGGACATGAGCGCGTGCGACAGGCTATGCAGTAGCGCGTAGGGCAGACCGGGATACTTCGGACCTTTGCCCCCAAATCGGAGCGACCAATGCTGAAATCCAGCAATCAGCTTCGAATTTCGTTCTTTAGCCGGCTCCCCGTTCATCCAAGCGCGGATTTTGGCCTCGTCAAAGTGCACAAACAGGCCTTCGCCAAACTGTTCGATCGCGGGTAACCAATCGGCGTCTCTCGATATTGGCGCACCGTCGACCGCCAGGCTCACGTCCTCGATGTCGCCATCGCTAGACGTGGGTGCGGCTTCGAATCGCGTAAAGCCATATAGGCAAGAAACCTCTCGAAGCCTGTGGACTGCCACGAGGCTTTTTACACTCGATAGATCGATATCCGTCGCGCTGGCCCAGGCCTCCCGCTTCAAAGTTTGAGCGTAAAGTTTGGCGGCCGGATGGTTCTGCCCTATCTCGTCGCGGCCGCTGGCGAAAACGTCGAACTCGGCCACCTTGGGAGACTTTGAAGCATCGGCCTTTGCCCCTTCGCGAATTCTGACAAGGCGATCAAAAATGTCTTGGTCGGCGAACCCTCCGAGCGAAGCAGAAACCTTGGGATTGAACAGCTTTGCTCCGTCTACATGCTCAACTGATTTCACGTTGGTGAGCTCCCCCGAGAGATCCGCAACCAACTTCGTTAGCTCATCCTCTTCTGAGGGGAGCGAGATGATCGTTAAAACCTGGGGGAAATAGGTATTGGTGGCCGTTCGGGTGAGAAGCTTTAGATTCAGATCACACCCATCCGGGTCCTTGTCGAGCAACCACGGGCGCTCACCTCGGCATTTTCCGAGCCTGCCCGGAATGAACGCCTCTTGAAGGGATAGCCGCCTGCCACAGCCGCACACGACGGAAGTATCTGCGGGGTCGGCGCTGGTCCCCTTTTCTTCAACCCACATCGGCTCCTGGCAAACCGTGGTGCCGTGCACGACCCAGCGCCAATCGATGTCCTGCAAGTGCCCCTTTGTGCAGGCGCAAACGAAGCGGATTGGCGTTACTTCACTCTTTCGGCCATCGTCGAAGTTGAAACGCTTGCGGCCCGTGGCGTCCAAATCTCTCCATCGCACCAGCCTCCGGCGACGAAAGCCCGCAGGCCCCGTTCCCACGACGTCGACCTCCTCACAGACGAACCAAGCCGGGAATATCGCCGATGATATGCCGCGAGGCTCTCCGTTCGGTGCTGCTTCAGTAATCGGGGGCGTTCGAAGGGAAAGACTCTTGCTCTGATCCAGCCGGCTCCGCTCCTTCAGGAGCTTTTCGAGACGCTCCTGAAGCCGCGGCTCCGATAAAGTCGTGAACCCGCCGCCCTTCATGTCCCATTGCTCGAGTCCGCCAATGACTACGGATCGCGTTGGCAAATCCACCATGGCCCCCGGGCCGAACGTGGAGATGACCTGGCTGAGTCGCTGCGTATTCTTGCTCATCAGACGTCATCCGCGTTGGCTATGACTTTTCCATCTGGGTCTTTCACCTTCAACGTCACACTGGGTTCAACATCCCGCATCGACCGCCCCGCAATGAAGAGCTGATGGCCTTGCGAGAGGTTTGGTATTTCCGGCGCGAGTGGCATATGAAGCAGTCGGTTTGGACTCTTTTTATGGGCGTAGGCGAAGACGTTTCCGCCAGCCGCCTGATCTTGCGCAGTCGCTATCCACGCGTCGAGAATGGTGTCAATCTGTAAGGCAAGAGCCGCCTTGCCCCCGGCAATTGCCCTGTCAGGAGCCCGACTGAGAATTGCATCACGGACACGTTGTCGCGTCAGAGGATGGTCCTTCAGCACCCCGACGGCGGTATCCGGAGTTAGGCTCTCATCCACGTGACGGGCCGCGGCAACCACGATTGCAGCCAAGGCCCTGTCGAGTGCCCTGGCTGCCCACGGAGTTACGCTGGTGGCTTCAACGGCTCGATAGAACGTTCGGTGAAATTGGCAGAATTGCTCAAAATGCATCCGGTCGCGCGGCTTATGCACGTTGAGCACAACAACTACCAAGCCAGGGCGGTCGTGATCGCGACCGACGCGGCTCGTAGCCTGAATATACTCTGCCGCAGTCTTTGGCTGCCCCTGCACCAGCATCAAGCCTAGGCGGGTGATGTCTAGGCCGACCGAAATCATGTTGGTGGCGAGCGCCACGTCGACGACCTCATTCGGCGAACCGAAGACAGCTTCAAGGCGCTGCTTGGCCTCGGCCACTTTGTCGGTCGACTCGCGCGATGTCAGCTCCATCGGAGCTTTGATTTGTCGATCCGCGAAAATAACGTCCGGTGGTTCGACCCGGCGTCGCTGAGTGCCGTAACGACTGACGCGATCGCGAACTTCGTCTTCGACGATCCGTCTCGCCCCACCCAGTTCGCGGAGAGCGTTGAAGTAACATAGCGCCGTCATGTAGGGATCGGCCGGATTGTTCTTGCCCGGTGGAACAGACGCCGCAGCCTGGTCGTAAGCAGCTTGCGCCGCGGACAACAGTGTTGTCAGAGCACGCAGATAGACAAGCTTGGGGCCTTTACCTTGCGCGGCGATGCCTAGATACCAGCGTGCAGGGTTCTTTGACGACGGGACCGTCTGAGCAAAAAAGCTATCCGTGCGGTCGATCCCCGGTGGCGGAAAGATCTGTGTCGAAGCCCGGTCGAAAAGCGCCTCGATCTGTGCCGCGGCACGTCTAACGGTTGCGGTCGAGGCGACAATCTTTGGTCGGATACGCTTGTCGCCTTTCGTGCGTGTTGCAAGCTGATCAATCGCGCATTCGTAGAGACCCGCGACGGTGCCCAGTGGCCCAGCGATCAGATGAAGCTCGTCCTGAATGATCAAGTCCGGCGGGTCAAGCGACCAACCGTTCCCCAGTGGCTGTCCTTGTCGAGGTTCGGATGCCCCAAAGAAGCCGAGCCCCTCCTGATATCGATCGACATGCCCAAAGAATGCGCCTGTCTGCCCTTCCCAAGGCAAGCTCGCGAATTTGTCGACTGTGGCGATCAGAAACGCGGGCAGCCGACGGTAGATCGGCTCGTCAACGGTGAGCACCGGCAAAGCGCGGTTGCCCGTGAAATCGCATGAAAGATTGTCGCAGCGGATCTCAAGATTGGTCGGGGCCGTCTCGTTGGGACGGCAAGCAAAGGAGTTTTTCGTAAAAGGCGTTCCGCACCAAGGACAGGCTTTTAGGGGAGCTGGCGCTCTTTTGTCCTTTTTGTTGCGATAGCGGCGAACGCGACCAACGGCCGTGTGTTCGTCCGTATCGCCCTTGCCGCCCAGTTTGTTCGGAGATGCATCGGAGCCGACCCAAAGCCCGATTTCGATCGGCCAATCACCCAGGAGCCGCCTCCCCTTCTCATCGAGATTAGCCGAATTTGTCCGCATTAGTTCGAGGGCGCAGACCACGCCCGCGGCACGGGCAAGCTGGTCGAGCGTCAGGAGGCGCAAAGTGTAGCGCATAATGACGGCCACGCCGGCGCCCAGAATGCCTGGGCCGGTCAGCCGCCGGAACGCGATGACGAAAGCGGCGAGACCCAGATAGGCTTCGGTCTTGCCGCCGCCCGTCGGGAAGAACAGCAGGTCCGCCTTCTCTCGATCGGGATGCGACTTGTCCACAAGACCGGACAGATTCAATAAAATGAAGGCGAGCTGAAACGGTCGCCATTCAGGCTTGCGCTGGGCCGCCGGGTCTCCATTCGGACCGGCATTGCGCCGACGGGCAGCCATTGCGATGGATGCATTCATGAAGCGAAATGCCGTCCGCGCAATGCTGCTTGAGCTTACGAGATTAATACCGGCCGCGATGCGGTCGCGAGCGGCTTCCATATCCGTTATCAGGCGATTCGCTGTCGCACGACGTTGCCCTGAAAGCCGCGTGGCTTTAACGCGTTCCAGTCCAATCCACGCCTCGTATAGTGCCGGTAGAGCCGTGAGAGCATCTGCGAGAGACTTCTCGCCTTCAGTTGCCCTCTCAACGAGATCCTCCATGCCGAAGACGACGCGGGATGTCAGCTTCGCATCCTCATTGGGCGCTACACGTTCGACCTCTGCAACTGGGAGCGGGTCAGTCCAGACGCGTTGAACGGCTGTGGCCTCATTTTCTGGAGCACTCCAGCCCGCGGCTGCATTACGGCCGACGGCCCATTCGCGGATGTCGCGATAGTGCAGGTCGGCAAGCTGCAGATCGCCATCCTTGGTTTTCGTGCCCGACAAGTCACGACGCGGCTGAAAGCCGGATGGACAGATAAGCTCAAGCCGGGTTTGAAATGCGAAAGAGACGTCGGCGTAACTGCTTTGGGGCACGATGGCCCGCCGATTAACAAGGAAAACGGTTAATGCTCGCACTCTCTCCCGCGTGCCATCCGGCGTCACATAATCGAAAATGCGCGAATGAGACTCGAGCTGAAGTCCGCCGCCACGTCGTTGCTCGGCTGCGCTTTCCCGAACAACAATCGGGCTGCCTCTTCCCTCTCTTGTTAGCTTGATCGTCTCGGTGCGCGTCTTGGGAACTCGAACCCATTCAACTGCAACGCGAGCCTTCCGCTTCCGTTTACCATCCGTGCCGACCTCCTCGGGCTCGGATTCTCCGATCAAAACACTCTCAGGAAGCGGAGGTTCTGTCCGATAGTCGCCCCAACTGACGTTTGCTTCGATTTCATTAACGTCTGGGTCGAGCAGAACTGTAAGTCCGATCGACGAGGGCAAGAACCGGCGCGACGCATTTGGCGCATCTGGGGTTTCGTTGTCACCAGCGGCGCCGCCCGACCCGGCCGGATCGGGAGCGTCAACCTCGGGATCGAGTTCTTCCTGAGCATTCGGATCGACAACATCGTCGTCGGCGGCATCAAGCGCCATGGGATCGTCGGTGGGAGCAATAAAGCCAGCAAGATACCAGCGCGACGGCCTATCGCTCAGCCGTTCCATCTCCAAATCCTTGTCGGCGAGCTCTACGCTAACCGGCAGTGGGCCAATCAAGTCGCGGCGGAAAGTATTGACGATGCCACGGCGGATTTCGTTACTGGTTGTCATGGTTCATCCCGCGCTCTCATTCACTCCTCGTCGTTTCCGTCATCGTCACTCTCATTATTGCCCATCATCCCCGGAGCATTGCCCAGACGCACTTCTTCGGCATGCCTTTCGGCATTGAGAGCGAGGAGGCGCGCCAGAACTTCATCATGAAAATCGGACGGCCAGAACAGGCGATCCTGATAAGTGTGGTCATCCTCGTTTGTCTCATCTAGGAAAATAGGCTCAGCGCGCGTTGCCAGATCTTGCCAGCCGTAGGCTTCTAGAACGGCGCGATCCATAGCGGCGTGTAGTTCCCGCAAGCGTGTGACGTCTTCAGCAGTCTCAGTGCGGCTGTGGAAGCGATTGTAGATTTTGGTCATACCCTCCTTGCGGGCGGCCATGAGAGTTGCGCGGTAGCTGTTGTAGGCTTGGCCTACGACTTCGAGCTCGGGCAATTGCTCAAGGCCGCGCGGGAAGGCAAAGGTCTCAAAGCAATCGGACGGCGTATAACGAAGACGATCCTCCAGAGTTGAGGCGAAAAGTCGGGCCCAGATTTCGTGAGGTCGTGCCTGCATCCGCGAAAAGGCCGACCAAGAGTCTAGTGCAAATATATTCAGCCCATGGCCCCATATGCGCCCCAGGGGTTGCATGGCAAACGCTAGATGCGGGCTAACCGACGAATTGACAATAACGCCACGCAGACTCCTAATTCTATTGTAAAATGACCGACGTTCGGCGTGATAGCACCACCATTTCCTCTTCAATTTCTTATTGTTCGGATTGTCGTTCAAGTGATCTCGCTCCGGTTTCACCTTTTCTTTCACGATCTTGTGCAGGGCCGGGAACCTGCGAAGCTGATCTTCGTCTTCGAGGTCGCTTACATTGATAACGTATCGCTTCGGTAGCTGTCCCGGCGAAACATTGATCTCTTCGCCACCAAGATAGGGGAAGATCCTGGACATGCATTCTGGATGGTTTACTCGCAACTGATCTAAATCGTTCAACGTATTCGGTTCGCCCTCATCACCAAACAGGAAGCCAGGGGATCGAATGTTCGTTCCTTGAGAAAATAATCCGGATAGAGCGCTCAATCTGTGAGGCGCCCGATTTCCACCCGACGCTAACAAGAACGCTGTAATTGTGGACTGCCGCCTTCCATCAAGCTCCACCAGGTGCCGGTAATTTTCTCCTTTGAAAATATGGACCGTCGAAACAACTATTGTCGCCTCGCCGGGCCATCGCAATCGTTTGATTGCGCGATAGATCGTGCCTCGATGCTCAACAATCCAACGCAAGCCTGATTCCCGGGTATCTCCCTGAGCAATTGTGTTTGTCGCGATAAGGCCGATGGTGCCCTGCTCACGGCAGAGGATAAAAGCCTGACGAAAGAAATAAGCCACGTAGTCGGCGAGATGTCCTGTCTCAATAAAGATCGACGTTAGAAATGAGAAATATGACATCCCGAGTAGATTGGATATTTTTACTCCCCCCAGAAACGGAGGATTACCAATGATCGCATCAAAGCCCCCCCTCTCGCGCGCAAACACCTCTGGAAACTCGATGTCCCAATGGAATGGTGTGAGCGGATGAGCTCCTTGTTTCAACTTTGCGGCTACTGCTGCGAGCTTTTCCCACGCCAAGTCGAACGATCCGGTCAACCAACTCTCAACCTCGGCGCGTTTTGTCTCCCGCGCCTTCGGCTTGTCGGTTGAGAAGAATGCCGCGATCACCGCATCGCCCATCAGCCTGATGTCTCTCAATCGCACTTCCAACGCGCGATGCCGCGCCTCCTGAATCGCACGCGAAGTGTCGTCGGGCGCAGCTTGGATTTCGGCACGGCCTTTCATTGCCTCAGCAACGCGCTGTTTCACCAACTGCCGAAACAACGGCAGTCCGGGCTTCGATACGTCCCAGTGCACTGCTGCTATTTGAGCTTCAGTCAGACCTACCAAGCTGTCGCCGGATTTAAGCGTGTGATCGAGGAAGGTGAACTCGTGATCTCGCGCCAAGGTTGCAAGCCATAGCGATAGCTTGGCGAGGTCGGTGGCGAGGGGATTCTTGTCGACGCCGTAAAGGCAACGTTGCGCTACAAGCCGCCGCGCATGCAGCTCCTCGTCCTCATCGGCGGGAACGACCGGCTTCGTCTCCGGCCAGCGCGCCCACGCGGCGACTAGCCTTGCGGCAAGTGCGCGGCAGGCCTCGACCAGAAACGCGCCCGAGCCCATCGCGGGATCGCAGACCTTGAGATTAAGAATTTGTTCGGGCGTGGCGTCCGGGCCGAGCCGCTCGAATGCCGGCTCAAGCGCGTAACGCACGATCGGCTCGGTGAGGCTCCGCGGGGTGTAGTGACTGCCGGTGCGGCGGCGCTCGTCGGTCGGCTGCAGGATCGGCGTGCCGGCGGACAACTCACGCTTGCGCGGCGAGGCGCGCTCGTCGACGATTGAGTCCAGCGCCGCAACCATTTCGGCGACACTCCTGGCTGTCTCGACAGGCCTGGCCTGCGCCGCGGTCAGCGCGCGATCGCCGTCTTCCTTCAGATATTTGACGCGATCCTTGCCGCTTTTGGCCAGCAGCGCGTCGAGATCGACGAAAACCGGCGTGTGGTTGTTTTTGCCGGCCCTGATGGCGAGCACGCGGCCCGCCGCCTGCTCGACAGTAAACCCCATCACGGTCTCGTAGACCGAGCCGATTTGCTCGACATCGAGGGTTCGGTAGGATAGGCGCTCGCGGGCTCGGTCCGCGCCACGGCCTTTGGCTTCGAGGGTCATCAGACCTTCGAGCACGCGCAGGATGCAGCCGTCGGACACGGTCATAACGGCCGGCTTATGGGAGCGCGCCGCGCGTCCTTCGAGAAACGGGAAGACATCCGGATCGAACAGCTTGCCACCGCGCGCCTGGATGATGTGGGAGGGATGGCCACCATGGATCAGCCGGAACAAAGCCAACAAGCGGCCCCAGCCGCCGCGCCGCTCATCCATGGTGTCGGGGTTCAGCGCCGCGTCCTCGGCCAGCTTGGCGTAGAGCCCGCGAATGGAGTAGCCGTTGTCATAGAGCGCGCGCGAACGGCCATCGGTGCGCGACGGCAGGAGATCGCGATCCTCTGCGTAGAGCACGAACACCAGCCGCATCAGGACCGTGAGCAGGCCTTCGTAGAGGTGTCCCGGTTGTTCGGCCGCCAGCTTTCGGATCGCGTCCGGATCGGCGGCGTTGAGGCCACGCAGCAATTCATGCAGCGCACCGAGCACCTGCTCGGCGAGGGCGATCGATACCGCCGCCTGCGCCTCGCGGCTTTTCTTCAGGACGGCGGGCAGACGCCGGTCCTCAGCATCGGTGAAAAGCCGTCCCCGATCGAGCATCAGCTTGAGCCCACCGAGCATGGCACGCCCGGCGACTGTCGCGAGCGATCGAATCGGGAAGGCGAGCCATCCAGAGGTCTCGCCCTTCGGGGCGTAAACCAGCCGGATATCCTTGTCGGTGATCATTAGCCCCGCGGAGACACCGGTCTCGCGCAACAGCCGCTCGAACCGTTGATGCGGGGTCGCCTCCCATCCGCCGAGCGCGCCGCGCTGATCGGGATCGATGCCCGGCCCTTCCAACCTGACAAGTATCTGCCACGGCTGCTCGCCACCCGAGGGGTCGAGGACGGCCCAATCGGGTGAAAGTGTCGTGTCATACTCCGGCAGGCGCAGGCTAAGGCTATCGAGTAGAGCGGGGCCGCCGGGCGCGCCCGCAACCATCCGCGCTTCCCAGCCGAGGATCGCTTCCGCGAAGGCCCATGGATCAGCCAGAGCCGGCTTGGCCGGATCGGGATCGACAAGCAGTTCGACCTCGGCGCTATCGATCTGGCTCTGCGGCGTCGGCTCAAGGATCAGATCCTTGACTACGGCTGGTGCGACCACAAGGCCGACCGGCTGCACGTGGTCCAGCCATTCAAGCGCAGGATCGCGGTATGTCTCTCGCATCGTTTAGCCTGAAACCGGCCAGAGATAGACGATACCGACCGGTTCGAGTCGATGCGCCGTCACGTCGTAAGAATGCAGGATACGCTCCGGCTCCGTTTTCATTTCCTGATCGAGCCGTTCAAGCCGCGTTCGCCAATGACGACGATCCGCCTCCTGTTCCCGCCGCTCCTCCTCGGCGATTCCAGGGAGGGCAAGCTGATTGGGGTCGAATTCGTCCGCCGCCTTGGAAATCCGGCCAAGCTGCCGCTCCAGCAATTCGCGCAGGGACTTTGACTCCTCTTCGCCACGCTTGCGCAACAACTTGATATTGGCTGCAATGCGCTCGCCGGCGATGCTCTCGAGTGCGGGGCGCAAATCCGTGATGTCTTGCTCAATCAATGCCTGAACGCGCGCAACCGCCATTTTAGGGGCGGGCGTCGCCGTTCTCAACGCTTGCTCCAGCTGATCAAGCGTCCGCGCCTCGCCGCTCTCGCCCAGAGCTTTCAACGGCTTCCTGGCACGCTCGGCCTCGGACCAGATCGCAGCGATTGGAATGACCTCCTCGTGCAAGCGTGTCGCGCCGCTGCCATACAAGCTGAGGCGTCCCATCAGGACGATGCGCGGCTGCGCGCCCGGACCCATGATCACCGAAACGCGTGATAGGCTTGATTCGAAGCCTTGCGAAATGAAGCGTGACAACAGCCTTCGGACAAGACGGTGTTCGAGATGGACCTGGACGACGTTCGGCGCGTCGCGACCGTCCGCCAGCACCGGGGGTTTGAAGGAAATCGAGCGGATCGGTGCGTTACGCCGCCAATCCGAATAACGTTCGCCTCGCTTTCGCGGCCGGATTCGCAGATCGTCGAACGCATCGCCCCAGCCGCCCTCGCCCTTGAAGGCCAGATGTGAGGGATCGAAACGATAGGTTTCGACCGGGCCAACAGCTTCCGCCCGGGCCTCGTCGAAATGATAGCCCGCACGATCAAGCGCGACAGCCACCACATGCCTCAAATCATCTTGGTTGACGCCGACCTTCTCTTGCGAGTCTTCCAGCACCCGTTGTAGCTCGCGCTGCTCCTTGGTGATCTTGTCAAAGCGGACGCGCTCATCATCGTCCATCTCAGCCCGCGCCCGAGTAAGACGTTCGGCATCGCTCTCCGCCTCGATGGCTTTGGCGATCTCCGCCGCCGCACCCTGACGGATGCCGCTTTCCGCTAGCCGCCTCGTCACACGCTCTTCGATTACCTGACCGACCGAGCCGAGCTGATTGCGAATCGACTCGGTCTTGCGCACGAGGGCGTCGAGAACTATGTCCGCTTCGCGCTGCTCATATTTGAAGTAGCGGCAAACGATTAGCTTTGCCGGCTGCAGCTTGCGATCAATGCGCCCGTTGCGCTGCTCAAGACGAGAAGGGTTCCAAGGCAAATCGAAGTGGATCAAGTCCGAGCAATAAGTCTGGAGATTGATACCTTCGCGGGCGGCGTCGGTGCAAAGCAATATCCGGACAGGTTCGATCGCTGGATCGGTGTTGAAGGCGCGTTTGACGGCTTCGCGCTTGTCTGTGCCGGTGGCACCTGAGAACACAAGGATGCGTTCATCTGATTTATCGGTGGCATCGATTGCCTCAAGCAGCCGCCGTTCCAGCCATCTGCGCGTGTCTTCGTATTCGGTAAAAATGATCAGGCGTCGGTTGTTCCAGGTCTTACTCGAGAGCATATTGCCCTTGATCCATTCGACCAGCCAGCGAACCCTGGCGTCGGGGCGGCTTGCGGAAGCCTCTGCGACAGCAAGCATGTCATCGACCGCGGCAAGCTCTTCTTCAAGCGCGCCTTTGGTAGCTCCGAGCGCTCCCGCGCGAGACGCGGCCTCGGTCGCGGAGGTTTCGTCTTGATCTATTGTTGCTTCGGCGTCCGAATCCTCTAGGTCAAGCTCGGCAGTGACCTCACCGCTCGGCGAAGCCACGAATGTCAGCGCGGCTTGTGATTCACGCGCCGTAACCTCCCCGTCTATCAGCTTTGCCAGCGAACCACGATGAACCTTGAGCGTTTTGGCGAACGCAGCGTTTGATGAAAGCAGGCGTTGCTGCAATCCCACGAACGCAAGCTTGGCTAACGCCGCCTTTTGGCTCGGCAGGGTCGATATGCGTGCCATCCGCAGTTCGCCATACGCTGCGAGCCGGCGAGCGAGATCGAGTTCCGGCGCATCGGCCGGGAGCCCAGAAATTGGGATCGCCTCGATCCGCCGTTCCGGAAATGCCTCACCGAGCCGGCGAAGATCCGATTTCAGCCGGCGAACCATGACCGGCTCCAAATCCCTCGGTCGAACCTCAACTCCGCGCGTAAACCGCTGTGGGTCGAGCATCTCTAACAAGGCGGAAAAGCTGTTGCTGTGACCATTGTGCGGAGTTGCAGAGAGAAACAAGCGATGTTCGAAGCGCTCAGAGATATTGCGCACGGCCTTGGTGAACTGGCTTGAGATCGCATAGCGCGATCCTCCCGCCGGGGCCGCATGATGCGCCTCATCTAGGATCAGCAACGCACGAGCACGAAACTCTCCGAGGACATCCCTCAAGCCGGAAACATACGTTTCATCAGTGAGCAGCCGATGCGAAATGATGAAGCGAGAGCCCGTGCGCCACGGATTGACACCGAAGCCGTGCAAACGCCTCATCTCGGCGAGATGCTCTCGGTCGACAATCTGGAAGGCTAGACCAAATTTCGCCTGCAGTTCGTCCTTCCACTGCAATGTCATGGACGGTGGCGCTGCCACAACGATGAAGTCTATGCGGCGCCGCAGCAAGAGCTCCCGGGCGATCAGGCCGGCTTCAACAGTTTTGCCCAGCCCGACGTCATCCGCGATCAGCAGATTTACTCGGGGCAACCGCAGGGCCTTCCGCAAAGGTAGAAGCTGATAGGTATCCAACCGAATTCCCGCCCGGAAGGGCGCTTGAAACAAGTCCCGTTCAGCTGCGGTGGAAGAATTCCAGCGAATTACCCGCAGATGGGCTGCGAACACGTCGGCCGAATCCGGTCCGCCTGCCCCGACACGTTGCCAATTATCCTCGCCTAGGATCCTTGGTCCGATCTCGGCATCCCAAATGACCTCAAGTTGCTCGCCCTGGGCGTCGTCGGCAATGCACGAAAGCCTCAGCGACTCGAACTCTCCGTCCCCCTTCACGGTCTCCTCGACCAACCAAGGGCGCCCCCGGAGCTCCACAAAAGCCCCGGCCTCAAGTTTCCCCGCCATTTCAAGTGCTTCCAGTGTGGCCTTATCGATCGGGATAGGACAATAGTTGCGCCTAAAGCGCCACACAACTATTTGCTAAAACGTCCGAACGTGTCAGATTTGGGCGCCCCCTTTGTCAAGTCCAAGAACGCCTATGGCCAATGCAAGACACAACTTGGTCGACTACAGATTTGCGCCTAGTGGCGCACACCTGCAGATCGAAGTTCTTTGGAAGGGACCTCATCCCCAAGCCGCCATCAATCACGCGAAGGCTTGCCTGGAGCAGTTTGCGCGCTCGCAACACGACGAGATAAAGATCTTCTCAAAGAAATACATGGGTCGAGTCTACTTCCATGTTGCCGGCGCCGAGCAGATGATCGACTGGCAGCCAGCCAAGGCGCCCCCGCGGAATTCGTATGGGGGAGAAGTGAGGGCTCGCGGCGTCGATACTCTCGCTCGCCGGGGCGTTTCCTATCGCAAGTGACCTTCCCAGCACCTAATCCATCGTTAGATTGTGCCTAACCTCTCAGCGCGCGACGAATCTCTGATCGGACTTGATTTATAACGATTTCGCTATAACAACCTTGCGACTTTTTCTCAATCAGCCTTGCGAACTTTCCAAATATCTCGCGAAGATCACTGATGCTCAAATAGCAAACCCAGTTCGGCGGTTCGGTCTCGCGCGACCTATTCCAAAGATACACACCTTTGATTGCACCTTTGTCAGACGCAAAGTCGATATTGAAGTGCGCAAAACTGTTTCGCATGTTCTTTACCAGGTCGCGGAGGTTCTGCGTTCTCTCCTGCCCGTGCTCAAAGGAGGGGATTGGCCATCCATCCTTCTTCAATTCCGCAAGACTCTTCTTTGGGATATCGTCAAAGAATTCCTGCTGGGGGAACATCAGAAGTCCAATGGCGGAAATGATCAGCTGAGTCACTTCGAAATATTCGTTGGGCTTGAGCTTGCTCAGCTCCTCTATCTTTTCAAGATTTTTGCGAGTTCTCTGCGCAAAGTGGCGAACAGTAACCGCGTAGTCAGTCATGCTTAGGTCCGCCCTTGCCAAACTACTCGATGAGATAGCCTCGCCGGTCCCTCCGCTCAAGTCGGCGGGTATTGCAAACCCTCGGGTAGTTCCGAGCAAGGCTGACGCTCCAACACAGGGCCCGGAGGCAGCAAGTGGCGCCGAGGTCCTGCCTCGCCGCGGCTGTGGCGCCACAGCCGCGGCACATGCGGCCGACCCTAGACCGGTGCACCCGACACGATTCGAACGTGTGACCTTTGCCTGAGGAGGGCTACGCAACCATCCGACCGAGCCACCCCAGGCAAACCTAGCGGTTGCCCGCCCCTCGCCGTTAGGCTAAATGAGGCCTTGCTGCACCCGTAGCTCAGCTGGATAGAGCGTTGCCCTCCGAAGGCAAAGGTCACACGTTCGAATCGTGTCGGGTGCGCCACTTCCTTGCAAGGCCGCGAATCCCTCCCTTGTCAGCCCGCTTGGGCGGCGGTCTCGGTGGGCGAGATCGACAATGTCGCTTCTCTTCCGCAGCACTTCCGCATCATGTGGGCGCGGGCCTCCTGGAGGCTGACGAAGGTCGCATCGACGTCGACGTCCGGACGAGGGCCGTGCGTGGCCCCCGTCCTCGCGTTCTCAGTGCCTGATATGCTCGAACACGACGATCACGCCGGTCGGCTCGGGCTCGTGCGCCATCAGCCGTGTCAGATCGGCATCGCTCCAGTCGGCGAGGCTGACGACTTCGCCGGTCTGGCGTTCCGCGCCCTGTGACGGCGTCGGCTCCAAAACCTTCAATCCCATCTCGTCGACGAAGAACGTGTGCTCGCCGAACATGCTGTTGAGCTGGGGCATCGCGGGATGCTCGTCGGGCAGCACCTGTGCACCGAGCTGGTTGACGGTTTGCTTGACCTGTTCGGATGTGAGCTTCATGAGCTGCTCCGTTCTATCGTTCGAGTTTCACGGCTTGAGCCAAATTGTTGGCCGGAGCGCGCGTGTTCCCTGCGCCTGTTGGCTGGCTCAAACTCCCGAACGGGTGCTGCGCACAAATGTTCCTGCGAAATGAATTTCGTGATCGCGCGCAGCGTCTGCCGCGCCGACGGCGCGAGATCGCCACACGATATCCACGATCTGGCCGGCGGCGCTAGTCTAGTCGGCCGCTTCGACGATCCTGATATCGCGATCGGCGCCGTCGCCAAGCAGATCGTGCGCGGCCTTGTAGGCCGGGCTTTCATAGGCGGCCCTGGCGCGTTCGACGCTGTCGAACTCGATGAGAACGACCCGTTCCATCTGGCCGAGCTCGAAGGCCGCAGCCGGCATGCCCCGCGCGAGCACGCGGCCGCCGGCGGCCTCGATCGCCGGACGCGACAGCTTGGCATAGGCCGCCATGGCATCGGGATTTCTGATCGCGCGGTAGGTCGCAACCCAATAGGCTTTGGCCATTCTCGTCTTCCTGGTTTCTCGTGAGCTAATGCTCGCTCCGGTTTTCACCGACCGAGAGCGCGCAGATGCGCGACAGATAAGTGTAGGGCAGACCGGTCTCCTCGGCCCAGGCATTGAACTGCGCCTGCACCTTGGCGAGATCGCCCTTCGACTTGACCTCTTCGGCGATGTCCAGGCCCGCATCGCGCAGGCAGGCAACGACGTCCTTGGAGGTGACAAAGCCGTCCCAGCCGACGAAGCGCAGCAGCATCTGCCCGGTGTTGCCCCCTAGCCGGCTGCCGCGCCTGGTCAAGAGATCAAGCAGGCCGACCTCGTTGGACGGCGGCCATTGCGCCAGGAATTTACCGAAGCTGCCGTGCTCTTTCGCGATCTCCTGCACGAAGGCGGCATTCTCGCGCACCGACATGATCTTGGCGCCGTTGCGCACGATCCGCGCATCGCGCAGCAGGCCTTCCCAATAGTCTTCGGGCTGGAAGGAGAGCTTGGCCGGCTGGAAGCGCAGAAAGGCGTCTTCGAAACCGTCCCATTTTGCGTCGATCACGCTCCAGGCAAAGCCCGCGCAAAACACCCGCTTCGTCATCTCGGCGAGGATGCGATCGTCGCCGAGCCTGGCCAACCGCTTCAGGTCGGGCTTGTCAGGCATCAGCTTGTCGAGCGCCTTGGAGCCGCCCTTGCGCTTCTCGGCGCGGGTACGAATGGTCTTGAAGGACGTCATGGCGATACCGGCGTTGAGGGCGCGCCACGACACCAGAATTCGGCGATCCGGTCCAGCCCAGCGACGACCCGGGGCTTGCGCGCTTCAATCCGCCGCAGCATGGTTGACGGGACAGGCCATCCGTACTGGTCCGCTTCTTGCTTCATGAATAACGTTTTGAAATTCCCAAATACTTTCACACTCCCGCCGACGGATCCCCAATGCGCTGCCTGGTCGTGGCCGACCTGCACTATTCGCTGCCGCAGCTCGACTGGCTGGTTAGCGCGGCGCCGCAGTTCGATCTGGTGATCTTCGCAGGCGACGCGCTGGACGTCGGCTCGATGGTGGATTTCCGTGCCCAGATCGTGGTGGTGAAAAAGTACCTGGCGATGATCGCGTCGAAGACCCGCGTCATCCTCTGCTCCGGAAACCACGACCTCGACGAGCGCAACGCGGAAGGCGAGAAGATCTCCCGCTGGATTTCAGAGGTCCGCGAGCTCGGCATTGCCTGCGACGGCGACAATCTCACCATCGGCGATACGCTGTTTACGGTGTGCCCGTGGTGGGACGGACCGCTGGTGAAGCAGCGCATCGTCGACCAGTTGCGCGATGCCGCGGTCGATCACCCACGGCGCTGGATCTGGGCGCATCATGCGCCGCCGGCCGATTCACCGACGAGCTGGGGCGGCAAGCGCTTCTTCGGCGATGTCGAAGTGGTGCAGTGGATCATGCAGTATCAGCCCTCGATGGTGATCTCGGGCCATGTGCACCAATCGCCGTTCATCAAGGACGGCTCGTGGTACGACCTGATAGGCCAGACCTGGGTGTTCAACGCCGGCCTGCAGCCGGGACGCCCGCCGACACGCATCGTGCTTGATCTCGATGAGAACAGGGCGTTCTGGCTGGCGGCCGGCGAAGCGCAGTGGATCGATCTCGGCGCACCGCTGAAGCGGCCGGCGTCCCATGTCACTGAGCCGCCGGACTGGCTCACATCCTTGGATCGGATTTCCGATCCGAGCCTGGCGAGACCTCGAGCGGCGGCAGGTTGATCATGCTCTGGAGCACCTCGCCGACCATGGCGAGATGCGTGCCGTGGCCGGCATATTGGCGCTTGAGATCGGCGAGATAGGTGTTGGCGGCATTGAGCCGCTGCGCCAGCATGCGCGCGAGCAAGAGCGCGAGCTCCGGCTGCTGCTTGAGGAGCGAGGCAGCATCCTCGAACTCATAGATGACCGTGTTCGTACAGGCTCGCACGGTTGCAGTATGCGGCACTCCCAGCAACACCGACATCTCGCCCAGGACCGCGCCCGGCTCCGTGACGGTGGCGACGATCATCTCGCCCTTGAGCACCTCGAGCTTGCCGTCCATCAGCACATAGAGATGGCCGGAAGCGCCGCCCTCTGTCACCAGATCGGTGCCGGCGGCAATCCTCCGCTCCGTTCCACCGGTGCAACAATCCAGAACCGCGCGCATCGCCGCATACTCCCGCAAGAGACGGCAGTAGAGCACGATCCGCAGGGAGATGCAGCGGTTTTTGCGCATGCCGCCGCACAGCACTACATCCGGCGCGAAGCGGTTCGCCTCAGCGTCCGAGAACCGCGGCGGAGACCCTTGCCCGGCTCCGCCTCGGTGTCAGGCCCGCGAGAGTGCGGGCACCTCTTCCGGCATGATCGCCTGGAGACCGCCGAAGCGACGCTCGCGGCCGTGGAAGGAGGCCAGCGCCGCGGCGAGATCGCCCGCATCGAATTCGGGCCACATCCTCTCGGTGAAATGCAGCTCGGCATAGGCACCTTCCCAGAGCAGGAAATCCGACAGCCGCTTCTCTCCCGAGGTACGGATGATGAGATCGACGTCGCGGAGGCCAGCTTCGCCAGTGACGAGCTGCGAGAAGGCCTCGCGGGTCAGGCTGGTCAGCGCAGCCGCCTTCGCCGCGGCGTTCAGGATGGCCTCACGCGCGGAATAGTCGACGGCGATCCGCAGATGCAGCGTCGTGCCGCGCGCGGTCGCGTCTTCTGCACGCGCAATTGCGGTGGCGATGCCGTCAGGCAGGCGATCGCGACGGCCGATCACGTTGAGGCGCACGCCGTTCTTCACCAGGCTCTGCACTTCATTGGCGAGATAGAAGCGCAGCAGCGTCATCAGGGCTGCAACCTCGGCCTTGGGCCTGCGCCAATTGTCGGTCGAGAAGGCATAAAGCGTCAGCGTGCCGATGCCCTGCCTGGGTGCGGCCTCGACGATGCGGCGGATGGTCTCGACGCCGGCCTCGTGGCCGCGCACGCGCGACAGCCCGCGCCGCGTCGCCCATCGTCCGTTGCCGTCCATGATGATGCCGACGTGAAGCTTCTCGTTGTGGGACGTGACGTCACTTTGCATCGCAAAGTCTCCGGTCAAAAAAGGGGACGATCAGGTCGAAAGAAAGCCGAGGCGGCCGAGCGGCGACGCCTCGCGGCCGGCGGCCTTGGCGGCGTCGCGCACCAGCCGCTCGAGCACGGCGAGATAGTCGAGGAAGCGGCGACGGCCGGCCTTGGTGAGGCGGCAGGTGGTGTGCGGGCGATTGCCCTCATAGCCCTTGGTGACCTCAACGAGGCCGGCCTCCTGGAGCACCGCGAGGTGCCGGCTGAGATTGCCGTCGGTGAGGCCGCAGAGCTGCTTCAGATCGGCGAACGCAAGCCCTTTCGGGTGCGCCATCAGCGAGGTCAGAAGCCCGAGCCTCGCCTTCTCGTGGATCACACGGTCGAGCCCTTCATAGGAGAAAGGCGCGCTGTCAGTCTTCGACATCGTTGTCTCCGGACGCGAAATACAGAATGGCCGCCATCACCGACTGGCCGATCACGAAGGGCAACCCCATGGTCCAAGGCGACAGCATGTGTGTCTGGCTCGCCAGCACCACCACCGCAAAGCCCGAGACGAAGTACCAGGCTCCCGCGAACGCCACGCTGCGCGGCAGCGAGCGGACGGACGCGAAAATGCCGAGCGACACCAGGATCTGCCACAGGCCCGGCAGCAGCCACAGCGTCTCGCTTGCGAACTTCCACATCACCACCGCAAGCAGGACGCCTGCGACGCCCGCAGGCAGGAACTGCTCGACCGCCTGGTGGATCATGGCATCGGCAAGGCCGGAATGATGACGACGCGAACGCGCGCGCATCTCGATCCAGATCATCAGGCCGGATAGCGCGGCTGCAATGAACCAGCCGAGAAAGAAACCGAGCGGCTCGCCGGTCGGATCGCCGAGCAACCAGAACTGCAGGACAGCGGTGACGAGCGCGACCGCGCCGGTCGCGGCCATCGTCGCCGGACCGTAACCGCGGAACGCCGTGCCGGCCGCAATCTGGCTGCGGATCGCCACGATGTCGGCCAGCGCCTTGTCGAGATCGCGCATCGGCAATGCCAAGACTCCGCTCCACCCGGTTCATGGACTGGCTTGTCCAGGTACTTTGTATCGCAAAGTATACCGCGCCGCAAAGTAAAGGCAAGCCGGAAGGTCGCCCGACGGAGACGATATCTGCACGGACAACTGCTGGTTGCGCGCCACCCGCTCGTGCAGCTAAGATGCGGCCAAAGTGTCCGGGGGGAAGTCATGTGGTTGAGGTCGTTTGCCGTTGCGGCTGTGCTGCAACTGGCTTTTGCGGGGCTAGCGCATGCGGCGGGACCGTTCGGCTCCGTCAATGTCGGCAACTGGATCGGCGGCGCCTTCAGCAACGACCAGACCGGCGCCTTCTCCCATTGCGCCGCAACGGCACCGTATGCAAACGGCGTCAACCTTGTCGTAAGCCAAAATGTCACCGGCATATGGTCGCTGGCCTTCGCAAGTCCCAGCTACCACTTCAACAAGGGCGAGAATGCTGCGATCGACGTGACGTTTGACGGGCAGGAGCAAGCCAGGCTGTACGCCACGGCCTATCAGACCAACATGCTTACGGCCGTCATGCCGGTCAACGTCGCGCGTAGATTTCAAAAGGCGAGCCTCATGGTCGCAACAGCCGGCCGCGCTGTCCTGAATTTCGACCTGACCTCGACCGGGCCGGTGATCGCCGCATTGGCCAACTGCGTAAATCGCGTGAAGACCGACGGGCTGAGCAAGGCCGGCGATTTTGCGAAGAGTGCCGCGAAGCCGGCAGTAACGGCGGACAAGCAGGGATCATCGCCGGCCGGCAAGGCCGGCAGAGGAGCAAAGAGCAGCTCCGGCTTTGGCACCGGCTTCGTGGTCAGCGCCGGCGGGCACATCGTCACCAACAACCACGTGATCGACGGTTGCAGCGAGCTCAAGGGCAATCTCACCGGTGAAGCCGCGATGGTGTTGCGCGTCGTGTCGAGCGACGCAAACAACGATGTCGCTCTGTTGCAGGCGCCCTCGACCGCGACATTCAAGGAGTTTGCCCGGATCCGCGACCGTTCGATCCGCTCCGGCGATTCCGTCGTGACGATCGGCTTTCCGTTCCACGGATTGCTGACCTCGGACTTCACAGTGACGACGGGCATTGTGAGCTCGCTCAGCGGCATGCGCAACGATTCACGCTTCCTGCAGATCAGCGCACCCGTGCAGCCCGGCAACAGCGGAGGCCCGCTATTCGATACGACCGGCCAGGTCGTTGGCGTCGTCACCGGGAAGCTCGATGGATTGCGAGTCGCCGCCGCGACCGGCAGCATCCCCGAAAACATCAACTTCGCCATCAAGACCGGCGCGCTACGCGACTTCCTCGACAATTCGGTGGTGCCGTACCGGACGGCCGAGCCGAAGGGCGAACTCAAGACCACCGACATCGCCGGGAACGCACGCGCCTATACGATGCTGATCTCGTGCAACGGCACGGAACAGGCGGACGCGAAGAAGTGAGGTCGCCGCCTGTGGTGCCTCCCTTCCGGCGTCGCCCTGGCGAAACCTGGCAAAAACCAGGACCACATCTGTGAACGCCCCCCTCACCCGTGACAGCAAGCGCCCTTCGCCTGTGGCTCGTACTGGTCCCGCAGGCGAACCCAATCCATCGGATAGGGCAACCCTTCTTCGTGACGGCCGAGCGGGGTAAGGTCGAGATATTGATAAGCGGCGTTCATCATGTCGAGGCCGCGGGCGAAGCAAGAGTAGGTATGAAAGATCTCGCCGGCTTCGTTGCGGAAGAACACGCTGATGCCGGGCAGCTCGGGCCCATAGAACGGTGTGGTGCCGAAATTGTATTTCGGTACGCCCCGATCGATCTGCTCGGGCGTGAACGAGACCTCGTAATCGTAGTTGAAGTCGCTGCCGCCTGACGACACCCAGTCAAAACTCCAGCCCATGCGCTTCTTGAACGCCTCGAGCTTTTCGACTGGCGCCAGCGAGACTGCGACCATGGTGGTGTCGCGCGCCGCCAGATGCGGCACCATCCGCTCGAACCCGTCGACCCAGAACGAGCAGCTCTTGCAGGCCGCCTCCCAATCCGGCGCGAACATCACGTGCTGGACCACGAGCTGCGGGCGGCCCTTGAAGAGATCGTCGAGCGTCACCTTGCCATTCGGCCCGTCGAACACGTAGTTCTTGTCGACCTTCACCCAGGGCAGCGCGCGGCGCTCCTCGGCCAGTCGCTCGCGCGCCTGCGAAAACTCCTTTTCGTGCGCCAGATGGGCTTTGCGGGCGGCGACCCATTGCTCGCGCGAGACGATCTGATGTTGCTGCATGGTATCCTCCTCGGACGAAGATCAGGCGACGAAGCTCTCGAGCTTGTCGAAGAACGAGCTCCAGCCGCGCTGGTGGTTGTCGCGCGCGGTCTCGTCGAAGAACTGGGCGTGATGGAAGATCATCAACGTGCCGGCGCTGTCGGGCTTCAGCGAGATCGTCACCAGCGATTCGCGCTCGGGCGTCGAATGCCAGGCCCAGGTGAAGACCAGGCGCTCGTTCGGCACCACCTCGCGGTAGATGCCGCCGGCCTCGAAATACTCGCCGTCGTCGCGCGTGAACGAGATGCGATAGCGGCCGCCGGTACGAACATCGAGCTCGGCCTTCAGCGTCGCCGGCTTCATGCTCGGCGGCCCGAACCACTGCACTAGCTGCGCGGCCTGCGTCCAGGCGGCGAAGACTTTTTCCGGCCGCGCGCGGAGGCGCCGCGTGAGCGTGAGGCTTGGACCTTCGCTTGCGCGTTCGGCGGCACCGGCGGCTGCGTTGACCATGGTTTGTCCTCCACAAAGTCGGCAAGGCGGTCGAACCTCTCGGACCAGAATTGCGCATAGCGATTGAGCCAGTTCATCGCCCGCTCCATCGGATGCGCGCTGAGCCGGCAGGACACCGTGCGCCCGGTCTTCTCGCGCACGATCAGGCCCGCGTCCGTGAGCACGTCGAGATGCTTCATGATTGCGGGCAGCGAGATCGCGAACGGCGCCGCCAGCTCGCTCACCGACAGGCCGTCCTTTTCGCCGAGACGCGCCAGCAATGCGCGCCGGGTCGGATCGGACAGCGCGGCGAAGGTGCGATCGAGCGTCGCGTCCTGATACTTAACCATACGGTTTAGCATACGCGCAGATGCCATTCCGTCAAGGGGAAACCCACGCAAGCAAAAAGCCCCGCCTTCCGGCGGGGCTTCGTTCGTGGTCGATCACGAGACTGCTACTCAACCTTGAGGCCGGCGAACTCGACGACCTTCTTCCACTTGGCGGTCTCGGCCTCGATGTCCTTGCCGAACGCCTCTGGCGTCTCCACCAGCGGATCGCCGCCGAGCTCGACCAGGCGCCTGGTCATGTCGGGCTCCTTCATGAGCGTGTTCACCTCGTTGTTGAGCTTGGCGATCAGGTCCTTGGGCATGTTCTTCGGTGCGCCCATGCCGAACAGCGCGCTCGCCTCGTAGCCTTTCACGGTCTCGCCGATCGCCGGCACGTCGGGCAGCTGCGGCGAGCGCTGCGCCGTGGTGACGCCGAGCGCGCGAAGCGAGCCGGAGCGGATGTGCTGGATGATCGAGGGCATGTTGTCGAAGATCACCTGCACCTGGCCGCCGAGCATGTCGGTGATGGCGGGCGCTGCGCCGCGATAGGGCACGTGCTGCATCTTGCAGCCGGTCATCGCCATGAACATTTCGCCGGACAGATGCACCGAGGTGCCGTTGCCTGAGGAAGCCATGTTCACCTTGCCGGGATTGGCCTTCACATACTCGATGAACTCGGCGACGGTCTTGGCCGGCACGTCCTTGTTCACGGTCATCACGTTCGGCACGCGCTGGAACGCGGCGATCGGCGCGATGTCACGGACGAAGTTGAACTTGAGATTGGTGTAGAGCGTGGAGTTGATGTAGTTCGCCGGGTTGACCAGCAGCACGGTGTAGCCGTCGGGCTCGGCGTTCACGACGGATTCGGTGCCGATATTGTTGCCGGCGCCCGGCTTGTTCTCGATCACGAATTGCTGGCCGAGCCGCTCCGACAACCGCTGGCCGATCAACCTTGCCAGAATGTCGGTGGCGCCGCCCGGCGGATAACCGACCACGAACTTCACCGGCCGAGACGGATAGTCCGCTGCAAAGGCTTTCGACAGCGGGCTGGCTGCAAGCGGGGTGGCGGCGAGCAGGCCCAGCGCGGAACGGCGAGTGATCATCTCGAGGGTTCTCCCAGTGTTGTTCTTGATGGCGGCGTCAGCGGCCTTGTAACAAAGCCCGCCCTTTGCGAAAAGTGCGCCAGGCTCATGGCGACGAAAGGATAAGGCATGCCCGTCAAGGTCCAGGCCCTCGATCACCTCGTGATCAACGTCGCCGACGTCGCTGTCACTACCGAGTGGTATCGCAAGATCCTCGGCATGGAAGTCAAGGTGTTCGATCCCGGCGGCGGCAAAGCGCCGCGGACCTCACTTCAGTTTGGTCAACAGAAGATCAACGTCCGGCCGCGCGACGCCGACAAGGTGGAGTGGTTCACCGCCGACCACCAGACCGCCGGCAGCGAGGATCTGTGCTTCCTCACGTCCTCGACCCCCGACGAGGTGGTGGCGCATTTGAAGGCGCATGGCGTCGCCATCGAACAAGGCCCGGTTCCCAAGCACGGCGCCCGCGGCACGCTGCGCTCGGTCTATTGCCGGGATCCGGACGGCAGCCTGATCGAGATTTCGTCGTACGAGGATTAGACGGCGAACGACGCCCCTCCCGGTTTGCGCCCCACACCATGTGATGGCAGGAAGACGCAATAATAGAAAGGCGGCCGCCATCAAGATGCCGGCTGCACGGGAGGACTCATGGCCATTCAACAAACCTCAACTGGTATCGCGAGCCCGTTCGATGGGCTCGACGTGCCGTGGCTTCTCAAGATGCGCGCCGAGGTTCGGCGTGATCATCCATTTCTGATCTGGGCGCCATTCGACGCGCCGGCGCGGCGCTGGAGCTACGGCGAATTCCACGAGCGGGTCGGCGCGCTCGCGGCGGGGCTCGCCCGGCGCGGCGTGAAGCCGGGCGAGTACGTGCTCATTCACCTGGACAATTGCATCGAGGCGCTGCTCGCCTGGTTCGCCTGCGTCGAACTCGGCGCAATTGCCGTTACCACCAACACGCGCTCGGCGCCGGCGGAGATCGAGTATTTCGCCGATCATTGCGGCGCGGTCGCTGCGATCACGCAGCCGGCCTATGCGGAAATCGTCGCGCAGAACTGCCGCAACATTCGCTGGCTGGCGGTGACCTCGCACGATGCGGGCGCCGCACCCACGCAGGCGGTTTCGCGCGGCGATAGCTTTGAGTCCCTCTTCGCCGACAGCGCCGATCGGCCGAAGCGTGCGACCGATCCGCTCGCGCCTTGCAGCGTGCAGTACACGTCGGGCACGACGTCGCGGCCGAAGGCGGTGCTGTGGACCCACGCCAACGCGCTGTGGGGCGCCAAGATCAACGCTGCGCACGAGGACCTGCACGCCGGTGACGTGCACCAGACCTATCTGCCTTTGTTCCACACCAATGCGCTGGCCTATTCCATGCTGGCGGCGCTGTGGGTCGGGGCCACCTGCGTGATCCAGCCGCGCTTTTCCGCGAGCCGGTTCTGGCGCGTCGCGCGCGAGCATGGCTCGACCTGGACCTCGACCATCCCGTTCTGCATGAAGGCGCTGCTCGAGCAGGAGATCCCTAGGGATCACAAATTCCGCTTGTGGGGCACGGCGGTCAACGAGCCGCCGGCCTTCGCCGCGTTCGGCGTCAAGATCATCGGCTGGTGGGGCATGACCGAGACCATCACCCACGGCATCATCGGCGAGATCGACCAGCCCAACATCCCGATGTCGATCGGCCGCCCCGCGCCGGAATACCAGATCCGCATCACTGACGATGATGGACGGCCCACCGCGGTCGGCGACACCGGCAATCTCGCGATCAAGGGCATTCCCGGCCTGTCGCTGTTCGCCGAGTATCTGCACAACGAGAAGGCGACGCGGGAGAGCTTTGACGAGCACGGCTTCTTCCTCACGGGCGACCGCGTCGAGCGCCTCGCAAACGGCTTCATCAGGTTCGGCGACCGCGCCAAGGACATGCTGAAGGTCGGCGGCGAGAATGTCGCGGCATCCGAGATCGAGCAGGTGATTGCACTCGTATCAGGCGTGCGCGAGGCCGCGGTGGTGGCGAAGAAGCATCCGATGCTGGACGAGGTGCCCGTCGTCTTCATCATCCCGCATGGCGGCGTCGCGGGCGCCACACCTGACCTGCAGGACCGCGTGATGACGGCCTGCCGCAAGGGCCTCGCCGACTTCAAAGTGCCGCGCGAGATCCGCCTCGTCGACGACATGCCGCGCTCGACCCTGGAGAAGGTGGCGAAGGCAGAGCTCAGGAAGATGCTGGGGTAGCGGCGCGGGATCAGAACGATCCCAGCGCCACCGGACGGAACGCCTGCAGGAGCTGCTGGTCCAGCTTGCCGCCCATGCCTTCCATCATCGCGAAGGCACGCGAGTGGGTGAAGGGCATGCGGTAGGCGCGCTTCTCGACGAGAGCTGCGTAGATGTCGACGATCGTCGTCAGGCGCACGATGTCGCTGATCTGGTTCGACGACAGGCCGTTGGGATAGCCGCTGCCGTCGAGGAATTCGTGGTGATGCAGCACGACGTCGAGCATCTCCGGCGGGAAGCCGCCCTGGGCCGCGAGCGCATCATAGCCGCGGCGCGGATGCTGGCGGACTTCGGCCATCTCCTCGTCGGAGAGCTTGCCTGGCTTGTCGAGCAGGTTGGAAGCAACGAAGGCCTTGCCGACATCGTGCAGCAGCGCGGCGCGGGTCAGGCGGCGCTGGTCGTCCTCGCGCATGCCGAGATGCTGGGCGAAGGCGACGGCGAAGCCGGTGACGAACAGGCAATGCCGATAGCTGCCGACATGGTGGCAGCCGACGGTGGTGAGCCACTCGCGCAGCGAGGAGTGCTTGATCGCCTTCAGGATCTTGTTCTCGGCGGCGATGACGTCGTCGAAGGTCAGGGGCACGCCGAGCGGCAGCTTCTCGAACATCTTCGCCAGCACCGCGTGCGCCGCCTCGACGCCGCGGTTCAGCGTCTTGCCGCGATCGGTCGCGTCGTAGGTCGCCGTGTCGGGGAACGCCGCGCGGATGCGCTGCAGGATCGCCTCGGGCTGCAACGGGCGCGAGATGGTGTCGGTGGCGCCGAGCGCCCAGGCCTGCATGGTGCCGTGATGCAGCGCGTCGGCGAGCACGAACAGACGCGGCATCGAGCGATAGGCATCGCCGCGCAGCTTGTTGCGCACCCGCTGCACGCTTTCGGGCGAGCGCAAATTGATGTCGACCACGAGGCCGGAGAGATCGCGCGACGGCTGCTCGGGGATCTCCTGCGTCGTCACCGTCGAGACGTCGCCGACGGCCTTCAGGATGCTGGCGAGCTCGGTGCTCGCATCACTCCGGTCGGAGGCGAGCAGAAGCCGGCGTTTGGCGGCGGATTTGGCTGGCGCGTTCATGGCTTCCCCAAAAGCACGGGACTGTCTTTGGCGTCAGCCTATGCCGGATCAGGTTCTCCGGCCCTTAAGAGGCGTGCTCAACCGAACCTGCCGAAATTGCACGCAATTTTACGGGTCGGGTTTCCCCCCACGGCGAAAACAACCCCATGCACAGTAGGAGGACCATTGAAAATGCTGAGCTTTTCGCAAAAAAAGTCCGCCGGAGGTGCCCCTCCGGCGGACGTCTCACCTCACAACTGCAAGACGCAGCTTACGCCTTCATCGCCCCCTTCACGGCCTCCGCCGTGATCGGCAGGGCCCGGACGCGGGCGCCGCTGGCGTTGAAGATGGCGTTACCGATGGCAGGCGCCACGACCGTCACCGCGGGCTCGCCAACGCCGGTGGCCTTCTCGCCATTGGCGATCACGGCGACCGCGACCTCAGGCATCTGGCTCATGCGCAAGGGCCTGTAGCTATCGAAATTGGTCTGCTCGATGCCACCGTCCTTCAGCGTCGCCTTCTCGTGCATCGCAAGCGACAGGCCCCACAGCGCCGCACCCTCGACCTGGGCGCGGATGTTGTCGGGATGCACCTGCGTGCCGACATCGGTTGCGACCGTGAGCTTCTTCACGGTCACCTCGCCCGACGGCGCGACGGCCACATGCGCGACGCAAGCGGTCCAGCTTGCGGTCGCACGCTCCTGCGACGACACGCAGGCGACGCCCATGCCTTCTCCCTTGGGGAGCTTCTTGGTGCCGTAACCGGCAAGGCCCATCGCGGCGAGCAGCGTGTTGCGCAGCCGCTGCGCGCCACCGTCGTTCTTGCCGGCACCGTCGAGCAGCGAGATGCGAAATTGCGCCGGGTCCTTGCCGGTCGCCGCCGCGATCTCGTCGATCATGCTCTCGACCGCCCAGAAGGTCCAACCCGGCGCCACCGAACGGAGCTGGCCCGACGGGGTGGCGTTGTGCGCCATCTCGTTCTTGATCGCGCGCACATTGTGGTTCGGCACGGTATAGAAGAAGTCCGAACCGTTCACTGTGAACGCGTCGAGCGGGCCCTTCTTGTCGACCGAGGGCGACAGGAAGTCGGGGATGCCCCAGCGCGCGGTCGGCCAGGCCGAGACCACGTCGTGGCTGAGCGCCACGAGCTTGCCGTCGCCGTCCACGCCGGCCTTCACTTTCTGGTAGGTGAGCGGACGCGAGAAATCCATCGTCATGTCGTTCTCGCGCGTGTAGATCACCTTCACCGGCTTGCCGACGGCCTTGGCCGCCTGCACCGCCGGCACCATCATGTCGGCGTCCAGCCTGCGGCCGAAGCCGCCGCCGAGCCACATCTGGTGCATCACCACGAACTTCGGATCGATCCCGGCAGCTCCCGCCGCAATCGCGCCGGAGCGCGTCGCGAACTGATTGCCGGAATAGATGTGCAGGATGTCGCCCTTGAACTCCGCAGTGGCGTTCATCGGCTCCATCGGCGCGTGGATGTTGATGCTGGTGGTGTACTCCGCCTCCAGCACCTTGGCCGCCGTGCCGAGCGCGGCTGCGACATCGCCGTCCTTGACGAAGAACTGGCCGGAATCATCGAGCTTCTGAAGCCGCATGGCTTCGTCGAGCAGCGACTGGCTGGACAGTTTTGCATTCGGGCCTCCGTCATAGCTGATCTTCAGCGCCGCCGCCGCCTTCTTGGCGTTGGCATAGGTGCTGGCGACGGCAACCACCCAGCCCGACGTCGTCTGGGTCTTGTCGTCGATTGTAACGGCCTTGATGAAGCCGGGCACCTTCTTCGCAGCGCTGTCGTCGACCGATTTCACCGTCGCGCCGAAGCGCACCGGCGGCGTGACGAGCGCGCCATAGGCCATGCCCGGAATCATCACGTCGATACCGTACTTGGCCGTGCCGTTGGTCTTGGAGGGGATGTCGAGCTGCGGCACCGACACGCCGATCATGGTGTATTGATCCGGCGTCTTCAGCTTGATCGCCTTCAACTCGTCAGGCGTGAAGGTCTTGGTCGCCTTGCCGCTCTTGACGACGTCGGCGAACGACATCTGCTTCTTCGACTTCGGATGCGAGATCACGGAATCGCGCACCACGAGCTCGCCCGCGGGCACGCCCATGGACGCGGCCGCGCCCTCTGCGAGCGCCATGCGCCCGGCGGCACCCGCCCGGCTCATCGCGTCGAAGTTCATCATGGTCGACCAGCTGCCGCCGGTGATCTGCGCACCGAGGACCGGGTCGTTGAACTTCGGATCGTTGGAAGCGAGGTTGACCCGCATGTCGCTCCACTTCGCGCCCAGTTCCTCGCAGACGATCTGCGCCATGGTGGAAGCGATGTGCTGACCCATGTCGGCCTTGCCGCAGGTCACGGTGACCAGGCCATCGGGCGCGATCGCGTACCAGACGCTCGGCTCGAAATTGGCCGGGGCCGCGGCGAGCGCTTCACCAATGCCGGGCACGCCGGCATAGCCGAGCACGAGGCCGGCGGCGGCGGTGCCGACCAGGAATGAGCGGCGGCTGAGATCGGTCGTCTCTGGCATGACGTTCTTCACGTGCTCGTTCATGTGTGCCTCCGCTCGTTGCCGGCGGCGGATGCGGTACGCATCTCGGTGGCGGCGCGCATGATCGCCTTCTGGATCCGCGAATAGGTCATGCAGCGGCAGAGATTGCCGTCCATATGCGCCACGACCTCTTCCTTGGTCGGGTTGGCATTCTTCGCCAGCAGCGAAGCCGCCTGCATGATCTGCCCGGACTGGCAGTAGCCGCATTGCGGCACCTGCTCGGCAATCCACGCCTTCTGCAGGGGATGATCGCCCTTGGCCGACAGGCCCTCGATGGTGGTGATCTTCTTGCCGGCGACGTCGCCGACCATGGTCTGGCACGAGCGCACGGCTTCGCCGTTGACGTGCACGGTGCAGGCACCGCACAGGCCGGCACCGCAGCCGAATTTCGTGCCGGTCATCTGCAATTGCTCGCGGATGGCCCAAAGGAGCGGCGTGTCGTTTGCCGCATCCACGGACATACTCCGCCCGTTGATCGTGAGCGTTGGCATAGGCGTCTTCCCCTGCCGGTGCATGAAGCCGCTTACGGCGGCAACTTGAATGGCGGCCGCCCACCGGGTCAGCGACCGCCTTGCGCGCGAGAATGATCGGGTTCGTGCGCAGAGGCAAATGCAATCTGGAATCGATTGAAGCTATCGCGGCATCTGCCTGTTGTGCGTTGCGAGAACAGCGCTGACGCTAGCGACTGAACGCAACTAGCAACACGACAAGCATGCGTATCATTGCGATCGCGGCGGTTTCCTCCGAGTAACCTCGCAGGCTAGGATGGATCGAACCAAAACAAAATAAGGGTGGCGCAATGCCAAGGATCGATCGTGAAGGCGTCGGCATTTATTACGAAGTGCACGGTGACGGGCCGCCGCTGCTGCTCACGCACGGCTATTCCTCGACCTCGGCGATGTGGCATGGTCAGGTCGACGCGCTCGCGCGCGATCACAAGCTGATCTTGTGGGACATGCGTGGTCACGGTCAGTCCGACTACCCTGACGATCCCAAAGCCTACAGCGAGGCGCTGACGGTCGGCGACATTGCGGCGATCCTCGATGCGGTCGGCGCCCCGCGCGCCATCATCGGCGGCCTCTCGCTCGGCGGCTACATGTCGCTCGCATTCTATCGCGCCCATCCCTCGCGCACGCGCGCGCTGCTGATCATCGACACCGGTCCCGGCTTCAGGAAGGACGACGCGCGCGAGGCGTGGAACGCGCGTGCGTTCGCCACCGCCGACAAGCTCGATCGTGAAGGTCTCGACGTGCTGAAAGCAGCCACGCGCGAGCGCGCCACCGCCAGCCATCGCAACGCCAGGGGCCTGGCGATGGCCGCGCGCGGCATGCTGACCCAGCGCGACGCCGCGGTGATGGAGTTGTTGCCGAATATAGAAGTGCCGTCGCTGATCGTGGTCGGCGCCGACGACACGCCGTTCCTGGCGGCGTCGGACTACATGGCGGCCAAGATCCCGGGCGCACAAAAGGTCGTGATCCCCGCGGCCGGACACGCCGTCAACATCGATCAGCCCAAGGCTTTTGTTGACGCCGTGGCGCCTTTCCTGAAGAACTTGCCGGAATAGGCGGCGAGGTGAGGGTCATGACGATGAAGCGGGCATTGGCGGCTGCGGGCGCGGCGCTTCTCATCATGGCGGCGTCCGCGCGGGCCGAACCCTTCGGCACAGTGCCGCCGCGCCGTCCCTTCGTCGACACCCTGTCGAACAACGCGCCCCTGGCGTTCGGGATGGACGCGGATCAGACCGCGCACGCGCTGGGGCAGCCCCTGCGATACATCCGCGGACGTCCCGGCAATGAAATCTATCTCGCGCTCCGCGACATCGGCGGCAGCGGACTGATCCCCTATCGCCACCGCCTGTTCCTGCAATTCCGTCACGGACGGCTGGCAGGATGGAAGGAGGATTACGGCGAGAACTGGATGTGGGAGTGACGGGCAAAGACAAGCGCCCGCATTGACGATCAACCAAGAAGGACAACCCGCGTGGGACAAGACATCAGACTGACGGCCTCCGACAATTTCCAGCTCGGCGCCTATCGCGCCGATCCCTCGGGCAACCCGAAGGGCGCGGCGGTGGTGATCCAGGAGATCTTTGGCGTCAATCATCACATCCGTTCGGTCTGCGACCGCCTCGCCGGCGAAGGCTATGTCGCGATCGCGCCGTCGATCTTCGACCGAACCACGCCGGGCTTCCAGTCCGGCTACACGCCCGACGAGATCGCCGAAGCGCGCAAGTTCGTCGCCAATCCCGATTGGAGCGCGATGCTGCGCGACACACAGGCTGCGATCGACGCGGTGAAGAGCGTCGGCCCGGTCGGCATCATCGGCTTCTGTCTCGGCGGCAGCGTCGCCTTTGTCGCGGCGACGCGGCTGAACGGCCTCAAGGCCGCGATCGGCTATTACGGCGGCGCCGTGGTGCGCTTCGCCGACGAGAAGCCGAAGGTGCCGACGCAGTTGCATTTCGGCGAGAAGGATGCCGGCATTCCCCTCGCCGACGTCGAGACCGTCAAGGCGAAGCGGCCCGATGTCGAGGTCTTCATCTATCCGGGCGCCCAGCACGGCTTCCATTGCGACGAGCGGCCGAGCTACGACAAGGCCAGTTCCGACATCGCCTGGCCGCGCAGCATGGCGTTCTTTGCGAAGCATTTGACGTAAAGCACACGGGCCGTCTCTCTCCACCGTCATTCCGGGATGCGCCGCGGAGCGGTGCAGGCCCGGAATCCATAATCCCGATTCGTGGTGATGGATTCCGGGCTCGCGCTACGCGCGCCCCGGAATGACGAGAGGAGAGAGTTGCGCCGCGCTGCCCCCCGAGCGGAAATCGGGTGGCTGCACCACACCGCCCGGCGATAGAGCTGGCTGATCGAGCCAGTTCACGCCGGGAGAGCGTCATGCAGCAGGCCAACACGAACATCGTCATCCGCAACCCGTTCGGTACCCTGGACGTGCCTGATCCCGGCGATGCCGACGTCATGCACTATGCGATATCAGCTTCGCTTGCCGGCGATGCCGCCGACGGCAATGCGGCGCATTGGGCGACCGTTCCCGCAATCGGCGACCCGCTCGAAGGCGCCTGGGCCAGCCGCTGGAACGGCGGCGCCGATCCGACCATGTCAGGCGATACGCCCGAAGCATGGAAGCAAGGGCGCGCGGAGGTGCGCGTCGTCGGTGAGCGCATTTATCTGCGGTTCGACTGGGACAATGGCCGACGCCACGGGCTGATCGACGCTGTGCGCGAGAGCGGCAATGGCCTGATCGGGAAATACATCAACCTGACCAATCCCGCGATCGTCAGGCCGTGGATCGGGCGCGTGGTCGACGCCTTCAGGATCGACGGATGCTTTCCGAATGGGCGGCTGGATTTCAGGCGGTGACCCTATCCGTCATTCCGGGATGCGCCGCGAAGCGAAGCGGGCCCGGAATCCATAACCACCATCGGGAGTATGGATTCCAGGCACGCGCTACGCGCGCCCCGGAATGACGAAAGGATGGGATCGGGCTGAAGCCTCTAGAACCAGCGCTCGCCGACGAACACGGTGTCGCCGGGGCTGACGGGGGTGCCGAGCGGCACGACGGCACGCATGGCGCCGCCATTCTCGGTGTGGGTCACGGTGACCACGTCGCGCTTGGCGCGCGGCGAGAAGCCGCCGGCGATCGCCACGGCGCTCTCGACCGTCATGTTGGGCACGTACGGATATTGGCCGGGGGCTGCGACTTCGCCGAGAATGAAGAACGGACGATAGGAGTCGATCTCCACGGCGACGGAAGGCTCACGGATATAGCCGTTGCGCAGGCGCGCGGCAATTTCTCTGGCGAGCCCCGCCGTGGTGCGGCCGCGCGCCGGCACCGCGCCGATCAGCGGCATGGTGATGGAACCGCCGGCATCGATGGCGTAGCTGTTGGTGAGACCTTCCTGGCCGTAGACCACGACGCGCAGCTTGTCGCCGGCGTCGAGGTGATAGGAAGCGTCGTAACGCACGGGCGCGGCCATCACCGGTCCGCCATAGGCGACCGGAACGGGTGCAGGCCCCGCGGCAAAGGAATTGGTGAGCGCATCGATGGCACCGCCGCCGCTGTTGGCAACGACGACCGGCGGCGGAGCGCCGTAGGGCTGGCCGTAGGCCATGGCGTCGAGATCGGGACGGGGTTGCACCATCGCGACAGGGCCGGCGGTCTGCATGCAGCCGCCCAGGGCCAGCGCGGCGGACGCTGCCAAGATCGACCATCGAAACGCGCGCAGAACCCGCACCGGACCATCCCTACAACCGAGACAGGTCCAGTCTTGCACCGGTTATGGTTAATAAAGGGTTGAGGGCACTTGCTCGGTGCGCCCCCTCTCCCGCTCGGCAAGCGGGAGAGGTGCAGCGGTGCTCGTGGCGCGACCGAATGCCTTAAGCGCTCACACCCACGCCGATGGGACACGACACGCCGGTGCCGCCGAGGCCGCAATAGCCGGCGGGATTCTTCGCCAGATATTGCTGATGATAGTCCTCGGCGAAATAGAACGGACCCGCGGTCGCGATCTCGGTGGTGATGGCCCCCAGGCCCTTTGCACTGAGCGCCTTCTGATAAAGCGCCTTCGACTCGTCGGCGGCTTTCTTCTGCGCATCGGAGAAGGTGTAGATCGCGCTTCTGTATTGCGTGCCGACATCGTTGCCCTGGCGCATGCCCTGCGTCGGGTTGTGGTTCTCCCAGAAAGTCTTCAGCAGCTTCTCGTAGGAGATCCTCGTCGGATCGAACACGACCAGCACCACTTCGGTGTGGCCGGTACGGCCCGAGCAGGTCTCTTCATAGGTCGGATTCGGCGTGTGGCCGCCGGCATAGCCGACGGCGGTGGAATAGATGCCGTCGCCGAGCTCCCAGAATTTGCGCTCGGCGCCCCAGAAGCAGCCGAGCCCGAACACGGCCTGCTCGAGACCTGCGGGATAAGGCGGCTGCAATCTTGCGCCGTTGACGAAATGGATGCTCGCGGTGGGAATGGCTTGCGCACGGCCGGGCAGCGCGTCGGCTGCGCTCGGCAATGCGGTGGACTTGCGCATGAACAGCATGATGAACCTCCGCAAACGAGATGTGCGTCGCCCGAGCCAGATGCTTCAGGCGGCGTGCTCGCGATCGAGTGGGAATATAGGTGTTTACGCAACGAGAGGCAGTCTTGTTACGCCGCCGGGAGCTCAGTCGCGGGAATAGCCGATCAGCGGCTTGCGCGGTCGGAACAGGATCATCAGCAAAATGCCGAGGATGCCGAGGACGGCGAACACCGGCTGGTCCAGCACGAGGCGGATCACCGAGGTCCAGAGCCAGGGCGCCTTGGCCTCGACCCAGGCCCGGAAGGCCGATTGGCTGGCCTGGTTGATGTCGTTCCAGAACTGGCCGAACCGGGTGAAGCGGAGGGTCTGGTCGGCCACCCAGCGGGCGCCGTCATAGACCATGAAGATGAACCCGCCGGCCAGCAGCAACAGGCCAATCAGTCGGAAAAAGCCGCGGATCATACCCCACCCCAATTGATCGTCCGATCGGACGACCCCTATCGACGCCGCCAGCCAATAGCCGGGAGACGGCAGAAATTCAACCTCATCAGGGCGTTACGCCCCCTTCCTGGCACGCCGGAAGCCTGCTTTTCCAACCCCGAAAGCGTTGACGGTGCCAAAGACCCCCTCTATAAGGGCGCCAACTGGCGGCGGGCGCAATCCTGCCGCCGCTGTTCTTTGAGCAGTTGCAGGCTCTTTTGGGGCCTCAGAGAGGGCCGCAAGGCTTTTCGCTCATGTTCCGGGAACGGCCCAGCAACCGAACACCCTAAATCCGAGCGTCGATTCCGCGGTCAAGCTGCCGGCGCTACCCGACCAAGACGCGACCGGTACCCGCAAAGGACATTGAGACCATGGCCAACACTACCTCTGCCAAGAAAGCGACGCGCAAGATCGCCCGCCGCACCGCCGTCAACAAGTCGCGCCGCACCCAGATGCGCGGCGCCGTGCGTAACGTCGAAGAAGCCATCAAGACCGGCGACCGCGCCGCCGCCGCGAAGGCGCTGGCCGCTGCCGAGCCCGCGCTGATGCGCGCCGCCCAGCGCAACATCATTCACAAGAACAACGCCAGCCGCAAAGTCTCGCGCCTCACCGCGCAGATCGCCAAGCTCGCCAAGTAAGCTCGCGAAGTAAAGTTCGTCGCGCGAAGCCGGTCGCTTCACGCGATCGGTCGAAGCGAACATCGCGCACGTCAATCAGCCCGGCTTTCACGCCGGGCTTTTTGCTGCCTGTCACAATTACCGTTTGTGGTCACTTCCCGCCTGCGGTCTTTGGGCGAGCGATCTTCGGCTGGAAGAGTCTTCGCGGCTTCGCCAGGCTGCGTCCGTAATTTCACCTGTCGCTGTTTTTGCAACAGCGGAAACTTTCACTGCGCTGCGAAAAACCCCTGCGGCGCGGGCCTAAGTTGAATTCCCGCGCGCCAGAGTTCTGCACACCGTAGTTTCACCGGAACGCGTTTCCACGACGGGTTACCCTCTGAAACGAGACTCAAAAAACGGTGTCTCGCTAACCACTTATCGACATAGCGGCGACAAGCATTTGGAAAATTCGCTCGCGCGTCGCGAGCGTGACGCTTTTGTAAAAATTTTTTGGCGATTGGGGAGTCATTGTCACATGATGCGCCGCATTTTCGAATCTGTGCACGAATCCAAAAACTTGGTCTCGAGGCTGTGTACAACTCGTGCGCGGCGTTAACGCTGGTCAAGTTTTTTGATGCCTCAAGTGTGAATCAATTTCGTTGCGAGTCTTTGCGCATAGTGTATTCCTTAAGTCGTTCGCGGCGCCCACGATCTTGAGACCAGCGCGGTTTGGGAAACGGGGCGGGCGTGCAAATCGGCGGCGGTGTGCACGTAGGCGACGCTTCAACAAGCGATTGTCGGATCAAAAACCCATAGCAATATGGGAACGGTAGCTCTTTGTCTTGACGTCTCCAAGCGATATCTCAGCGATCGCGCGAGGGGGATAAGAGAGGCATCTCGAGACTGCCCCGACACGCATGATGGCGTAGCCGAACGGACGATACGAAAAGACGGGCAGGGCATCCGCAATTGGAGCATTCCAGGAGTGGCTGTCTTTTAGACACGCAGGACCTTGCCGTGAGCGATCACGGCAGGACGGGGAGGTATCATGTCCTACGGATTCAACGCGGTATTGACTTTGGCTTCATCGTTCAACGATGCCGTTTCCAATCCGTCCTGCGATCAGCCCCCTATCCGTGAGGGCGCGTCGAGTACGCGCTGACCTCGCGAACTCTCCATCCAAGACATCGCTGACCTGACCCGCGGCGTTTCCGCCGAACGGTCGAGCCATGCCTGAAG